>JAZKYL010000001.1:0-12213 GCA_045612105.1 Eubacteriales bacterium
GAAGGAGTTGAGAGTCATAGTCTGAAGGTCATACTTGGAAGTATCGAACTCAGCATTTGCCTCACGCTCGTTGATAGCGTCGATGTGACCGTTGAAGATGAGGAAGAAGATGGTCTCGGAAGGAGTTACGTAAGCACGGTCCGAGGTTCTGTACTCTGCAAAGTCAGCAGCCTGGAGACCGTAACCCATAAGCTCACCCTTAAGGAACATAAGCTTTCTGGTCTCTGCCTCTTCAACTACCTGGCAGTAGATGTCAGAGGTCATATACATGGAGCAAGCTTCCTCAGTCTCAGGATCGATGAAGCCGTGCTTGTTGTCGGTGTAACCGAACCAGTTTTCGTTTCTTTCGAATCTCATGTACTTGCCGGACTGGAACTCAACAAGCTTGTAAGGACCGTAAGACATAGTAGAAGCTACGTCAGAGCAGTAGCTGTTGGTCCAAGCATCGGTACCCTCGATCTGCTTCTTGCCGTCCTCATAGAGGTCCTCGTAAACGATCCAGTTACCGGTGAGGTTGTAAAGAAGGTTGAAGCCGGTGAGGGACTTTTCGAGAACGATGGTGATCTCGTACTCGCCGGACTTGAAGATACCTACGTTAGAGAAGTCGTAGTTCTCCTCGTAGTACTTACCTTCTACGAAATAGTTGTGCATGTAGGACTCATCCTCGCCCCAAGCCTCGTTACCAGTGATAACGTCAAGGATCATAGGATAGGTCTCGTCGGTAAGAGCAACAACGCCGTCCTCGTCAGCAAGTGCAGCGAGGTCCTCCCAGTAAGTGAGAGAGAAGTAAGCGTCGCCGTATGCGCCTACGTAGTCAGCAAGAGAGTTCTTGCCGCTGAAGTAAGCAAGGTTGTAGTCAACACCGATGTACATCTTGTTACCGGTGGTGGGGTTAACGTATACGCCGTCCTCACCCTTAACGAGATCAGCAAGACCAAGCTCGCCGTCGTTTGCAAGGTAGGAAGTCTTACCCTGATAGTAGTAGTTTCTCGCGTTAGCGATTGCAAAGCTACTGTCAAAGTAGTCAGTACCACGATAGTTCATAAGAACGGGATCGAGGAGCTGCTTCATAGAGTAAACGTAAGTGTCAGCATTGATGGGAGTACCGTCTTCCCAAGTAGCATCGGGGTTGAGCTTAATTACGTAAGCATAGCCCTTGGTAGCATCGGTGGGAATGCCGAACTGAGGCATAGTAACCTTGATACGGCCGGTAGCGTCGATAGGCATAGCAGCTGCCATCTCGGGAGCGATTACGTATCCTGCGTAAGGATCCTTATCAGCGGAGTAAACAACCTCATCGTTGAAGAAGAATCCGTAAAGGCCGGTGGTGATGAAGCTGATAGGATAGCTGTCATCGGAGGTCTGGTAGGTGTGCTGGTTCCAGTTAGCAGCAAGAGTAACTACAGCGTCCTTGTAGGTGTAGCCATCTGCGGGAGGCAGGGGGAACTCGATACCCTCGGGGTTAACAACAGGCTCTTCGTAAGCTGTGAAATCCTCGGGAATTACAAGCTCGGTAGTGGTCTCCTCGGTTGCTTCGGTATCAGCCTCGGTGCCTTCGGTGCCGGTCTCGGTGCCTTCGGTGCCTTCGGTGCCGGTAGCTTCAGTACCCTCGGTGCCCTCAGTGCCGGTAGCTTCGGTAGCATCAACTACAGGAGCGTTGGTTGCGGGAGCATCGGTTTCGGGAGCCTTAGGATCAGTCTCTACTTCATCATTTTCACCGGGAACGGTGGTTACGGGAGTAGTTTCAGATTCCTTGGTTTCAGGAACAGTTGTTTCATCTGTTTCCTTCTTAGTGGTTTCATTTTCCTTCTTTTCGGTAGTTTCTTCCTTCTTACCGGTGGTAGTCTCTTCAGGGTTACCACAGGAAGCCATGGGAAGAACCATAGCGAATACAAGGACAAATGCAAGCAGACATGTCAAAAACTTTTTCATGTTTGTTCTCCTTGTTTGTATAAAAATTGTTTTTTCAAAACACAGTCCAAAGTACATCACCCAAATGCCACTTTTTCATCGTTGAACCACCGGCCTTTGCGATTCAAAAACAAAGAAACAGCGATAGGGGCGCAAATGAAGTGTGATTAGAATAACTTATTATAACACTGCCCTGAAATTATGTCAATAGGAAAGTTGCATTTTCGTTTTTTTAACCAAACTTGATCATTCAACCAACGGTTGTTTGGCGCATTTTGAACAAAAAATTTCACAAAAAATCTTCAAAGGCTCTCATATCATCTCGATTTTCACAAAAAAAATCATCATTATTTAATATATGCGGCAATCACGCATAGGTTCATAAATTACCGTGTCAACTTTTATTGTGTGCATTTTTGCAAGAATCAATCAAAAATCCGTCATTTTTATTTTTTAGCATAACAACCACAAAATTGTAATTTAACAGTCAACTTTCAAATTTTGATTTGTCGGGGACGCGGGGGAGGCGCGTTCGAGAAACTTTTTGAAAAAAGTTTCTCGAGCTCTTCAAAAGCTTCCCCCAAAAATGGTTGGAAGTGTAGCCATTTCATCTTATGAAATCGTGAGGATTTTTATCAAAGCCTCACTGCTATCGTGTTGCGAGCAAGTATCAAATTGCTTGTAAATAATTAGTTTATAATGCACTAGAAACACGATAGAAGATAAACTCTGATTAAAATATCCACGGTTTCAAAAGACTTTATTGGTGAAATTTTATCCTTTTTCAGGAAAGTTTTTTGACACACTTTTTTTCAAAAAAGTGTGCCGCCGGAGGCACCGCGTTCTCCCCGATAAATCGCAATTTTTAGCCCAATGACTAAAAGACGGAGACCGCGCGCATTGAACGCAGTCCCCGAAAATTCATTTAATTTGTTTTATATACTTCTCAATCGTCTCGAAATCAGTCATTCCCCTCAAATACGTGTACAACTCAAAATCTTCATTTATAAACATAGTGAACGGTATAGAATTTATACCGTACGTCCTCGCCGCATCGTGATCGGAGTCAAAATAGACCGGGAACGTGTAACCCTGACCGTCAACGTACCCCTGACCACTCTCAACAGTCTCGCCGTAAAATCCAATGTAATTAACCATAAGGAACTGCACTTCCCCACCGTATTTCTCGTAAGCCTCCTGAAAATCGGGCATCTCCGCCTTGCAAGGACCGCACGTGCTCGCCCAAATGTTGACCACAATAGGCTTGCCGCAAAAATCCGACAGCTTCACAGTTCTTCCGTCAAGATCATAGACCGTAAAATCGGGTGCGAGATACGGGCTTTCAGTTTCGGACTCATTCGCAGCTGCTTGTGTAGTCACGTTACCGCCACCAGCATCGTCTCCGGAATTTCCGCCCTTGTTGCCGCCCGCAGTCGTCTCATCCTCACCACCGCAAGCCGAGAAAGAAAGCAAAACAAGCAACGAAAGCATCAATATAAAATATCTCTTCATATTCAACCACCCTTTCAGTAAAATTTATCACAACATTCTAATATTCGCTATAATAAAATTTTATCACAAAGAGTCCCCAATGTCAACATTCCAAGTCTCATTTTTTGTACACCTCCACCGCTTTATGATTCCTCTCCCCTTGTCGTAGGTCTCCCCTTGCCGCAGCTCTCCCCTTGTCGTAGGTCTCCCCTTGTCGTAGCTCTCCCCTTGCCGCGGCTCTCCCCCTGCCGCAGCTCTCCCCTTGCCGCAGCTCTCCCCTTGTCGTAGCTCTTCGCTCACCGCTGCTTGAACACCAATTACAACTGTTTGTTTATTTTTAAACAATTAATTTATATGTCCATAAAAATTAAAGCGTTTTTTTGAAATTAAAGCATTATTTATTCAACATTTTTCGGTTCTTTTTCGAAAAAAAGTTCTTGACATAGCCTATAATATATGATAAAATTAAAAAAAAGGGCTAAAAACCCTTAGAACGGAGACAAAAATGCCAACCATCAACACGACCAAGATCAGAACAAAGCACAAAAACCTTTATCTTCGCGTTTCCAAAGGACATTTTGCAACCAGCCATAGCCATATCAACTACTATATTGACGTAACTACCCAAAAAGCTAGACTTTCCGAGGCGCAGGCTTTGGCTAAAGAGCTTGTTTCCTATTATAATAACAACACTATCGTCGACGCAATTCTCTGCCTCGACGGAACCCAGGTCATAGGCACTTGCCTTGCGGAAGAGCTTACCAACGGTAACTTTATGAACCTCAACGCTCATCAGACCATATATATCGTAACCCCCGAGCATACAACGGGAAGCCAGCTTATCTTCCGCGATAACATCACCCCTATGATTACAGGTAAGAACGTGCTTATTCTCGCCGCATCGGTCACCACGGGATACACAGCCCAGGCAGCTATCGAGGCAATAAAGTATTATAACGGCACTGTTGCAGGTGTTTGCGCTATCTTCGCAACGGTTGACGAGTGCGCAGGTCACAAAGTCAATTCAGTATTTGACCCCAAGGACCTGGGCGACTACGCAAGCTATCCCTCCCACGAATGTCCCATGTGTAAAAAGGGCGAAAAGATCGACGCGCTGGTCAATAGCTTCGGTTTCTCTAAGCTTTGATCCAACAAAAAGATATAAAAGAAGCAAGCCGCGGCTTGCTTCTTTTTACATTTGCAATACAGGTAAATGTGGAAATAATTTTCACAATATGCTCTTTTTTCGCTTAAAACCCTTGCCAAAACGAACAAAATCGTATATAATAGACCTATATTTTTTCTATAAGGAGACAAAAGTATGGATTTCAGTGTAAACAGTCCGATTTTATTCATAATAGTCGGCGCAATCATCGCTCTCGTGCTTGCTCAGTCGGTATTTTTTCTGGTAAAAGCCTGCAAGCGAGCAAAAGAGCTTGGAATTTCAAAATCAACCGTCAAAAAGACGATCTCTTCGGCGGCGGTATTCACAATAGCACCCGCTATTGCAGTTCTCGTCGGTGTGGTAGCTCTCTCAAAGAGCCTCGGTATTCCTCTGCCCTGGCTTCGTCTGTCTGTCATCGGCTCTATCACCTACGAGACCGTCGCGGCAGGTAACGCGCTTGAGGCGGCTGGAGTCAGCGCAAGCACCACCGTCACCGATCCTTCTCTTTACATAACCATCGCGTGGGTAATGACTATCGGTATCGCCGCAGGTCTTATTCTCGTTCCTTTCCTGACCAAAAAGATACAGTCGGGCATGAACAAAGTGGGTATGAAGGACAAAAAGTGGGGCGAAATATTCAACAACGCTATGTTCCTCGGTATGATCTCGGCATTCTTAGGCTACGTTTTCTGCGACGTCGGACTTATCTTCAATGGTGACGCTTCGGGATTTATTCCCGTTCTCGTTATGGCGGTCTCGGCGGTAGTAATGGCGGTATGCGGTCTCATTTCAATGAAGGCAAAGATCCGTTGGCTTACCGACTATGCACTGCCTATGAGCCTTATCTGCGGTATGGCTTCGGCGATTCCCTTTACTATGCTCTTAGGAGGCAACTAGCGTGAAAGTTACTTCCTACTTAGAGGTAATTAAGCTGTTTCACGCGCGAATTTTGCCTGATGGCAAAATTCATCGATTACAAATTGTGCCGCTGTGGGCGGCAGAATGGAGATTAATATGAAGAATACTAATAAAACGTATATGGACAGCGTTCACTCCTACGGACGCATCTGGGGAATCGTTGTCGCTATCGTGCTTTTCGCCTTCCCCCTCTCGCTTTCCTTGATCTACAATACTCTTCCCGACTGGAACGTGCTTCTCAAGGGACTTTTTGCTACCGCTCCCATGTACTGGGCGGTGGGTATCGTTGAAATATTCACCTACGTGCCTATGCTGGGAGCCGGCGGAACCTATCTTTCCTTTATCACCGGTAACATTTCCAACCTGAAGCTTCCCTGCGCCATCGACGCTATGGAGAGAGCCGAGGTCAAGGCGACAAGCGAAGAAGGAGAGGTCATCTCCACCATTTCTATCGCGGTCTCCAGCATCGTGACCACTGTTATTATTATACTCGGAGTAATTCTTATAGTGCCGCTGACTCCCGTGCTGGAGTCCCCCATTCTCGAGCCAGCATTCGATATGATCCTCCCCGCCCTCTTCGGCGGTCTTGCGGTAGTCTTTATTTCCAAGAACGCAAAGCTCTCCATAGCTCCCATCATTCTTATGCTTGCGCTCTTTATATTCGTTCCCGCGCTCAACGCAGGCACTGTGGGCATTATGGTTCCGGTTGGAGTTATATTTACCGTTATAGTTGCCCGTATTATGTATAAGAAAGGACTTCTCTGATGGAATATTTGTGGACAACTCTCGCCGCAATCGGAGTTCTGTTTCTGATATTCGTGGCAATAATACTTATAAGAACCCTTAATTTCAAGCCCCGTGAGGGAGCAAAGGTCTATGACGACAAGGTAGAGGTAGACCGCGAAAAGGTGGTCGAAAACCTCCGCGCGCTGGTGCGTTATAAGACTATTTCTTACCGCGACCATTCCCTTGAGGACGACGCGGAATTTGAGGGAATGATCGAAAAATTGCCCTCACTTTATCCAAACGTTTACGAAAAATGCAGTCTTACGCGCCTCCCTGACAGAGCGTTGCTTTACAAGTGGGAGGGCAAGAATCACGACAGCCCCTCGGTGCTTATGGCGCACTACGACGTAGTTCCCGTCAACGAGGAGATGTGGGAAAAGCCGCCTTTCGAGGCGATTCTCGAGGACGGCATCATCTGGGGACGCGGCACCCTTGACACCAAGGTCACCTTCGGCTCGGTGCTTTATGCCGCAGATACCCTTATTTCAAGGGGCTTTGTACCCGAAAACGACATTTATTTCGCTTTCTCGGGCGGCGAGGAGGTCAACGGCAGAGGCGCTGAAAATATCGTTGATTACTTTGAGGAAAAAGGCATTGTTCCCTCTATGGTTCTTGATGAGGGCGGCGCGGTTGTCGAAAAAGTCTTCCCCGGTGTCAGCGCGCCCTGCGGTATGATCGGAATCGCCGAAAAGGGTATGATCGACGTGGAATACAAGACTCTTTCCGCAGGAGGTCACGCATCTGCCCCCAAGCCTCACACACCCGTGGGCACTCTTTCGGCGGCTTGCGTGAAGATCGAAAGTAATCCCTTCAAATCTCACTTGAGCGTCCCCGTGGCTAAAATGTTCGACACTCTCGGACGCCACTCCAACTTCCTTTACAGAATGATATTTGCCAACCTTTGGTGCTTCTCCCCCGTTCTTGATATGATCTGCAAGAAGAGCGGCGGAGAGCTGAACGCTTTGATGCGCACCACCGTGGCATTCACTCAGATGAGCGGAAGCGCGGCGGCAAACGTCATTCCTCCCGAGGCTACTATGGTCTCCAACATCCGTCTAAATCCCATGGACACCGTCGATTCGGCTATGGAATATCTGAAAAAGACCATCGACGACGAAAACGTCACTCTTTCAGTCATAAGCGGAATGAACCCCAGCCGAGTTTCGATCACCGAATGCGACGGCTGGGAGAGAGTGTCAAGCGCGGTTGCATCCACCTGGCGCGGCACTATCGTCTCGCCCTATCTTATGGTACAGTGCTCCGACAGCCGAAGCTGGGGCAGGATCTCCGACAGAGTCTACCGCTTCTCGGCTATGGATCTGACAAGCGAGGAACGCGCCACGATACATGGCAACAACGAGCGCATCAGAGTCGATTGCCTCTGCCGCGCTTCGGAATTTTATATCAGACTTATCAAGATGTGTTGATACTAAAAAAATCCTTCTCCCGCGAGAAGGATTTTTTTAGTTCAAATTTTGATTGTCGGTTACTTCACGGCGATGTCTGCTAGGAAGTTTCGCTCAAGCCTTTTCAAAGGCTTGTCGGAGCCGCTGCGATCGGCGGTCGCGCCTCGCAAGGCGCGAAACTCCTTTTTCGGCATTTCTTTTTTGCTAAGCTTTTTTCTTTGTGCCTCTGGTTTCAAAGAAAAAAGCGAGCTTTCAATTAAGAGGAGCAACACGGGGGGCTTTCTACATAAAGCATTTCTAACTCGTTTGTCCGCTTTTTCTTTTGGCAGAAGAAGCGCAAAATGAAAACATGCTTCGCTACGCTCAGCGAGGAGTCGCAAGCGACATCCGGCTTGGAAAAAGAAAAGCGCGTGCAAGAGATTTCGCCTCTGCGGCGGCTCCGACGAGCTTTTGAAAAAGCTCGAGCAAAACTTTCAAACGGCTTCGCCACTAGCTACACCGCTAAATTGCAATTTATCTGTAATTCTGCGATAAGAATCAAAAAACTCTTTGTTTATAATTCAAAAGCCGGTCGTCAAGGGTGATAAAGCTGCAATTAAGATCATCAAGCCCCGCTTCTATGACGTGACCATCAAGAGTCGCGCGCAGGGTATGCTCAAACTCAAAAAATCCCTTGATCTCGCTGTAAACGCAGCCGTTTATCACAAGCTCGTTGACCCGTCCGACCCTGCGGTAGCAAATATTATAGTCGGGTGTTATCGCCTCAAGCAAAATCTTGCATTTCGCATCGGGATCGGCTCGTCTTATAGGAGAGGAATCGCCAAGCTCCCTATTTTTCTCAAAATCGCTCTTTTTTGCGTCCTCCTCCTTGTCGCGGATCAGCCCGCGGATCTCTATCACGTCCAAAACTATGCAACAGCCCAGCACCAACGCGAAAACGGGTATGCCCCATTTCACGTCCTGCTCAATAGGGATATCCTTAGTAATTACTATAAGAATAAACAAAACAAAGGTCAGGATCGCGGTAATTGACGAGGAAACGATATAAGCTATTCGTCTCCTTCTTTTTCTCCCCGCTCTCTCCTCGGAGAAGTTTAATAATCGCATATTGAGTTCCTTTCAAAAACTGTAAATACTCTATTATGAATCTTCGCGCTTTTCGTAAGCCCAACACTCTCCGTCAAGCGACAGCCTGCCTCCAAATCCCTTGACGCCGCAAAGCTCACACTCGCCGCCGTAATTTTCACAATCGACGCACTTTTCGCTAATTATCCTTTCCAATCGCGCGTTGTACTCGGCTCGGCTCAAAACAGTGACCTCATACTCGCTTATCATATTAATATTCGCAACGTTGACAAAGATCTGCCTTGTGTCCTCTTTGATGAAATAAGGATAAACGCAGTTATCGGTCTGGAACTGAGTCAACTCAATAAACGAATTATAATGCTCGGTCGCAAAATCAATAAACTCCCGAAGGCTACCTATTCCTTGGGGGTAATAGTAATAATCAAAATCAATGGCAAGTATTTTCATATAAAGCTCCAAATTCTAATGTTTACCGTTATTCAAAATATCGCTTATATTCCGGCTCTGCTTTCATCTCTCGCTCAAGATCATCGATGTAAGAAAAGACAGATTTTCCTTCAATTCCGCGAAACGGCTCCCACATAGCAGGCATGGCGTCGTTATTTCTGCTGATATATTTCCATTCGTCTCGGTCAAATTGATAGATTGCTTCAAGCTGATACGTCAAAAAGCCTTTTTCGCTTTTTAACACCACGTAACGCATAGCGCGATCTTTTGAATAAATTACCTTTATAACCTCATCGCAGAAAGAGTTGAGCTGCTTGTCGTACAACGCATCCACGATCCTATCCCACGATGGCACAGGGGGAATATCCAACGTTTCTGCCCGATTTTTTAATAGCTTTTTAAAAATCATTCAAATTCTCTCTTACAAAACGTTTCAGATAGGTTTCAAGGGGTTCTGTTTCATAAAACGCGTCATCATACTCATCAAATGGGTATCTTTGGTTTTGCGCTTCAAATTCTTCAGCTTCATCAATGTCGAAGGACGAAAGATCAGTAAGATCGATATTGTTTTTTGCAATAAAATCATCAAAAAGTATCTTATGCTCGTCCGCGCCGATCACACTCATATATTCGCTGACAAAAGGAGCCACCATGCGGCTTGAATTCACAAAAAACTGACACAGCCCGCCGTTATTGACCTCTACTTCAAGCCAATTTACCGAATATAAGATCTTTTGAGAAGGATTCAACGAATTTACACCGTACTCCCACTCCTCAAAGCTGTCGACCTTATGCTCGGTTCTGACAACGGCAGCCTCGAACAGCTCGTCGTCGGAAAGCGCGCCAAGTTCGTCAAAAGTCATTTGCAGATAGAGCTGTTCTCGTTTTTTAGAGTCCTCTATACTCTTTTTTAATTCTTTTCTAAATTTAAAAAGCTCTTTGATCACGCTAAAAAGTCCCATAATAATCTCCATTCCGCCTTGCGGAGCACAAAATTAATACTATTATTAGTTATTATTCTTTAAATCCTCTCGAAGCAATGAAAACATCGAAATCATAAAATATATCAACCTTAAAAAGACGTATATGCCAAACAGCGCAACTATGAATATTGCCTCTTCGCTGATAGATAGAGCCTTTGCTACGTATTCACCAAAAAACACAAGTAACAAGCTGACGTTGGCAAGAACGTTTATGATCGATCTGACTATCGTTTTCGATTTTATAAAAAAGTAATAAACGGTATAAAACAGATCAAGCTCGTAAAGGATCACAAATCCGCCGATCACCAAGGCAAGAACCGCCCCCAATCCCTCCAAAAGATCCACTCCGTTTGCGGGATCCATATCATAATTATAAGATTTGACCGCTTCGGCAATAGTACAGATACCGGTAATCGTGATAAGAGCAAGGAAAAGACAGACAATTATTATTTTCTTCGTTTTCATATCTATACCGCCTTTCTGATTTAAGTATATCATAAGGTCGCTGACCTGTCAAGCAGCAATTCAAAAAAACAGCACTGCGTGTGCAGTGCTGTTTTGTTTTTTGCATATCTTGGCAGAAAAGATACTCACTTATTCAAAAGAATTTTGAATAGGTTCAGACAAATTCCAGCTAATAAGCTTAATTTTGTACTGCTCTAATATCGGTTCAATGTCCATTACCCCCGATGAAGTACCGCCAAACTCGTTGGGGTCTATGATGTAGTATATAAATGGTTCTTCTTCCACGTCATATTCCGTTGGATCACTCATATAATATTTAGGAGATCCCACTGAAACGGCCAAGCTCAAGTTACCGTCTTGCAATAAAACGAATTTATCCTCGCCTGTGCTTTTAAAATATCCCTTCCATTCTCTGTGCTTTCCTACACCTTCATTCCATCCAAAGCCATCGAATTCGCATACGTAAACGTCGTTTACCGTTACAAGCTCTCCGTCTATCTCATATACGATTTCAAACGGGAACTCTGCATAAGTTATTTCAGGCTCAGGAGGATTGGGGGAAAGCCAACCGCCCACAAAAATCGAACCCCAAGCAAATAAATTTAATGAAAATATCAGAATAATTGGCGATAAAATTATAACGGCAACAATAATAATTATTATGAGAGGTTTTAAAAACTTGCGTTTTGACACTTTCCCACCGCCTTTCTAAGTTTATTATAGCATAAAATTGGTGGGGTGTCAAGGATAAGTGAAATATCTCCCTTCGGTCGATGCGAAATGGAATTTGCCCACGTTCGCGAAGCGAACATTTCACATTTGCGAAGCAAATATTTCACAGCGAAGCTATTTCACTTGCCCGCAGGGCAAATTTCGTTGAAAAAAGCACACATTTGCCCAGTGGACAAATGTGTGCTTTTTTCTGGCTTAAACGAGTGAAAAGGTCAAAAATCGAGGTAAAAGCGAACAAAAGGTCAACTCAATCATCTAAAACAGATTTACCTTTTGAACCGTCAGGCATAATATAGCAGCCGTCTATTATTTCGGTAAAACCTCCGCCAAAGCTCCATCCTTTTGATTCGACCCATTTAATAAATTCATCTGTAAAGTGATCAATATCAATTTCCGGAGAAACCTCTACGCATCCCTGTATTTCAATTTCTTTTCTCATAAAAGCACCCCGCTTTCGCGCATATTATATCACACTTTCTCAAATATATCAAGGCGAAGCCTTGTATCTTTAATGAAGCATCGCCTGCGGCGATATGATGCATTTGCTTCGCAAATATGATGTTGCTCCACTTCGTTCCGCAATGATGCGATGTTTGCCCCAATGTGCCGTCAGGCACACATCATTAGGCGAAGCCGTCATCATTGGCGGAGCCAACATCATTTGCCGAAGGCAAACATCATTCAAAAAACGCACCTTTGTCTTGGTAGACAAAAGTGCGTTTTTTGTTGGTGGAGCCGACGGGAATCGAACCCGTGTCCAAAAACCTCTTGATATAACCTTCTCCGTGGGCAGTCTTATCCTTTGAAATTCCCCTCGTGAGCG
>JAZKYL010000002.1:0-8739 GCA_045612105.1 Eubacteriales bacterium
ATTTCGATTAAAATCAAACAGATTTTGAATGGCAAAATGGGAGCAATTATTTCCTTTTTTCAGGGAAGTTCTTTTGGTTACTTTTCTTTCAAGAAAAGTAACACGCGTCTCCCCCGCGTCCCCGATAAATTGCAATTTATCAATCTTTTTTGAACGACTTATAGCACCGCTGCGCCGCGAAGTATGCCTCTTTGGGGCGACGGTATTCGCTCATAATTCCCTTATTGTTAAATCCTCTCGCACGGGACATTCCCATTTCCTTGGCAGTACGGATGTCGCAGAACTGCCAAATAAAGCTACCAACTATCGCGGGATGATTATGGAAGAGATTCAGGCAGAAATCGATCAGCTTCGCCTGATATTCCTCACTCCAGATCGGCATCTCGGTGTCGTGGAATCCGTAAAGACCGCCCGCGCCGAACTCGCTCATAATGATCGGCTTGTTTTCAAAGCCGAGAGCCTTCATTCTCTCGCAGAACTTCTCGAAAAAGGGCTCCCAGGCATCAAGACCGCCCGAATACCAGCCATAATACTGGTTGAGACAAATAATATCCGAAAACTCAAAGCAGATGTCAACAAGCGGCTTATCGGAGGCATAGACCACCGCGCGGTTACCACCTGCCGCCTTCAGATATTCGTAATAGATCTTTGACATTTCATAAGCCTCATTGGTGCCTGTCAGAATCTCGTTATGCATACCCCAGATTATGATCGAGGGGTGGTTGTAGTATTTATCCACCATCTCGCGGTGCATCATAAGACCGCGCTTTACGACCTGCTCGTCTCCCAGAGCAGCCTGCGAAAAGCCGCCGCCCCAGATCGGGATCTCGCTCCAGAAAAGAATGCCGCGCTCGTCAAGCATATCCACGAAATCACGGGAATTAGGGTAATGGGAGCCGCGGATAGCGTTGCATCCGAGGTCGCAGATAAGGTCGATATCGTGCTTCATCCTTGCGGGAGGGAAAGCCATGCCGAAATCGGGGTGATCGTGGTGGCGGTTAACGCCTCGGATCTCGATCTCGCGGTTATTAAGCAACAGCTTGCCGTCCTTGACCTCGATTTTTCGAAATCCTACGCGGTCGTAAAGGTCATCGGTCTCGGTGAGGTATTCCAACGTGTAAAGCTCGCCCTTGCCCTCGTCCCAAAGGCGAATGTCACTTACGGTAAAGGGAGGCAGTTGAACCGTCAAATATTCCCTCGCAGGCAGAGAAACGGTGTCACAGGCAACACTTTTGCCGTCAAGCATCAAGGTAATTTTAGACTCTGTTTCACAAGAATTCGCATTGTATAGTTCAACAGTTGAGATACATTCCGCAGTTTTCAAATCGTCCGACAGCTCGTATCTGAATCGGTGATTAAGTATGCAAACGCCCTCAAGGGTCTCGACCGTTACCGAGCGTGTAATTCCGCCGTAGTGATACCAGTCTACCTTCTTTTGAGGTATCGAATGGTCGTCAAAGCGATTGTCCACCTTAACAACAAGCAGATGCTCTCCCCTCTCAACGTCGGGTGAAATAAAATCAAACTCGCAAAATCCGCCGTAATGCTCTCCCAGAAGCACTCCGTCAAGAAAGACTTGGCATTCGGTCATCACCGCGCCGAAATGGAAGCGCAAGCAACCGCCCTCGGTGTAAAATCTCTTTTCGTACCAAGCTATCCCCTCATATTCAAGCAACCCACTCTCCGTGTTCCAAACAGACGGAACTATCACGGTCTCGCCCTCGGGCAGACCGTTTTTATATCCTTTTTCGTTTCCAACTCCGCAGGGATCGGTCAAAAATCTCCACGCACCGTCAAGGCTCATTGTTTTACGTTTCTTATGTTCGGTGAACAGTCTCGTCATAATATTTCCTCCTTAGATGAGCTTCTTTGATTTATTATATATCAAGCCATAGACATTTTCAATATATAATCGTTCATTTTATTGACAAATCGTTCAAATCATTATGCCTCCACAGGTGATATTTTCCAAAATTGTTGAAAATCATTCAAATTTATGCTACAATATAAAAAACACTTTACGGAGGCTTGAATATGCCGGCTGAACTGCGAAATTACGGTTACGGTATAAACTGGACCGATTTTTATACCGATTCCTACGAAGGATATTTGCCAAGAATGTCCGATTATCACATGCACAGCTATTATGAGATAAGTCTGATCTTCTCCGGAAACGTCAAGGTGCTGTTTCCCGACAGAGTCCAGTCCGGAGATCAGTGCCGTCTTGTTTTAACAAGACCTATGACTCCGCACTTGATACTGTGCGAGCCCGACCTGCTCTATTCGAGGGTAAATATGCTCTTTTCAAACGACTATTTTTCAACAATGCCGTCGGAATGGAAGAGGGTTCTCGGCATCTTCAGAAAAGGCGGCAGAGTTCTGATTCTTTCAAAAGAAAAAACAGCCGAGCTCGGAGAACTTGCAGAGAAAATAAAAAACGATTCCGATCCGATCCGCCGAAGATTGCGACTTCTCTTGTTTTTATCCATAGCCTCGGAGATCGCGGAAAACGACAAGGAATGCGCAGACGAATTGCCTGGATTTGTCTCGGGGGCTTTAAGCTACCTTCACGAACATTACAGCGAAAAGATCGTTGCCGAAACGCTTGCATGGCATTTGGGAATAGGTCGCACCACGCTTATGACCGCATTTAAAAAATACACGGGAGCTACTATCTACGAATATCTTACCAATATACGAATTAAAGAGGCGGAAACTCTACTGCGTTTAGGGCACACCGAACAGTTCATCGCCGAAAAGTGCGGTTTTGGTGACGCAGGTAGCATGATACGGTGCTTCAAGAAACGGTTTAATATGACTCCTAAACAATACGTCAGAACATATCATAAATAAATAACAGCAGACTATACGCTCGGTATAGTCTGCTGTTTTTCATTCAATATTAAAAAGCCTACAAGCATTCTTATAGGTGATCTCCGCCATCTCGTCGGCACCTAGCCTGTGCACTTGAGCCACCACGGCGCAGGTCTCCTGCATCAAAATAGAGTTATTTATCTTTCCGCGATAAGGCACGGGCGCAAGATAGGGTGCGTCGGTCTCTATAAGCAATCTATCAAGAGGCACCGCGCGGCAAGCCTCGCGTACTCTTTCGGCATTCTTAAAGGTAACCGTACCCGAAAAGGAGATATACCAGCCGCGCTTGACGATCTCCTTGACCATCTCCGCGCTCATAGAGCAGCTATGAAGCACGCCGCGCACGTTAGGATAACGGCAGATCATATCAAAGGTGTCCGCGTGAGCGTCGCGGTTGTGGACGATGACGGGCATATTATATTTACCCGCCAGCTCCATCTGCTTGGAAAAATATTCATACTGCAAGGGCTTATCCACGGGCTGCCAATAATAATCGAAGCCAATTTCTCCCACAGCCACGATCTTGTTCTCTTTTCTCACGGTTTCATCGGCAATAAGCGACTCAACGCAATCCCAGATCTCCTCGTCGGGAGTCTTTTTGCACATATTCTGCGCGTCCTCGGGGTGAATTCCCACAGCCGCGTACATAAAATCGTATTTTTTCGCGAGATCAACCGAAATACTCGAATTGATAGGGTCGGAGCCGACGCAAATTACTCTTCCGACGGTCTCTCTGAACTCATCCGAGCCTAAAATCGCCTCCGCGCCACCGGGAAGCTCATTGAATTTCTCGGCGAAATAGTGAGCGTGGGTATCAAATAATTTAGCCATTGTAATCAAACCTCTCTCCAAGTCTTTCGGGTTTGTCTCTGCCGCCCGACATCTCGGTGATCTTCAATATCAGCTTGTCAACCATGGTCTCCTTGACCGCAAAGCGAATGATGACCTTGTCCGAAAAATCGGTATCGTCGATAATTGCGCCAAAGGTGGGCAAAACCACCGAATATTTCTGATAATCGGAGTAGGAGCAGTCAAGAGAAAGCTCGGCATACTTTTCATAAGTAACTATCTTCGCCGCGGCAAGAGCTATGCCGGTTCCGTGGGAATAAGCCCTTACAAGTCCGCCCGCACCGAGCAAAATGCCGCCGAAATATCTTGTTACCACAACCACGCAATCGTTGACTCCGCTTTTCCGAATTGCTTCAAGCATCGGCACACCTGCCGTTCCCTGAGGCTCGCCGTCGTCGGAATACCTTGCAACTATGCCGCCTTTCAAAAGATATGCCCAGCAGTTGTGCGTCGCATCCGAGTATTCTTTTTTCTTGGATTTTATAAATTCCATCGCTTCCTCTTCGCTTGTCACGTGCTTCGCGTGACCGATGAAGATCGAGCGTTTTTCTTCAAATTCGTCGCTTCCCTCACCTGCTAAGGTGACGTAAAGCTCGGGAGATGTCGTATCCATAAAAGTTCCTTTGTTTTATTTGTTTCAAATTTTGATTTGTCGGGGACGCGGGGACGCGAGGGATGCGTGCCTCCGGCGGGGATGCGGGTCGCTTTCTCGAGAGAAAGCTCCGCAAAGAGCTTTCCCGAATTTTTGGGTGCTCTAGTAGTGGCGCAGGATTTTTCGCTCCTGCGGAGCTAAAAAAATCCCTCACGATCGTTTTCCCCCCCTAAGGGTGTTAAACCCAACCAAAGCGTTTATCTTAAATCAAAATTTAGCTAAGTTGAAGTAAGCAAACGCTCAAAATCCGTCGGCTTTGCCGACAGGTGAGTGGGGTTCATAGGGGAGAGAGGATGTCGCAGAAAAATCAAACACGGCTTGCTGTGTTTGGTTTTTCAAGACCCTCTTTCTCCTATGCGGCGTTCTTTTGGTTCGTTTTCTGTCGCTGTTGACAGAAAATGAACAAAAAAAACAAACTGACAGATAAATTGCAATTTATCAATATTCCTCTTCCACCTCGGGAAGCTGGGTATCATATTTTTTCAGCATTCCTCTGACCTTGGCATCAACCACCGCCTTGACGGTAACTGCCTCCGCGCCGTAATCCACGTCCTCAATAGTCGCCTCGCGGTAAAGAATATTCATAGCTCCCTGCTCGGCATTGGGAATCCTGAAAACTACCGAGCATTTGCCACCGTTGACGATATTCTGAAGCATTTCGGCAAGAGTATCGCATCCCTGACCCGTCTTAGCGGAAATATGCACCACCTGTTGTCTTTCCTTCGTGCGGTCGATAACGGGATCGTCGTAAGTTCCCTTGTCGCACTTATTAAAAACGTAAAGAATAGGCTTATCTCCCGCGCCAAGCTCCTCAAGAGTCTGCTCGGTGCATTCAAGCTGTGAAAGATACTCGGGGTCACTTGCGTCAATAACTATCATTATAATATCGGAATAGACCGCCTCGTCAAGGGTCGAACGGAAGGCATTGACCAGATGGTGAGGCAGCTTTTTGATAAATCCAACGGTGTCGGTAAGCAAAACCGTCTCGCCACCGGGGAGCGCGAACTTTCTCGTTGTGGGGTCAAGTGTCGCGAAAAGCTTATCCTCGGCAAGAATGCCCGCGTCGGTCAAGTAGTTGAGCAACGTAGATTTTCCCGCATTGGTATAGCCGACGATGGCGACCTTTTTAAGACCGCTCCTGTCTCTCGCCGCTCTCATGGTTTTCCTTGTAGCAGCAAGCTTTTCAAGCTCCTCCTCAAGAGCGGTGATTCTTCTCTTTATATGTCGGCGGTCACTCTCAAGCTTGGATTCACCGGGACCTCTCGTTCCGATTCCGCCTCCAAGACGTGAAAGCTCCGCGCCCTTACCGATAAGTCTCGGCGCGCTGTACTTCAGCTGCGCCAACTCGACCTGTAATTTACCCTCGCCGCTGACCGCGTGGAGCGCGAAAATATCAAGGATGAGCATGGAACGGTCGATAACGTGGACGTCGTTGCCGATATCGTCTTCAAGATTTCTTATCTGCGCGGGAGAAAGCTCCTCGTCGAAAATAACCAGCTTAACTCCGTTATTTTCGCAAAGCTCGCCTATCTCCTGCACCTTGCCCTTGCCGATCAATGTTCTCGGATCGGGTGTACTCTTATTTTGTATTACGACGGCAAAGGTCTCGCCGCCTGCGGTGTCGAGAAGCTGACCTAATTCGTATACCGATTTTTCAACCTCCTCGGCATCCCCTCTGTCGGTAACTATACCAACAAGCACCGCTTTTGTCTTTATATCGTTTTCTTTCATTAACGCACCTCCAAAACCTTGATCCGTAAAAAGATCTTCTACTTAAATCTTTCCCGGATTTTAAAAGGTTTTTCTCTTTTTTCGTCTTTTTCGAAAAGAAAAAAGGAACAAAAACACATCTAAATAAAAAATTGCGCGGTGAAAAAACACAGCGCAATTCTTTATGCCGGGCAAAGCCCGAAATGCAAAGGTAAACCTTATTACTTGTTGAAGTTCTCGAGTCTCTTCTTGAACTTATCAACACGTCCGCCTGCATCAACAAACTTCTGCTTGCCGGTGAAGAAGGGGTGGCACTTGGAGCAAACTTCGACTCTGATCTCGCTTCCCTTGGTGGACTTGGTAACAACGGTTTCGCCGCATGCGCATCTGATTACGCACTCTTCGTACTTGGGCTGAATAGCTTCCTTCATTTTTAAATACCTCACAAAATTATTTCACTGTTATTTGGCAGTGATTTCACAAGTAGAGTTATTATAACACTATTTTTCGCCCTTGTCAAGGGATTTTTTCAAAAAAGTTGCATTTTTTATAAAAATCCGATTAAAGCTCCATAACCTTGGCAATAACATCGCCGATATATGCCGCCATTCTGCCAAAGCCCTCGTCATTGGGGTGACAGCGATCAAGAGTAAGCTCTAAGCTCGGCACACCGTTGAAAAACGCCGAACCGTCGATAAAATAAACGTTTTTGTCGCCGTTATTGTACGCCTGAAGATAGCTTTCCATAACCGTCGCACGGCGATCCTGACAATCCTTGTTAAAAACAAAATCCGGCTTTGTCACCATAAAATACGGAATTTCGGGGTGCTTTTCACGTCGTAAAATGTTATATTTTCCATAATAATCCCCATTCCGCCGCGCGGCGGCACAAATAGTAATCGATGAATTTTGCCGATAAGGCGAAATTCGCGCGTGAAAAAGTTAAATTATCTATTAATCAGAAATAACTTTCACGCTATAATCCTCTAAATCACGTCTCGGCGCACCACAAAATTGCAGAACGCCGAGAAAAATATTATTGTTCCGAAAGAATTTCAATGATTTTTTTCGCCCTATAAAGAATATCGGACTCAAGTCTTTCGACCGCTGCTATAACAAGAATATCAGCATTCTTGATAGCATCCTTTACGTCTGCGTCGTTCACACGATCTCTGTGAGTAAGGAAACAATCACTAAAATCCTTCTCAAGATAGGAAAGCTGCATTACTCTGTAAGAGTCGGCAAGCATTACGAAATTAAGGTCATGGGTAGCGTTTGCCGCCGTGGTATGACGGGTATCCTCAGCACCGTCAATGCCATTGTTCTTTCCGCTATGATCAACACCGTCCTTTGAGTCTACAACCACATCAGGACGATACTTTATGTAATAGTTATGGTCACCATTATAATCTGAAGTACTGAGTTTACCGAGGCCTATCATATCTCCCGATATCTGTCTGTAATAGGGATCCAGATTCTCGGTCTCAACACCGGTGTATTCGAACACGGGACAATTTCTTATATCGTAGCTTTCAAATCCAAGACTCTTAAGCATCGCTTGATGTCCAATAAATCCGCCCGCGCAATTCCAGTGAGTATCATACTTCAGATAAGTATCCAAATAGGGTTTTGCGGCTTTAAGCTCGTCAATAGGATATATGATCTTAACGTCGGAATTCTCTCTGACGTATTTGACCAGTCTGTCTATTCTCTTTTCGTTTGTCTCGGGATAAACACCAACGTATTCGGGATACACCTGCTCCTTGTTGGGCCAGATACATATCTGAAGAGTTATTCCCTTTTCCTTACAGATATTGTTAAGCTGAGTCATAACCGAAACGTATTCCTGGAGCTGGGCATCTGTCATAAGATTGGTTCCCTTGAAATAAGCCTGGCTGTTATTTCCAAGATAGAACAACCATTTATGTCTGCCCTCCATAACCTCTGCACTTCTTATAAATGGAGTAAACGCAGAATTATCAGCAAGCTTCGATTTAATATTCATACGGTATTCACCGCCGCAATCTCTGCAACAAACAAGATCGTATCCATATGTAGTATAGGAAGCCTCAACAGACTTTATCTTATTGCCCTTTTGATGCTTCTTCAGCGTTCTTTCAGTATACGTATCCTGACAAGTGCTACACTCAAACTTGTCATCGTAGTAATATCCGCAAAGACGGTCTTCGCCTGCGTTCAGATTCTTGTAATTATGACCCAACGCGGCGATATTACGACCACTAATATATTGCCCACAAGCAGTACAATAATACCTCATAACACCGAGCTCGGTACACGTAGGCTCGGTCTCAACAATACCTTCGCCCTTAACGTGAGCGATCTTATACATATACTCGCCGCCCATATACGCATTACACTTGGTGCAGTAATACTTCATAACACCGTATTCGGTACACGTAGGCTCAACCTCAACGACACCTTCGCCCTTCACGTGCTCACAAACCACAGGCTTGTCGGGCGGAGTGGTCTCTTTTTCTCCTCCGGGTTCCGTACCGGGTTCTACACCGGGATCTCCTCCGGGCTCTGTTCCGGGTTCTACACCGGGATCTCCTCCGGGCTCTGTTCCGGGCTCTACACCGGGATCTCCTCCAAGTCGGATCGTAGCCATGTCGTTCTGTGGGCCAAGGAGTTGT
>JAZKYL010000003.1:0-27211 GCA_045612105.1 Eubacteriales bacterium
AAGAAACAGAACAAAAAAAACAACAAGCCCCCCCTGCCCCCCCCTATAAAGAAAATAAAAAAGAAAAAGAAAATATAAAAAACTCTCTCTCTAAGGGCGCAGGCGCGTGTACGCACGAGGAGTTTACCCCTCCGACCCTTGAAGAGGTGGTCGAATATATTTCCGAGCATCGGTTAACAGTAAACGGAGCGCTTTGGTTCTCCTTCTACTCCTCCAACGGGTGGATGGTCGGCAGCACTCCTATGTATGATTGGCGCGGTTCTCTCCGGTCATGGCACCTCAGGGGATGCCAATCCGTCAAACAAACTGCCTCCCCTGACGGAATCACCGAGCATTCTTTTGACGGCGACGATTTTTTGAAATTAGCAATAAAAAAGGCGGTGGAATGATATGAAGTTGTGTTTTTGTTACCCAAAAGGCGAAAGAAAAAAAGGGTTGTATATTGTAGCCCGCAACAAAGGCAGAGCCTGTAGACTTTACGCTCACCGAACCGGAGAGAGCTGGGAAGATATAAAAGCCGAAAAGCGCACAGACATAGATATAAGCGATATTCTGTGCGAGGTAGTCATATATCCCGAGAGCGATCTACATTATGTGTTGGGACTTGATTATGAAACTATTACTTCAGGAAAGGCGGTAGAATAATGAGAATAGGACTTATAGACGTGGATGGTCATAACTTTCCTAACCTCGCTTTGATGAAGATTTCAGCTTATCACAAAAGAAGGGGGGACACCGTTGAATGGTGTATTCCCCTTTCCACCTACGATATTGTATATCAAGCGAAGGTTTTTGATGAAACATATTCGCCCGATATCGATTGGATACCGAACGCCAATGAGATTATTAAAGGGGGAACGGGGTACGGGCTGGAAAACAAGTTGCCCGATGAGATCGAACACGCCTTTCCCGACTATAGCATATACGGCGATCTTACTGCAGATACCGCATACGGATTTTTAACAAGAGGATGCCCGCGAGGATGTAAGTTTTGTGTTGTGGCAGGGAAAGAGGGTCGGAGATCGTATAAGGTGGCAGATCTCAGCGAGTTTTGGAGCGGGCAGAAGTTTATCCAAATTCTTGACCCGAACATTCTCGCTTGCAAAGATCATCCCGAATTGTTGCAACAACTTATTGATAGTAAGGTTTTCGTAAACTTTAATCAAGGCTTAGATATACGTTTTACAACCGAGGAGAATATTTCGCTCCTTAATCAAATCAAGATGAAAGAAATACATTTTGCTTGGGATAATCCAAAAGAGGACTTGTTGCCGTATTTCGAAAGATATCGAATGCTTGCGCGAAAAAAATATAATAACGCTTGGGCGATGGTGTATTGCTTAGTTAACTATGGTAGCACCATGGAAGAGAATCTCCACAGGATATACACCTTGAGAGACCTTGGATACGCTCCTTATGTTATGGTATATGATAAGCCTCATGCACCGCTTGAGGTAAAGAAGCTACAGCGGTGGTGCAATAACAAGTTTGTTTTTAAAAAATGCTTGCGCTTTGAAGATTATGACGCGAGCGTAAAAACGCCGCGAAAACCAAAGGAGTAACAGATGGACGAGAAAACCATTATACAGGGGCTGGAATGTTGCTTACAGATCGGCGGCAAGGATTGCGCCGTTTGTCCATATGATTTGAAAGAACCGATTTGTGCGCTTAAATTACAAACAGATGCGCTTGAACTTATCAAGGAGTTAACAGAAGGGGGGCAAAAATGACAACAGCAGAATATCGGCAGATGCTAAAAAAAGCCCACATTTGCAGAGATTGCAAAAAACAAGATGCTTACACGCTTAACGGGCGCACATATTGCTTTGAATGTGCGGAAAAAACTCGGATCAAAAAAGCAGAGGCGCGTAACGACCCCGAAAAGCGCGAAAAGATGAACGAACAACAACGCGCGTTCAAACAGAGGCGCAGAGATCAACATAAATGTACAAGGTGCGGGCGTAAGGTTTCTGATGGAATTTTATGCGGGATATGTAGGGCGAAAGCCCGCCAAGAGGTAAAAAAGAGCCGCGGAAAGCCTCCGAGATGGCACGGCGTTATTTGTTGGCAATGCAATAAAAAGCCCGTTTGGAACGGCTTTAATTTATGCGCCGAATGCTACGCGGCAAAAATACCGATCTCTTTAAAAAACCTTGAAAAAAGCCGAGAAAAACACCCGTGGAAAGGAAGTTACAAATGTCATATATCAAAAGCAAAAAACGCGTAAGAGATTTGGGCGAAGTTTTCACGCCGGAATGGCTTGTTAAAGATATGCTGGACTTATTCCCCGCGGAGATTTGGGAGAATATCGAAAGCACTTTTTTGGAACCAAGCTGCGGAACCGGTAACTTCTTGGTCGAGATCTACGCCCGAAAGCTCGCCAGATGCGTCACCGATAGAGACGGCGTGCGAGCGTTAGCAAGTATAACAGCCGTTGACATAATGCCCGACAATTGCGAAGAAAGCCGCGCAAGGCTAAAACGGATGTTCCTTGAGCGATTTCCCGATAGCGATCAAATCGAAGAGGTTGATGCGATTTTGGCCAAAAACATTATTTGCGATGACTTCTTAACGCTTGCGCCTATACGATGGATGGATGCGGAGGCGCGGGAGAAACATCTCAAAACTTGCCCTAAGCGGCTGCGCGAAAGAATAATTAAACGAATCCAGGAGGAGCAGAACAATGACAAGTGATGATCTTTATAAGATTGAAATAGAGGTTTTTAGAAAAATCGACCATATTAAACGAGAGAAAGAGGAATATTGCAAAGGCGTTGAACACGGAGCAAGCCTTATGCTTGAAGCGGTGCGCTCGGTTCTCGTGACCGAAGAAGTAAACGCTTTGTACGAGAAAGGAGCAGAACAATGACGGAGAATAAGCAGAAGTTAAAACCTTGTCCGTTTTGCGGATCGAAAGAAGCGTATCTTGCCGTAAATTGTTACGGTCAAAACTCTGTGAGATGTCCAAACTGTGGCGCAGTTGTTTGGGGAAATGATAATGAATCCCCAACCAAAAAACGAGCTATCGAGCTATGGAACAGGAGGGCAACCAATGACGGAGAATGAACAGATTGAAGAGATTGCAAGAACGATATGCCTCAACTATGACCGAGCGAATAACAAATGCTTGTGCGCCCTTGAAAATGGGGTTTGTGACTTAGATTGTTGGGCAGGGCGACATCCTGCGAAAGCCCTTTACGATGCAGGCTACCGCAAGGTAGAGCGAGGAGAGTGGATAGAAGCAGTACACGATTGGGATTTTGGCGATTATACAGACTACCGATGTTCTATTTGTGGAACTCGAGAACAAAATAAACGACCATTCTGTCCCGAATGCGGAGCGGATATGAGAGGTGAGAAGGATGAACGCAGCATTAAACGCGGTTGAAGAGATCCGCGAGATAAAGAAACAGATCGAAGAGGCTAAAAGCGAGAAACGCCGCAGAGATCTCAGAAAGAACCTGCAGGAATGTA
Organism: Eubacteriales bacterium; assembly: GCA_045612105.1. Taxonomy (GTDB): domain Bacteria; phylum Bacillota; class Clostridia; order Oscillospirales; family CAG-272; genus SVTX01. Next base: position 3,475 of record JAZKYL010000003.1, read on the forward strand.
TAAAAGAGCTGAAGGAATACTGCGGTTACCGTGGTTTTAATTTTTATGAATTACTCAAGTTTATGGAGGACTAAATCTCCGGAATCCAAATGACACAAAGGGAGGACACGATGACACAGAAGGATTTATTCCTGTACCAAGATACAAAAAAGCTTTACACCGAGGCGAAAGAACGGTTGGCGGAGTTTGAGTTGACGATCTATTCCCCTCCTTCCCCTACACTCGACGGAATGCCAAAGACCCACGATGACTCCAATCCCGAACACCTGACCGAGACGGTTGCCCGACATGACGAGCTTATAGCGCTCTGTAACGCTCGTCTGCTCGACTACATACGCGCCGGACGAATCCTCGACGAAGCGGAGAGGGTGCTGACGCCTGTTGAGGTGACGATCATCGAGAAGCGTTACCGTCACGGACTCTCCTTGGAGAAGCTTGCGCCTCTTATCCATTACGAACGCAGTCAGGTTTTTAAAATCCACGCAAGAATTATTAAAAAAATTGCAGACCTTTAAAACAGCGGACTAAAATCCATTGAAACGGACTATCTAACCTGTTATAATGGTATCATGAAAAAGTGAAAAGCGATACCGCCGATCTCGGTGGGTCGCTTTTTTTATGCTTAAAAACGAAAGGAGAACAACAACAATGGCAACAGAAGACAGAAACGGTGCGCTCCATGATGAGAACGGACGGTTCACAGGCGACGGAGGAGGCGGCGAAAAGAAGGCGACCGCCAAGAGTGAATCTGAAAAAAGAACCGATGCCGAAAGGATTTATAACACGCACGGCGAAGAGGATCGAGGTGCCGTTAAATCTTCTCAAAAAAAGACCAAACATTCTCCCTTCGATAAAGACCAATCGTGGATAGTGGAAGACGGGGTCGAGGAAACATATACGGTCCCCTTTGATAACCCTTACCGCGGAAGCGTGAGCAAGGTTACAGCAGGTCAGGTCTATAAAGCAAACAAAAATGGAGACATCGAGGTTCTACCGGAGACTATACGAATGCTGTACGATGCGGCAGACGATCGTTCATCGATGGGTGTCAAGAATCAAAGATATACTTCAGACTCAAGGTTCTATGACACCTTAACCAACGTGACAAGAGCTCTTTTAAATAATGATCACGATACCGCACAACGCCTAATTAACTGGATCGAGTATGACAATATAAAACGAGCTGGAAAAAAATCGTCTTACTTCAAATACAGAAATCAGTTAGAGCTCGATGACGATGATGAATAATTGAGAAAGGAGTGACCCCTTTGAAAACCCCGAAGCTCAGCGACAAGGACAAGGTCGAAATCCGCGCCGCATATGCCGAGGGCGGAGTCACCTACCGAGACCTTGCAAGCAAATATAACTGCTCGTTTAAAACCGTGCAAAGAGTTGTTGCCGCTACGCCTCCCGAGGATATGGCGCAACTTGCCAGACAGATTCACGAGGCAAACGCCGCCAACATGATCGAGCATATAAAAAACAGGAATATGCAAGCGATGGGGCTGTTTGATCAGATCCTCGATACGTTGCAAGCAAAGATTCCAAACGCCTCTGCCCGTGAGCTTTTCGGCGGATTGAAGATACTCTCCGAAGTCTTTGCACCGCAGTCCCAGGCGACACAGGGAGAGGGGAACGGCGTAAAAGTCAACGTTATTTTCGGAGACACTTCCCAAGCGCTCCCACCGTCCACCGATCCCACCCCGATAGAGGAGGTGACGAACAATGACCAATAACGTTATGTTGTGTCAAAAGTTCTCGCCGCTGCTTGATCCGGAGGTTTCGGAAGTTGTCGAGCCTTCCGGACGTTCCTCGGGTAAGTCAACCGCAAACGAAGTTGCCGCAGTGACCTTGATGCTCCAAAGTGCTGAAAATAATATTTGGTACTGCCGCGCTGAGTCTGGCGACATCCGTTCAACGGTGTTTACCTCCCTTTGGTCAACCATACAGATGATGGGGGTTGACGTTTTTTTTAAAACCTCTCTTTCGCCTATGCAGATCACCTGCTTGACAACGGGTGCGGTCTGTTACTTTTCGGGAATCAACGGAAAGACCGACGATGACCTGACGGCAACGAAGGGATTCACGCCTCAGCGCAAAAGCCTTGCCATGTGCATTCTTGACGAGGCGGATCAGGTCAAGCATTATAATCACATCACCGCATGGAAGTCCACAGCAGACCGATTCCTCCTCCCTTACGGTAAGATTGTCTACGCCTATAACCCTCCCATGGGCAAAAGCCATTGGGCGCACCGCTTTTTTGGCGATAAAATCAAGGCAGGCGCGGCGAGAATCTATACTACATGGGAAGATATAAGGGGACAGCTTAAAAAGCGAGCTGTTGAAGAAATTCTGCGCTTTAAAGAGAATGACCCCGAGTATTATCGCTATTGGTATCTCGGAGAGCCTGTAAGTTTCAAGGGCATGGTTTACCCGCAGTTCAAACGGGAACGCCATGTTATCAATATTTTTGACTATCTCCGCACCCATCCGAGAGACCATCCCGTTCAGCTCATTCTCGGTCTTGACGAAGGAACGGTCAACGACTCCACCTGCGTCACGCCTTTGGTGGTTATGGCTTCGGGAATAGCCGTTGCCGTTGACTGTTTGGAGATCGATCCGCTTGTGGATGGTCAGAAGTCACCTGCGGAGACCAGCCGAATCCTATATAAATACCTCGGCGGGCTTATCCGAGATAAATTCCCATTTCTGCTCCAGGTCCCTCGGCATTGGATCTTTGAGAGCGCTGAGGGCGGTCAGATGCTGCGGCTACAATTCCAGCAAGACACAGGCGAGATCGTGTATCTCGTGAAAAATAAATCAATAATGGGTGACGTTAAGAGGGTCCGCTCCATGCTATCGGAGGGGATTCTCTTTTTTCATGCCGCACCGAACGTCACCACCAAGATCCTCATTGAGGATATAGAAAATTACGTCTTTGACGAAAAGACAAAGGATATAAAGAAGGGTCAGCGCGATGACACCATCGACTCCCTTGAGTACGCCACAAAGCAATATTACAACGCCCCTATTAACACGGCGAGATAAACAGGAGGAACAATGACTCTTAACAATGAGATTAACGTAAACGCCTCACCGATCACGCAGGCGGTAGCATACAACCCCGCTCGCGAGGTGTTTGCGCCAATGTTCCGCGCTCGGTGGCAGAACTTCCAAAACATCGTAAACGATACGCCCTTTATCAATCAAGTCCCCGCAAGTCTCCGAACCTATTACCAAGCGTACATATTCCAATGGATGCAATGGGCGCGGGGCTTTGTTCCCGGATTGCATCAATACGATTTCTTCAGCACCGGAATGGGGTACACCGTCTGCGATCTGTTCGCCCGCCTCTGTATGACGGGTGGCTTCCGCATATATTCCGACGACGGTAAGACCAAGACTTTTATCGAGGAATGGGGAAAGCGAAACTCCCTTGAATCTCTTCTCAATAAAATGTTTTTCTTCGCCAACGCCGGAGGTAACGCCCTTTTGGTGCTTACGCCTATTGACGAGGATATATACCCCTCGGTATATCCTATCACCCGAGCGCTCTTTACAATCGGACGAAACAACGTCATTTCCGAGGTGGTATTGTTCAACCGATTCACAACAGGAGAACAAACTGGCGTTTATGCCCGAGAGACCCGCCGAATGATGGAGGGAAAAGCCTTTTACCGCGTAGAGCTTGCCGAGAGTGGTCTTGCTCTTGCACCTTCATGGGGTGGTCAGACGCTCGGAAAAGTTCCCGACAGAATCAAGTCCCAGTTCCGCTATACTTACGGCGACATCCAGCCAGGCAAGTGGTACGAGCTGCCTGAGAATCTCCGAAACCTCGGTGTTTACAATGTCCGCAACAAGTCCGTTGCCGTTGCGCTCTCCGATCTGCCCGGATACTCCGACAGCACGTTGCACACGGCGCTCGACATCCTCTATTCAATCGATTACAACTACACGCAAGCGCAGGTGGATCAGTATCTCGGCAAAAGCCGTAGCATGGTCCCGAAAGAGCTAAACGCCCCCGCCGCCGTCACTATTGTTGATAACCTTATAGTCCGTCAAACGGAGTACGAAGCAGGTACAAGCTTTAACGAGGCTTTGCAGGTTAGAGGCAAACCCCTTGACGGCACGTTCTACGACTTTATCCCCAATAACGCCGTTGACGGTGACCCGATTAAGCCTTACTTCATCCAGCCCGATCTAAGAGGCGACGCACACAAATTCATAAGAGACGCCGACCTTGAGCTTCTTGCTTCAAAGGTCGGTCTTTCTTCGTCTACGCTTGCAAACCACCTTGCCTATAATAGGAGCGGCACAAAGACGGACGATGAGATCAGCGCAGAGAATTCCACCGACGAGATCAGCATCGAGAACAAACGCCGCCTTGCTCTTGAAGCAATCGACGCAATGCTAACGGACGTTGCTTATTTCTACGGGTTTGAACACGCCGCAGAAATGAAGTTCGGACAGACGGTCAGCAACTCTGCACGAAAAAATCAAGAACTACTCGCCGACTATCAATCGGGATTACTCACCAAGCGACAGTTCCTCAAACGCCGTTGGACAGAACTCTCAGAGGAAGAGATCGAAAAAATGGCGGCAGAGATTGAAGCTGAACAGCAGCAACAGCAGGAGGCTCAAAAAGCCGATTTGCTGGGGTCTTTCTTCGGGGGTGATGATGTAAATGGCTGAAAAAGATAAAAGCCCTCCAGACGAAGAACTCGCCCCCTCTCGGCTTGATACAAGTTCAATCGCAATCGAGGAGGCTGAGACGGACATAAAAGAAGCGGCAAAAGAAGCTGCTTATAAGAATCTTGGCAAAAACGAGTATTACCGAAAGGTAAACGCGATTTTAAAAAAGCGACTTGCACGAGTAAGGTCGCCCACCCTTTTGAAGTCTGCGCTTTTATCGCTTTTAAGATTAGCTCAAAAACAGTATGAAGATGAGTTAAAGCTGGTTAAACTGTACGCCGAGTGGTTTCGCATGGTCTCAGAGGCTAAAGCTAAAGGAATGCCTGACGCTCCTAAACTTTACAACGCAATGATCAAAGAGGTCGGCGGTGTTAGAGGTCAAATAGGATTCCAATTAGCTGTAGTTGGTGGCGGGGCGCCTGTTGTGCAAACTCGGTCCGACATAACCTCTTCTCAGGTTTTGGATTCGGGGGCAGATCCTTCTGCCTATAATGTAGCCATGCCGCTTGCTGAACATCACGCCACCTACCTCAAACGGGTTGAGGAGTTGCGAAATCAGTTAATTAACGCGGGTGCTGTTGATGACGGCGGGCTGTCTCTGAGAAACATAGCCGAGATGACCGTAAGATATGAGCATCAACAACAAATGATAACAGAGCTCCGAAACAACGGCACAAAGCTCGTTTACATCGAACCGCACGCCAATTGCTCGAAAAGATGTGCCAAGTATCAAGTCGGCGGCAGCAAGCATCCCAGCGGGCTGTATTCCCTTGATGGATCGGAGGGAGTAACTCCTGAGGATCACATAAAATACAGACCTCTTGAGTTTGCGACCAATAATCCGGCAGATCAGTACACCACACAATCCGGCAAGACCTATCAGAACGGCTGTATTCTCGGATATAATTGCCGGCATCGTTTGATCCCGTACAAACCACATACACAGCCTATTCCTATTCCCAAAAGAGTTATCGAAAACCGCAGAAGAGTCGAAACGACTCAACGAGAAATGGAGCGAGATATCCGACATATGCGCGGAGCTTTGCTCCAGGCAACAACCACACAAGAAAAAACCAAGCTGAAAGGCTTGATAAAAGCGGCAGAGGATAAATATATAAATTTTTCTCGCCAAAACAAAGTCGCGTATTATATACGCCGTACAGAGATTTTTTAGAAAGGAAATAGCACATGGATAAGAAAGAAATACGCGAGCTTCTTGAAAAGCTCATGGGTGCTTTCGCCGATACCGAAGAGGAAAAAACCGAAGCGGTTGAGTCGGCTGAGGAAGTCACCGAAGAGGTAGAAGAGGAGATCGCAGAGGACGAGACCCCCGAGGTAGAAGCTGCTGAAGAAGCGGCAGAGGAAGTCTCCGAAGATCTTACCGAGGATTCCGAGGAGTCCAACGATACCCCCGAAGAGGCGGCAGAGCTTGAGGAAGAGGATGCCAGGGAAGAAGAAAAGGGCGGAACACTCACCGACGAGATGAAAGCTCTTATCAGAACCGAGGTTGCCGCACTCTTTAAGGAGATGAGCAAAGGCAGCGGCAGAGAGATCCGAGAAGCGGACAGCGAGATCGCTGACAGACTTAGCAAAGCAACCGGCATATACGGTCCCAACAACGATTAATTTATTTTTTTGAAAAGGAGAATTAAAACATGGCAATTATCAACACTTCGGGCAATGTCGCCCAGTTCACCACCTCTGCCCTTATGGGTCTCGGCGCTACTCAGACCAACCCCAACGGCAGATTCTACATCGACGGTTCTATGGTGAACGTAGAGCTGTCTCAGGTTATCGCCGAGGCGATCTACATTCAGGAGATCTTCCGAAACGGTCAGAGCGTAAACGCAGGATACGTCACCAATCAGCGACAGGGCGGTGCTGTTCGCGTAATGCTCGATACCCCCCTGCCCTTCAGCTCCAGAACCCTCTCTTACGGTGGACGCGAGGGAACCTCTGATAACGGCGGATTCTACAACAGAAACGCCCCCGTTCTTCCCGCCTCTGATGAGTTTATCGTTTACCTCAACCAGGTCAACGATCAGGACATGATCTTCCCCGATCTTGCCGCTCAGTACCTCCCCTTGGACGTTGTTTCCAAGAAGGTCGCAAGCTACGCAAACCGCGTCGCAATGGACCGTTCCGCTTCCACCCTCGCAGAAATCCTCTGCTACTCCATTTTCCGCGCCCTTAACGGCGGTAACAATGCTATTGATAACGGCACTCTTACCGAGGACAACGCTTACGCAGATCTGGTAAACCGTCTCAATTCTCTTATGGACAACGGCGACCCCGTTCGCGGAGCTTTCACCTTCCCCACCGAGGGTAGAACCATCATCGGACGCCCCTCTTTCGTTAACAACGTATTCTCCAAGAAGTCCGGTCTTATCCTCAGCGGCGCAGACCTCGCTCAGGAGATGCTGAGAAACTACGACCTCAACCGCACCATGGATTCCCGCGACTACGTCGGTACCGGCTACCGTGGCTTTGCAATGGGCTTCCATTGGCAGATCGCTCCCGACTATATCTGGAGTCTCGCGGAGAAGTACATGGGACTTGCGGCAGGCGCTCTCAACGATATCAACGCAATCGCCGTTTCTTTCGATGCTACCGCAACCGCTACCAACATCGACCTCGGTGTTCAGATGCTTCCCGCGCAGTATCCTCAGCCCCGCGGAACTATTGCAAGACCTCTCAACATCTGGGGTCACGAGGCTTTCAGAAAGTCTTATATCATCGGTGACGGCATCAGCTCCTCCACCTTCGCCGGCACTCCCTTCACCACCGCCGGATTCTCCGCAAGCGTCAGAAAGTATCCCGTCGCTCCTACTCAGGCTAACGCGGCAATTGCAGGCATTCCTGCGCCTACTCCTATCTACGGCAACTCTAACGGCGTAGTCGGCTACGTTCCCGAGTATAACGGCGACAACATCAATGCCGGAACCGCCCCCGCAGGCGCAGGAGCGGGAACTGATGTTGGAGACTAATCACGATTCTTTGAGCTAATACCTCATTTTTTTACCTCCTTCCCCGCGGCTACAGCCTCGATCCTCCTCCAATCGGGGCTGTAGTTTTTCTATCGTTTCAAAGGCTTTGGCGGGTTCGACTCCCGCAAAAACGAATAATTAACAAGGAGATTGCTATGGCAGATTGGATAGATCAGGCGGAGACCGCCGAGGAAGTCGGAATGGCGACAGTATTGAAGCTCCCCTATTCCGATAATCGCCTTGAATGGTTTCCCGAAAAAAATAGATATATTCTAAACGAGACCGCATTCCGAGCATATACGGGCATGGACGTGCGCTCGATGGTAAATGACGGAGTCGGAGACGTGGCAAACATCGTTCGCTATTATTTCGACAATGTCTCATTAAAGATTTATAATTATATCCTTTCTTACCGCTCATCTTTTGCGGCAAGAGATGCGGCGCTTAAATACTCCCCAACCGCCCGAGAGATGCTTTATCGCTGCATGATCGAGCAGATGGTTTATTTCATCACAAACGGAGATATTTCAAAATTCTCAGGTGTAAATATAAAAAGCGGCAATGTGATCGAGCGCAAGTTTATCGATCGGGCAACGCTCTCGCCCGATGCCATCGAGATTTTAAGAAACACCCCCATTCCCGAGCTTGGCGGCGTTTCGATTCTCTTTGCCTCTGTCTGCTGAGGAGGTGGGCAAGATGTCAGGAATGTTCGAACCCCGTTGCGCTCAGTTTTACACGGGAATCTACTATAAATACGCGCCAACCCTTGAGAATCGTCAAGAGGGCGTAAAATTTAATTATGAGAAGGCGGGAAACGAGATGTCCACTTTTGCCCAGCCGATAAGAAACCTCGTCACAAACGAAAAAAGGCTTGTTATATCGACCACCGCGCCGATCAAGTGGAAAGTGGGCGCTTACGTTCTTACGCAGGATGGGCGAATGTGGTCAATAATGGATTGGGCTGAAGACACAACCATAAATCCGCAGGCGGCTTTTTTCTTCAAACGAAAAATGGAAACATCCACACTCACTCTCATTGAGGTTGATAACCCTCTTGAGCTGACTGTTTAAGGAGACGAATATGGCTTTAAATTACGTCATTGATCCAATAATCCTTGACGGATGCTTGCGGCGTGCTTACGCCTCCGCAATGTCTGAGATTCCCTATGTTACGGGAAATCTTGCAATCACATCCAAACGAATCGACCGTGTGGGTCTTGTCGATTTTGTGACCTTTTTTAACAGAAATATCGCCCCTTATGCCGAGTGGGTAAACCTTTATTCTCCAAAGAGTGCAGGATGGTTTTTAGCTTTTCAAAAAAAATATAAAGAAGAAATCGAGGCAGAACTCAGAAAGGTGGGTTATATTGTTTGACATAAATTCTTTAAAACAAATAATCGAGGCGTTGCTAAATAATCAGCTTTATGAAGTTGTAAAAAATAAAGCTATCGCGGAAGGCGTTGAGTCTATGGAGGCAAATATCATAGCAAGCAAAGCCATGAACACCTCGCCGTTTAAGATTTTCGGCGATCTTGGCGAAATGCAAAAAAGCTTCCGAAACCTCAACACTGTTTTCACCAAACGCTTCGGAGTTCTGTCCGTGCTTAACTCCAATAACACCTCAATCAAGGGTTTGCAGATTTATAATGCAACCGTATCTGTTGAACTTATAGTTAACATGGATCGTTCGCTCGGTGATTCTTCCGGAGAGTTTGATCCCGTTAAAATGACACGGATGATCCTGGACGGCGTTTCAACAACTTATTCGGGAGTTACTCAAGATTTAGAAATAAACGGCACGATTTACGCGGTAACAACCGTTTTCACGCTCTCAAACACCGGAACCTTCGAAGCCGTTTCCTCCGAACTTGGAAAAGTTCTCCCCATGTCTTTTACTTGCGATGTTTCTGTTGTTGAAACCGGCATAAATTCAAGCAGCATATCGCTTACAATAAACGGCGATGAGGTCTATGCGTCGCAGATCGCTGAGGATATGGTCATAAGCGCAGAGGGACAGACGAGAATGGGAAAAAGCCTGTCAACCTTTAACGCGCAAGAGGCTAAATACAGTCTTTCATTTGTTATGCCCCTTACCTCTTCTGCTCTGTCGAATATGTTTTTAACAGCGATGCACAACGGCAAAGCCGTCGATGAAAACGGCAATTATTTGACCGTTGCCGTAAAATATGGCAGTTCTGAAACAACATACACCCACCACATGATGATAGCAAGTGTAAGATTAACGGCGCAGATCCCGAATAATGCGGGACTTAATATAGAGCTTGTTGACATCGATGTTATTTCGGGGGGGGAATAATTATGGCAGCACCTCAACAGCCTCACGAGCTTACAATCCGAATTATTAACGCCAACGGAAACGGCGGCGCAGGCGCAGGAGGAGGAAATCCCAGCCACGTCACGGGTGGTGGACGAGGAACGCAAACTGCCCAAAATGCCATAAACGGCGCAATAATTGCAAGAGAACTCAGGAGCATAGGCAGGCAGGTGACCTCTTATGCCGTTTCAAACGTTTCTCTTGTAACCGGAAACACCATCAGCCAGGAGCGCTTGGAGTTCGGCATGAACGCCGCAGGAAAGCTTGCGGCATACGGCACAGCACTTGCAACCGGAAACTTTGTCGCGGCTGGAATTATGGCTATAAATGACGCGCTTACGCTTGCGCTGAACGCAGACAGACTAAGACGCACAAACGCCGTCGAACGCGAAAGTCTTGCGCTATCAAGAGATAGAGCTGGAGTAGCCTTCAACTATTCCCGAATGGGAGGAGCAAAATAAAAAACGAGGGATCTCCCTCGTTTTTATTCGGCATCAGTTGGATATGGCGAAAATCCAAAAGTCAAATCCGATGATCCGTAGGTCTTTAATTTATACCACTTTTGATCGGCGCTCTCGTATACTATGACCGCTCCAGGAATATGATCGGAGTATCCGCCTCCAGAACGAATCAATTCTACGGGATAAAAACCCACCTCTAATTCGATTATCTCTTCTTGAGAATATCCCATAATCGTGTAATTGCCGCTATAATCTCTAACTATATAGTCAGGGGCTTTTTTGCAAGAACACAACGAGACCACCGCAAGCAATAATATTAAAGCTTTTCTCATACTCTTCTCCTATCTTTTTTCTTCATTATACAACATAATTTTCTTTTTGTCAAGGAGGGAAAATGAACTCTTTTACAATCACCATAAAAGGTATAAACGGCGACGACGAGAACGTTACCGCTTACGCCTGTTACCCGATCTCGGGCGAGCTTACCCTTGACCGCTCGTTGGATCAGGCGTATATCGATCTCAAAGCCTCGCCGCGCCCAACGCCTTACCCGCCTTTTTCTGAGGTGGTCATAACTTCCCACCAAGGAGAATCAACCACCTTTATTCTCGCTTCTGACGAGGTTGATACTATCATAAAGACGGGACTTTCCAACCACCATCTTCTCCTTTGTGAAGAGACCAAAAAGCTTGAGCGCATTATCTGTCCTGGAAAAACCTTTGTTCAGCCGCTTGTAAGGTATTATGCCGAAATAACGGACAAAGCCGAAGCATTAAGCACTAACTTTGGCGATACGATTGATCCTAATTACTCTTGGTCAAAGGAACGTAATGATCCAAACGTAAGTTTAACGATTAGATCAATCATAATGATTAATCAGTTATATCATTCTTCAAACATAACTATTCCCGCTTTGACAGATATGCACGGTGCAACCAACTATATTTATGAGGAAAGTAGATACGGGCAAGGTTATTTTGGAGCAAGTATTGAAAGAATAGAGATTTTAGATTCTAAGCTTACGGTTATAAAATCTTTTGAAAACGCTGAGACACACGTGCCTCAAACGGTCACCCTTGAGTCTGGTCAATATTACACGATAAAATATGCTCTCGGCGGAACTTCAACAAATCTTACTGACCCTAATCTAATGTATCGAAACGTCGGAGTAAACGTAGAGTTCCAGTTTTCTGTAACTGACGAGGCTCCAGATCAAAAGCCGCCTCTCTACATCACCGACGTGACCAACCAGCTTTTGGAGATCGCAGAGCCGATCAGAATGGACGAGGATCCACGATATATGCTCGATGCTGACACGGCGGCGAAATACGCCAAAACTCCCTGTAATGAGCTTAATTTTGCAAACGGTGCAACACTTCGAGAGAACCTTGACGAGATCGCAGGTCTCGTTCATTGTATCACCCGACTTAAAGACGGAAAGATATATTTTGACCCTGTGGGCGACCCCGTCCTCGCAGACTCAACAAGTCTCGGAGATCCCGTCTCGGTGAGATCGTCCGCAAATCTTGAAAAATACGCAACGCACCTTGACTCTTTTGTTGACAATCTCATGAACGCGCAAGACCCTAAGCAGGGCGCGATCTCCGACCCATTTATCGGAGTCTACCGAACTCCCAGAGCGCTTATCAGCAACACGGACGCACGGGTGACCGTTTCAAACTGCCGAATTGACACAACCTTTGGAATCGAAAAGATCGAAAAAGTTGAGGTCCTGTATAACGGAAACGCCTACGATATAACGGCGTTTGTATACGAAAAATCCGAGTATGACCTGCTTGAAACAAATAGCGGCGTTTACCCTTACGCCAAGGCTTATGCGATTTATTACACACAAGGTCAAAAAGGTCTCGACGGGCTTCAGCATCGAGTCGAAGACGCAGTTACAAACGCCTTTAAAAACCCCGCTATCGCAAACATTCTTAGCGTTGTAACTGGTCGAAACATTGACTGGTTTTCTAACAGCGATTTTTTCGGCACAGCTATCCTCGACTACGCCTTTAACGTCACGTATATCTCAGCCGTTCGCGGAAGAGTAAGAGCGGCAAAAACCGATATTTCTGACATTGTAGCCACCTCTGCTATAGCTTTCAACCAATCCGCCCCCCGCCTCTCCTCCGTCAACTATGGCGAGAGACTAAAGGGTGAGACGGCAATGCTCTCAGAACCCGAGGTACATCTGGTCTTTAAAACAAACGACCTCCCCGCCGTCATGGATTCCGTTGGAAAGCTCTATATCTGGAACAATGATCGATATTATATAAGCAAAGTCACCTACAAGGTCTGGCGCGGTTATATAATCGCAGAAATGACACTCTCCCGAAACTTCAACCAGCTCGGGCGGTTTGTCTCGATAAATAACTCCTTCAGACAATTTGAAATCGATGATAACTCCCAAGAGGAATGCATCGTATATGAGGATTACGCGGTATTTAGCACTACTTATCCAACCAATTATACCAACACTTCTCTGCAATCAAGCTATAATATCATAAAATCAATTTGGACAAAATTCAAAGACGTTTCAAACACCAACTCAAATGTTGAAGTGACTCTCGCCAAGGCTGAGACCTTCGATGCTGACAGCAACCTTATCGCAAGCTTTTATTTGCCCGTCCAATCACTTGCGTTAGGCAACTCTCTTTTGTTTAACTTCGCCTTTAAGGATAACTATTCGGCGGGCGATTTCTTACAGCCACAAGGCGGCTATAAGCTCACACGGGCTGCGCCTTATGGCGATCCCCTATACGGAGAGGCAAAAGGTTTAAAATTCAGCTTGAATTCTACAGTAAGTTTTGCCAACACCTCTGTTACCGACGTTGGCGACAGCTTACCGCTCGCCAAATATACCCCAACGCTCGGAACAGTCGCAGAAACTCCGGTCCCCATTATCGTCAACAAATCTTCGCGAGATATTCTTAACTTGACCTATCAAGTTCATTTTGTCACCGATTCTCACTTAATCTTTGGCTCTGCACTTTTACAAAAAAATAGACTTGTTAGCTCGCTAAACAATCGAGAGGCTTATTTGGTCATTTTGCCGTTTGAAATAAATCCCCTTTCCCCTCCCGTTCCCACGTTTGACCAGTTCGCAGGCTCACCGGGAGTTACTCAGTCAATTATCAAGTTTGGAGAAATTACCGCCAACGCTTATCAACTGTCTGCTCCAGCAGACCCAGCAGAATCCGACGGCGTGCTTACTATTTTGCCGACAAGTGGAGTCCCGACGGGCGGGAAATCTTGGGCGATATTCAGCCGTATGGGAGCATATGCGGATAATGACCAACTTCCCGACGGATCGCCCAACCAGGTTGACACAGAGTTCCTTATCGGTGGCAACGGTTCGCCCAAACCCATCTATGTTTATCTAAAACACAACATCATTTAAAGGAGGCTATTTTTTTCGTGGTTATTGTAGTAAATAAAGACTATAGCATAGCTCAGATAACTCCATCAACCGTTTATCAGGGCTCTAACCTTGCAAACGAGCTGACGGTGTTTGCTCCGTTCTCGATGAGCAGTTACCCCGCTATTCTGTGTAACTTCCTTCTTCCGAGCGGCGAGTATTTGCCGTCCCTTATAGCGTTCTACGCTCCCGACCAGCCCAAAGGTTTTGGGGCATGGACCGCAGCGCTTCCCGCATCGGTGACAGCTTTATCAGGAACTGTCAAAGTCTCTTTCGCTTTTATCGGGAATGGTCACACGATCGACGAAAGCACCACTCCCCCCACCATCAGTGGAAGCGGTCCTGTCATGACCACAGATGCGGCAGAATTCACGGTTCAGGCGACGGTTCCCGCATTGCCAAATTTACCAGATGTGGATATCTACAATCAAATAATCGAGGCTCTTGCCTCGATCCTGCAACGCCAACCCGATTGGGAGCAGACCACCGAAACAGCCCCCGACTATATAGCTAACAAGCCACCGATTGTGCCTGTAAAAAATGGTCAAGGAGAGGCTACGGGAGCAAGAGTTAATGGAGATCTTGAGGTCACAGGTGATCTAACCATTGATGGAAACAATCTCAATAAACTGCTCGACGACAAGGTTGATAAGATCGAACCTGACAGTGGACGTGCTGTCTACGTGGCGGTAAAATCCTCTGGTGGGACGACAACGCAGACTTATATAAATCTTTCTTATGATCCAGCCGACAAAAAAATTCCGCAATACGATTCAAACGGAGTGTTGACCACAAACACTCCAAACGGATTTTTTTCTAAAGACTGTGTAAACGTCGATTTTTTTAATAAAAACATTCCCGTTCAGCTATTGTATGATGGTGCCACCGGCGTTCTCTCTCTTGCTGACGTGAACAACAACGTTCTCGGATCGGTCGACCTCCCTCTTGAAATGACCGTCAGCGGGGCGTATTACGAAAACGGTTTTTTGTATTTAACCTTTACAAACGGAGAAACCGTTTCTATTTCACTTGAAGACCTTCTCCTCCCCGAATGGGTAAGTAACCTCAACAACATCCCCAACGGAAGCGGAAACGTCCCTCCGACGGCAGATGCGGTTAAATCATACGTTGATAACTCCGCAGCCGATGCTATCAAAGCAGAGATAAGCGGAGCGGCAGTGGTCATCCCCGATGACGTATCGGTCATAAATCCCGTCGTAAACATCGTCACGTTGCCCACTGTATCATACCTCAACGTTTATGGCAAAAACCTCTTAAACGCAGTCACGGTAACTCCTTACTCCAGCTCTAACTATCCTGCGCAGGCTGTCGGAAACGCAGACGGAAGCGTTGTATGGAGTCAAGGCATACAGTATATACGTTTCTCCTGTTTTATTCCCGCGAACAGCACCGTCTCTTTTTCTTTTAGTTGGAGTTCTAACGGTAACGACTCGATAAGTCGTGTAAGCTTTTATGGAGCAACAATCTCAGACTCTGATCTGATTCGCACAACCGCATCCTCGGCGAACACACGAGATGAGACGTTTGTTACTACGTCAGACATCTACAATTTCGTTATTTTTAAAAACTCTCCGGGCGCGGCACTGACATCTACGATCACCCTCACCAACCTTACTCTTAGCATAGGCGGAGATGCGAGTTTTTCTCCCTATACCGCCCCCACAACTCTATCTCTTAATAACGGCTCTGGAAGCGCAAGCATCACTTCGTATACTACCCTTGTTCCACCTTCCGGAACAGTGACCACAATGACAGCTACATACGCCCGCGACTCAACCAAGGTTATCAATTATTTGTTGTCCAAAATCGAAGAGCTTCAGAACGCTCTGACAACATAAGGAGGATTTATGTACCAGATATATAGAGATGTTATTTTGAGGAAAGACTTTAAACTTCCTAAAATTCTCAAAAAAATTGATGAACACCACGCAGAAGAAGTTCTCACCGATTCTGAACGGGATCGCCTTCGCGCGTTGATCGTTAACACGTCGGACACACCAAACGATCCGGAGATCATCAAGATTTTTGAAGAACTTGAGCCAGAAGGAGGCGAACCCGATGAACGTTCAAATTAAGCTTATGCGCGGTGTTGGCGTTTCTCTTCAGCGCGGCGAAATCCCGATAACTGACGATCCATTTGTAATAACACCATCATGCTCCTATAGCGATCTCGATAACGTCTTTGTAACTGCTCAAAACGGTAATAGAACGGTGGTCTTTGGACTTGCTGATGGTGTAGCAGTGTTGCCGAATTCCTTAAAAATCCCTGGGGCGCTCCGCCTGATTTTTCAAAAAATTGTAGACGGAGTTACCCTTCACACCTGGCAGGTTGAGCCGATTCTGCTAAAAGATATAAGCGGGACGTTTACAGCGATTCCCCAGATCACCGCGCTTGAAGCGCAGGTCACCGCGCTCACCGAGGCTGTCGGTGAGCTAAAAAAAATAATCATTGAGAACGGAGAGTTTTAAAAAATGAAAAAGTTAATAATAATTACCCTTGTTTTTGCAATTTTTGCAGCATTCGGAGCTATCGCCTACGCAGAAGGAACAAGCGACGAGGAATTCTCGCCGGTCGGCGATACCACGGAAGGCACCGAGACACCCACCGAGACCACCGAGACCACCGAAGAAGACGGCGAAGGGGTTGCCGATATGTTGTCCGGAGTGCTTGCCGCGCCTTTCTGGGCAACCGCCGTGTCAATTCTCGCAACCCTTGCAGGCTGTGTGGCTATCTTTAAGAATAAATTCAGCCAGATTACCGCTGGGATCGGAAACGCCGCCACAAGAGAACTTTTGACAGCTCAGACAGGAAGTCTTGCAAGTGAGATAAAAACCGCTCTCGGCGAAAGAACCGAGAAGATCAGCGGAGATATAACCGCAATGCTTGATAACTATAAGCTTCTGCTTACTTGTTTTACTGTTTTTATCGAAAGCGCAAAAATTAACAATAACGCAAAAAAAGAGATTCTCAACTACCTCACCGGCGTGAAGGGTGTTTCCGACAATGTCACCGAGACCGTCACCGAAGCGCTCAAGGCTATCGAGGAAGCGAACGCCGCCGAGCCTGTCATCGAGACCCCAAAGACCGATGCCGCTCTTGCAAACACTCCCACAATGCTCCTCGGATAAGGAGGAGAAGATGATGAAAAAAACATCTATACTCTTCAGAATTCTCGGTTTTACTTTTGAAATAATAACACCTATTCTTTTATTTGGGGTGGTAATACCATATACTCACGGAACTCTTGAAAAAGGGCTAACGGGGTTCGGATATCTTGCAATTATTATTATTGCAATTATTATTGGCTCAAAAATAAAGAAAGGTGCTGAAAAATTGCCTAAATCATTATTTCGCGGCATTGTTCTTGCGATATTCCCTATACTTGGATGGGTGATTGTAAACATAGGATCAGGCTATCTGACCGAGTTTATCATCAATTTTGGCGAGTACTGGGACAAAACCCTGGTGTTTGTGATAATTGGTAGAATATTCTATATTATTGACGAGGCGGGAGGCGAATAAGATGGGCGAAAAAAATGCCGTTTACAGTAAGGTCAAAAACACGCTCCATGACTATCGCGTTTATTTTCTTCTTGCCTTCGTCATCCTCGTCCAGACCCTCGGAAAGCTCTACACCCTCACCGTTCAGAACGTCATCACCGCAGAGTATCTGCTATCGCTTGCGACCTCAATCGCATCCACAATGCTGATCTACGTCTTTTTTGCTCATTTTGGAAGCGAGAAAGAGACCGAAACAAACGCGGGATATAAGCAGAACCTCGTCATATGGTCGGATTTGTCCGCCAAGATCAGAGACGGCAGAAACGCTCTTTTTTCAGCTTACTGTAAAAAAAGAGTATCTGAAGAGCGACAGGAACGCCGGCGCGAGATCATCGAAAATAAAACAATGACCGGCTTTGACGAGTATATCGAGAAATACAGCAATCTCACCGACAAGGCGTTAAAAAAGCTCTACAAGGATGGAGAGATCTCCCGTGAGGAATATTCCGCCTACAAGCTCGCAAATAACGCTATAGCGGTTAAACCGATCAATCCCCTGCTTGTACTCTGCGGAGTCGAACACAGGTCCCTAAACGACGCAGGACGCGAAGAAGCGAAAGGCTTTCAGGTCTGGCTTTTAAAACGTCCTGCGCTGATCCTTGTCACCGATATAGTGATTGGATCGATACATCCTCTGTACAACGGACTACAGAACGGCGATGCGATCTACTCCATGATCCTCTCCGCGCTCTCCACCGTTGTTGCCGCTTATGTTGGTTACCGCGCTGGAGTCGCCAGAATCATCGAAAAGAACGAAGTTGTAAAAAATCGTATCTTTTTTATTGAGACCTTTGAGGAAGCAGAAAAAAAGAAAGTTTGTGCCTAATTTGTGCCTAATTTTTAAAAATCGGCAGATTTCATGCAGATTTCGCCCGTTTTTTGGGTATTTTTCGACATCGGTGTAAATTCCCATTACCCACCCTAAATACGAAAACCGAGGCTTTTGCCTCGGTTTTTTGTTGTTTTTGGCGGTTTTTTATCGTTTTTATTGTGCATAATGCTATTTTATCACGGAATTTACACGAAATATAAACGATATGTTTTAAAATCTTGTGCCTACTTGTGTGCCTAATTTTATTTCTACTTTTTTATCTGGTTATTTTATCTCCAAGGGCTTGCAAGTTGTTGATAATTTGCGAACGGTCATCCGGCAAGAGGTGGCTATATGTGTTCAGGGTCTGTTCCACATCCGTGTGACCGAGCTGACGGCTGACGGCGACTATCGATACTCCCGAATGGATCAGGTAGCTGGCGCAGCTGTGGCGCAGATCGTGAACTCTTATACGCTTAATTCCAGCCGCAACAGCGCAATTTGTAAGGTGTCTCTCGATGTTTGTAGCCGACAGAGGTGATTCTCCACCAAAAACGAACGGTTTTTCGGGCGTGATTTTTGCGGGCTTTATGCCCTTCAGGATATCGAGCAGAAACGGAGGCGCTGCAACGATTCGCACACTTCCCTTGTTTTTTGGAGTAGTCACTTCATAACTTTGCCCATTCTGTTTATTTGTTGTTTTAAAAGTTATATTTTTGTCGATTTTAATCGTATTTTTCGCAAAATTTATATCATTCCAAGTAATTGCAAGCGCCTCACCTCTTCTACATCCAAGTGTGTAGAGCGTTGTAAAAAACGCTATAAAAACTGGGTCTTCTTCGGTGGAGATTGCGGCGGAGAATTCCTCCGGTGTCCATATCTCCATTTCCCTTTTTCGTTCCGTGTTTCGGGGACGGTCAACGTTTTTTGTAACATTGGGTATGGTATAGTATTTTTCACCAAAGGAACATATAGCAGCAAGAAACGAAAAAAGGTTTTTTCTATAACAATAAGAGTAGCCGCTTAGTCTGTTCATCCATTTCAGCACGTCGGACGGAGCTATCTCTTTCACCTTCATTTCCGCAAACGTAGGAAGAATCTTATCGGTGATCTTTTTCTCCATGTCATATAATGTGCTATTTTTCACGCGTGTGCGCTTGAAGTCTATAAATAAATGGTAGAGCTGTAAAAAGGTC
The DNA here is from genome assembly GCA_045612105.1 of Eubacteriales bacterium. Classification (GTDB taxonomy): domain Bacteria; phylum Bacillota; class Clostridia; order Oscillospirales; family CAG-272; genus SVTX01. The sequence continues at coordinate 22,965 of JAZKYL010000003.1, forward strand.
ATCTCGTCCGGTAGGCGTTTTTTCGCCTCTTCCTCGGCTTTTTTGGCCGCTTCCCTTTCCTCTTCCGATTTTATATAATCTTCATAAGCGTACTGCGCGTCTTTTTTGCTCTTATAACCGGAAAGGCGTTTCTGGTGGGTCTCGCCTTTTTCGTCCGTCTCTCGGAACCGGCAGGACCAAAGTCCGGAATTTTTGTTTTTTTCGTAGCTCGGCAAAAAATCGCCTCCTTTTTCACGATTTACAAAATATTAATATTTAGTTTACCAAATGTATGTATATATTCCCGTGAATATATGGTATAATCTATACAGAACAACACACAAGGAAAATGATTAAAAACAAAATTCAAAGGAGATAAAGAAAAATGGAAAGAGCATTTATAAAGGTTAAGGAATGGTTCGTCGACAAGCAGCAGGATGTAGCAAGAGGCTATAACGTTTATATCGATTACGAAAGAAACGAACACGGAACCAAGCTTATTGAAGACGGTTATTTAACGGTTATGGTCGACGAATGGATCAGCGAGTCTGAGAAAGCCATCCAAGTAAGACTCTCCAGCGGCGCGGTCGTTGGTTCTGTAAAAGGTTGGAAGACCTGGATTCCCAAGTCCGTGATCCTTTCCGTTGAATAATCCCGCAATTAACAAAAAGTTCAAAAATAATTAAATAAATGTATGTATATATTCCCACGAATATATGTTATAATAAGTCATACGAATTAACCAAGAAAAATACAAATTCAAAGGAGATTAAAAAAATGAAAAAGTACGCAGTTATGAAGACCGAGTTTGAGGCTAACCCCAAGACCCTCACCACCATCGAGAACGCCGTTGTTACCGAAGGCACCGAGTGTGCAATGCGCGTCGCTCTTGTTGACACCATCGAGGAGGCTCGCGAGATCCTCGCTAAGTTTAACCCCTACACCTGCGAGCGCGGTTGGGTGACCAGATTCTACGAGGTTATCGCCGCTTACATCGAAGAAGGCGAGTACGAGTATGACGAAGACCTGGAGAGCTGGGAGTTCATCTCCGGCGGCGACATCTGGGACGTAAAAATCCAAGAGCTGCCCACCGAGGAAGAGGAGGAGGAATAATGGCAAGAACAGAATCAGAGCGCAAAGCTCAACAAAAATATCTTTCAGCGGTCAGAGAACGTCGCTATATCGATTTTAATAAAAACACCGATCAGGATATACTCGCCAAGATCGAGGCTGAAGGGTTTGCACCTTACGTCAAGCGCCTCATTCGTGAGGATATAGCGCGAGAAGCTGAACAGTCGGAAGAAAGCCGCGCCGAATAACAAACGCCGCCTACGGGCGAAAAATCAACTTTAAAAAGACCATCGGAAACCTATTGGCAAAATAGCGAAAGTATGTTATAATACATACTGCTTCTGAAGAATCCTTTCTCTTCGCCGCCAATTGCTGCAACAATTGGCGGCTTTTTCTTTATTCAGATATTACAATTTTTTGTTGCATCTTATACCATTATGATGATGTTTTACTTGACAGAAACTTTTCAGAAACTTTAGAGAAACTTTTCAGAAACTTTTCAGAAACTTCTCAGAAACTTTCCGATAACGACAAGCCCCCGATCTCGGAGGCTTTTTTGTTTGGAACTTTCCTGGAACTTTCCTGGAACTTTCCCGGAACATCCAACAAGGTCTTGTTTGATTAAAACAAGCTCATTCGCCGACCCTCATTTTATTATAAAAGTTATGCAGCGCGAGAAGCTCGTCTTTGTGCTGAAGCTTCAGCTTTAAAAGTTCGATCTCGGCGGTAAGCGCTTTTACCTGGTCTTGAAGAATGGCATTCTCTGCGGCGGCGATCTCTTTCTCAGCTTCAGCGGCTTGCGCCGTCTCTTTTATTTCTGCGATCTTTTGAGGGACGAGGACGGCGTTGGTATCGGAGAGGACCGTGTCGAGCGATCCACCAAGCGCAATGACGATCTTATGCAGGGTGGAGACGTATGGATCATCCGTGCGCCCCTCAAAGATACGTTTAACCGTACTTTCGGGGATATTGGTCTCATCGGCGATCTGTTTAGTTGTCTTGCCCGATGCTTTTTTTAATTCCTTTAAATTGTCAAGCCACATTTTTGATACTTCCTTTGATTTTTTAGTTACATTTTTGCCCCTTTCGGGGGCTTAAAATTGAGGTCTTTTTTTGCAAACTTGAGTCTTGTAAAATCCTCCTATCGGTGCTATAATGTAGCCAGAAAGAAAAAACACCGAAAGGAGGACAAGACAATGAACGAGAGAGAAGCCGAGCTGGTCGAGCTGATCCACGGCGACGTGGAAGCACTGGTTACCGCTCTGGAGCTTATGGCTGCTTTTTTAACGCCGCCCGTAAAGCCTCAAGGTAAAGCCGTTGAGAGTCTTCGGGAAATTGCCTGAATAGGCTCAGTAAAGCCCGCTCCGTCTCGGAAACCTTTTCAAGATCGGTTCGGCTTCCCTGCTTTTGCAAATCTTCAATATAAAGGAGGACACGGTTCAAGCGTTCAGCCTCGTCATCGACTATCGGTGGCGGGGCTTTTTCTTTTATCGGTTCGCTCATTAACTCGCCCACAGTTATTCCAAAATAGTCGGCGATTCTTTGCTGTGTGACCTTCCTCGGAATTGTATCATCAGTCCATTGAGAGAAAGCAGCTGCTGAGATTCCGATCTGAGAACAGACAAAAGACGGCGACTCCCCTTTTTGAGAACACAACTTAATAAAATTCGTTTTAAACATATATCACACCTCACAACTTTAGACACTTAACTTTGTGCACTTTTCACAAACTTAAAAAACTTACGCAAAATCTATTGACTTTTTAAGTGTTTTAAGTTATAATATAATCACAAGGTTTACCAAGTAAAGTATACCACAAAAAAAGAAAATTGTCAAGAGTTAAAGGAGGGATTATGAAATACTTTATTGAAATTCAATTAAGTTATCAGCACGTTTATGAGGTTGAAACAGATAACGAGCTGAGAGCAAGAGAAATAGCTATACAGCAGTCACAAGAAGATGTGAAGGCGGAGTCTGTGAAACTCGGCGTCTTGAACGCAACTCTTCTTTGTCCAGAGTGTAAGGCTCATTTGCACGACGCTGAAAATAACCCTTATAAATTTTGTCCGTATTGCGGCGAGCCTCGACCAAAATCCGAAGATGTCATTTACATTCCGAAACGATATGCCGTGAGTGAGGTGACACCGGATGAGTTATTCTGAGATTAAAGTAGAGGTTGTAATGATAAGATGATAAACGCCGACGGGCGGTGGCTAATCCGCCCGACTCGACCGAGCGAGGATAAATAGGCTTTAGGCTCGGTGCGTTCCCCCGATCTCGGGGGAGGTAGCATATAAAGAAAGGAAGAAAAACAATGCTGAATACCCAAAAAATAAAAAGCCTGCTGGAGGCTCAGAATCTCACGCAGGAACAGCTTGCAGCGCGAGTGGGAATTTCCCCAACTATGACTTGCTTTATCCTCAAAGGCTTTAAAAATCCCAGCCTTGAAGTCGCAAAGCGAATCGCAGACACCCTCGGCGTTAAGCTCGATGATATAGTTAAGGAGGGATAACGGTGGATAAATACAAATTCAGCACCCTGAGCGATCTCCAGCACCGAGCGATCCTCGATGCAATAAAATGGGCGGCGCGAAACATCGAGATCAACCTCGGAACGGCTAAAACAGACGCGGAGGCGGTTGCCGGATACATTAGAGGTCTTGAAGCACTCTGTTTTATAACCCCTTGGGAGAGGGACGAATACCTCGCAGAACTGAAGAAGCGCGTTGAGGCGGTTGGAGCCAAGCACGATCCGAAACACGATGACACGATCTTCGGAGCTATCCGCCAAACCTATGGCGACGGCGAATGCACTTTTCATTGTGCCGCTTGCCCCTGGGCATTGTGGAGAATCGTGAAACAGAGCGGAAAGCCCGTTGTAATTGGCTGCAAGCACCCTATACACAGAGGTGGCACAGATGGAACTTGAAGCTTTGATTGATGCTTTTTACGGCGAAAAAGCCGTTGTTTTAAACCGATTCCAAGGACACGAAACTCCGCTTCACTTTAAAAAAATCACCGCTATAATTCCAAATTTCGATAAACACGGAAACCCCGACTACACCGCTCAGGTGGTGGATTCGGTGGGCAGACCGTATACCGTCCGAGCGAAAGACTTAGAGCTGGGATAAATCCCCAAAAAAATAAATAATCAAAGGAGATAAAGATAATGGATAGAAACGAATACGCAAGAGCATA
>JAZKYL010000004.1:0-3763 GCA_045612105.1 Eubacteriales bacterium
GCGCCTGGGCAAAAACCGGCAATATAGCCTGAGACAATATGGTCAGAGTCAAAATGAGACACAAGGCTAATTTAAATACAATCCTTGCTTTTTTCATGCCCTTTTCTCCTTTTTGAAAATTTTCTTTCCGTACATAATCAACAATATCGGTATGTAGGTTGCCATAGGAAGTATTGCACCTATCACCTGATATTGCGATTGAATTAACGTATTATACATAGCGTGGTAGGTAATCGCTACGATCAAAAGTGCAAAAGTGCCGCACACAAAAAGCTTCTTTTTCTTGTGAACAAACGAAAGACCTATACCAACTGCCGCTGTGCAAAGTCCGTGCATGAGTCCCGAGGAAAAGCCTCGAACAGCCGCCCACAAAAGATTAACCTGTTCTACGTTGTTCATAAAGATCATCAAATTCTCAAGAACCGCAAATCCGATACCGGTTGCTATTGAAAGCGAGATCAGTGTCTCACGTTTGTCGGAGAATAGAAAGGCGAAATACAAAACCGGCAAAGCCTTGATGATTTCTTCGGTAATGGGAGTAATGGTCGTGGTTACGTAATAAACATCGTAATCGTTGAAATGGAGAAAAAAACCGTTTATCTCGGAAATAAACAAGCAAGAAATAATGCCTATAAGCATATATCCCACTGTGATCTTCGATTTTTTCTCGAGCACGAAAAGCATAAGAAGAATGGGAACCGCAATACATATGAACAAAAGGTAGTTTATATTGCCCATTTTTTAACTCCTTTCTCCAGTATCGGAACAATTGCGATAGATACGGCACAGATCGCTACGTATAGAATCAATAGCGGGATCTGCATATTTAACGCAAGCAATACCATTTCGCCGACGGAAAGCACGGCGAGCATCAGGGCGATCAGGTTATAACCTCGAATGCTTCGGATAAATCCGAACTCCACGTCGGGAAAAATGAAATGCTTAAGGTTAAAGTATGAGGCAAACATAATAACCAAAGTCATGATACCGTAAATCACGCGGTTATCAGCAGCCGCAGGGATCAAAAACAAAAGCGAATATATTCCTGCAAGCACACAGGGTGCAATCAAAGCGAAGAGACGGTACTTTTTGTTTTCACGCGCTCCGTCGTCAAGCAGCTTATCCATTTGACCATAATTGGCAGAAAGGAAGAACAAAAATCCGCCTGCCATTCCAAGCATTCCAATGTGAAAGCCACTTGAAAAACTACCCTTTGTCAAAATTGTAATAAACTGGAACGCTCGGCTGAGCATCATACAACCAAGTCCTCCAACGATCATCTGGAGGTATAACGCCTTTCTTTTTTTAAAGAAACGGATTGCTCCGTATGTAAAGCTTACAGCTGTACAAATAAATATTGCAAGATTTGAATACATTAATAATTGATTCATATCTCTTTTTCCTCCTTCTTTTTATCGAGCACCAGCCAAATAACACCCGCCACGGTTAGCGCAATACTCCACAGAGCCAATTCGGAAAGCCCCCAAAACAGTTTTTCATTTGCTCGGAAGAATTCCCATATCACGCGGGTTGAGCCAAACATGACCCACATCCATGCCATCGTTGTACCTCTGCACCGAAAGTCTTTGCGGAACGCCATAATGATTACCGAAATCGCGATGATCAACGCTGTAATTCCCTCGCATATCTGTACCGGAAATAATCTTGTTTCCGTGTATGAATTATATACGCCCCACGGGACCTCAATAAAGCTTTCACAGCATCCCGAAACCGTGCAGCCGATCTTTCCAAAAGCCTGCGCAATACACAATACTGGGGCTGCAAAGTCCAATGATTTTTTATAATCGACATCAAATGTCTTTGCATACAAAAGTAAAATCAAAGGTACAAATAAAAACACCCGAATGACATTTTGACCGCCGAATTTTCCCGTAATGATCCAGAAAAGCACAAGCATCAAGGCATAGGCGGTAAGGTACGTACACGCCGCCAATGAAAGTCCGTTTAAGCGTTTTACACCGTACTTAGGAAGCACCCAAAGCAAATAAAAAACTGTAGCAATAAATCCTATAATGTGAAAAAGATAATAAGACATTATTCTATCGTGAGCAGATCAAGCAGTCCCGTCATATCGAAGACGTCCATAATGTCCTCGCCTACGTTCTTTAAAATCATCTTTCCTTGCTTGTTCATCGTTTTCTGGGCAAGAACAATCGTACGCAAGCCTGCAGATGACGTATATTTGAGCTTTGCCAGATCAATCACGAGTAGATCTACTCCTGAAAGCTCCTCTTTGATAAAAGTCTCCAACTGAGGGGCGCTTGCCGTATCAAGCTTTCCCTCAAGAGCAACGTTGAGTTGATTACCTTCTCTTTGGTTTGTGATGTTCACAGTCTTTTCTCCTTAATTAATACAAATTTTTCTTTATGGTTAAAACGTTTTGTCCATCCCTATACGCATAGGTAACATCATCCATGGATTTTTTTACCATATAGATGCCGAAACCGCCGTTTCTCCTATCCTCTATTGAAATGGTCGTATCAGGATCTGCCTTTTGCAGCGGATCGTATGGAACACCGCTGTCGATAAACGTAATGGTGACGGTCGGTGGCTCGCCTGACACCTCAAACCTTACGGTCACCTGACCTATCTCAGAATTATAAGCATAATAAACGATGTTGCTGAAAATCTCGTCGATTGCAATATCAATTTGCGTTTCTGCTTTCATCGGGCAATCAAGAGCCCCGAGCTGTTCGTTTACAAAGTCGGTAACAACCTCGATATTTTCTACCGTTGCGGAAAGTGTCAGCTCCTTCACGTCTCATTCTCCTTTCCGAAATACCTCAAGGCGAGCATCGTAATGTCGTCAAACTGCGGTGCTTCACCAACAAAGGCATCAACGTCGCGCTTGACCCCCTCGCAAATGACCTGCATGGATGCGTCCTTATATTTTTCAAGGATAGAATGAAGTCGATCCTCACCGTAAAGCTCGTCGCTTGCATTGGTTGCCTCGGTAACACCGTCGGTGTAAAGGTAAATCGCATCGCCCGGCTGAAGCTCCAGCTCGTTCTTACGATAGCGGATACCATCCATAATTGCAAGGAAGAGACCGGGGCGTGTTTTGAGATATTCGTATGTACCGTCTGCGTGTTTGACGAGCGGAGGATTGTGTCCTGCGTTGGAAAAGAGCACTTTGCCGGTCTTGGTGTTCAGAATCCCCATCCAAGCGGTAACGAACATACCTGCTTCATTGCCCTCGCAGATCTTTTCATTTGCAACGGTGAATACTTGTTCAACGCTCATGCCCGACTCGGCACAGCTCTTTATGATGGTCTTGGATTGCATCATAAACATTGCCGCAGGGATACCTTTGCCGGATACGTCTGCCATCAAGAATGCAAGGTTGTCATCGTCAATGAAATAGAAATCGTAGAAGTCGCCGCCGACCTCTTTTGCCGTGTGCATCGTGGCGAAGATCTCGAACTCTTTTCTATTCGGATAAGGCGGGAATACAGAAGGCAACGCCGAGTGCTGAATGTCTTTTGCAAAGGCGAGCTCCGCATCTATACGTTCTTCCGCTTCCTTGATGTAACGCTTCAAGGTATCGACCGTTGCATTGATATCGTTTGAAAGTGAGTCAAACTCCACGTGGGAACGAACGTCCACCACGGTGTCGAGCTTGCCCTCGGTAATAGCGGAGAGCGAGGTGTTTACCTTGTGAATATTCTTTACAACGAGCTTACGCACGAGGAAATAAATCAAGACGAACAGCGCGCCGAAGATCACGATCTGAAGCACGGTG
>JAZKYL010000005.1:0-1621 GCA_045612105.1 Eubacteriales bacterium
CAGTCAATACCACCGATGCTATGTCCGCCACCATTGAAGAAATCCCCTATGCAGTTTTGCATAAGATCACAAACCGTATCACCTCCGAAGTCCCCGGCATCAACCGTGTCCTATACGACCTGACCCCGAAGCCCATCGGCACCATCGAGTGGGAATAATTGCATATTGATTCTCAGTGGGCTGAAATCTCTTGATTTCAGCCCACTTTTTCTCTTTGCTTTGTAGTATTCTTATCAACAATGATAAGAATTTGATAAGCATTTTTCTTTGCCGCACATAGCTCCAGAAAAAGCTGATAGCGGTATCTACCTCTCAAAGAGCCTGCATAATTTGGCAATAACAACTCATAATTGAAATCTTCCTGTTTTCGTGCTATAATAAAGGCGCTTCCCCTGTGATTGTGAGAGCCGGGTCGCAGTTTTTACACGGTCGCTGCAACATAATGCGATAAAATAACGGAGGTACATGGATATGGCAAATGAAAAAGATATTCTTTATACCAGAACTTGCTCTTTATGCCGCAACAAGCTGAAACTTTTAGACAGGCATCATCTGCATATACTCAGTGACGGTACCTTGTGTCAAACGTGCCATATGACCATTTTGCAACTGCTGAGCGAAAGACACTGCTGGATTTCCGAAGAGGAATATATGAAAGTTATGCAGAAAAAGTATAATTTCCGGGAGCATCATAGTATGCCTCTTGAAAAGGCGCAGGATTTGTTTGCGCTGCGTGATCGCGTATGCAGCAGATTCTTGGAAACCGTTGATCTGAATGAAGGTAATGTATTTGTTGCGAAGAAGCTGTTTGCAATGCCAAAGAGCCCCCCTATTTTCATACTCAGAGCCATGAAACTGAAAAAGAAAGTTGTATTACAGGGATTTTCCCTAAAAGGTAAGCTACAAAAAGGAGACCGCGTACGGATCAATGCTGCCGGTACCATCCGTGATTTTACCGCTCTTGATGTCGTTCCGCGAGAAATGGGTCCGCTGGAAAAGGATACTTTCTTTTCGCAGCTTGGAGCGAATGTCCACAACCATAAAATCCTGGAGGGCGGCGACGGCTGGATCATTATCGATACAGAAGAATCCGGTTTCATTCCGGAGAACACTTTTGTTGCCGCTTACAAATAACGGCAACGGATTGCCTGCCAAATTCCATTTGTCTTATTGTTTAACAGTCTTAACTTTCCAAAAACCCTTTATCACCACTGATAAGATTTTGATAAGCGTCCATCGTATAGCTGTGATAATATGGATCGTCAAAATAATCAGAATAGCAGGTATCATATTTACTAAACAAATTTGTTTAAGTCATAGATAGCTGCAACGAGTGGGAATAATACCAGAAATCAAAAAGTCATTGCGGTGCAACAACGTTTTAGATCAGAACACGAGAATACTACTGTTTTGATGCGATTTCTGCTATCACCCCGCTAATTTCATACAGGCAAAAACCCTCCTGGTTGAACGCGCGAGTTCATTCAGGAGGGTTTTGTTTTAGACACTTGCTGTTACCGTGTTTACAGTGGATTTCTCTCTGTACATATGATGATTTTTTTGATATGATAGACCAACAATAGAAATTCGAAAGGAAGGGTGTCCATGAAATCTACAAAAG
>JAZKYL010000006.1:0-3406 GCA_045612105.1 Eubacteriales bacterium
ATGAAAATGCTTCAATACAACTCGCAACACGATAGCAGTGGAGCTTTGATCAAAATTCTCACGGTTTCACAAGATGAAACGGCTACACTTTTAACCATTTTTCAGGGAAGCTTTTTGGCTCCACCGCAAATCTCGCTTTGCGAGTTTGCAATTCTCAGAAAAAGGTGGAACGCGTCTCCCCCGCGTCCCCGACAAATCAAAATTTGAAGTCACACCATCTGACGTCTCATTTTTTCAAGCGCGCCCTTTTCAAGTCTCGAAACCTGCGCCTGAGAAATGCCGATCTCACCGGCAACGTCGGTCTGAGTTCTGTTGCCGAAATACCTCATACCGATTATCATCTTTTCCCGCTCGCTCAAATGCCCCAAAGCCTCCTTGAGCGCAATATTTTCAAGCCAGAACTCGTCGCCCGTAGAATTGTCCTTCAGCTGATCGATAACGTAAAGCGAGTCTCCTCCTTCATTGTAAACCGGCTCGTATATCGACATCGGCTGGGCAATAGCATCCATAGCAAGAGAAACCGACTCACGGGAAACACCAAGCTTCCCCGCGATCTCATCCACCGTAGGCTCGCTCTCCCTCTCGCCCTGAAGCTCTTCCCTTGCCTGAAGCGCCTTGTATGCAAGATCACGAACAGAACGGCTGACCCTGACACTTCCGCTGTCCCGTAAATACCTGCGAAGCTCGCCAAGAATCATCGGCACCGCGTAAGTGGAAAATTTTACGTCCATTTCCACGTTAAACCTGTCAACCGCCTTCACAAGTCCTACGCACCCAACCTGAAAAAGATCGTCCGCAGTCTCTTTCCTGCCCGTAAATTTCTTGATCACCGAAAGCACAAGACGGAGATTTCCGTTAATAAGCCGTTCCCTCGCCGCCGCGTCGCCCGCCCGCGTTTTAAGCAACAGTTCTCTTTTCTCATCGTCGTCAAGCACCTCAAGAGTCGACGTGTTCACGCCGCAAATCTCAACTTTATTATAATACATTGTTATCATCTCCATAAATAATTGGTTCGATAACAAAATTATACCCCTCCGCGCTCTGCGAGATACAGAAAATGCGGAGAGGTATTTTTTACATAAAAATCATATCAATCGTCGAATATGGAAAAATCAAGAGAGTTGTCGGGTCTTGCCGTGGATTTTGACGGAGTTGACAGATCAACGTAAACCTTTTCCATACTCTTCATCGCCTCATCATTGAGTATTTCAAAAAGTATGTTGAATTTTGAACTCAAATCGCTGACATTGCCGAAGTTCACCTTATATTTCATATCGTATATCACGGTGATCGCAAACTTTTCATAAAGTATCACACCGTCGGTCTGCTCCGAAAAGCCGCTGTCCTTCAATGCCGACAGAAAATCCGAAACGTAAGCGTAAAACCTCTCTTCCTTGACCTCATATAAGGTCTCGCCCTCGGTGTCTGTCTCCTCGACCGTGTCGTAGAACACAAGCTTTTCGCCAACCACAGGCTCTCTGACCTCGGGTATAATCACCAAAGCCGCGCCGTAAGCCGAATATTTAGCCCTTGACTCGCTCACGTCAAGCACACGCAGATCCTCGCTCAATGCGTAATATTTGCCGTCGATCTCGGTGTAAAAATCCACGTCGCCAAACTCTATATCGATCTTGACAATACCGGTGATAGTCTTTCTGACCTTTACAGACTCGGCAAGAGGCAGATTTTTCATAATCCTGCGCTTTATACTTCCCGACGAACGCAAAAAGATACTGTCACCCTCGTCGATCTCAGCGGCATCAATGATCTCACCCTCGTTAAACATCGTAACGTCACCCGAGACCTCAATACCTCTGATGGGAATCAAGAAAAATGCGGCTATAAGCAGAAGAAGAACAAGAATAGCCACAGGAACACCAATAAGTATCCTTTTAGCCCCTTTTTCGCCGTATTTGACAAAAAGTCGCGCGCGAAATCCCTCAAGCTTCGCTCTTAAAGCATCCTCGGGTCTTCCCTCGCCGTTTTTCATTCCGCTCACCTCACTTTAACTTCCTAAAAATTCGATTTTTGACTGTTCTCAATTATTCTCTTGATCTCCTCGTAGATCAAAAGATTAGCATTGGGCTTGGCAAAGTTCATTATGCCGCTACCCATTGTCATTCTTTTTTTAGGGTCAGACAGAAGAGCTTTTGTCTCTTCGATCAGTCTGCCGCTCACAAAATCCTTCTCCTCAACAAGAGAGCAAGCCCCAACGTCAAATAATGCCTTCGCGTTCTTGTATTGATGATTTGCCGCAACGTAAGGAGACGGCACCAATATCGCCGCCTTGCCAAGGAGAGAAAGCTCGGAAATAGTCATCGCCCCCGCGCGGGAGATGACCAGATCGGCACGTCTCATTCTCGCGTCCATATCGTAGATATAATCAACAAGCTTAACGTTTTTCCTTCTGTCAAGTCCTCTTTCGGCATAATAAGTTTTCAACGCATCAAAATCTCTCTTGCCCGCCGCGTGATAGAATTCCGTATCCTCATATTTGTTGACGATCTCCACAAGCATATCGGCAACCGCGCGATTGAGAGTCTCAGCGCCTAGAGAACCGCCAAAAATAAGCACGCTCTTTGCAAATCCTTCGGCGATCTTACCGCAGTCAGCAATCTCCTTCTGCCCAACGACCTGTGGATTTCCCACGTGCATTACCCTCTTCGCGCCTTTAAGCATTTCTGCGCTCGACTCAAAGTTGACCATAACAAGATCGACCTTCCCCGCAAGCTTTTTTACCGCCCTGCCGGGAATGGCATTGGACTCGTGAACGATAGTGGGAATACCCATCTCCGCGCCTGCGTTAAGCACGGGATAGCAAGCAAATCCACCCGTACCGATTATCACGTCGGGCTTGAATTCTCTGATCAGCCGTCTTGCCTGACCGCGCGACTTCGCCATGGAGTAAAGCGTCAAAATATTCTTGGGATTCCAGATAGCGAAGCTGGGCAGAATGTCCACCTTGTGAAGCTCATAACCCGCTCTCGGAACAAGATCCTGCGCCTTGTCCCTGGCGAGCTTGGAGCTGACAAACGCTATCTCACAGTCTTTTTCGTATTCCTTTATAGTATTCGCAATAGCGATCGCGGGATTAACGTGACCCGCCGTACCTCCGCCTGTCATTAATACTCTCATTGTAATTCCTTTCTTGGGTAATATTACCACAATTTTTTCATATGTTTACGGTTAAATTTTGATTTGTCGGGGACGCGGGGGATGCGACCTACTTTTCTTGAAAGAAAAGTAGGCAAAAGAACTTCCCCGCAAAAAGGATTACAATGTAGCCATTTCATCTTGTGAAACAGTGAGGATTTTGATCAAAGCCTCACTTCTATCGTGTTTCGAGTTTTTTGCAAGCTCTTTTGTTTAAAAGGTTTCAAATAAACTTGCAACACGATAGAAGATA
>JAZKYL010000007.1:0-3623 GCA_045612105.1 Eubacteriales bacterium
AACGGAGCAAGTCTTAGGCGCGGTGCAGGTCGCATCTGCCCAAGTGTGTCCAAGTGCCTCGCCCTCGGTTGCCTTACAAACGGAGCAAGTCTTAGGCGCGGTGCAGGTCGCATCTGCCCAAGTGTGTCCAAGTGCCTCGCCCTCGGTTGCCTTACAAACGGAGCAAGTCTTAGGCGCGGTGCAGGTCGCATCTGCCCAAGTATGCGCGACTATAGCAATTTCTTCGGTCTCGGTCTCTCCACACTCGCAGGTCTTTGTCTTGACACCGACGGCAGTACAAGTAGCCTCTTTAGTAACTACCCACTCACTGAAGCTGTGCTCATGGAAAAGATCACAAGAAGCAAAAACTCCAATCATGACAACAGCCACAAGCAAAACCATTACAAATTTTCTCAAATTTTTCATGTTTTCCCTCCAAAAATGTTTTCTTCAATCTGTTCGCTGATTACGTAACAAATAGTAACATAATTATTGTAACATTTTGTTACAATAATGTCAAGAGGTTTTTGTAAATTTCTTGATTTTTGAATGTGGAGATAAAAATGGAGAACAAAGAAGGGCTTATAGGATTAAAAATAATCAGAAAGCAAAAGAAATACAGCCAGCTTAAGGTTGCTATGGATCTTTCTATCAGCCGTGAAGCCCTTTCCCACTACGAAAACGGAAAAAGAAGCCCCGATCTCCAAATGCTTCGAAATTTATCTAAATATTTCAACGTTTCTATCGATTTTTTAATCAACGGAAAAGAATTCGAACAAAAATAACGGCTCTTCTCGTTTGAGAAAAGCCGCTATTTTTATTTCTAATTACCAAATAACAATTCTCTTATCCTCGGGCAGATACATCTGGTCTGTATCCTTTACGTCAAAGGTCTTATACCACTCGCAGAAGTTTCTGGGAGGCATATTGGCGCGGAGGATTGCGGGACCGTGAACGTCTACGGAAAGCAGCATCTGCTGGAACTCGGTTCTCGCTTTCTGGCACCATACTCTTGCCCAGTTGCTGAAATATTCCTCGTAGGACGCGCCCTCGGTTCTCGACATAATGTCAAGAGTAACCGACATACCGCCGTTGTCCGCCATATTCTCGCTGACGATAAACGCGCCGTTGACCTTTCCCCAAGGAAGCTCGATACCGTCAAACTGCTCGATCATCTTCTGAACCTTCAAGTCGAAACGCTTGAAGTCGTCCTCGGTCCACCAGTCGTTGATGTTACCGTTTTCATCGCACTTTGCGCCGTTGCTGTCGAACGCGTGGGAGATCTCGTGACCGATAACACCACCGATACCGCCAAGATTCTCGCTTCTGGTCTGCTTCAAGGAATAGAAGGGTGCCTGAAGGATAGCCGCGGGGAAGGTAATGTCGTTAACAAAAGGATCGTAGCAAGCGTTTACCATGTGTCCCGGCATTGCCCAGTTTTCGGGCTCGGTGGGCTTGTCAAGCTTGCCGAGAGCTTCAAGCTCTCTGATCTCGCCGAGAGAGACTATAATGTCAAAGAGCGAATCCTCGGGATCAAATACGAGCTTATCGTAAATAGCTCTGGGCTTGTCGGGATAACCCATCTTAACACCCATCTTGGAAAGCTTCAAAATAGCCTTTTCCTTGGACTCCTCGCCAAGAATGTCGTTGGTCTTGATTCTGGTCTTGTAGGTATCGATGATCTGATATACGATCTCAGTGATGTCCTTCTTTGCCTCTTCGCCGAAATACTTTTCGCCGTAGTAAATGCCCACAGGATCGGAATAGGTGCCAGAAGCAAGATTGTACGCAAACTTCTCGATTGACTGCATCTTCGCTACACCTGTAAGCGCGCGCATATACATTCCGCCCATATCACGAAGCTCCTCGGAAAGATAGTTACACGCTCTGAGAAGTCCGGTAACGTATGCCCAATGCTTGTAAAGCTCAAGAGTATCTGCGTTGAGTACCTTTGCAAAGCTCTCAAAGAATCTGGGCTCGGTAACGACTACGGTTGCGGGAGTCTTGCCGAAAAGGTCGTTAAGAATTGCTGTAAAATCAATAGTGGAAACCATTTCCACTACGGTAGCGGTATCCATAGGATTGTACATCTCAACGTATCTCGACCACTCCTCACGGGTCTTTACAAGTCCGCCGAGGATCGCGTCGAATGCAAGCGCGTCGTTAACGTACTGCTCCTGCGCCTCGGGGGCAAGATCGGTCTGTGCCATAACAGCCTTGGCAACGTTTGTCCAGATGCCGAGGATCTGAGTCTTCTGCGCCTCCATCTCAGGCTTGTAGTAGGACGCGTCGGGAAGAATTACACCTGCGCCCTGTATGTAAGCGAGACGCTGCTTGGTGTTCTTCATATCGGTATCAACGCCAATGCTCAAGGGCGTGGGAATGCCCCTCAGAGACAGAGTTTTGAAAAGGCGGCTGAAGTCTTCAGCGGTTTTGATCTCGTCTATGATCGCAAGATTCTTCAGCGCGGGAGTGATTCCGTGCGCCGCTTTTCTGTCGGCATCCTTCGCGATAGCGTAAAGCATGCAGGCTCTCTCGAGATGCACGTTGGGATAGGACTTGTTTTCGGTCATAGTGGCGAATTCGTCCATCATGATCTTCTCAACACCGTCAGCAAGGTCCTGGAAGCCGCCTGCCGCAGGCTTGTCGTCGGGAATGACGAGCTTTTCAAGTGTTTCCCCGTTAACAAAATTATAAAGGTCGTCCTGAATTCTGATCTTTTCCATAATTATCTCCTGATTCTTATATGCCAAGCATATTTTTAATTAATACATCTAATTATAACACCATTTTTTCGAAAATACAATATAAAACTCAATAAAAACAAGATAAAGCACATATTTTTTGCATTACAAAAGCCGCAAAGATAACCCTTGCGGCAATTTTGTTATATTTCGGTGTGCGCTCTGTTGGGTACGGGTGGGTCGGCGGCAGAGGGACTTGCGTGATTTGCCCTTTTTTTGTGCCCGGGAATGTTTTCCGTAAAAATATCGTCTGCCGAGTCCACCGTGTCAAGCAGCTCGTTGTTTATATCGTAATCGTCAATATATGCCCCGGGATGAGTGCCTAAGCCGTGACCGATACCGTCGGTCTTGTCGATTTTGTTTTTCTTGTTCATAAAAACCTCTCATACGAATTCTATTGGTTTTTCAAATTTTAATTTATAGGTTAGCCTTCTCCAGCGGAGAAGGGGGACCGCTTGCGGTGGATGAGGAGATCATTGACAGTTTTATGATATGGTTTCTCAACCAACCTCACCCATAACGAACCCTTTTAGAATAATGCTTTGGGTGAAATTCTTATAAGACAGATTCCCCTTGAAAGGGCGACCTCCTCATCCACCACCTGCGGTGGTCCCCCTTCTCCGCTGGAGAAGGCGTTTCTCACCGCTAAACTCCAATTTCTCAACTTTTTTATGACATCGTGTCTATAAATATTTTTCCCCAAACTCAAAACATTATTTATTACATCCCGCCACTTAATTAAGTTTCACTCCACCTTTAAAATCGCCAAATTTTCAAAAAAGTTTTTGAAAAGAGGAGGGGGGGCAGGGGGAGGGGAGAAACTTTTTCAAAAAAGTTTCTCTCCTCCCCCTGCACATCCTCCTCCCCCTCCGCCACTCCTCCCCCCCCAAAGCTCATGAT
>JAZKYL010000008.1:0-8677 GCA_045612105.1 Eubacteriales bacterium
GACGAGCTTTTGAAAAAGCTCGAGCAAAACTTCTCGGCAAACTCGCCGTGAAGTCCCCGTCAAATTGCAATTTAATATTCATTTTCTAATTCAAAAGCACCCACGCCGAAGCGTGGGTGCTTAATTATTCAGAATTTAAAATTAATCAGAATTCTAAATTAGTCTTCCTTCTTCTTGTAAGAAACGAAGCCTGCTGCAACTGCAACAACTACTGCAACTGCGCCAAATCCAACAACGGATCCACAGCCGCCCTTCTTGTCGTCAGGCTTTTCCTCGGTCTTAGCCTCGGTCTTTTCCTCGGTCTTAGCTACGGTCTTTTCCTCGGTAGTAGCCTCGGTCTTTTCCTCGGTTGTTTCCTCGGTAGTAGCCTCGGTGGTATTAACTACAGGAGCCTCAGTGGTATCAACTACAGGAGCCTCAGTGGTATCAACTACAGGAGCCTCGGTAACATCAACTACAGGAGCCTCGGTGGTATCAACTACGGGAGCCTCGGTGGTATCAACTACAGGAGCCTCGGTTGTATCAACTACGGGAGCCTCAGTGGTATCAACTACAGGAGCCTCGGTTGTATCAATTACGGGAGCCTCGGTGGTATCAACTACAGGAGCCTCAGTGGTATCAATTACGGGAGCCTCGGTGGTATCAATTACGGGTTCCTCGGTCTTAACGGGAGGCTCTTCGCCCTCAAGAGATGCGAAGTAATCGAGAGCATAATTCTCCGCATCGTCATCGGAAGCAAAGAAGCCCATCATGCAAACCTCAAAGTTGAGGTTCTCGGGATTAGTACCGTCAAGGTCAAAAATGTCAAGACGTACGCCGTTGATTCTGTCGCCGTCTGCCATAGTAATATCGTTGCCGTCATCATCCTTACCGATAACAACGTCGCCGTATTCGTCAACAAGGTTTACGGTAAAGTAGTGATATACGTGACCGTCAATAACAGCTACTTCGTCACAAACCCAAACATCTGCGGTGTGAGCGCTTGCTGCACCAATGATATCGCCAACCATGTAGTAGATCTGTGCCTCTTCCCAAGCCTCGCACTCGGTCTTGTCATTACCGCCGCAAGTACAGAGGTCCTTGGTAATTACCATATAGGTGGGGAAATCTGCGATGCTGTAGTTCTTGGACATCTTAACCTTCCAAGTACCGGCGTCAGTTGTACCGTCCTTACCTGTAATGGCAACAGTGAAGTCATTGGTAATGGAGATCAAAGAACCTGTAGCAGTAGTAGGAACGGTCCAAAGATCGCTATCCTTCAAGTTACCGGTCATAAGGATACCGGGCTGACCTGCGGGAACCTCTGTGGGATCCATAGGTCCTACAACTTCGATCAGATCAGAGTAGTTATCGGGGTCCTTGGAGTAATTTCCGGTAGGAGTGGATGCGTCAGCTGCGCTAGTACCGAACTTGGTAATGGTAGCGGACTGCTTACCAGCTGCCTTGGTGTGGTGCATAGCAAAACCGATGTATGCCATAGAAGAAACGGTAGGATCGTCGTGACCGAACGCCTCGTTAAGATATGCGTCAGCCACA
The DNA here is from genome assembly GCA_045612105.1 of Eubacteriales bacterium. Taxonomy (GTDB): domain Bacteria; phylum Bacillota; class Clostridia; order Oscillospirales; family CAG-272; genus SVTX01. Next base: position 1,537 of record JAZKYL010000008.1, read on the forward strand.
TTAGGCTTACCTTCTTCAGCAGCCTTAAGAGAAGAGCCGTTGATGGTAATGTGATAACCAGCCTGAGGATCATAGGTGATCTCAACAACGAACTTGTCGTAGTTAACTTCACCCGCGGTCTCAACTACGGGAGTCTCAATAGCGGAGGTGCCGCAAGCGGTCCACTGCTCTTTCATCCACTGGATAGACTTACAGGTACCAACCTCTGAACCGGGACGGATAAGGGTCTGGAGACCAAAACCGTACTCAGGGTTAGGAGAGGGAGGAGCAAATTTTGCCTGATTCCAAATGTTGATGTTGTACCACTTATCGATCTCTTTGTCGAACTCAAATTCTTCAACAACTACCTCAAAGTAGATACCCTGCTTCAGGTCATAAGCCTGAGCAGACTGCATATGGGTAAAGGGTGACTGGTGTGCCCAGTTAGCACCGACGGAATGAAAACCATCAAATATGCCTTCATAGTCGTAACCGGCAACGTCGGTCTTAGCTTCGTCCGAAATGTTGTCGCCATACTGGATAGCTTCACCCCATGTGGTCCAATCTCCGCCCTCAACTGCAGCGGTAGGCATTGCTGCAACGATTACGAGGGAAAGGAGCATTGCTGCGACCAACAATGTAGAGAGAATCTTTTTCATAATTCTTTTCTCCTTTTAAAATAAAATAGATTTTTGCAAAAGATCGTCTCATATCTTTTGCGTCAATATATTTTAACACAAATAAAACGAAAAGTAAATTCGCAATAATGACAAATTAGGTTAGGTTTTCTTGTGCAATTTAAACAATCAAGATCAGCACTTCACCAACTATTCACAAACAATTACGAATAAATTCAAATGCCCGCTTTATCAACTGTATTTTGAAAATTTTTTCCTTGCCAAATGTCCTCCGAAAACATCTTTTTATCAATATTATTAATAACCACCGTTTTTTTTCGGCTCCAATCGGGGGATAGTAACTCGCTCTGCATACCGTCGCCCGTCAGTCTGCCAATAACTGTGTCGGGCGGCAAATACGTCAGTGCTTCAGCCACGATATCAACGTATTCGTCCATCTCAAGAGGGGTGTAATTCCCTTCACTATAAATCTCGGCAAGCCTCGTGCCGCGAATAACGTGCAGAAGGTGTATCTTCACCTGATCGGGACACAGCTTTGCTACCTTTTTAATACTGTCTATCATCATCTCTCGACTCTCATCGGGCAGACCGAAAATAAGATGCACGCAGATATTTATTTTATCCGAGGCAGACCGCAATTTCTCATATCCCATAAGGAAATCCGCAAAGCTGTGACCACGGTTGATAGCGAACGCGGTCGAATCGTGTACCGTTTGCAGACCAAGCTCCACGGTCAGCACCGTACGCTCGGCTAACTCAGCTAAATATTCCACCACGTCGTCCTCAAGACAGTCTGCTCTGGTCGCTATGTTCAGCCCCACTACCCCCTCTTTACACATAACACTCTCGACCTTCTCACGAATTACCGAAAGCGGCGCGTAGGTGTTGGTGTGAGCCTGAAAATAAGGAATGTATTTGTCTGTTTTCCACTTATGTGACAACTGCTCCTTGATGATTTCAAACTGCTCCGCCACGGGCAAGACAGCATCGGCGGCAAAGTCTCCACTCCCTCTCGGCGAGCAGTAAATACAACCGCCCACAGAGCATTTTCCGTCGATATTCGGGCAAGTAAATCCCGCGTCAAGCGGTATCTTCATACACTTCCCACCGAAAGTCTTTCGCAAATAATAATCGTAAGTGTAATACCTCTTGTTCGAGTCGCTGTTCTTAAAGGGATTTATATCGGATTGCTTAATTTTCATACAATTCACTTTCTTTTCCTTTAATAATCTCTTGATTTTCGGCAGATTCACCTCACACCAAGTCCTACCCCTTTTTAAGGTTTTTTGAAAAGTGAGGGGGTGCAGGGGGAGAGGAAAACCTTTTTCCAAAAAGTTTTCCTCTCCCCCTGCAAATCATTAACAATTCAAAAACTTTTCTACTGCCGCAAGTCTTACGCAAACCGTCAGCACCTTCATCGCCTGATCAAGCTCATCCAGCTTGGGATAGGTGGGTGCTATACGGATATTGCTGTCGTCGGGATCGTAGCCATAAGGGTAGGTAGCGCCGACGGTAGTCAGGGTAAGTCCTGCCTCCTTGGCGAGAGCGTAAGCCCTCTTCGCGCAGCCCTTCTCTACGAAAAGGCTGATGAAATAGCCACCCTTCGGGTCGGTCCAACGGGCAATTCCTCGGGGCGCCAATTCCCTTGTGAGATGCTCTTTGACCAGCGCAAATTTGGGCGCGATTATCGCCGCGTGCTTCTTCATATGCGCCTTAATATTGTCGGCATTTCCAAAAAATCTCACGTGACGGAGCTGATTGAGCCTATCAAAGTTGATAGTCTGCGCCTTCATGATCTCTTTGATCTGCTTGAGATTGTTCTCACTTGCCGCCATAAGCGCGACACCGCCGCCGGGGTAGGTGATCTTGCTGGTGGAATAGAAGCAAAGCACTCTGTCGGGGTTGCCCGCATCACAGCACTCCTGAATAATGTCGATCAGCTCGTCGCCCTCGTCGCAAAGATCGTGAACCGCGTAGGCGTTATCCCACATAATGCGGAAATCCTTCGCCGCGGTCGCCATATAAGCAAGACGGCGAACCGTTTCATCGGAATAGGTGATTCCGTCGGGATTGGAATACTTGGGGTTGCACCATATACCCTTCACAGCAGGATCCTTCACAAGCTCCTCAACAACATCCATATCGGGACCGGTGGGAGTCATATTGACGTTGACCATCTCGATTCCCAGTGACTGAGTTACCATAAAATGTCGGTCGTATCCCGGCACGGGACAGATAAACTTAACCTTCTCTTCTCTGCACCAGGGTCTATCGCTACCTCTTACACCGTAAAGCATAGCGCGAGCCAAGGTATCGTACATAAAGGTCAGAGACGAGCTTCCGCCAAGCAGAATGTTCTCGGAGGGAATAGTAAGCAGCTCGGAAAACATCTGATGAGCCTCAGGCACACCCTCGAAAAGACCGTAGTTACGGCAATCAAATCCACCCTCAGTCTTGCAATCCTCAGCATCCTGAAGAATGGTAAGCAGACCGTCAGAAAGGTTCAACTGCTCGGTGCAGGGCTTTCCTCTCGATATATCGAGCTTAATTCCGCTCGCTTTTATTTCTTCATATTCTTTAACTAATTTTTCATGCTCTGCTACGAGAGCCTCGTGGGACATTTCGCAATATTTCATCAAAAAATTACTCCAATTTCTCTAAATAATCACAACAGACAGTATTATACCACATCTTTTATGAAAATGCAAGATATATTTTGAAATTTTGCAAATTTTTTCAAAATTCTTAATTTTTCCAAAATCTGCGCAGAATTTCTGCAAGAGACGTCGGATTTCCCACCAAATTCATTCCTTTCCACTCCTTTGGAAAAAGCGGCTTGTATTTAGGCTCGCCGTATCTGTCGTCTATAAGCACGGCAACGCCCCTGTCGGTCTCGGTACGAATTACTCTGCCCACCGCCTGAAGCACCGAATTCATACCCGGGTAGGTGTAAGCGTAGTCGTAGCCTGCGCCGCATTTTTCTTCGTAATAATCGCGGATAATATTGTTCTCGTCGGATATTCCGGGCAATCCCACACCCACCACAACTACACCGATAAGTCTCTTTCCGGGCAGGTCAATTCCCTCGGAGAATGAGCCGCCAAGAACGCAAAATCCTATACGTAACTTACCGTCATCCTGAAATTCCGAAAGATAAGTCTCGCGCTCCGACGGCGACATATTCTTTTTCTGCACAAGGGTTTTGACCTTCGGGTACTTTGCAGAAAAAAGCTTGTGAACCGCCTCCATATATCCGTATGACGGAAAAAACACCATATAATTTCCCACTTTTGCCGATACTGTGGCGGCAATACAGGCGGCGATCTTCTTGTACGACTTTTCTCTGTCCTCAAATTTGGTGCTTATTCTGTCAACGGCTGCTACGCAAAGATTTTCTCTTGGAAACGGCGACTCAAAATCAACCGAAACCGTCTTTTTTCCACCGCCCAAAATGTCAGCGAAGTAGTCGGTGGGTGTCAAAGTCGCCGAGAACAGCACCGATGCCACCGCCCTTTCAAGAGCGATCGACAGATTGTTCGACGGGTCAAGACAGTAAAGCAGAAGCGTGACCTTATGGTCAACCGTATTAATAAAGGTTAGATAATGTCGGTCGTAGCACTCGCATATCTTCTTGAACTCAAAGATTCTGTACGACAGATCCTCCACCGCAAAGAAAGCGGGGTGATCGGAATTATACTTCATCCAGGAGTCGCACTTTTCCGAAAATGCCGACAACTCGCGCAAAAAGTTTTCGGGCAGCTCGCGTCCTACGTAATATCCCGAGCCAATTCCCTCACCGTCGTACTTCATATTGTCCGCGCAAAGCTTCTCCAAAGCCTCAAAGCTCCGCAAAAGCGAGAGGCAGGCATCTGTCAGCTTGCTCGTCTCTCCAAGCAGACCAATAATGCGCTCAAAATCCTCACCCGACAGCCTTGACGAGAACATATCCCTTGCTCGGTCGGGCAGATTGTGTGCCTCGTCCACCAAAAAGATATATTTTTCACGTCCGCCGCCCTGATTTTCGTCAAAATAACGCTTCAGATAGACCGTAGGCGAGAAAACGTAGTTGTAATCACAGATAATAACGTCGCAAAGCTCGGAAAGATCAAGAGACAGCTCGTACGGGCAAACCTCACGCAGCTTGGCGAAATTCTTTATCATCCCACTGTCAAATATGCCCGAAGTCCTCAATATTTCTTCAAGCGACGCGTTTAATTTGTCGTAATAAGCATTGGCATAGGGACAAAGCTCGGGGCAGCAGTTGGACGAAAGCCTGCCGCCGCGACTCTTTGCCGCATCGTTTATACACATATGCTCTCTTGAGGAAAGCACGATACCGCGAATCTTTGACCCTGCGCGATTCATCTTCTCAATAGCGTGATATGCCTCGCGACGAATACTCGCCTTGCTGGTCAGGTAAAAGATCTTGTCGGTAATTCCCTCGCCCATACATTTCGCCGCGGGATAAAGAGTTGAGATCGTCTTACCGATTCCCGTCGGTGCCTGACAGAAAAGTCGGTTACCGTGCTTGATGTCCCTGTAACATTCCTTTATCATCTCTGCCTGACTGTCACGGAGCGAGCTGTACGGAAAAGGTGCACTTGCCACTGCGGGCATTCTGTCAAGAGCCCTGTTTCTGAGGTCGCGTCCGCGCCAAAGCACCAAAGCCAGCAATCTGTGATAAAATTCTCTCAGCTCCTCTGCCATTATCACCTTTTCGTGATATTCAACCTCATCGGTGTCGATATTGTAATATATCATCCTGGTGTTGACACTTCTCAGGTCCTTTGTGTTGCAAAGAAAATAGGCATAGCAATAAAGCTGAGCCAAATGAAGTCTGTCAACAACACCGCTTGAAAACCGCTTCTCACCCACCGTCTTGATCTCGTCAATAGTGTAAAAGCCGTTATGATATAATATTCCGTCGGCGCGCCCCTTGACATAAAAATAGACCTCGTCCACCTTGCTTGTGTTTCGGAGCTCCACCTCGCTGTGGTATCTCGCGCCGAAGGAGGTCTGCAGCTTTTGATGAATTCTCTGCCCCTCTGCCGCCCTCTCATAAAGACCCGCAGACGAGCGATGGCAGTCAATATTTCCGCAAAGCAGTGCCATTTCGCATAGCTCTCTCACATTCATTTCAATGTGGTCTCTGTCACTGTCGTACCTCATACGCTCGCCTCCGTTTCTCATTAAGGTCGTAACCGTTATATTACAACACTATTATAACAAAAAGGCAATAAAAAGTAAATACCCAAGACACGAAAATTACCAAAAATTTAGGGGTTACATTTTGTCGCCGTAAGTATTATAATAATAGTAGACTTATTTTCAAAAGATTGAATGGAGACTATTATGGAATTAATACTTATAAGTAACACAAAGCTCAAAATAATGCTGAACGAAAGCGATATGCAGAAATACCATATCGGAAGCGATAGCGACTGCGCCGAGAGCTCAACGAGAAAAGCGATCAGAAGCCTCCTTGAATGTGCAAGAGATCAGATTGGTTTTAACACAGACGGTGAGGAGATATTCGTTCAGCTCTACACGTCAAAGCACGGAGGTTGCGAGCTTTTCGTAACGAAATGCAACGTGGAATCCAAAGCGGATGAGATCGTTGAAAGGATCAAAAGTCCGATCATACCCGAAGGTGCGCCAAGAGAGAGAAGACAGCGAAAGCAAAGTGCTCTTCCAGATAAACCTACGGAAGAAAGAACTCTCCCAAGACCCACCGAAGCATTGGAAAATAAGCTACCGAAACCACGGGAGGATCGCAGGTCTCGCATCGCATTCTCCTTTTCGAATATTTCGGATATGCTTGACGTGTGTAAAATACTCGCCGCATCCGATATCCGTACCGAAAGCCGAGCTTATGCCGATGAAGAAGGCAACTTTTATCTTCTTTTGCTGAATACGGGAATGTCCGCCTACTCTCGCCTCGACCGACTCACCTTCATTCAGGAATACGGAAAAAGAGAAAACCCCGATTGCCTCATATCCTACATATCCGAGCATGGTAAGATCATTTGCCCCCAAAAAGCCGTGGAAACTCTGAAAAATTTTTAAATTGACACAATTTTTTGCCGTTGCCCCCCTTGAAACCTCTCCACTTTTTTGGTATAATATAGTTTAATCATTAAATTGCAATTTAACGGGGACGCGGGGGAGACGCGTGTTACTTTTCTTGAAAGAAAAGTAACCAAAAGAACTTCCCTAAAAAGGATAAAAATTTCACCAATATAGTATTGGGAAACCGTATTGATTTTAACCGAAGTTTATCTTCTATCGTGTTGCAAGTTTATTTGAAACCTTTTAAACAAAAGAGTTTACAATACACTCGAAACACGATAGCAGTGAGGCTTTGTCCAAAATCCTCACGGTTTCACAAGATGAAATGGCTACATTTTCATCTTTTTTGCGAGGAAGGTTTTTGCCGAGCCGAGGTTCGCGGAGCGAACCCGCAACAGCAGATTGCTTGCAATCTGCGTAGGTTTTTAGCCTAAAAAGCTCGCCGCCGGAGGCAC
>JAZKYL010000009.1:0-18581 GCA_045612105.1 Eubacteriales bacterium
CTGCGTTTGATTTTTCAAGACCCTCTTTTCCCTATGCGGCGTTCTTTTGGTTCGTTTTCTTTCGACGCGGAAAGAAAATGAACAAAAAACAAACTGACAGATAAATTGCAATTTAACAAAATGAAGAAAACCGACGAAGGAGGTTTTCATCCACAACTCTTCACTTTTCACTCTTCACTTTTCACTCTTCACTTTTCACTCTTCACTCCCCTTTATCATCTCCCTCAGCGCCTCCATCGCCTTATCCAATCCGCCGACCTCGTCGATGATACCATACTCCACCGCTTCTCTGCCCTCGATAATCGACCCCACGTCGGTCGCCATCATATCGGGGCGCATCATCAATTCATAAATCTTGTCCTTGTCGGCGCGACTGTGGGCGCAGATGAAGTTGATAATCCTCTTCTGCATCTCGTTGAAATAGGTGAAGGTCTGGGGCACACCCACCACGAGCCCGTTGATCCTGACGGGATGAATGGTCATAGTCGCGCTGGGCACGATAAACGACCTCTTACTCGCCACCGCCAGAGGCACACCGATAGAATGTCCGCCCCCAAGCACCACCGAAACGGTGGGCTTTTTCATTGACGCGATCACCTCGGCAATCGCCAGCCCCGCCTCAACGTCGCCGCCCATAGTATTGAGAAGTATCAGCACGCCGTCGATGTCCTCGTCCTGCTCGATAGACACCAGCATGGGCAAAATATGCTCGTATTTTGTCGCCTTTTGCCCCTCGGGAAGCATATAATGACCCTCGATCTGCCCGATTATGGAGAGACAATGAATGGTTTCGTCACTATTTTTCGCCACCACGCCACCGCTCTCCTCGATCAGATCCTGTTCGGTCAGTTTTTTGTCGTTTTCGGTCTCGTCCTCACCGTTGTTCATTTTCTTATCTTCGTTATTCAACATAAGCTTTACAATCCTCACAAATCTCCGCAATTTTTCATTTTGCACTTTGCATTTTGCATTTATTATAAGTATTGCCAATAAAAAAAATAGATAATCGCCCACATTTATTAAAAATATATCTTTACAAACCGCGAAAAATGTGATAAAATATATAGGAATGGGGACTTATGCCCTCAAACGCGTTAAAAATATATTAATATAAAGTGAGGTAACAACAAATGGAAAAGAAGATCCTTGTTGAAACGTCCGCAAGACACATCCATCTTACCGACGAGGCAGTTGCTATCCTTTACGGTGCTGACGCAAAGCTTGAGCCCAAGAAGATGCTCTCTCAGCCCGGTCAGTTTGCAACCGCAAACGAAAAGATCAAGGTAGTAGGCCCCAAGGGCGAGCTTATGCTCTCCGTACTCGGCCCCACAAGAAAGGCTAACCAGGTTGAGCTTTCCTACACCGACGCTCGCGCACTTGGTCTTAAGAACGTTCCCGTTCGTGAGTCGGGTGCCGTTGAAAACACCCCCGGCTGCAAGCTCGTAGGCCCCTGCGGCGAGGTTGACATCGCTGAAGGCTGCATCATCGCTATGAGACACATCCACTTCGACACCGCTACCGCTGATGCTATGGGCATCAAGGACAAGCAGATCGTTAAGGTCAAGATCAACAGCGAAAGAACCACTATTTTCGACGACGTTGTCTGCCGCGTTTCCGACAGCTACGCTCCCGCTATGCATATCGACACTGACGAGTGCAACGCTTGCTCCGCTTTCGGTGAGGTTTACGGCGAGATCTTGGCTTAACCTACTTTCTTTGGAAAAGAAAGTAGGCAAAGAAACTTCCAAACTCGTGTGAAGGAAAAGATAGACGATAATTTATCCCTCGATGGTGAAGTGCGACTTTGCCCGAGAATTTTAAGTGATTACCTATCCTACCACGGCGGAAGTTGACGAGGTAAATTGTTATGAAAAAGATAAAGATCCTCTTTCAAGGCGACAGCATCACCGATGCCGGTCGCGACAAAAGAAATTACCACCATTTGGGTATGGGATACCCCAAATTCGCCGCGGAGCTGATCAGAGCGGCATATCCCGACGTGGAATTTGAGTTCATCAACTTCGGCATCAGCGGCAACCGTACAGATCAGCTTTTTGACCGTCTCACCCCCGATTGCCTCGCATTCCAGCCCGATATCGTCTCTATCCTTATCGGAATCAACGACGTGTGGCATCGCTATGCCTTTGAAATGATCCCGACCACCGACGAGCAGATCGCGCTGAATTACAAGTGCATCCTTGAGCGTCTCAAAGCTGATACAAACGCAAAGATACTGATGCTTCAGCCCTACACCGAGGGAGAAAAGCAGGCGCATATGAGAGCCGACGTGGAGAAAGTCAAGCTTATCGTAGGCGACCTTGCCGAAAAGTATTCCGACGCTTATATCAAGCTGGACGACCTTATGCACGCCGACGAAAACTACGGCAAGCCCGACTATTTCACCCCCGACGGAGTCCATCCCAATCCCAACGGCGCGGCATTCATCGCTAAGCACTATCTTGAAGCGGTGAAGCCCCTGATCGACGCGATCATTGCAGAATGATCTCAAAAACAGTTAAAAATTTTAAAAATATACAAGGAGAAGAAACAATGAATAATGTTAGCGAATTCCCTTACGCACAGTCCCTCGAAGTTCAGCACATGTGCGTAGTTAAAAAGGGTTGCGACCACGGTCCTGCTCCCCTTCCCGAAGAGGGCAAGTGGATCCAGGCAAAGCAGATTTCCGACATTTCCGCATACACCCACGGTGTGGGCTGGTGCGCACCTCAGCAGGGAGCGTGCAAGCTCTCCCTCAACGTTAAGAACGGTATCATCGAGGAAGCTCTCGTTGAGACTATCGGATGCTCCGGTATGACTCACTCCGCAGCTATGGCTGCTGAGATCCTCCCCGGCAAGACCATTCTTGAAGCTCTCAACACCGACCTCGTTTGCGACGCTATCAACACCGCAATGAGAGAGCTCTTCCTCCAGATCGTTTACGGTAGATCTCAGTCCGCTTTCTCCGAGGGCGGTCTCGTTATCGGCGCAGGTATGGAAGACCTCGGTAAGGGTGAGAGAAGCATGGTAGGTACTATGTACGGAACCAAGGAAAAGGGCGTTAGATACCTCGAAATGACCGAGGGCTACTGCACCAGAATGGCTCTTGATGAAAACAACGAAGTAATCGGCTACGAGTTCGTTTCTCTCGGCAAGATGACCGACATGATCAAGAAGGGCATCGAGCCTAACGAAGCTTACGAGAAGGCTAAGGGTACATACGGTAGATTCAATGATGCTGCAAAGTACATTGACCCCCGTAAGGAATAATTAAAGGAGGTAATGTATAATGGCTAAATTTGAAGGTTATGAAAGAAGAGAAGCGAAGATTCTCGCGGCTCTCAAGGAATTCGGTATCAACTCTATCGACGAGTGCAAAGAGATCTGCGACGCTAAGGGCATCGACCCCTACAAGATCGTAGAAGAGACCCAGCCCATCTGCTTCGAGAACGCAAAGTGGGCATACACCGTAGGCGCGGCTATCGCTATCAAGAAGGGCTGCACCAAGGCTGCTGACGCCGCTGCCGCTATAGGTATCGGTCTTCAGGCTTTCTGTATCCCCGGCTCCGTTGCTGAAAACCGTAAGGTTGGTCTTGGCCACGGTAACCTCGGCAAGATGCTCCTCTCTGAGGAGACCGAGTGCTTCTGCTTCCTCGCAGGTCACGAGTCCTTCGCGGCTGCTGAGGGTGCAATCAAGATCGCTCTTAACGCTAACAAGGTTCGCGTAAAGCCCCTCCGCGTTATTCTTAACGGTCTTGGTAAGGATGCTGCTTACATCATCTCCAGAATCAACGGCTTCACCTATGTAGAGACCAAGTTCGATCCCTACACCGAGGAAGTATCTGTCGTTCGCGAGGTTCCCTTCTCCAAGGGCCCCAGATCTGACGTTAAGTGCTACGGAAGCGACAACGTTCCCGAGGGTGTTGCTATTATGAAGAAGGAGAACGTCGGCGTATCTATCACCGGTAACTCCACCAACCCCACCAGATTCCAGCACCCCGTTGCAGGTACCTATAAGAAGTGGTGCCAGGAGAACGGCGTAGGCTACTTCTCCGTTGCATCCGGCGGCGGTACAGGTAGAACCCTCCACCCCGATAACATGGCTGCAGGTCCCTCCAGCTACGGTATGACCGACACTATGGGAAGAATGCATAGCGACGCTCAGTTCGCAGGCTCTTCCTCCGTTCCCGCTCACGTAGAAATGATGGGCTTGATCGGTGCCGGCAACAACCCCATGGTTGGTATGACTGTTGCAGTTGCAGTTGCTATCGAAGAAGCAAGCAAGTAATCCTTGATATATAAGGCTTTTTGAGACTTTCTTGATTTCAAGGAATCATTGAAAAGGTTCTTAAACTGAAAATCAACAATAAAAAAGTTGGACACATCATAAACGTATTTTCGTACGTGATGTGTCCAATATTTTTTTATTTTAAAGGAGGATTTTTGAGATAAAAAGACCTCTCATTTTCAGGAAAACACACAGGATTATCGGCATAATTCCGTTACCCGTATGCTTTGTGTTAGATGTTTACACTTCTATGAGTTCATAATTTGGACTTAAGAAATGAGCAAAAAGATTTCTAAATCTCGCGTCAAACTCATCCATTGCCCTGTCGAAATTTTCTTCCTATTAAGTTCAACAGTCGGACTTTGATAATACATATCCAAGTTAATCAATCTCTCGTCATTGGAATTATCTTTCCTCTTTTCACTTATTTATTCTTTTACTAATTCTTTTGCCACTTTGGAACGAGCGTAATATTAGACGCGATTTTATACGTTTCATCATTTATTCTTTCATTCCCGTAATACCACCCTAAAAATGTGTATCCATCACGACTCAATGATGGCAACTCAAAATAATCATCGTAAGTAACTTCAATTATGGAAGAGTCGCCCGAAGAATAGTAGTATTCTGAATCCGCATCAATATCAATGTCAGCATATGCACTGCTTCGCGGTTTATAAAATCCTTCAAATGCTAAATAAGCATTCGTCGTTTCTTCGTGCGCACCAAAGGAAATAACTATAACATCATATTTGTTGCAGCTAAAAACGATATCATCGTATGCTGTTGAATAGCAAGTTCCTTGATATACACTTCTATTTTGTGTTATATTATAAATAAGTATTTCAAAGCGTTTAGAATATGACGAACTCGCGTTTTTGAAACTAATAGTATGGCTTCCCGATTCTTGTGCAACAACATAGCAATCCATTAGCAAGTTATTCTTGCTATACAAAACATCAAGTTCCAAAGCATAAGCATCTTTTACATACTGTTCCGGCGATAAAATCTGTATTTGCTCATATGTTTGCGTTGGTCTGAGCATTGTCGCCCATCCTAAATAAATGGTTATATCCTTGGTTATAGGCAGAGAAAAATCATATCTTGTTGTGTAAGTATCATCTGTATACCAAGCTTCTGATATCATATTTTCCATTCCGCAAATGCCCGGGTGTTGCAATTTTTGACCATTTTTCAATTTTACCGTTTCTATAATATCATCTGTAAATACCATAGTGACAGTTACATATAGAGGATCATTAGAGGTGTCTGCCAATTTTACGGTATATTTATTTGCAATCCAAATAGCAAATAGCGTATATTGCCTCTCTGTTCCCATAGTATAGGTAGCACCATCTACATATGCAACATTTCCTGCGGCAGATGTAGCCCAACCTGCGAACATATAGCCCTCACGCGTAAATAAGTTTTGTTTCAAAGTGACTTCTTCGTTTGTCTTAGCCTGCTGTGCGGACATTGTACCGCTACCACCGTTAGGATCAAATGTTATGGTTGAAACGGTCGGGGTAATGGTGCTTCCGTTTTCGGGTTCACTCTCCGTTTCAGTATTTGATTCGGCTTCCGTTGTCGTCTCGCTTAGTGTCTTTGATTCCGTGACAGTTTCCGTTTCTGACTCTGTTTCTGTATCAGTTGTCGTTTCTGTTTCTGTAGTTGTCGGAAATTCCGCACTTGATGAGGTTTCTGCATTTGTCTCCGACTGCTCTTCTATTTCTTTGGATCCGCTTGTTTCTATCTGCGACTCCTGATTGGAACCAAGCTCCGTCTCAGTATCCTCTAATTCAGTCTCTTCTGTTATACCGGTAGTCTCATCACCTTTTACATTAATGAAATTCGGCGCCAAAAATCCAAGCGTTATAGCCAACGCCAATATGCCCGCAATTGTGGCTATTATAGGCCATTTTTTCTTTTTCTTGGGAGGTTCGGGAACAAAGTCATCGACCAAAGTTCTTTCTTTGGGTGCGTTTATTATTTTATCTATGTGATTCGTTAAAATATCAAAGAACTTGATTTCAGCAGCATCAAGACTTTGTCTGGAGCGGAGCCCGGCAGGTAAATCGTTGGGAGACATATTTTTGTAAACGGTTACAAGGCTATTTTTATCCTTTTTCCCACGTTCGATCATAGCACGGAATCTTGTCCACTCGTTCTTAACCCAAACGGCATTAAAGTATTCAGGCTTTTCGCCGAATACGATCATTACCTTTGCGGTTTTAAGAGCATTGTATATGTAAGGCTCATAATGCTCTGCAACTTTGTTGCGCAGACTCACGCGGCTGAAGAATACTCTATATCCCTCTTCGGTCAACGCAAGATAAAGCTCCTGCGCATCATAGCTATCGTCAGTTCTCTCAATATTATGCTCGCGATCGCTGTCCTTAAAACAAATGAAAACATCATAAGGCTTTTCCTTGCTCGCTTTTTTGAGCCATTCAACTCGGATATTCTCTATCTGCTCAGCTTGCTTTTTATATGTTTCAGAAATATCATTGGGAGCCAAAGAGATCGCCTTCTGAACATCACTTGACGAAATGAAGGACTCCTCACTGATGCTATTACACGTAGGCACCTTCTTATGTTCATTAAGATCCGTGACGTACATAATACCCGCAGATGCAAGAGCCCGTCCCCAATAAGCTTCATGGTTTTCCGGCTCCTTGAATATTATGTTTTCGAATAATTCAACCGCGCGTTCAAAGTCGCAGTCACGCAAAGCAGACCAAGCATTCGCTCGGTCGATCACGTGGACGTCGTTATCGGCGTCTATCATCCACTTGTTGCCGCAGAATTTGCACACATAGTAATTGCCTCTGCGTTCAAGATCTCCACCACAGGATTTACATCTGTCGAGTTGCATTATGTGCTCCTTAATTTAGTCGATAATTGTAAATTGATGTATATATAACCATTTTATATTATATCACAATAACAAAATTTGTCAAGCAACAATCGCAACCTTTTTGCAAACTCTTTGACCACATCATTTACGGCGACATCAAAATGCGATATAATGTTTTCAGAAAAACTGAATATGATGTGTTTGATGAAAGGATTTTGCTGTTCAAAAGGCTTATTTTATAAAACTTTCTCTCATTTTAATGCGTCTCAAAGCTCACTACCGCACTGAGATGATGGGTCTCATTGGAGCAGGTAACAACCCCATGGTTGGTATGACTGTTGCAGTTGCAGTTGCTATCGAAGAAGCAAGCAAATAATTTGCGAGCAAATTATTTGCAATGAAATTTGCCCCAAGGGGCAAATGAAATGCGGCTCTGCCGCATGAAATGCAAAGCATGAAATGAGCCTCGGAAAGCTTTCCGAGGCTCATGTTTTAGCTTCGTCGGGCAAATTTCTTGCTCGCTTCTTCGATAACGCGCCGCAAGGCGCATTTCATGTGCGAAGCACATTTCATGACGAAGTCATTTCATGTTGCGAAGCAACAGTTCATTCATTCTGGAGGTCTTAATGTCAAAAAATATTTTGGTAGATCTATCAATGGAGTTTGCTGTTAAAACCGTAAATGTTTGCGATAAAATAACCGGCAAAAGTGCTCTCACCAATCAACTTTTAAGAAGCGGAACAAGCATTGGCGCAAATATTCATGAAGCAAATTACGCTCAAAGCAAAGCAGACTTTGTCCACAAGCTCCAAATCGCACTAAAAGAGTGCTATGAAAGCGAATATTGGCTTGAATTATTCGTAAAAACCGATTTAATAAGCTCCGAACTTTATTCCGAGCTAAAAAACGATTGCGGCAAAATCAGAAGAATATTAATATCGTCTATCAATACTACAAAAACAAATAATAGCCTTGAATAATAAATGGACACATCATTTTGGAGTAATTCCACATGATGTGTCCAATTGTTTTTATCAACACGGCAAATTTAACGTATCAGAGCTTATGCGCGTTTGCGACATGAGCCAAGCGAGAGCTTACCGCCATATAGACCTTTTTTATTTTTCGGGGTAAATTACGGTAGTTTCTACCGTGTTGATTCCCTTTTTAAATTTATACTTTACCGCCTTGATTTCGGTTTTCGGGAAAATCAAATTTGAGTTAGGCTCGCATCCAAGCACAACCTCTATGCCGCCGGTGCCGTGGATCTCACCGCCGCCGCCGAGGGGCGTCGCAAACGCGGTATCGTAGGCTACGCAATCAAATTCGCAATCAACACTGTGGCGCCTGATATGACCGCCGTCGGTGGGGATAAGTGTGGTTTCTACCGTGATGCCGCGGCAGGGCGACCACTTGGAATAGTGACTGCCGTCCTCTCCCATACTGTGATCAATGCATCTGCGGCGGTAAAAAACTCTACCGTCAATATCAAATGCCAGCATGCTGTCGGGCGATGCGTTATACATTGTGTCTGCTGCCCTTGAAACGCTGAACGCATAGCGTGAGGAATATGCAAACTTGGAATATTTTTCAGGAGCGTGCGTCACACCCCAAGTTGCCCACTGACCGCCCGTGAGCGCTACCGAATAGCCGCCGACGCGCTGCATCGTCATATATGCCTCCGGAATGGTTATCATCTTCTCAAGGGGCGGAAGGGGGAGCGGTTCTGCCTTGAAAAATTCGTCGTCCTCTTCAAGCGCAAGGAGCAGAAAAGACTTGAATGCCCAATAGGGCGAGCCGTAAGCGTTATAAAACTCAGCCATATTCAGGTTGGGATAGGCATAGCCAACGCTTAAAATGCCGCCGTTGTCAAAGATGGGCTTTGACATCCACCACTCAAAATGCCTTGAAATAATGCCCTTTATCACACCGACAGAGAAGGGCTTTACTCCTGCGAAAAGGCAGGCACTGAAGAAGGAACACTGGGCGAAGCGGTAGGTCAGCGAGCGACCGAATGCAAGTGCCGAGCCGTCCTCGTCAAACCAATAAATAAAGCTCTTGGCGAATTCCTCGGCGCGCTCCTTAAATATGCGGCTGTTTTCCGGATCCTCATTTTCCATAACCTTAGCATAGATAAGAGCATAAAAATGGATTGCAAAGGGTATGTAATAATCCGACTGGTCGGTCTGCCCGTCGCGGTACCAACCGTTTGAACGGTAAAAGCTATGGCAGAATTCCACCGCGAACTTGAGGCGGTCGGCGTCGTAGCGCGCACCTACGTTCTTGAGACCAAGATTTGCAAGCAGGGGGAAAAGCTGCCAGTTGTTCTTACTCAAAATCTCGCAGTTTATCTGAAGCAGCCAACGTTCAAAATTCTTTTTCTGCTCCTCGGTGAGCGGATCCCAAACCTTTTCGGGAGCGAGAATAAGCGAAAGTCCGATTGCAGCCATCTCAACGATCATCTGGTCGCCCGACACCTCGGGGATATCGCCCCAATATTCGTCGCTCTCGGGGTCTGTGCCGTTTATGATGCCCTGAACGTATATTTTATCAAAATCCCCCGCCGATTCGCCGCACGACCAAAGCGGTGACAGACCCCACAAAATGCGGGAAAACGCCTCCATTTTTGCGGTTTTGTCGGGGTAATTCGCCTCAAAGTGACCGAGCTTTATACCTGCCATACCGGGGGTATAATAACCCTTAAGCGGCTCAATGAGATTTTTAAGACAGTCAATAAAATCTTGTTTAGTATTAAACATAATTCACCTCGCAGAAAATATCTTTACTTGAATTTTTAACAAGCATGCGCCTTTATAAATAGAAATAACCGAAAAATTGACGGCTTTCCCTTTAACAAATCGGTCTGTAGAATTAATATCCATATAATCACTTCTTGTATATTATACCATTATTGAATTGAAATTACAAGCCTTTTTCAATAACAGTTAATTAAAATTCGCATTTATAATCAGCTTTCAAAAAATTCACAAATAAACGCATCAAAAAAGGTGCACAAACAAGTAAAAACACGATATAATGCATTTAGAAAAACTAAAAACGATGTGTTCAGCGAAATGATTTTGCGATGAAATATCCGCAGAATACCTATCTCATCAATAAAAACAATAATAGCTTATAATATAAAACAAGACACATCATTTGGGCTTTACCCTATGATGTGTCCATTAATTTTATTAATTAAGATGTTTTTTATTTATAAACTTATTATCCCATAAACATCGGCATCAGAACAGCAAAAATCAAATAAAGGAGAATTGCGGAGCCAATAATCAAGCCTATAATTTTACTCTTCTTTTTCTGCTTTGAGGCTATTTTAGCGCGCTCCTCTGCTTCTTTTTTCCCTACCTCATTATAATACGCGCTCTCTTTATCCTCCATTGATACAACGTCCTTGCCCTCGATCTCCTCTTCGGTGCCATCCATATATTGAATATGAATTTTGACTATTTTGGCTGTTGTTATAGTCGGATTATACCACATATTTTCCCATGCAATATAGCCTTTGTGCTTGGCAGAAATCGGACCTGTTAATTCTCCGGATGCCACTGTTTTACCGCTTACCGTACATTTAACTAAATCATTTACAGAGTTAAAAGGTGCATAACTAAAGGTTATATATTTGATTTCTTTGTCGCTGGAATTATAGTACTCGTGCGCAACCTTTACTCCATTTACTGAATTTCTGACGGCATAAATCTTTCCTACTTCGATGGTGCTCATTTGTCGTTCTCCTTATTTTGTTACAAAATTTAACTCTTTTTGAGTTATAAAACGATTATATCACAATATTTTTGTCTTATCAACTATTTTTGTACATTATGTCAACTAAATTTGCACAACATTATGGTAAACTGAAATCAAACAGGAGGTGCGATTATGGTTGATTTTGGGGCAAAATTAAAAAAATTAAGACTTGAAGAAGGGTTGACACAACAGCAACTCGCTGACAGGATCGGGGTTACCAAATCCGTAATCAGCTATTATGAGCTTCAGGAGCGTTATCCTTCTCCCGAGGTGTTGACTAAATTAGCATCTATCTTCCACGTTACCACAGACTCTCTTTTGGGAATTGAACGTGGAGACAACAGCATCGACCTTACGGGTCTTGACGAGGAAGATATTATTACAGTAAAAAGACTCGTTTCGTCACTTAAGAAGAAAAACAAAAAATAATCTGTATTTTGATTGTCTGACAGACCGACAGACCGAAATTCATCCGCCTCCCTGCCCCCGGCAGAGGGCGGATTATTTTATTCTGTTCTATCTATTCTATCTAATCTAAAATATTGTATTTTATTCTATTTTATTTTTTATTCTCTATTCTTTAGCCATTAGCGTCGCTATTAGCTCTCTTATCAAGTATCTCGTCGATTATCGGATTGATTCCATAAGGGCTGTAGCGCGCCGTGCTCCCCTTTTTTCCCGCCTTTGCGGTTGCCAATCTGCGCTTGATATAAGGGAATATCAATGCCGACATCATACCCGTTTTCCCTTTAAACTCAGGGGGTTCCTCGCCCAAGAGCTGATAGCGGTAGATCGCGTTCATCAATGCCTTGTAGTCCTTAGGGGTAAGCATATTCATCGCCTCAAACCACTCACCGAAAATCAATACGCCTTTATCTGTCTGACTCATATTTTTGTCTCCTTTTTTAATCGTTTTTAATTTTTTTCGACCGTATTCAAATCAAATCGGAGAAGAATTATTTGATTTTCTTCCGATCATGGCTAAATTTTAGCACGTTTGTTCTAAATTGTCAACCCCCACTCTAAATTAAAACAAATCTCGACGTTCGAAATCAAAAAAGCGAAAGCTTCACCTTGAAAAAGCTTTTTTTCCGCATTTTAAAACCTTGGCCGCAAATTGAACAAAAACACCCAAAACCGTCTTGACATATTAGTACATTTATGGTAAAATTAATATGTTGAATTATGCACGTTGGAAAATGACTTGCAAAACACAGAAAGGAATCGATCTATGAAACACAACCTGTCCAAAAAGCTGATATCTATGCTTTTGGCTTTAGGCATGCTCCTCTCCTCGGCTCCCACAATATTCGCCGCGGACAGTGATCCCCTTCCCACCAATGAAGCGGCTACCCCCGAAGCAGAAGCTGTCACAGATGAAAGCAATTCTAACAAGGATCTTATCGAGTACGCGAACAGCCTGGCAAACGGCACACACGCGTTCCACAAGGATCTAAACAAAACCGCTGTTACCGTAAAGAATACGACTATGTCTCTCGACTACGGCATTATCGGAAGCAGCGACGAAATGTACGTAAAACACCTTTCCAATACTAAGGGTAACGCGTACATAGAGAACACTATGGACGTTTTCGTCGAGATGACCAACGGCGATAAATACTACGCCTCCAACTCTCTCGAAAGCGCAAAACTGAATATCTACAGATACGGCTACTATTACTATGAGAACCGCTTAGAGGGTCAGATATTCATAAATGACCTGGTGGTCAACGACCCCTACAACATAACTCTCGGTGCGCCCTCACAGAAAAATGACCTTACAAATCTCACCTACACGGGCTCAAAGCTTTCCTATACGTCCACCGGTAGCGACCCGTACTTCGGATATAGTATCAACGACACGAGTGTAACCGCTGACAACTACGATTTCGTAGAAATAACGGTAAAGGTCGAGGGTAATATCGGCAGCACCGTCGGCTGTCAGCTCTTCCTTGTGGCGGGCGACAATTATTCAACGTACACAGCCGACCAATCCTATTCCGTAAGCTTCTTAAGCGACGGCGAATACCACACCTATCAGATCCCCCTCTCAAAGATCAAGGACTTCAGCGGTCAGATCAAGCGCGTCCGCTTTGATATTGCAGGCACGGTCGAGGTCTCCTCTATCCGCTTTTTCAAGGCGGCTTACACAGGCCTTGACGCATCCCTCTCGATCCAGCGTTCCTTCCTCAGCTATTCCGACAAGCTCCATCACCTGACTCAGTTCTCTACCCTTAAGGCAATCGAGGGCATAAAGCAGGTAGGTATGGAGACCAAGATCGACGCTGACACCGTAAATGCCCTTGTAGTCAAGGACGCAAACGGTCTCCATTACGCCATCGACGGTGTAGACTGGGCTTCTGCCGAATACGTAGGCTTTGATATAGCAAACGCGGGTATCTTCGGATATATCCTTCCCGCCGACGACAAGAGCGGCACTCTGAATGTCACCCTTGCAAACGACGTATATACCATAAACCAGATCCTTCCCGTCTCGAGCTTTGTTCCCTCCGAAGAAGGTACTCTCAACGGAAACGACGTATTCTTCGGTCAGAGAATTTATAACGACGAGACCCACGATTTTGCAACCTTCATCAATGAAGCAGAGGCTGAAAGAAACCCCTTGACCGAGGAAAACTTCCTTGTAGACGTAAACGACAATTACGGTTCCTTCGTAGGCTATGAACCGCTCTACGGCTTCTACCGTTTCAGTATCAACGCCCTCGGCTTTGGCGGTACGTATTATTATTATCAAAACAAACAGCCTAACGTAAGATTCACCGTTACGGGCGACGAATATAACAGAACCCCCTACATTCTCACACGCGGTACCAACTCGGGTTGTGTTGAGAGCGCAGTGCTTCTTGACGAGAACAATATGCTCATCCCCATCCCCATGGAAGTGGCTAAGAACTTCGGCGGCGACGGAGAGAATACCATTTACAATATCGACGACGCGGCCTATGCCGAGACCTTCTTCCCCTTGATCGTTAACGCAGGCGAAACCAGAACCTATAACGTTATCAACCTCTATCAGAACTGGGGAAGATTCCCTCTGTCACAGATCTCGTCGATCCAGTTCCATACCCCCTACTACCACCTCTCCACAGGTGTTACCGAGACCAACTGTATCGTGCTTCTTGCAGCCTGCGGTCCCGGTCTCCCCGACCACAGAGCTATGTCCGCACCCTTCTGGAAGACTCAGCCCCAGCATAACAGCGGTGGCGGTCACTCCTTCCTCAGATACACCGATGCGAACGGAGTTTACAGCCAGTCGCAGAACACTACGGCGGTGATAGACTCCTACGGTCCTACATACTGTGATATCACTCTCGGCTATGAATGTACCGACGGCAGCATCTCGGCAACCTACACCCACACCGAAATGCCTCAGACCGACGAAAACAGAGCATTCTACGAGCTGAAATATACCTTTAACGAGGACATCAGCTTCTCCGACTTCGCTCACGACTTCGTTTTCTATAAGGTCACAGACAATAACGGAACGGGTACTTATAAAAAGGTAGGTTACCTTGACGAAAACAACGCAAGTCAGGTCGTCGACGCTATCCAGACCTCGGGAAGTCTGGAATATGTACTCGGCGATAATTGCCCCTACTTCTCCTTCTTTATGATGCCCGACTGGAACAGAGAGAGCTCCAGCGCAGAGGGATACACCAACCTCTCGATGCTCTTCAAGGACTGGACAGTCATTTCAAACGGCAAAGAGATCGACACCGACCTCCTTCTTATCAATACCAAGGATTATCTCACCCTCGCTATGAATATAGGCGAGATCAGCTTCAAGAAAGGCGACAGCATCACCATCAACGCGATCCTTATGCCCTGGGGCTCTCAGGAGCTTGAGGACGATCCCGCAAACAGACTTAATCAGGATTACGTACCCGAAAACTATCACGGCTACACCTACAGCTCCGTTCTCCCTGACGGCACTCTTTACATGGACAAAAACGTCCGTGACGTAAGAATAAACACCCTTCTGAACCCCCTCACCGCAACCGCTGTGGAAAATTGTACTGTAATCGACAGTCCTTTCGTTCCCAAATTCAAGTCCACCAACGGTCAGAGCGCGACCTTCACCCTCAAGGGCGGTCAGAACAATATAGCAACCAGAATCTACGGCTTTGATAAGCTGACAGTTCCCTATATCGAGGAGTACGTTAACGGCAAATGGGTCGAATACGAGGTAAGCTCCTTGAACACCCCCGACTCTTACGGCTACGCTCACGAATACGACGGATATATGGTCCATTACGACGCTGACGGAACCTATTCCTACTCTTTCGTTACCGAAATGGACTATACCGACACCGACGGCAGAACCTTCAGAATCACCGCGATCGAAGACTTCGATGGCTGGGAGTTCAATCATGCCGAAGAGTACGATCCTATGAACCGTTACTTTGA
This sequence comes from Eubacteriales bacterium, assembly GCA_045612105.1. Taxonomy (GTDB): domain Bacteria; phylum Bacillota; class Clostridia; order Oscillospirales; family CAG-272; genus SVTX01. The sequence continues at coordinate 15,336 of JAZKYL010000009.1, forward strand.
CGCTGATTTCATTTACTCAAAGACATCCACGAGCAACCATTTCAGCCAAGCCGTGCTGAATGAAGAGGATGGCATGAAATACGTCAGCCTCTACGGTAACGGAACAAGCGGCGAAGCCTACACAGGTTTCTTTGCAAATGAGAATTTGGTTCACTCGGGTAAGTATATCGTATATAAGTACAGAATCCCCACGGAGTATGCCGGAAAGATCGGTTACATACAATTCTGGACCAGCACCTCAAACGGTAGCGCAGCCGGAAATGACTATATCTCGGTCCAAGGCAACGCTATCCAGCAAGACGGCGAATGGCACGTAATGGTCATCGACGTAACAAAGCTCAAACATGCCAACTCTACTTTCGCTCCCGATGAAAACGGTATATATAATGCCCGCTACCTGAGAATCGACTACTGGAATAATGAAACCAACCTATTCCCCGCCGACGCCCATATCGACCTGGCATACGTTGGCATGAGCGATAGCCTTAACGAGATCCTTGCCGCTAACAGCGATATGGATTGCGTGGATTTGCTTACCTCCAGAACCGCTTACACCGAGATCGGCACCACGGCATCTATCCCCGAAACCGCCCCTACACTTACAGTTGGAACGATTGGCGCACATAATGGTGACGAAATTACTCTTTCCGTAGACCTCACCAATAACACAGGAATCGACTTCCTGCGCCTTATCCCCGTTTTTGATACCGAGATCTTCACCTTGACCAAGGCTACAAACGGAGAGCTGTTCTCAAGTATGTTGAATTCCAACGGTTACGTGGACTTTAACAACAAAGAAGAGGTTACCGCAAACGGACGCTTAGCGGAGTTCACCTTCAAGATCAACGAAAACGCTCCCAAAGGTGCGTATTCCATCGGACTTGCCGTGGCAGACATTGGAAGCACTTCGGCTGAAGAACTGAGCATCAAGATCAACGAAGGCACCGTAAGAGTGAGCACAGGCATCTACGGTGACTGTAACGGCGACGGCAAGATCAACACCATGGATATTGTCACTCTTAGAGATTACTTGGCAAATTATGATTATGAAACCGGCACGTCAACCGTCAAAATCAAAGGCGGTGCCGACGCAAACGGCGACGGAAGCATAAACGTCAAGGACATTACTCTTATCCGTCAGTATCTCGCAAATTATGACTACGATAGCGGAACATCCACTGTTATCCTTGGACGCCAAGAGTAATAGAACGAAAAAAATAACCCTTGACCCATCTGAATAAATATTTGGGTGGGTCATTATATATTATGAGGACTATTATGAAACATTTCACATTGCAAAAAGCATTAGCCGCGCTTCTTTCAGTGTCGCTGGCATTTTCATACATTCCGGGTGTTATAGCGCTTGATTCTGCCACACCGACCGCGCAAACCGAGGTATCGGGATCCCTTTCCGACGGCGAAAGCTCCGAAGTTATAGAAAACGCGAACAGCCTTGCCAACGGAGTAAATGCGTATTACACCGACGGATCAAGACTCGGCTTCGTTACAGAGAATCAGAATATGAAGCTGACCTACTCCAACGATATGCTCTCAGAAAGAAAGGTAACCTCTCTTACCGACAAGAACGGCAACCCTTATCTGACCGACACCATGGACGTTTACGTGAAGATGCAGAGCGGCGGCACATATTATGCCTCCAAGACCGCAAATTCCACCAAAGTATCCCAGTTTGCGGGACTTAACATCTTCCGTTTCGGTTACTACTATTACGACGTTCGCATCGAGGATCAAAACTTCGTTAACGAAATAAACGTTATCGACGAGCTTGATCTTGACATCGAGAACATCTCTTCAAAGTTAGGTCTCACATCAACCTACGACGCAAACGGTCTCCACTGCACTCTTTCGGGCAACAGCGTTGACCCTCAGGTAGTATTTAAAAACGTTACCTTTGATACCGCAAGCTACAACTATATCGCAATCACTATGAAGAGCGATCTGCCCGCAACAAACGAAGCAGACTGCCAGTTCTTTATCGATACCACAGCAAACAGCAGCTATAAAGGTGTCAGCTTTGACACGGTAAACGACGGCGAGTATCACACCTACTACGTTTATCTCGGCAACGTCACGGGATACAGCGGAACGCTGGAAAAGCTCCGTCTCGACTTCTCTATGAGCTATGCCACAAGCGGCGGAACGATCGATATCAAGGAAATGAAGGCAATTAAGGCAGATATCGGCGGCGCGCCTCAGGATCTCGGCTTGGCGAGAGTATTCCATGCCTATTCCGACAAGCTTCACGGCGAAATTCAGTTCGCGGCAAAGAATACAGTCTCGGGAATCGAAGAGGTGGGTATGATCACAGAGATTTCCGCAAATACCGTGAATAAGCTCGTTATTAAGGACGCAAGCGGTCTTCACTACTCTCTTGAAGAGGCAGACCTGACTACCGCAGAGTACGTGGGCTTTGACATCAAGAACGTCGGTATTTTCGGCTACATACTTCCCGCCGGCTCTACCGATAGCCTCTCGATCACCTTGGAAAACGGAGTTTATACCCTCATCCAGTCGGCTACTCCCGAGGGCGGTGTTATAAACAAGTCTACAAGCGGCACAAACAACGCAAACGACTTCCATATGGGTCAGCGTATCTATACCGACAAGAATCACAGCTTCGACGAATTCATACTTGAAGCAACTCTTGAAAGAACCCCTCTCAGTGAAAGCAATTTCAAAATAAACGTTGAGGGATCATCCTCCGCGACGGTTAAGGGATACGATCCTATCAGAGGTTGCTACACCTTCACTCTTGCGGGCACGACCTTCAATGACGCATACTTTGATTATCCCAATAAGCATTTCAAGCTTGATTTCGAAGTGACAGGCGACGAATACGACAGAACCGTATACATTATGGCATCCACTGCCCCCCACGGACATCTCGAAGGCGCGGTGCTTATGGATGAAAAGGGACTTCTTGCTCCCATCCCCGTTCAGGTCTCCAAGAACTTCCTCGGCGACGGAGAAGCAAACCTTTACAATATCGACGACACCGGATACGGCGAGTCTATCCTGCCTCTTTTCGTAGGAGCTGGTGAAAAGCTCAGCTACACACTTCTCAACCTCTATCAGAATTGGGGAAAATATCCGCTGAAGCAGCTCTCCTCGGTACAGTATTTCGTTCCCTACTACCACCTTTCAACAGGTGTTACCGAGACCAACTGTCTGAAGCCCTGGTATTACACCAGTTTAGCCCGTGACCACTGGAATCTTCCCGACCAC
>JAZKYL010000010.1:0-10621 GCA_045612105.1 Eubacteriales bacterium
AGCAAGAATTTTTTTATTTGTGTTATTTCCTTTTGTGCGCATTTTTTCTCTTCATAGTCGTCAAAACAAGTGTATTCAAATTCTATATTGATTGAAAAGCCTTCATAATAGCCCGGCTCTATTGCCACGTTAAAATAATAAAAGCTGTATTTGTCTAACGCGTAGCGCGCTTGTTCAAAACAATCATTGATAAATTCATAATAATATTCTTCTTCATAGTCAATATTGCTGCAATCATACCCTATTGTGATAAATTCGCTTGTTTTATAGTTTATTGTACCCATAATATAACCCCCTGTATTTTACTTGTATTTTTTAGCTAATTCAAAAATAATACCAATTGGAAAATATATAATCGCGATAATGATAATAATTAGGATCACGGCCGCGCCCCCTCTATATAAAAGCTAGTGTAACGGCCTAATTCAGAATTACAGTTATAATATTCAAATTCATTTATCAGGCGGTCAAAATCCGCGTTTTCAAGGTTATTTTTGCATATCTTAAAACCGGTCAACCACGCGCCCCCCGGCGCGCACTTGCAAGGGATTATAATAAGCTCTTTACCGTCGTTGAATAGTTTGCGCGCCGTGTCTTTTCTGATCTTTACCATATTGTCAGCCCCCTATAATTACGGCAAAATTGCCGTTTTTTGTTTTTCGTAATGTTATATTGTAAAAATCGCGTTTGGCTGCCTGTATAGCGTTTTCGCGCTTGATAGCGTTTATAGCGTCGTCAAGTGTTAGGAAATACTTATAAGTCATGATATCGCCCCCCTTAAAGCCCGTATACGTTCGGGTGTGAACGGCTATAGTCTATCGCGCTATATGCACGGTCAACCGGTATATAATTGATATGGTAGTACGAATAACGCGCCTCTACTATTTCGTCGCAATCCTTAAAAATAACGTTGATAATAAAGGCAAGATCGCCCGCCGTGTTTTTTTCGGCGCTCTGTCCGTAATGTTGCCAACGAATAAAGCTACCCGCCGGCGACGCTTGAATAGTACCCACGCCGCCGATATTATTTTTAACGCCTGTAAAAACCGCGCCGGCGTTTATCTTTTCCCAAATTGCTTTTATTTCTTGTACCGTGTACTTTTTCATGATTGCGCCCCCTCTACAAATTTAATTACATAATCCTTGATAAGTCCGTCGTATGTTTTGACAATTGTTTCGTAAACGGCCGGGCCGTCGGGATCAATAATATATACCCGATAGCGCGGGTTGCCGTTTACGTCGTTTTTTTCTTTTGTGTAGAAATAATTAATTGCGATATGGTCAATTACTACCGTTTTCAGATCATGTACTTTTTTCATTATTTAGCCCCCCTTAAAAGCTCTGAATAAATTAGTTTTGATAACATTGTTTCGGCCGCTGCCTCTGAATATTTGCTTTTTTCGTTTTCCGTTTGCTCTAACATATCGCCCAAAACGTCAACCGCCGAATATAAGTAGTAATAGCTTGTATGTAGTACGGACGGCAGCCCCGCGCACCAATCCACAAATACGTCCTGATAAGTCATACGCGCGGCGCGCATGTATTCAATAGAATAATATTTTTCTTTTTCAAACGTGATCAGAATAAAGCGGGCTATTTCCGGCCACGTGTCCGGCGGCGTCTCTGTATAATTCGACGCGTCGAATTGTTCAATAATAAATTTGCGAATATTTTCGCGGGCCTGTTTGCTGTTTGTTTTTAGCATGTTCTTTTATCCCCCTTGTTTTATGCACTGTATACAGCATTTTTGCTGTTAAATATATAATACAGCATATTTGCTGTTATTTCAATAGGTTTTCGCTATTATTTACACTTTATTAACAGTATTTTTGCTGTTTTATTTTCGTGTTAATTAAAGTGTGCTTTATGTTACACCCGCCCCCCTATATGGGGCGGGGATATATATACCGGCGCCAGCGGCCCGGTGGATCGTCTTAGTAGAGAATTAACAAAAAAGGCGTTTTCCTTTTATGCAAGCCTACGAAATCGGCTCTGAGGGATTGACAGCACAGCAATTTTGATGTACAATAAAAACGCAGTGAAAATACGAACACTGGAGGAGTGCAATTTGAAAGCAAAAGATATTATTAAAAAAGCAATGAGCGCAGACAAAATCACTCAAAAGGAACTGGCAGAAGCAATCGGTCTGAAATCACAGCAAGCGGTTGGTAGCCTGTTGAACAGAGAGAACGGCATGCGCTTAGATGGCTTCCTGAAAATGCTCGATGTGATGGGCTACGAGGTTGTGGTTCGCAAAAAGCTCGGTGCATCCGAAGAGTGGAAGGTTGATCAGTAATGGCTAAATACTTCTCCGCTCGTGTATCGAGCAAAGACCAGAATTTAGCACGTCAGATTGCGGAAGCTGAAAAATACGGCATTCCCGCCGAAAACGTCTTCTGCGATAAAATCACAGGCAGAAAAAAAGACCGCCCCGAATACGACCGCATGAAAGCGTTGCTCGTTAAGGGCGATGAGGTTTATTTCAAAGAACTCGACCGCGTTGGCCGTGATAAGGCTTTGATCAAGGAAGAGTTGGAGTGGTTCAAGGAGCGCGGTATACTCGTTCGCGTGATGGACGTTCCCACAACGCTGATTGAGTTCCCTGCTGGTCAAGAGTGGGTCATGGAAATGGTCAACAACATTCTGATTGAGGTGCTGGGCACGATTGCCGAGCAAGAATGGAAGAAAACCAAGCAACGCCAGCGCGAGGGTATCGCCGCGATGCCTGTTGACGAAAACGGACGCAAGATTAGTAGCAAAACCGGTCGTGGCTTCGGCCGTACCGAAAAGGACGTTGATCTCGAACTGCACGCAGGCGAAAACATCACCGACGCTTGCAAGCGTTTGGGGATTAGCCGTACCACATATTATAGAAAGTTGAATGAATGTAGGGCGTAGTGTATGGAGGCATATTAGTAAGTGAATAAATACATGGTTGTATCCGGTGGCAAAATTGCAAAGATTCGAGATAGCATTCTTCTTGAATATATCAATATAGCCCGCACGGATCCCTTCTCTGAAGAGTTTGATAAATATTTGTTTGAGCAGTACAAAATTGTGCCTGTAATGAAGCAGCAAGCCTCTGGCGTATGCGTCATTACTGCATTTAATTGTGTTGAAAACATCTACGGGGATGTCAAGTGGTTTAAGCTCGAAACATTCATAAAAACATATTTTGACGCTCCCGACGATCCGTTATATGAGCTTTTAGCCAAAAAGTCTGGTCATTGCTCAAAACTACAATACGGCATCCGAGATGGGCAAGCCGTCCATATCGCTGATCTTATTAAAGAAAAGGATCGAGGGGCTGATTGCAAGTGTATATGCCCCGAATGCAAACAACCCTTACAAGCGAGAATGGGAGAAGAGCGAATTTATCATTTTGCCCATATCAGCAAATCGAAATGTAACATCCACCACGCACATCAAACTGCATTGCATTTATTGGCAAAAGACATTATTGCCACCCAAAAGAAAATCCTTGTCCCTGCAGGCTTAATTGAAATAACAGAAACACAAGCGTATCTCAATTTATCTGACGAGATCAAACAACGCAGCCTTCAATTGAAAGAAATGAAAATCTCATGGCCTGAAGAGGGCGAAATCGAATTTGACGAGGTTAACCTCGAAGTAAAAGAGAATGATTTCATCCCAGATGTTGTGGCAAGAAAGCATATACGCGAAAAAGTGGCTAAATGCTATATCGAAATTGCTGTCACACACTTTGTTGACGAAGAAAAGAAGCGGAAAATCCGTAAAAGCAAGGTGTCTTGTCTGGAAATCGATTTAAGTTGCTTTGCATTCACCGAATTGGATGAAGAAACGCTTACGAATATAATTGTCAATTGCAAAAAAAATAAAGAATGGATATATCATAAACGGTGGAATAAGGATGTAGCCAAAATAGAAAATATGGCTCGCGAAAAATGTGATGAAGCCACTAATTCCTATAGAGAGCATCAGCGCATCACAGCAGAGATACAACGCCGAGAAGAAGAAAAACAACGCAAGGCGGAAATGAGAGAGCAACGCAAGGCGCAAGCGCCTCGATTGCTCCACGAAGCCTTTTTGCCTGAGAACTATCGCGCACGATTACAGGCAGATCGCAACGACAAGCGTTTTATCGAAGTTTTCAAAACCTTAAATATGGCACCGGTATGTGCGCAAATACCATTCTACGTAGATATCCCTATTAGTGGAGAGTTCATCTTTGATTGTGACAGACGCATCTGGCAATCCATGATATTCGATCGTTTTGTTTACCATAGAAAAAATGACCCCACAATTGATTTTGATATCCTGTATAAAAACATCGAATCTTGGATAATCAAGCACCAAACCATATTCAAGATTCGTTGGGAATACAACTACAAATGCTATGTGCACGATCTGAAACGTCATTTGTTGCCAGATGTTATAAACCAATATATGCTCTATATTAGCCGATTAGGTTTTATTGAACCATATATTTGGGGCGGATATGACGGCATGGGTAAAGTAAAGGCGGATCATACTATTGTCCCCCCGAACCCCCAGTATGAACAGCTTTTGAAAGCAGCAATTGTTCACGCTGACCCCTACGATCCTAACATTGACGACTTCATTAGGAAATACATAAATCAAGCACAATAAGCCCACGAAAAGCACCTGCCGCAATGGCCGGGGCTTATTCGTGTTGAACAAGGAGGTTCACATGGCTTCTGTAACTCAGAGGATCAATGAAATACAACAGCCCTATGGCGGATATCTCCCCATGAAGCTATTTGCCAAGGAACAAATTATCGATGGTGTTACCTTAAATGAAACCGAAAACATTCATCCCGGTTTGGTTGGATTAGCGGTGGATTACCTCACTCGTTTCATGTCCGGTAGCACCGTCGATCAGGCTTTTCACATTTCCACCTTGGGAGCCTCGCTAATATTCATGGCGGATACCGCAACTGAACTCAAATCACAAATCACCGGATTAGATGCTAAGTCTATCACTGCTGCCTGTAAATTGTCGGGTTTTGATGTCTGTTTACGTGCTTCCCCGCTCCGCTACAAACCCGTTGAAGAAATATCCCCAGACAAAGCAACAATAGAGAACATTCGTACAATGGTCAATCGTAGCCTGCGTTTTTGGGAGAAACACGGCCCAATTCTATGTAGTGAACCCACGTTTGAGGGCGGATACACCAATACGGTCAATGCCGGAGACGGAGATTATGTCACTCGTGACACTTTGTGGGATTTTAAAGTTTCCAAGAGCGCTCCCAATTCCAAGCAAACATTGCAAATTTTGATGTACTACATCATGGGATTGCACTCAACGCACGAATACTACAAAGATATTAAGCAGCTGGGTTTCTATAATCCTCGAATGAATATGGTGTATACGTGCTCTGTCGCCAACATCTCGCCCGATACAATCAAAGCAGTGGAAGAACAGGTAATCTGTTACGGCGAGACTTCTCCCCGTTCACCATCTCACACACAGCGACCTACAACCGCACCAAATAAAACTGCAAAACCTAAAACTGCACAACGCAAAACTATAGAGCGCACAACCATACAGAGCACCATCGCGCCGCACACAGAAGCCACTATCGTTGAATACACCGTAATGGATATTTGTTCAATGACAGGACGAGACAAAAATACTGTTTACGAAGATATTCGTTCTGGAAAACTCATTGCACACAAAAAGGGAAACAAATACGTAATCTCCCGCGATGAGTACGAGCGATATCAACAAAACCTTGAAGATCAACGGGAAGCAATGCTGGCTGTCTTCTGTGCGTTAGGGGTTATTGCTATCATTGTTTTGTTGTTTGCTGTATGCGTATCAGCTTTGGGTTCGCTGTTCCCTCTCCTACGATAAACATCCGCAGTAGAGATTATCACACAAAGCGCACACAGTACACTAATAACCGAGAAACACCCTCCTATACGGTTGGGGCTTATTCGTGTTTGTATATTGGCACAATGATCTTAGGAAAGGATATAAAGAATGATGACGAGCGCAAAAGAACTAGTAAGAAGGATATTTTAGGAGGAAACCGTTATGGAAGAACTACAAATTTGTGAACCTGATGAACAAGGATGGGAAGTCGTTTATAAAAACAACATATTTTATGCGAAAAAAACGTTTAAAACCGACAAGGCCACAGTAACAGTGTACAGCCCCATAGCCATCATGAAAAAAAAGAAAAAATAAAGACGAAGAGCACCATCCGAAATCATTTATGCCGCCGGGCTTACGGAGAAAGACAAAAAGCTATGACAGGCGAAAAATTCACATTGCTTCAATATCCAATCAGCGGAATATTAGGATTGATAGAAACGGAACAATTTGTTATCCCCGAAATACAACGTCCCTTTGTATGGAAAAGGAGTCAAGTGCGAGACCTCATTGATTCTCTGTATAATGGGTATCCAACGGGATACATAATCACTTGGAAAAACCCCGATGTTAAAACAAAGGATGGCGGTGTATCCAACGGAAAACACGTTTTGATTGATGGTCAGCAGCGTGTTACAGCACTTATGGCGGCAATTGCAGGCAAAGAAGTGCTCGACGAAGATTTTAATCTTGATAGAATTAAAATTGCATTCAATCCTCTGACAACGGATGCAACAAAGCGATTTGCTGTTCAAGATGCGTCTCATTTGAAGAATAAGAGATGGATACCTGACATTTCTGTCGTTTTTGATAATAATTTTGATCCTTTTGATTTTGCCATCAAGTATTGCGAAGAAAATCCCGACGTAAAGCCCAACGAGGTGAACAAGGCGATAACGGGATTAAAAGGAATTGCCAACCGCCAAATCGGTGTTATTGAGCTTGACCACTCGCTTGAGATTGATGAGGTAACCGAGATATTTATTCGTATTAACTCCAAAGGCACCGCACTCAGCCAATCTGATTTTGTTATGTCTAAGATGGCGGCCGATATTGAGCATGGCGGAAACATGCTTAGAAAGACGGTTGACTATTTCTGTCACCTTGCAGCCAAGCCCGAATTCTATTCTCATATGACGCATGATAAGGAATTCCAATCCTCTGTTTATGCAGATAAGATCAAGTGGCTTGCAAAGGATTACGATGACATTTACGATCCCGATTACGGTGACATGCTCCGTGTATCCTTTATGCATCAGTTCCGCAGAGGAAAGCTCGCAGACCTTGTTAGCCTTCTTTCTGGTAGAGATTTTGAAACGAAGGAGTATCGCGACGATATAGTTGATAGCTCTTATCAAAAACTCGAAAAGGGTGTTCAAAACTTTATTAACGAATATAATTTCAATCAGTTTATAATGGCCATCAAGGGCGCAGGTTTCATCTCCAATAAGCTTTTGAATTCTGCTATGACTCTTGATTTCGCATATACGCTCTATTTGATGTTGCTTGACGATCCTACAATTCCTAACGCACAAATCAAACGTTACGTTCAAAAGTGGTTTGTAATGGCTACATTGACGGGCCGATACACATTCTCGCCGGAAAGTAACATGGATCGCGATATGCGCAGCATTGCTGAAAAAGGTTTCTTAAATTATTACGCAGACATCGAAGCATCTTCGCTTTCCGACTCTTTCTGGAATATTACGCTTCCCCAAAACCTTGAAACATCGTCCGTGAATAGTCCTTCATTTAATACGTTTATTGCCGCACAGATCAATTTGAATTGCAACTCGATGCTTATGAATGGCACGAAAATATCTGACCTTGTTACTATTTCCGGCGATGTTCATCATATTTTCCCTCGCGCTTACCTCAAAAGCAACGGTGTTGATAATAAAACAAAATATAATCAAGTTGCTAACTATATCTATCTTGACACACAGGTAAACAAAGCAATCAGCGACGATGCTCCTTGCAAATATTTCACAACTGCAAAGAAACAGTGTGAAACAAAGAACATTGTTCTTGGAAACATATCTGATGCCGCTCTTTTGGAAAGCAACCTTGCTGAAAACTGCATCCCCGGCAATATTGATACTATGGACGTTTCCTCTTATGATGCTTTTCTATTTGAGCGCCGCAAGATGATGGCGGCACTGATTGAAAGATATTATAAAGGCTTATAAAAAACACCAAGGAACACAAAACCTATGTTATCTATGAAAAAATGTTTATTTCTCCTTTTATCAATTATCACTGCATGTTTACTAATATCATGTGATTTTTCTTCTACGGAACAGCTTTGCCCTACCTGCAACAAAAGCATCCCATCGAATGCGATCTTTTGTTCCTATTGTGGCGAAAGTATAACCGATATCGATAGTTTGACGCTTGGCACTACCTCTAACAATGAAGATCCAGAAAACTCGAAAGATCCGATTTCGAGCGATACTAGTATGCAAAACAACTGTTTATCAATAGGATGTAAAAACGATAAAGGAAGCAATCCTTATTATTGTAACGACCATGCTTGTAGCAGTTACGGATGTACTTTCGAAAAAGCATTATCATCTAAATATTGTGCCCTGCACCAATGCGATGTAACAGGATGTGAAAATGCCAAAAACAACACCGGCTTTTTTTGTCCGGAGCATACTTGCGGAAAAACTGGGTGCTCTTCGAAAAAAGAAGACATGTCAACTTACTGCTCTATGCACACTTGTGCAACAAATGGTTGTGAAAATGTAAACAATAATATTGGTAACTATTGTAGCGAACACACATGTAATGAAACAGGATGTAGCTCTGAAAAAGCAACTTTGTCAAATTACTGCCCAATGCACAAATGTATGACCGTTGGATGTGAATACGGAAAGATCATCACTGGTTCTTATTGCGAGCAGCATACCTGCAATCAGGTCGGATGTTCTTCTGAAAAATCATCGACGTCAAACTATTGTTCAACTCATAAGTGTTTGGCAATCGGTTGTGGAAATGCAAGCGGAGTCTTGGGAAGTTATTGCGAGCAACATACTTGTAAAAAAACTGGTTGCTCATCCGAAACATATTTGTCGTACAATTATTGCATCTCTCACAAGTGCTTAACTACAACTTGTGATAACGCCAGCAAAGATTACGGATCTTACTGCGGAGAACATACTTGCAACAAAAGCGGCTGCTCTTCCGCTAAAGCATTCATGTCCAATTATTGCACATTACACAAATGTATTAAGACAGGTTGCGAAAACGCAAACAATGGTTCAGGATCATATTGCGTGGAACACAAGTGTGCAAAAAGCGGCTGTAATTACGAGAAAGCATTTTTATCCGAATACTGCGCTTTACACAAACAGTAGAGCGTCATACCGGGCGAGCGCCATTCCCTGCTCAACATTTATAATAATTGCACGCCCGCGCGCCAAGAGCGCCATCCAAAAATAATTATGCCGCCGGGCTTATGGAGAAAGGTTTTTATGAAAAAATATTTATTTACCCTACTATGCATGCTATTGGTACTTATGTTGGCGGCATGCAATATTGCAGACTTAGAATTCGGTGGGCTTGCCGGCGAAATTCTTAACAGTGATCAGCAACCTGACGCCACGATTAGAGATGAGAACGGCTCCCTGCCATCCGAAACTATAAAGAACGATAATAGCACAATCCCATATGAAGCGTATTATGTCAATGTCCACAGTATAACAATTTCCCCTGAAAATTATGATTCAGACCATTCTTGGGACGAAGCTGAATTTACAGCCGAATATTTGTTAGAAAAATGGAAGAGTGGTGAGGCTACCGAGCAGTCTATGGTAGAGATTATGAATCAGTATGGCTCTGATCAAGGCGGTGGCAAATTGCATTCAGTATATCCAGAAGATTGGATAGAAGAGGTTGACAGCTGGTGCTTTGACCGTAATAGACAAGTCGGAGACGTCGCAATTATCGAAAACGTTTACGGCTACACGATTGTTTATTTTTCCGGTGCTGTAGAAATTGATAACTAATATGTTACGATAATTAAATAACCACAGAGCGCCAAGAGCGCCATCCGAAATGGATGGCGCTCTATTTTTGTCGACAAATCATTTTTAGGAGGAAATTATGCAGATACCTGTAATTGAAAAAATCAAACGTTTACCCAAACAGACGGAAGAATCCCTGCGCGACGCGTTCAGCGTGCTGATGAGCGTGGAGGACAGAAAATCCGTTGACCACTATGTGAAGTGGGTGCGCGCGGAAGCGAAACAGATACGCTCGGCGGACATGTACGAGCTAATCAAGCAAACGTACTTCTATGCCGGGCAGTACAGCTTTGACGATTTTATGATCGCTATGGAGTGGAACCGTGAGCCGCAGGCGCGGTTCTGGCTTCCCCGCCGTAAAGTATTGGAGGGCAAGCACGGCATCGTCACGCAGATCCAGCAATTCATGGACGACCCGAATGCGCTGTATCTCGGTTTCAGCTTGCCGCCCGGCACGGGCAAAACCACGCTGATCAAGTTCCTGCTGGCATACATTATCGGAAAAGATCCGCAGGCGGCAAACATGTACGTATCTTACTCCGACGGTATGACTAAGATGCTGTTGGACAGTGAGAAATCAATGCTGACCGATACCAACGAATATTGTTTCCATGAGATATTCCCCAATTTGGGCATGCCCGACATATCGGCAGAATATAAGACGCTGAGCTATCGCCGCGCGGGTGACTTCCCTACCCTTGGGCTCATA
>JAZKYL010000011.1:0-41473 GCA_045612105.1 Eubacteriales bacterium
GCTTAGATTAAAATCCTCACGGTTTTATAAAACGAAATGGCTACATTTTAATCCTTTTTGCGGGGAAGTTTTTTGGCTCCACCTTTTTTTCAAAAAAGGTGGAAACCGCATCCCCGTCGGCCGACAAATCAAAATTTGAAATCATTTAGACATCACAATTTAATGATCTTATCCGCGAAGCTTTCGGCATCGGTTTTGTCGTGGGTGACTATGAGAACGGTTTTATCTTTAGAAAAAAACATTAAAAGCTCCAACATTTTTTCGCCTGTCTCGTCATCAAGGGCAGAGAAGGGCTCGTCGAGGAGGAGCAGGTCGGATTCGGTCACTTCGGCGAAGGCGAAAAATCTTGCCAGGGCGACTCTTTGCGCCATTCCTCCCGATAGCTCGTTGGGAAATTTCGCTTTGTCATTTTCAAGTCCGACTGCCGAAAGATATTTATCCGCAAGGGGAAAATGATCTTTTGAAAGGACTGCTTTTACGTTATCGAGAGCATTCTTCCAAGGGAGAAGTCTTGGCTCCTGAAACATAACGGCTATGTTGCCTTCGTGGATAAATTCGCCCCCGTCGGCTTTTGTCAGACCTGCGGCAATTCGCAAAAGCGTGGTTTTTCCGCATCCCGATTCGCCCATTATGGCGGTTTTCGCGCCTTTTTCGAGGACTAATGAAAAATTATCAAGTACGGTCTTGTCGCCGTATTTTTTTGTTATATTTTTAAATTCAGCCAAGAGTCACACCCCCTGCCTTGTCAAAAGAGTGGTTTTTCAGGGCTTTTTTCAGCACGAAGACCATAATTTTTTCGATTATAACGCTCAAAACCACCACAACTACCGTCCAGGCGAATAGGTCGGTGGTTTCAAGCAGAATTTTTGAGTCGGAGATCATTTTTCCGATTGAAATTATGGGCTGGAGAAGTACCTCGGCGGCGATTCCTGCTTTCCATGCCATACCAAGCGATGATTTGAGGGCGGCTAGAAAATAGGGTGTGATGCTCGGGAGGTAGATATGTCTGATCCTTGCGGCGCGGCTCATTTTATAAGCCTTTGCCATTTCAAGCAGGTCTTTGTCGGCATTGAGAATTCCCATTTCAACGTTTGTCCAGACCACGGGAGTTACCATCATAGCGGCGATGATAAGCGGAGTGACGTCTCGGCTTATCCAAAGCACCATAAGTATGATGAAGGATGCCACGGGGGTGGATTTTACCACAGCCAAAAGTGGGGCGAAGAAGTCTTTTGCAATCTTTGAAAAAGCCGTCAAGAGACCGCCGAGAGCACCGATTATAGTGCCTATTATCATTCCGATAAGTATGCGCAGAAGAGAATAGCCGACGGTTTTATAGAAGTTTGCCGTCAGCATCAGTTCTCCAAGTCTGATCAATACCGCCCACGGTGTGGGGAAGAGTAATTCATGCCCCACCGCCATAGCGATCAACTGCCAAATGCCGATCCAGATCAGCGTAATGGCAGAGTATTTTATGATTTTTTTGATCATTTTTTGTAGTAGATGCCGCTATCGGGAACCTGACCGCCGACAGCCGCGGGATTTACTGAATGGAGCTTTGTGAAGAACACATCGAGAGCGGTTGCCATTTTCTCACCGTCGATATAGACGATGTTACACTTGGGGATAGCCTTTTCAGCAACGGGTGCCTTTGCGAAGATGTTAGCCGCAACGATCATCTCGGATGCTTCCTTGGGACTTGCGTTGGTGAACTCAATGGATGCCTTATAGTCCTCGAGAAACTTTTCAAGCTCCTTGGGATGGGTTTCTGCCCACTCGGTACGGACTACGATGCAGCCCTGCATAAGTGTATTCTCACCGTAGTGCTTTTCCCATTCCTCGGTAAGGTCAAGAGCGGTGACGAGAGCAGGGTTGGCGGCTCTTGCGGCACTTGCGAGGGGCTCAGGAATAACTGCAATTTTAGCTTCGCCCGACGCAAGGGCTTTCTGAACGTCTGCGGGCTCGGTGAGGGTCTGGAGGGTTATGTCCTTGCCGATCTCAAGTCCGCTTGCACGGCAGATAGCTTCAAAGATATATGCGGGGTTATTGGCGGGGCAGTACACAGTCTTGCCCTTGAGGTCGTTGATTGTTTTGACTGTTTCACCGTTGGTCATAAGGTAGAGAACACCGAGGGTGTTGACTGCGGCGATCTGAATGCCTCCGTTAGTCTTTTTGTAGAGAGTAGCTGCTACGTTGGTGGGAAGCGCTGCTATATCGACAGTTCCGTTTATAAGACCGTCTCTTATAGCATCGGGTTTTGTTTCGACGGTGAACTTATAATTCATTTCGCTCTTGCCGTCCTTTGCGTCACTTATCATTTTTGCCGCGCCAAATCCGGTTGAGCCGCTGAGAACGCTGATATTGATCTGAAGCTCTTTGTCGACCTTAGCAAAAAGGTCACAGGAGGTGAGAAGTGTTGTTGCGAGGAGTGTTACGCAGAGAACTGCGATGAGGGTTTTGATTGTTTTTTTCATGGTGTTTGCCTTTCTTTATTGTAAAATTTATTTTGTTTTTTATATTGGAAAATTGCAATTTATCGGGTACGCGAGGGAGGCGCGGATGCCTCCGGCGGCGAGCTTTTTGAAAAAAGCTCGACAAAAACTTCCCCCCAAAAAAGGGAAAGATTTCACCAATGATGTCATTTGAAACCATATTGATTTGAACCGAAGTTTATCTTCTATCGTGTTGCAAGTTTATTTGAAACCTTTTAAACAAAAGAGTTTGCAAAAAACTCGAAACACGATAGCAGTGGAGCTTTGATAAAAATTCTCACGATTTCATAAGATTAAATGGCTACACTTCCAACCATTTTTGGGGGAAGTTTTTGAAGAGCTCGAGAAACTTTTTTCAAAAAGTTTCTCGAACGCGCCTCCCTCGAGTCCCCGACAAATCAAAATTTGAAACACAATTAAAAAAGTCGAAGAAAACGAAATTCGTTTTCTTCGACTTTTTGCTTAATTACTTATTAGCGTTCATTTTAAGGTAGGCATTAACGAAGCCGTCGATGTTGCCGTCCATAACCGATTGGATATTGCCGTCCTCGAAGCCGGTTCTTGTGTCCTTCGCCAGAGTGTAAGGCATAAAGACGTAGGAACGGATCTGCGCGCCCCACTCGATGTTGGTCTTGTTACCCTGAATTTCTTCAATGGTATCGAGACGCTCACGGAGCTTGATTTCCATCAGCTTTGCCTTCAGCATCTTCATCGCGGTCTCCTTGTTCTGGAGCTGGCTTCTTTCGGTCTGACAACCAACCACGATACCTGTGGGCTTGTGGACGATACGGATCGCCGAGTCGGTCTTGTTGATGTGCTGACCACCCGCACCGGATGAGCGGTGAGCGGTGATCTCAAGGTCTTCGTCGCGGAGGACTACTGCATCCACGTTATCAAACTCGGGCATTACTTCGATAGATGCAAAGGAGGTCTGTCTTCTGCCTGCGGCATCGAAGGGGGAAACTCGTACCAAGCGGTGAACACCGTTCTCGCTCTTGAGGTAGCCGTATGCATTGATTCCCTCGACGGTGATGGTTGCCGACTTGATACCCGCGGCATCGCCGTCCAGCCAGTCGATGAGCTTGACCTTGAATCCGGTCTTTTCAGCGTATCTTGTGATCATTCTGTAGAGCATCTGCGCCCAGTCCTGCGCCTCGGTTCCGCCCGCGCCCGGGTGGAAGGAAACGATGGCATTGTTCTTGTCGTATTCCTCGCAAAGAAGTACGGCAATTCTTTCCTTTTCAGCGATGGATTCGATCTCGGAAAGCTCGCCTTCAACCTCTTCAACGAAGCTGTCGTCGTTTTCCTCGATAGCCATTTCGGCAAGGGCGATAGCGTCCTCAAGGCGAGAACAGAGCTTTTCGTAGTCCTCAACGGTGTCCTGCGCCTGCTTCAGCTCTTGGGTGATCTTGTTTGCCTGATCGGGGTTGTTCCAGAAGTTAGGGTCAAGGGTTTGCGCGCCAAGCTCCACAGACTTTGCTTTCAGGTCGGTGATGCGGAGAGCGTTGCCAAGCTCCTTGACGTCATCTCTCATATCTATTAGCTTTCTTTTTGCTTCTTCAAGTGCTATGATCATTAGTTTTATCCTCGTATACATATTTTTTCAGCATAATTATACCACAAGTTTTGGCATTTTGCAAGAGGTTTTTTCGGCTTTTGAATACTTTTTTGAATTTGTGACAAAATATCAGCAAAAGACTTAAAATGTATGGCTTTTCTATTGACATTTATTATTAAAAGATATATAATAGTATTTGTATAAATATATAATTTAAGGAGGTAAACGTAATGAAAGTAACCAAGGAATCGATCATCGGCGATATTCTTGATTTCGACAAGGGAACTGCTGAGTTCTTCTTCGAGATCGGAATGCACTGTCTCGGTTGTCCCGCTTCTCGTGGTGAGTCCATTGAAGAGGCTTGCGCGGTACATGGAACCGATGCGGATGAGCTTGTTGCGAAGATTAATAACTATCTTGCAAATAAGTGATATTTTTACGTTCATTTTCTGCCCTCGGCGGCAGAAAATTGCTTACGCTACGCTACGGATTGCAAATGTAAGCATTTGCTATCACCAAAAGAACGCCGCTTAAGGGGTAGAGGGGTCTTACGAATAAAAATGCAGACAAGCCGCACTTTTATTCGTTTCGACATCCTCTCCCCTTAAGAAACCTCTCTTCTGTGGACACAGTGAAGTGGGATTGAGGACGGAGAATTATAATTTTTAAGTAAACTTTGATATAGATAAACCAATTTCAAGAAGTTTTTGGGATTCTTAACCCCTTTTTTTCAAAAAGGGTTTAAGTCGCCGAAGGCAAAAGGAAATATTATGATACTTGATATAAGATTACGCACGGCGGCGGAGATGGTGCCGCGTGGATCAAGGCTTGCCGACATCGGCAGCGACCACGCATATCTGCCTATCGCGCTGTGCCTTGAAAATAAGATTGATTGCGCCCTTGCGTCGGACATTAACGATGGCCCGGTTGCGGCGGCGGTTGCTAATATACATAAAAACGGTCTTGCTGACAAAATTGTGGCGGTGAGAGCCGATGGACTTGACAAAACGCGGGATTTTGCCCCCGATTGTATCACGATTCTCGGTATGGGAGGCGAGCTGATCGTCTCGATACTTGATAAGGCTGAATGGGTGAGGGATGAAAGCATAACCTTGGTGCTTCAACCTATGACTCACCCCGAAATTCTCGCGAAATATCTTGCCGAGACAGGTTTTACGGTGGTGAACGAGGCTATCGTTTGCGACGGTGGGCGAGATGACCGCATTTATCGCATCATTTGCGCGAAATTTGACGGAATTCGTCGTGAATTGACCGAGGGAGAGGCTCTTATCGGAAGGATCAACGTTGATCGCAAGGATGCGGTCACTGTGGCATATATTGAGAGAAATATTCGTGTGCTTGAGACGAGGATCAAGGGTAAGGTCGGCGCGGGTGCTGATGCTGATTTTGAAAAGGCTCTTGTCTCTGAGTTGAATTCATTTTTGAAAGGGTGACTGACGTATGACTGTAATTGAACTTTATAATAAGCTTTGTGAAATTATTCCCACCGAGCTTTCTTGCTCATGGGACAGAGACGGACTTGAGAGCTGTCCCGAGCCCGAGCGTGAAGTGAAGAAGGTGCTTATCGCTCTTGACACCACGAATGAGGTCATTGATAAGGCGATCGACGATGGGGCTGACGTGATAATATCCCATCATCCGCTGTTTTTTGGTGGGCTTGGTAATATAAACGCTCTGACCTTCGACGGCGCGAGGGCGGTGAAGCTTGCGAAGAATAACGTCGCCACGATGTCGTTTCATACGCGACTTGACGCGTTGGAGGGCGGAGTTAACGATATTTTGGCGGGAGTTATCGGACTTGAAAAGGTCGAGATAGTT
Source organism: Eubacteriales bacterium (assembly GCA_045612105.1). Classification (GTDB taxonomy): domain Bacteria; phylum Bacillota; class Clostridia; order Oscillospirales; family CAG-272; genus SVTX01. The sequence goes on from JAZKYL010000011.1 coordinate 5,890, forward strand.
GGTGACGAAAAGATAGTCCGTGTGGGTGAATTGCCCTTCGAGATGGACGTGCTTGATTTTGCCAAAGCTCTCAAGGAAAAGCTATCAAGCGGAGATGGCGAGAGGGAGGCACACGTTGCTGTTTGTCCCGGTGGAAAAAAGGTCAAGAGGGTCGCTTTGCTTGGCGGCTCGGGCGGTGACGACATTCAGGTTGCTTCGTCTGTGGGTGCTGACACCTATGTTACAGGGGAATTGAAGTATCACGAGAGACTGTCGGCAACCGATTTTGGGATGAATCTTATCTGCGCCGGTCATTTCTTCACCGAATATCCAGTCAGTACTTTTCTTGAGACCGCGGTCAAGTCGCTTTTGCCGAGCGCGTCGGTAGAGGTGGTTTTTTCCAACAAAATTATTGAATTTTAAAGAAAGAGGACATAAATATGGTATACGTAATATCAAATCTTCACGGAAATTATACGAAATTCAAGCAGTTACTTAAGACTATCAATTTCAAGGACACCGACCTTATGTACGTCCTTGGTGACATTGTTGACTACGGTGACGAGAGCATGGAGCTTATCGGCGACCTCAGTGTCAGATATAACGTCTATCCCATCGTGGGCGAGCATGATTATATGGCACTGAAGATGCTTTCGGGTTTTGAGGATATGCTGAAATCAGGCGAGACTCCCGACAAGAAGTTCATCACCAAGATGACCGAGTGGGTTCAGAACGGCGGTCAGCAGACTCTTGATTCTTTCCGCACGCTGGATAGCGAAATGAAAGAGGGAATAATTGATTACCTCACTGATATGACGATCTACGAAGAAGCCGAGGTAAAGGGCAAAAAGTATCTTCTTGTTCACGCGGGAATTGCGGGCTTTAAAAAGGGCGTTGACCTTGAGAGCCTTAAGCCCAAAGCATTTTTCAGCGAGCCTTTGGATCTGACTAAAAAGTATTTTGACGACGTGACTATTATTGTGGGTCACGTTCCCACCACTGAGGATAACGGCGGCGACGGAAAGATCTTCTACGGCAACGGAAGTATTGCCATTGACTGCGGCGAGGCAAGAGGCGGCACAATTGGTTGTCTCAGGCTTGACGATATGAAAGAATTCTACGTGTAATGGCCTTCTCCAGCGGAGAAGGGGGACCACGAAGTGGTGGATGAGGAGATCGCCATTAAGATAATTGTGGATAAGGATATTATTGTGAACATAAAGAAAAACGATATATTGGAGCTTGATATAGTCGACCTGAATAATTTGGGTTGCGGCGTGGGAAGGACTGAGGACGGTGTTGCGGTCTTCGTCAAGGGCGCGGTCACGGGTGACCGAGTGATGGCGAAGATCATTAAGGTGTCGTCCAGCTTTCTCGTCGGCAGGCTTGAAAAGATACTTGTAAGCTCGCCCTATCGCGTTGACGGGGAGGGCTTGAGAAGAGAGGATTGCGCCGCTCCCAATTCCTGCGGCGGCTGTGTCTACAGAAATATAAAATATGAGCACGAGCTTATTTTGAAGCGGGATTACGTGAAGTTTGCCTTCAAAAAGGTGGGTTTGCCCGAGGTGAGAGTGCTTGACACGGCGCACACCGAGCGCGTCACGGGTTACAGAAACAAAGGTCAGTACCCGGTAAGAGAGGTTGGAGGCAGAGTCAAGGCGGGATTTTTCGCGGCGAAGACTCACGATCTTATCCCTTGCGACAACTGTCTGCTTCAGCCCGAGGTTTTCGGTGAAATAGTGGCGTTTGTTACCGATTTTGCCGAGAGAAATAAGATAAGAGCTTACGACGAGGAGAAGGGTAGAGGCGTTTTGCGCCACATCTATCTCCGAATTGCCGAGAAGACGGAGCAGATAATGGTCTGCCTTGTTATCAATGCGGACAAGCTGCCTTATGCCGAGAAATTTGCCGCCGAGGTTGTGGAAAAATTTTCCTCGGTGACCTCGGTTATGGTAAATATTAACAAGAAGAATACTAACGTTATCCTCGGTGAGAGATTTCTTTGCATCGGGGGAGTTGACTATATAATCGACGAGCTCTGCGGTCTGCAGTTTAAGATCTCGGCGGGCTCCTTTTATCAGGTCAACCGTGACGGAGCAGAGATGCTCTACGGTCTGGCGCGAGAAAGAGCGGGACTTACCGGCAAAGAGACAGTTGCCGACCTCTATTGCGGCGCGGGAACTATTGGGCTTTCCATGGCGAAGGATGCCGCGCGGATAGTTGGAGTTGAGATCGTGGACGAAGCGGTGGAGTGCGCTAAGGAAAATGCGAAGCTGAACGGAGTCGAAAATGCCTATTTCTTCTGCGGCGATGCTTCCGATACAAGAGGACTTTTGGCGACTGCAAAGGACGAGCTCGGTGAGTTTTGCCCCGACGTGGTGATAATCGACCCGCCCAGAAAGGGAACGACCGAGGAATTGGTTAATTACCTTGATTCCCTTGGGGTTAGGAAGATAGTTTACGTCTCCTGTAATCCCGATACGCTGGCGAGGGATTGTAAGTGGTTTGTCGATAAAGGATATTCTATCGGAGAGGTTACGCCCGTGGATCTTTTCCCGGGAACAGGACACGTTGAAAGTGTGGTTTGTCTGACTAAACCATAACCGGAAAGGAGCCGCTATGAAGCTATTATTAAGTGGACTTACAAAATTAATATTCGGCATAGTTCTCATAGGGCTTTTGCTGTTTCTGTCCGCGGGGACCTTTAATTATTTCGGCGCGTGGTTATTTTTAGGAGTGCTTTTCTTGCCGATGCTGATAATGGGCGCGGTCATGCTCGCAAAAGCGCCTGCGCTGCTTGAAAAGCGGCTTCAAAACAAGGAAAAAGAGGCGACACAGAGGGGAGTTGTGGCACTTTCGGGCTTGGCGTTTCTCGGTGGATTTCTGATCTCGGCTTTTGATTTCAGGTTTTCATGGTCAACCGTGCCTCTTTGGGTGACTATCTCGGCGGCGGTGTTTTTTCTGATTGGTTACGCTCTTTACGCCGAGGTCATGCGGGAAAATGCCTATCTTTCTCGCACGGTTGAGGTGCAAGAGGGGCAAAAGGTGATCGACACGGGGCTTTACGGTGTGGTGCGCCACCCGATGTATTTTGCGACTCTACTGATGTTTCTGCCCATGCCCTTGATACTTCAGTCATTCTGGGGGCTTATCCCCTTTGCGCTCTATCCCGTGGTGATCGTTGTGCGCATACTAAACGAGGAAAAGGTGCTGACGGATGGACTTGACGGCTACTCGGAGTACAAGAAAAAAGTGAAATACAGGCTGCTACCCTTTATTTGGTGAGAATTATGAGTAAAAAGACATATTTATTTGATTTCGACGGAACACTTGTGGATTCGATGCCGATATACGGCGCGGTTATGATAAAGATACTTGACGAGCGCGGCATTGCGTACGGCGAGGATATTTTGAAGATAATCACGCCTCTCGGCTACCGAGGTACTGCGGAATATTTCCGCACCCTTGGGGTCAGGGAGAGCGTGGACGAGATGATAGAGATCATGAACACCTACGCTCGATTTGAATATGAAAACAACGTCCCTGCAAAAATCGGCGTTGCCGAGACTCTGCGGGAGATGAAAAATAAGGGGTATTCCTTGAACGTGCTGACCGCAAGCCCTCATTTGGCGCTTGATCCTTGCCTTAAGAGGCTTGGACTTTGGGAGCTTTTCGACAAGGTCTGGTCGTGCGACGATTTCGGCACTACCAAGGCGAACCCCGAGATATACAGAATGGCGGCGGAGCGGCTTGGCAAAGGAGTTGGCGAGGTCATTTTCGTTGACGACAATATCAATGCCGTCAAGACCGCAAAGGTCGCGGGGATGGTTTCGGTTGGCATATTTGACCAGTCGAGCGCGGAATACGTGGACGAATTCAAGGCGGCAGCCGACGGGTACGTTTTTGATTTCAGTGAGTTGGATTAATTGTTTTTAAGGACGGAAAAATGGAAAAAAAGAAGAAAAAGCTTCAAAAATCAGACAGAAACGTGGCAAAGGCGGAGCCTTTTGTAATAAAATCTCCCGCGTGGTGTACCTACGGTTGCCTTGCGGTGGCGGTGGCTTGTCTTATCGGGCTTGTCTGCATGTGGAGCCAAAAGGAAGACTTCGTTAAGCTGGTTGAGGACGGCGACATCGTGGGCTGGACTCTGCTCCTTTCGTTGATCATGGCGGCGGCGCTGGTTGGTCTTTATATATGCTTGTATGAAAAAATGACCTACTGCGACGGGGTTTACGGCTATTACAAGGCTTTTAAGAGAAATCAGTTTGCAAGGGTTGAAGAGATAAAAAAGGTTGAGCTAATAACCAAGATAACTTGGGGGACCAGAGGAATGACAACCTCTTATAGGGTAATTTTTTATGGATTAACAGGTGAAGCATTGATCAGTTTTTTTGACGACGGAACGGTATTTAAGGATGAAAGGCTGAAAAAATCGTTGCGAGCGAACGGAATACAGTATATGACCAAAACTATGGAAAAGCATTCTATATAAAAAGCTACAAGGAATATTAACATTATGAAAAAAAGTTTTAGCGCGAAGGATATTTTTATTGACCTGCTGTTTGTTTTGGCGGCGGGAACGGTTGTGGGAACTGCATACTTTTTCTTCCAGAACAGCAACGGATTTGCGCCCGGCGGCGTGGGCGGTCTTGCGACGATTACGTATCATTTGTCGGGATATCAGCTTGACTGGTCACTGCTTATGGTGGCGTTCAATCTGCCTATATTCGTGCTTGTCAGCGCGCTGATAAACAAAAGGCTGGGACTTTATCTGAGCCTTTATCTGCTTGTCCAATCCTTTTTGCCGAAGCTTTATGAGTTTGTGGGACTAAGACCTTATTGTCTTGCCAACAACGGCGAAGATTTCAACGTGATCTTTGCGGCTATTGCCACGGGCGTTATTTCTGGCTTTGGCTTTTCGCTGATGCTCCGTCATTTCGGTGCAAGCGGAGGTACATATGGCATTTCTGCGCTGATAAAGAGGGCTAAGCCCGATCTTAACGTTGCGTTCGTTTCATTTGTGATGGATGCAAGCGTGGTATTTATAGCCTTTTTCGTCTACGGAATGAAGGTGACTCCCGTGATGTGTACCCTGCTTAACCTCTTTATCGCCAACGTGGTGGTCGATCACGGTCTTGGCGGTATTAAGGACGGATATAAGTTTGAAATCATTACCCCCCATCCCGAGGAGATCGGCGACGAGCTTATGAAAAAGCTGAAGCACGGTGTTACATCTATGAAGGTGCAGGGAATGTACACCGACAGCGAAAAATATATGCTGGTCTGCATTATCAACAAGCGACAGATCGGCGAGATGATGAAGATTATTAAGAAATACCCCGATACCTTTGCGAGTTTTGAAAAGGTAAACGAGGTGTTTGGTAACTTCAAGAGGAAGGTTTGAAAATATAAAGGAGGTCTTCTATGCTACCCGAGGTAAAAAAAGTTAAGATGTCGTCTTTGACTCTGCCTACGGTGTGGCAGACTGTAATTTTCAGAAATTTTGGGTACATTAAGGTCGAGAGGATAGCCGAGGTGCTGGGTTGCGATTGCGAGACTGTCAGGCGCGAGGCTGAAAGGCTGTCTCTGCCCGATCATGACTTCAGCGCGGATTTTGAGGCGAGAGGTTACATAACGATAATTCGCAACAACTGGTTTTTATTGCCTTATGAGCAGTTGGCAGATCTTTTGGGGATTGATACGGAGAAGCTTGATTTTATTCTTGTGAACGATGATTTTCTTGGTGTGAAGTTGGGTAATTTCAAGCCTGAGTGTGAAAAGGTCGTTTATTCGCCACTTACAGAAGAACAGTTGAAAAAGACAGAGGAGCTGGCTACCCAGATCGCGGAGCTTTCGCGTGATGTAGTGGCAAAGCCCTTTGATTTCTTTGAAAGTGACGTTTCTGTCGCGGAAAACGTGGTAGTGGCGAGGGGAAAACGGATAGTTCACGGGTATTTGTCGCCCTGCGGAGATGCCTTTTCAAGTGATTGCGCCGATACTTTGCCTGAGAGTCTGCTTGAAAGATACAGAGAGTGCGGAGTTAATGGAATTTGGCTTCACGGTCTGCTTTCGTCGCTTTCATATTATCCCTTTATGCCCTCGCTTTCGGAGGGATATGAGAAGAGGAGAGAAAACCTTCGCAAAATTATCGAGCGTTGTAAGAATTACGGAATTTCCGTTTACTTATATATGAACGAGCCCAGGGCTTTGCCTTGCGGTGTTGACGGTAAGTATGAAGAGCTTATCGGTTGGACGGAAAAGAGAACGCTTTGCCTTTCACACGGTGAGGTAAAGGATTATCTTTACCGTGCGGTGAGAGATCTTTGTGAGAGCGTTCCCGACCTTGGGGGAATTTTCACTATTACTATGAGTGAAAACCCCACGCATTGCAATTTTTTGCCGCATACCGAGTGCCCTTATTGCAAGGATATTCCTGCGGAGGAGAGTGCGGCTGAGGTCAACAACATTTTTATGCGCGCGATGCGTGACTCGGGCTGCCGCGGCGAGCTGATTGCAAACCTTTGGGGCTGGTCGCCCTATATGGAGTGGACCGAGGAGCAGATATGGCGCGGAATAGAGCTGCTTGACAAGGATATTTCGGTGATGTGCGTCAGCGAGTATGATCTTGACATTGAAAAGGGCGGAGTTAAGAATAAGGTTATTGATTATTCGATATCAAACCCGGGACCGTCGGAGATTACTCGGAAAATTATCAAAAAAGCGCGTGAGTGCGGTCACAGGGTCTACGGAAAGATCCAGGCGAGCAATAGCTGGGAGTGCGCGGCGGTGCCTTATATTCCCGTGTTCGATCTGGTTGCCGAGCATATAAAGAATCTTCACGAGCTGGGTGTTGACGATCTTTTTCTTACTTGGACACAGGGAGGTTATCCTTCGCCGTCGGTCTCTCTTGCCTGCTGCTTTGATGAAAAGTTCGAGCTTGAGGCTTGGTACGAAAAGAGCTTTGGTGACGAAAGGGTGAGGGCTGCAATAGATATGCTTTGTAAAGCTTTCAGAAATTATCCCTTTAGTGTCACGGCACTTTATCTCTCACCGCACACGCTGGGTCCAGCAAACCTTTGGGATATAGAGCCCGAGGAGAAGGGCTCAACGATGGTATGCTTTGCTTACGATGATATAGAAAGCTGGGTATCCCCTTATGGAGTCGAGGTATATCTTTCGCAAATGGACGTTTTGCGTTACTTTTGGCAAGAGGGAATCGAGCTTTTGGAGACGGCGAAGAAAAGCAAAAAAACAGACGAGCTTTTGCGCTATGCCAACGTGGTATATTGCCATTATTTGAGCGATATACTTCAAACGAAATTTGCTCTTTACAAGCGCAAGGGTGACCGCGTGGGAATGGCGGCATGCTTGCGTGAGGAAAAGGCAAACGCGGAAAAGCTTTTATCGCTTATGAGAAGTGACGCGAGGATAGGGTATGAGGCTTCAAATCACTATTTTTATACAGAGAGGAATCTTTTGGAGAAGATTTTGAGGATGGGGCAGTTTGAAAGAAAGCTTAAGAGGGGAAGAAATGAAAACGATTAAAATAAGAGGTCTTTACCGCTTGCCGTGGCTTATTAAGTTGCTTTTGGTGATATTCGTGCCTCTTGTGGCTTGGCTTTTTGTAGTGGGTATTATGGGCGAGCCTCTGCTTGTGGTTGTTGGAATTATCTTCTTTGGCAGTATGGCTGTGGCATTCGGATTCTATTTCTGCTACGGGATCAAAATTTCGCAAAAGAGAGTTACCGTGGTCGGATATCAGGAGCTAAGGACATTCAGGCGAGACGAGATCATACGATTTGATCTGTTTATATCAAAAGAGAGCATTCGCGGTGAGATCAAGGCTCGAGGCGAGAAGCCTTATGAGTTTATTCTTGATGATTTTAATCTGAACCACGCGGCATTGGTCTTTCCTTCGCTGTTTGACGTTAAATTCAAGGTATCGGATAGGTATATCGAGAGGTTGAAGTCGAGGCTCGACGGGGTCGAAAGGGTGAATGTGAGGTTTATATGAAAACAGTAATTGCAATAGATTCATTCAAGGGCAGTCTGACGACCTTTGAGTCGGGGCGGGCTGTGGCGGAGGGAATACGGACGGTTTATCCCGATGCTGAGGTCGTAATAAGTCCTATAGCCGACGGCGGCGAGGGTACGGTCTCGGCGATAGTATCGGCTACGGGCGGTGAGCTTTGCCGAGCAACGGTCATGGGTCCTATGTGTGACAAGATAGTTGCCGAGTACGGAATTATCAAAGAGAGCAAGACCGCTATTATTGAAATGAGCGCGGCGGCGGGGATCACTCTTGTGCCGCAAGAGAAAAGAAATCCCCTTTACACCACCACGCGAGGTGTTGGCGAGCTGATACTTGACGCTATGGAGCGCGGTTGCCGTCATTTTATTATGGGTATTGGTGGCAGCGCAACTAACGACGGCGGCATTGGTATGCTTTCGGCTCTCGGATTTGAGTTTCTTGACGGAGATGGTGAGCCTATTGCTGACGGTGCTATCGGTTTGAGGTTGCTTCGGAAAATAAGATTTGACAAGGTCGATCCGCGTCTTGCCGAGTGCGATTTCAAAGTGGCTTGCGACGTGAAAAATCCGCTTTGCGGTATTCTTGGGTGCAGTTCGGTTTACGGTCCTCAAAAGGGTGCTGACGAAAAGATGATTGCCGATATGGACCAGTGGCTTTCTTGCTATGCATCTCTTACAAGATCGGTAATTGCCGATGCCGACAAGGATTTCCCCGGTGTTGGCGCGGCGGGCGGTATGGGCTTTGCGCTGAAATATTACCTTGGGGCGGCGCTTACTTCGGGAATTGAGCTTGTGATGGAGGCTACTCGTCTTGAGGAGCATATCAAATGCGCCGACCTTGTAGTTACGGGCGAGGGTAGGCTTGACGGACAAACCGCCATGGGTAAGGCTCCCATTGGTGTGGCAAAGCTGGCGAAAAAGCATGGAAAGAGAGTCATTGCCTTTGCAGGCGCGGTCACCGAGGATGCGGGCGAGTGCAACAAGCAGGGAATCGACGCATTTTTTCCCATAGTGAGGCGACCTTGTTCCTTGGATGAGGCTATGGATAGGGAAACCGCATATAAAAATTTAAAAAATACTGCCGAGCAGGTGTTCAGACTTATGAAGAGTATGACCGATAAATCTTGATGTTTGAAAGGAATTAAAATTATGAAAAAGTTTAAAGCTTTAAAGATCATTGGAATTATTGTAGCAGCCCTTGTTGTGTTCTGGACGGTAATTAACGTTATCCCTCCGAAGAAGAACGTGGAGAGCAATCCTTTTATTGTTGAAAAGGGTTCTCTTCCTATGATCGCGGCGCACAGAGGCGGCGGTGTCAGCAATCCCGAGAACACCATGCTTGCCTTCCGCGAGGCGGTGAAGACTTTCAAGGTTGATATAATTGAAAGCGATCTTTATCTGACAAAGGACGGTTATCTCGTTTACAATCACGACTCTTATATTGATAGGACTTGTAACGTAAACGGTGAGATGACTCTTGATGAGGTGGAGGAGCTTTGCGAGGACAAGGCAAACCGTCATTACATAAAGGATATGACTCTATCCGAGCTTGAAAAATACAATTTCGGTTACTATTTTGAGAACAAGGATGGGGAGTTTATCTACCGCGACGTGGATGATCACTCGGCATACGGCTTACAGATCGCTACGGTTGACAAGCTTTTCGAGGAGTTTTATGAGAGTCACCCCGATCTGCTATTTATCGTCGAGATCAAGGACGAGGGCGAAAGAGGATATGAGGCTTGCAAAATTCTTTATGAGACTCTTGAGAAGTATCCCGAATATAAGGATCAAATCGTTGTCGGCACCTTCCATGACGAGATCGAGGAGGAGCTGAAGGCGAAGTATCCCGACCTGCTCCGCGGCGCGCCAATGGGAACGGCGGCGAAGTTCGTTGCCACCCAGTATCTTGGCGTGAACATTTTTGACAATGGAGACTTTGCTTGCTTGCAGATTCCTATGACCTACGACGTAGGCTTTGATCTGCCGCTTGTGGCAAAAACTCTGGTTAAGAGGGCTCACAGAAGAAATATCGCGGTTCAGTATTGGACTATCAACGATGCCGACGATATGAGAACCTTGATCGAGCTTGGTGTTGACTGCATTATGACAGACGATCCCAAGCTGCTGGCAGAGGTGCTTGAGGAATATAAGTAATATGAGTAAATTAAACGACAGCGAAGGATGTGGCGGTTGCTTTTTTGAGGTCTTCGGCGAGCTGGCGATATATATGATCTTGTTTTTTATCGGTGGCGGAGTGCTGTTACTTTTAGGCTTTTTGCCTGAGGATATGGACGCGGATACAGTTGTTCTCGTGGGCGTTGGCGTTATTGTCGCGCTGGGAATACTTATCGGCTTGCCGATATATTTCGTAAAAAAATCGAAAAAACAAAACTATATGAGAATACCTTTTTACACCGGAGAAACTATGAAAGAACATAATTTTGTTGGTAAATGGATAACCGACGGCGCGTTTGCTCCCAGAGAGCCGAGAAACGTGTTCCACCGTCAGCTTGAGAAGATCGATCTGCCGCCAGATGAGCTTAGCAACAGTCATATTCTGTTCCGCAAGAGCTTTGGTTTGGACGGTTCTTTTGAAAGCGCAAAGGTTTTCATTACTGCGGATGATTATTACAAGCTTTATATAAATGGGATGTTTGTCGCACAAGGTCCTGCTCCCGCGTATCATAATTGCTACAATTACAATGAAATTGAGGTCGGCTCTTATCTGCGCGCGGGCGAGAACGTGATCGCAATACATACCTATTATCAGGGACTTATCAACCGCGTATGGCAGAGCGGAGATTATCGTCACGGTCTTATTATGGATCTTGATATTGACGGCGAGGTTATCGTTTCCTCAGACGAAAGCTTTCTCTGCCGAAGGCATACGGCGTATTCTGTCGTGGGGATCTCGGGATATCAGACTCAATTTATGGAGAGATACGATTCCCGCGCGGCGGAGTGCGGCTTTTATAAGCCCGATTTTGACGATTCGGGGTGGGAGAGAGCGAGCATTCATAAGTTCGTTGACTACACTCTTGTGCCGCAGCGGTCGAAGATGCTTGTTTTTGAGGAGATAAAGCCCCAATCGGTGCAAACTGACGGCAACAAAACTCTCATTGACTTTGGCGGTATGTACGTCGGTGTGATATCGGCGCGTGCCAAGGGAGCTGACGGAGAAAAGCTGACTATTAAAATGGGTCAGGAGCTGAACGAGGACGGAAGTGTTCGTCATAATCTTCGTTGCAACTGTACCTATCTTGAGGAATGGATACTTTCGGGTGGCGACGACCTGCTTGATCAGTTTGATTACAAGGCTTTCCGCTATGCCGAGATAGAGACCGAGGGCGCGCAGATTTCGGATATTTGCCTTATTGCAAGGCATTATCCCTTTGAGCTGAAGGCAAGCTTGAAGAAGGATTTTGCTTCTGACGAGAGAGCCGAGAAGATCTGGGGGCTTTGCGTTCGTACTCAAAAATACGGCATTCAGGAGACGATTCAGGACTGTCCCGATAGAGAAAAGGGCTTTTATCTCGGTGACGGATGCTACGATGCCTTTACGAATTACGTGCTGACGGGCGACGACAGCATGGTTCGCAAACTGATCGACGATGCTTTTGCTTCGTCTTTTATCTGCGAGGGCCTTATGACCTGTATGTCCTGCTCCTTTATGCAGGAGATCGCGGAATATCCTTTAATTTTGCCCGATCTTATGCTTTGGCACTATAGGGCAAGCGGCGATGAGGAATATCTGCGCGGAAATATCGAGAAAATGCAAAAGGTACTTGAATTCTACCGTAGAAATTACGAAAAGGACGGCATCGTCAATAATCTTGACCGCTGGTGCGTGGTTGAGTGGCCTAAAAACTATCAGGACGGCTATGCGGTGGATATCAGAGAGGGACAGGTCTGCGGTGAGGCGCATATTGCCATAAACGCTTATTATTACAGGGCAATTTCGGTGTTGAATAAGCTTTGCGAGATTGTGGAAATCGAAAAATACCGCGATGAAAAGGTGATATACGACGCGATCATAGATGCGTTTTACGACAAGGAGGCTCACCTTTTCGTGGACGGCGAGGAGCACAGACATATCAGTCTTGTGGGCAATGCATTCCCTTATGCCTTCGATATGGTGCCCGACGGCGAGTTTGAGGCGAATTTCAGAAAAATGCTTTCGGAAAAGGGAGAGGACGCGACCTCATTCTTTACTACCTTCCCCTTGCTTTTCAAGTTTACTCGTGAGGGGGATTCTGAGCAGGTGAAGAGGTATATTCTTCACGAGGGCACCTGGAGACGGATGCTTTCCGAGGGTGCGACGTCGACCTTTGAAGGCTGGGGCAAGGATTGCAAGTGGAATACCTCGCTTTTCCATTTGACTATGTCTTCGGCGGCTATATTTATGGCGGACGTTGATCTGAAAAGCTTTTTGGAGTGATTGATAAATTGTGATTTACAGAACAGCCTTCTCCGCTGGATAATGCCCACCGACAAATCAAAATTTGAATTGTGAAAGAAAATAAAAAGAAATGAAAAAAATAATTTTTGACACCGACATTGGCGGCGACTGCGACGATGCGGGCGCGCTTGCTATTATTCACTCTGCGGTGAATAACCGACGCGCCGAGCTTTTGGCAGTCACGGTCAGCACAAGAGACCCTTGGGCATCTGCTTGCGCCGATGCGATAAACAGATATTATGGCAATATTGTTCCCATGGGGCTTTGCGAGAGAGCACCTTTGGGTGACCCAACTATGGCGGAATTTCTTGAGCGATACGGCAAGCATATTGCCGAAAACTACGAAAATGAATATTTGCCAAGGCCCACCGAGTGCTCTATGTGTGGCGGTGTGAAGCAACCCGAGAGGGCGGTGAGTCTTATGCGCCGTACTCTTGCCGAAAATAAGGGCGGCAGGATAACTCTTGTGGTGGTTGGCAGTTGTCTCAATCTGGCATCTCTTATTGAGAGCAAGGGCGACGAATACTCGCCCCTTTGCGGTGTCGAGCTTATGAGAGCGCAGGTGGAGGACGTCGTGCTGATGGGCGGTCTTTTTGCCGAAAACGCTACGGCTGAATACAATATTAAGACCGATATTCCTTCGGCGCAGACGGTTTTTGAAAAATGTCCCGTGCCGATCTTTATATCTCACTTTGACGTGGGACTTCGGGTGATGTCGGGCGGTTTAATGCTTGAAAAAGTGTATAGTGAAGCCGCAGAGGGTGAAATGCTAAAAAATCCCGCCGCCGAATCTTACAGATTTCACGTTGGCGGCAAGCGACACAGCTGGGATCCTATCGCGGCGTTTTACGCGATATACGGCACTTGCGGAGTTTTCTCGGACGCGAGGCGCGGCAGAGTGACGGTTGACGGTGAGGGAATTACCCGATTTGAGGCGGGTGAGGGAAATCACGTGCTTATCGATTGCCACGACAGCGATATTGCCGAGGCGGAAATATTGCTTGACAAGGCTATGTGCGGCGCGATTTTTGAATAATTAAGAGGACGGGTTATGACAAGACTTGAAGAATTGATAAAAAAGTTTCCTATAAGACGAAACGCGGAACAGAAAAAGGTGTTCAGGGATTTTGTTGTCTCGGAGGCAAAGAATAAGGGATTTGAGGCGAGAGTTGAGAGGACGGCAGATGGGAAGAACGAGAATATTGTGATCGGCGACCCGACTGCGGCAAAGGCTGTTTTTACTGCCCATTACGATACTCCTGCGGCATCGTTGTTTCCCAACATTATGATACCGAGAAACAAGGTGGTTTTCTGGATATATCAGTTCGTGCCGATAATATTTTTGTTGGCGGTCTCTCTTGGCGGCGGTTATCTTATCGGTCAGGTGGCACTGGGCAGCTACGAGGCGTTTTTGGGTGTGTTTTTAGTCTTTTATTACGCGCTCTATTTTCTTATGTTCCGCGGCTTTCCAAACAAGAACAATTACAACGATAACACCTCGGGTGTGGCGACGGTTTTGTCGATTATCGACAGGCTTGACGAATCCGAGAGAGAAAAGGTTGCTTTCATTCTTTTTGACAATGAGGAAAAGGGAAAGAAGGGCTCGAAGGCATATTTTTGTGATCACAAGGCAGAAATGAAGGATAAATTCCTTGTTAATTTCGACTGTGTGGGCAACGGCGAGAATATTATCTTTATCGCTATGAAGGCAGCCGAAAATAAGGCTGAATATTCGACTCTCAAGGATATATTTACCGCAGAGAGCGGCTTTGAGACTCATTTTTATCCGATGAAGGGCTCGGAGTCAAATTCGGATTACAAGAATTTCCCTTGTGGTGTAGGATGTATGGCAAGCAAGCGGGCGAAGAGCGGACTTTTATACACCCCGAGGATACATACCGCCTTTGATACGGTTGCCAAGAATGAAAATATAGAATATATTACCGACGGAATTTGTCGGTTTGTGAAAACTATATAAATCGATTGTGAGGATTTTGCAATGAAAATTTCAACCGAAATAAACAGTGCTGCGAAAATAGTTGGAGAAGCGAAGGCTATTGAGCTTTACGGTAAAGCAGGCTTCGATTGTTGGGATTTTTCAATGTTTGAAATGTGCCGCTGGGATTGGGGAAAAAATTGCCCGGTAGAGAAGGATCATCCCTTAAAGTGCGCGAATTATCTCGCCTTTGCCAGAGAGCTTCGCAAGATAGGCGAAAGTTACGGTATGGAATGCAATCAGTCTCACGCTCCCTTTCCCACCGACAAGCCCGAGGTCAAAAAATATCTTAAGCGCGCTATCGAATGCACCGCCGAGGCGGGTGGTAAAATATGTGTTATTCATCCCGTAAATAACTGGGATGCAGAGAGAAACGCAGAATTTTATTTCGAGCTTTTGCCTTTTGCCAAGGAACACGGAGTGAAGATCGCAACCGAGAACATGTGGAACTGGACGCGCGAAAACGGACTTGATCAGGCATCTCGCGCCGCTTGCTCCCACCACGATGATTTCGTGGCGCACCTTGATGCGGTGAACGATGAATTTTTCACCGCTTGCCTTGATATCGGTCACGCCGAAATGTGGGGGCTTGAAACAAGCGCGCCTCAGATGATACGCGCCATCGGCTCTCGCTTGGGCGCGCTTCATATTCACGATAACGACTGCAAGCGCGACTGGCATCGCATTCCCTTTGCTGGAAGCATCGATTGGGTTGAGGTCGTCAAGGCTCTGCGCGAGGTAGACTACAAGGGCGAAATGACTCTTGAGGCAGATACATATCTGCATGCATTCAATGCCGAAAATATTGAAGTGGGCATTAAAAATATGGCTGATGCGGCGAGAAGGCTTGTGGCTATGTTTGAAGAGGGCTGAAAATATGAAAAAGATAATATTGATCGGAGACTCGATACGTCTCGGTTATGATAAATATGTAAAGGATGCTCTTGAGGGAGTTGCCGAGGTTTATTATCCTGATGACAGTGCGAGATTTTCGGAATATACTCTGCGCTATCTTTCGGATTGGAAATCAGAGAATAAGTGGGGCGAGGATATCGATCTCGTCCATTGGAACACGGGGCTTTGGGATGTGCTTGAGATGTACGGAGAAGCACCAATATCCAATCCGCGGCAGTACGGCGAGACTATCGGCAAGATCGAGAGACAGATAAAGATACTTTTCCCAAAGGCAAAGCAAGTTTTTGCTACCAGTACTTCGGTCATTGAGGAAAAATACGGCTGGGATAGAAAAAGGCACAACGCAACCATTGAGCAGTACAATAAAATAGCCGTCGAGGCGTTGGAGGGTACGGGATGTGTTATAAACGACCTTTACACGCTGACGAAAAACGCGCCTCTTGAAATACGCGCGGGCGACCCCACTCATTTCTACACCCCCGAGGGAACTAAGCTGATCGGCGACAGAGTGCTGTCGGTGATCTGCTCTGAGCTTGATATTGATGCCAAAGCCGTCAAGCTTGAGAACTTCGTCCCCGAAAAATATGATGATAAAACCATTGGATATTAAGGAGAAATAACTATGTTTAACGGAAAAATGAAGGCTCTGACCTTTAGCTACGACGACGGAGTCGAGCAGGATATAAGACTTATAGAATTATTCAACAAATACGGACTGAAGGGCACCTTCAATCTCAACTCCGATCTCCTTGGCAGAAGAGAGGATACTCTTACTATTTTAGGTAGAACGGTAGGTCATCACAAGGTGTTTTCCGCCGACGTGCGCCATATTTATGACGGTCACGAGGTTGCGGTCCACACGCTGACTCACCCTCTGCTTCCCCAAATAGAGGATGATAAGGAGATCGTCCGCCAGGTCGAGGATGATAGAATTAAGCTCTCCGAGCTTTGCGGCTACGAGGTTGTGGGAATGGCATATCCCTGCGGCGGTCAGAATCACGATGACCGTGTAGCGAATATCATTCGCGAGAATACGGGGGTAAAATACAGCCGAACCATCATTTCAAATCACAGCTTTGATATTCAGGACGATCTCTATAAATTCAAGCCCACGGTCTATCATTTCGGAGAATTTGACAAGATGTTTGAATTGGGTCAAAAATTCCTTGAGACTGAAGCCGATACTCCTCAGATCCTTTACGTTTGGGGTCATGCCTATGAGTTTGACATCAGAGACGGCGATTGGGAGAGAATGGAAGAGTTCTGCAAAATGATGTCGGGACGTGACGATATCTTCTACGGAACCAACAAAGAGGTGCTTCTTTGATGAAAACAGAGTTTGACGTCTGCTGCGACCTGCATCTTCATTCTTACTATTCCGACGGAACAAATCCTCCGCAGGCTCTCATTGATATGGCGAAGGAAAAGGGAATAGTCACGGTTGCGCTTACCGACCACAATACGGTAAAGGGAATACCGGAATTTTTATCGGCGGCGGAGAAATCCGGAGTGGATGCCATAGGAGGCATTGAATTCTCGGTGGACTATCGCTCGCGCGAGCTTCATCTTATCGCTCTCGGTGTAAATGAAAAATATTTCGGCGAGATCGAAGAGATGATGGAGGAATATCTGAAAAGCCGTGAAAGCTCAAACAGAGAAATGATCGGCGCGCTCTATGCCGACGGATATCTTATCGATTACGACGTTATTTGGGAGAAGAGCGGCAACGGTTACGTCAACCGCGCTCATATTGCGGCAGAGCTTGTGGAAAAGGGGTACTGTTCCTCCGTAAAGGAGGCATTTGCCACGTTGCTTCGAAAGGACGGGAAGTATTTCAGAGAGCGAAAGTATCCCAACGTTTTTGAGATGATAGAATATATCGAAAAGATTGGCGCGGTATCGGTTTTAGCACATCCTTTTTTGCATTTTAAAGAGGATGAGCTTCGGGAATTTCTATCTGAGGCAAAGCAGTACGGACTTTGCGGTATGGAGACGGTATATACCACCTTTTCGGAGGAGCAGACGGCAATAGCGCGTTCTCTGGCTCGGGAATTTGAGCTTTTGGAAAGTGGCGGCAGCGATTTTCACGGCTCGACCAAGCCCGACGTGGCTTTCGGCGTAGGATACGGAAATTTAAGAATTCCCACAAGCTTTGCGGAGAAAATAAAAGGCAGGATAAGAAATATATGACACATTTGATTATTACAAGACACGGCTACAGCGAGTACAACAAAACGAGGATGTACACGGGTCAGGTTGACGTTACCCTGACCGATCTCGGTCTTCGTCAGGCGGCAAGAACCGCAGAGTACGTTGCCGAGACATACAAGATCGACGCAATTTATTCAAGTGACTTAAAGCGCGCTATGAGCACGGCGATCCCGCTTTCCGAAAAGCTTGGAATTCCCGTGATCAAGGAGCCGCTTATCAAGGAGATATACGGCGGACTTTGGGAGAACAAGCTTATGCCCGAGATCGACGAGCTTTATCACGATGATTATCAGATATACAAGACCACCATCGGTCTGGCGAGATGTACGGGCGGAGAGTCCTTAGCGGAGCTTCAGGCGAGAGCCCTTGAGGGAATGAAGAAAATAGCCGAAGAGAATGACGGCAAAACGGTATTCGTGGCTACTCACGGCGGCGTGCTTATTACGCTTATTTCGGCTTGGATGGGTCTGCCCCTTGAGAAAATGCACGAAACACCCCCTGCGACCAACAGCTCGATCACCGAGGTGATTTATGACGGTGGTGAGTTTAAGATAGTCAAGTACAGCTATGACGAGCATCTTGGCGAACTGAAGATTGAAAACGATATGCATTTGCAGTAATTCGTATAAATTGTACGAGTATTGGAAAACATCTTACATAAGGAAAATTTTGTGAGGAAGAATAGCGTGAAAGTTATTTTCTTCTTGTAGTGAAACGATCTTTTTCACGCGCGAATTTCGCCTTGCGGCAAAATTCATCGATTACTGTTTGTGCCGCCGCTCGGCGGCGGAATGGAGATTTATATGGAAAAAATATTAAATGCAGTAGAAAAGCACAGAGAATTGATACTTGAGGCAGAGAGATATATATGGAAGAACCCCGAGACGGGATACAAGGAAATCAAGACCAGCAAGTATCTTGCGGAAAAATTTGAAGAGTTGGGTTACAAATTGACCTATGCCGAGGGGATCACGGGCTTTTACACAGTGATAGATACGGGTAGAGAGGGTCCCGAGGTGCTGATCCTCGGTGAGCTTGATTCTGTCATTTGTCCCGCGCATCCCGAAAGCGATCCCGTGACGGGAGCGGTACATTCCTGCGGACATAACGCGCAGGCGGCGACTCTCTTGGGTATCGCGGCGGCTTTGACGGAGGATGGGATTCTTGACTCTCTTTGCGGCAGAATCCGCCTTTGCGCTGTGCCTGCCGAGGAGCTACTTGAAATAGAATACAGAAAAAATCTGCGCGCAGAGGGCAAAATAAAATATCTTGGTGGTAAGAGCGAATTCTTGAGCCGAGGATATTTCGACGGTGTTGATTTGGCGTTTATGGTGCATACAGCCCGCGGCTTTTCGGTGGGAGCAGATCACGTTGGTTGTGTTGCCAAGAGTATTATTTATAAAGGAAAAGCGGCTCACGCGGGCGGAAATCCTTCGGGAGGAATCAACGCACTTTATGCCGCTTCTTGTGGCTTAAATGCGGCAAATTCTCTCCGCGAGACTTTCAGAGAGGCGGATATGATAAGATTCCATCCGATCATTACCCATGGCGGCGATATGGTAAACGCTATTCCCGAGACGGCAGTGATCGAAAGCTACGTCAGGGGCGCAAGCTTTGAGGCGATAGTGCGAGAGAACAAGAAGATCAACCGCGCGCTCATCGGAGCGGCGCTCTCCATAGGCACTAACATCGAGATCATCGATATGCCGGGTTATTCGCCGCATATAAATGACGTCGAAATGAAGAAGGTGGCGGCTGAGGCGATGAAGCTGATCGATCCCGAAGCCGATCTGCCCATTGACACACCTTGGAGCACGGGAAGCACCGATATGGGTGACCTTTCCTGCATTATGCCCGTAGTTCATCCCTATGCGGGGGGAGCGAAGGGAACAAGCCACGGAAACGATTATTATATCGTTGATCCCGAGGTGGCTTGCGTCAAGAACGCGAAGTGGCAGATCACTATGCTGACACTTTTGCTTCAAAACGGCGGCGAGAGAGCAAAGCAAATAGTTGCTGACTTTAAGCCACAATTTGCCTCGGCAAAGGCGTTCCTTGATTATCAGGACAGCCTCAACGATGAGGGAGATAGAATAGATTATAAAGACGGCGAAGCCGTAATAAGACTTTAAGAGATAAATTGCAATTTATAAGGATGTTGTCTATTTAAAAGGTGCATCCTCATCCACCACTTCGTGGTCCCCCTTCCCCTGCCTTGGGGAAGGCTTAGGTTTACCTGCGGCGCATCCTTGTCTGTAGCCGAAAAGCCTTATCACGGCTACAAAATTGTTATCGTTTCCGCTTTGCGTTAGCCCTCCCCAAGGCAGGGGAGGGGGGACCGCGAAGCGGTGGGTGAGGATGCCCCATTTAGTTTTACAACAGACCGACAAATCAAAATTTGAAATTCACAAATAAAAATTCTAAAACACCAAGGAGAAAGATCATGTTAAAAAGAGAAGAAATAAGAATCAGAGACCCTTTTATTTACGCCGATAAGGAGGAGGGCTGTTACTATATGTACGGTACCACCTCGGTCCTTCCCGGCACTTTGGCGGCGAAATGCAATTTTTCTTGCTACAAGACCTATGATTTTGAAAATTTTGAGGGTCCCTTCGTGCTGTTTGACGCTGAAAAAGAGAATTTCTGGGCAGACAGAGATTTTTGGGCGGCAGAGATGCACAAGTATAACGGAAAATACTATTTATTCGGCAGCTGCAAGGCAGAGGGCAAGTGCCGCGGCACGCAGATATTCGTTTGCGATACACCCAACGGAAGCTTTAAGCCTTTGACCGAGGAGCCCGTAACCCCCAGAGATTGGGAGTGTCTTGACGGAACGCTTTACGTGGAGAACGGTCAGCCTTATATGGTATTCTGCCACGAGTGGGTGCAGGTAAAGAACGGTGAGATCTGGGCAATGCCTCTGACAGCCGACCTGTCCGCTCCCGCAGGCGAGCCTAAGATGCTCTTCAGAGCAAGCGATAACCCCGACGTCAGCGAGCTTCACGCAGGCAGAGGTACATACGTTACCGACGGTCCATTCCTTTGGAGCGAGGACGGAAAGGTGAAGATGATCTGGTCAAGCTTCTACAAGGGCAGATATCTTGTGCTTGAAGCGGAGGCGGATTCTCTCCTTGGTGAATGGCGTCACGGCGGCAGTCGCTTTGACTTTGACGGCGGTCACGCTATGATCTTTACTACTTTTGAGGGCAAGAGAATGATCTCGCTTCACAAGCCCAACACGGCTAATCTTGAAAGAGCGTTCTTTACCGAATTCTGATATACCTTCTAATTTTTCCACGATGCTTCGTTGCTCCTCGAAAGCGGCTCGACATAGGTAACTATGCCTTCGCCTTGCTTTTTCCGGTGCGCCTTGCCTCGTGAAAAACTTCTCGGTATATCTTTCAAAACGTGAAATGTAATTTATTAAATGAAAAGAACAAGAGTTAACATAAATTTTAAGGATTTTCCCGAGGAATTTCACAGCTTTTTAGAGCGTGCGGCGGTCTTTGACAGTAGCTGTTCTCCCGAGGCGAGGGTCTATTTCCTCGACGTGGATGGAGGGCTTTATCTCAAAACCGCGGCTGGGGGAAGTCTAAAAAAAGAAGCCTTGATGGACGATTATTTCTTCCGAAAGGGGATTGGAGCACCCGAGGTGGTGAAATACCTTTGCGGTGAGCGCGATTGGCTCTTGACTTCCCGTGTTCCGGGTGAAGATTGTACCCACGCGGATTATCTTGCCGACCCCAAGCGGCTCTGCGATCTGCTTGCCACAAAATTGCGCGAGCTTCACGAGACCGATTTTGCGGATTGTCCGATTTTGAATCACACTGAAAATTATCTTGCGACGGCAGAAAAGAATTATCATAACGGGCAATATGACGTTGCCTATTTTGATGAAAAAAGCACCCCCGAGGGGGCTTGGCGGGTCTTGCGGGAGGGGAGGCATCTTCTTAAATCCGATACTTTGCTTCACGGCGACTATTGTTTGCCGAATATTATGCTGGATAATTGGAATTTCAGCGGTTTTATCGACCTTGGAAACGGTGGTGTGGGAGATCGACACGTCGATCTTTTCTGGGGCGCATGGACTCTGAATTTCAATATTGGAACGGATGAATTCAGAGACAGATTTTTTGATGCCTACGGCAGAGATAGGGTCGACGAGGATATGTTGAAGATCGTCGCGGCGGCGGAGGTTTTTGGATAAATTTGCGAGATGAATTGCAATTTAGCGGGGAGAACGCGGTGCCTCCGGCGGCACACTTTTTTGGAAAAAAGTGTGTCAAAAAACTTCCCTGAAAAAGGATCAAATTTCACCAATAAAGTCTTTTGAGACCGTGGATATTTTAATCAGAGTTTATCTTCTATCGTGTTTCTAATGCATTATAAACTCTTTATTTACAAGCAATTTGATACTTGCTCGCAACACGATAGCAGTGAGGCTTTGATAAAAATCCTCACGATTTCATAAGATGAAATGGCTACACTTCCAACCATTTTTTGGGGAAGTTTTTGAAGAGCTCGAGAAACTTTTTTCAAAAAGTTTCTCCAACGCGCCTCCCCCCCCTCCCCGCCAAATCAAAATTTGAACTCTTAATCCGCAAGGTATTCTTCAAGACAGATCTTCTGCTCGTAGATCTTGGTTGCATGCTCTACACCGACGTAGCGGTAATGCCAGGACTCGTAATTATAGCCTGTTATTTCGGTCTTGGGCTTGTCGGGGAAACGGAGAATAAAGCCGTATTTATGGGCATTATTCTGAAGCCATACGAAGGCATCGGTCTCGGCGAAGCCTTTATCCCAAGGATTATTGGGAGTATCGCTGCCGTAGTTATAGAGGTCGGGCTCCATATCCGTAGTCCAAAGATCAACGCAAAGCCCGGTTTGATGCTCACTTGTACCCGGATATGCCGAATACGTTAAAACAAAGTCCTTTGCCTCGGCATCACTCCAGGTTGGATGATCTGCCTTTTCTTGAGCAAAATACTTATTAAATAACTTTTCTTGATACTGATACGTTCTAAAGGCACTGGTTATACTTACATTATCAATACCCTCGGCTCTCATAGCATCGATCATAAGGCACACAGCCTCAGCGGTAGTTTTTTCAAGCTGTATTGTTTCTGTTTTATGCTCGGAGACGTATTTTTTGTCCAAGTCTACGAGATTATCGGGAATATAATTGGCACCCACAGGATTTGTTTTATTAACTAAAAAGAGATACATATCATTCTTCCATTCATCATTCGGATCTTCCTCGCACGCAGTAAGTGACATAAGCAAAACAAGGCTTGCTATGGCTAGCACGAGAGATATAATTCTGTTTTTCATTCTTCCTCCGAATTAATTACGCCTTGGTCTCTATCATAAAGAAATAGGGTGAGGTCGCGCTGTTTATTATTTTTACTTTCGTTACGCAAACCTTAAAACGGCTAAGGCTCTCAAAATATTCTTCAAGCATTTTGCCTTCGAGGTCGCCCTCGGGGTGTCCCGGGTAGACTGCGATATTAAGTATGCCGTCCTTATCGAGAAGCTCGATCGCCGCCTCAACCGCGGGCATTGTGGTCTCGCGCATGGTGGTTATGGTCTTATCACCGCCCGGGAGCCAGCCGAGGTTAAACATTCCCGCCTTGATAGGCTCCTTGACGTAATTTTTCACGTTATGGTGAGAATCGCAGATAAGGGTATAATTCTCGGGGCAATTTGCCGCCTTGAGATTCTTTGCGGTGGAATCAACCGCAGACTGTTGAATATCGAAGGCATAGACGTGTCCCTTTTCGCCCACGGTCTTTGACAAAAATTCGGTATCGTGTCCGTTGCCCATGGTAAAGTCCACGCATACGTCGCCTTCTTTTAAGTGGGTCAAGATAAACTGCTTATGCAGATCGAGTAAATCTATCATTATTTATTATATGCGCCGTTGCGAATACTTCGCGTGGCATTCCTTTCTTATTTTCCGTTTTTATGTATATCCGAGCGCAAAAATTTCATTGAACGCTCGACAGAATCCTTGGAATTATACCAAGGCTCCTCGTCGTAGCGGTAATCGAACTTTTTGCAGAACCAGCTGACGTCGTCCTTCAGCTCCTCCAGATATTTCTCTTCGATCGCTTCTACCTGCTTGGCAAATTCCTGCATTTTTTTCTTTTGGAGACGGTTTTGACCGTACTGCAAGAACTTTTTATAATGAGGCAGACAGAAATATGGCTGTGCCTGCAATTTCGCAGGAAAATTCTCGTCGGTATTCCAAAGAAGCACGGCGGTCTCCACCATATGCTCGAAGTTGAATGCAATTCTGTCGCAGACGTAGCAGCTTTCTTCAAGCTCGCCTATGCGCTTTATGGGTTTATTGCCCATACCGCCGCCAAGTCCTCCGTCGCGAAGCTCCTTTTTCAGCTCGTCAAGGTGGCTTTCAAGGGTCAACGCCATACCCAGGCGGTTCTTTCTGACAAACATCATATCGTAGTGTGTGCGGCAAAAGCCCTTTTTATTAGTCTTGATCCTGACGTCGGGCTCCATCATCGACGCGCCGAGGATGAGGTCGAGCTCATCGTTTTCAAGCTTATTATAAAGGGCACAAAAGGGACAACCGCAGTTTTTATCGGCGGCGGAGGCTTCAAATGCTTCGTTTACCGGTATTGTATAGATCTGTTCCATATTAATCCTTTCCATCTCTCGCGGAAATGTTACAAAATACTATTGAAATCGTCTTTCTTTACTGATATAATTATCTTATATTATTGTAGCACAATTTGACACTGTTTTCAAGTATATTTTTATTTTTACGGAGAATTTTATGTTAGTCAGAGCAAATATAAGTCAGTTGACCGTGGACGGCTTGCCCGTAGTGATGATCGAGGGCGTGGAGTTATTTGACGTGGGCAAGGTCTTTGACTGCGGTCAATGCTTCAGGTTCGATCCCGTCAAAGGTAGCTTACACGAGGTCGAGTTTGCAGGCTGCGCTTACGGGAAGTACATTTCTGTGGCGCAGGACGGTGACAAGCTTTACGTATACAACGCGACCGTGGAGGAATATGAAAATATTTGGTCTCCTTTTCTCGGGCTTGACAGGGATTACGGCGAGATCAACGAAAACATTCTGTCGCTTTCGCAAAATCCCGCTCTTGCTGACGCCGTCAGGCTTTCGTCGGGCATCAGAATTCTCAAGCAAGATGAGTGGGAGGCGATCTGCTCCTTTATTATCTCGCAAAACAACAATATTCCCAGAATCAAAAAGCTGGTGGCGGCACTTTGCCTCGCTTGCGGAGAAAAGATCGACGTTTCGGGTATGGAAGGACATATTGCCGACGCTCACAGAGAGCATGAGGGGCATTTTTTCAGCTTTCCGTCACCCCATCGAGTGCTTTCTCTCGGCATTTCGGGTCTTGCCGAGCTGAAAACGGGATTTCGGGCAAAATACATATTCGACGCGGCTGAGAAAATGGCAAACGGCGAGATCGACCTTGAACATTTGGCAAATGCCGATACGAATGAGTGCGTAAAGCACCTTTGCTCGGTCAAGGGCATTGGTCCGAAGGTGGCTTCCTGCGCCCTGCTTTTTGGGTTTGCCAAGCTTGACGCTTTTCCCGTTGACGTTTGGATAAAAAAGGTAGTCGCAAAATATTTTGACGAGGATTTCGATCCCACAAGTCTTGGTAAATACGCGGGAATCGCGCAACAGTATCTTTTCTATTACGAAAGATATTTACAGAGCAAAATTGAGGACTGATATATGAATATTGATGAAAAAATAGAATTTTTGAGAAAAAATCACCCGAAATTCTCACGCCGCGTAATGCACGACGTGGACGACAAGGGCAACGAATTTTGTGAGATCATATATCCCAATGAAAGCAATCCCATGATGCCCATTGCCGTCAGCGTCAGCGACGAGGGCTGTCTTATTTCGGTGGGCAAATTTTCTAACGTGACGGGAGACTATCCCATTACCGTGGAGCAGGCTTGCTCGGCTATCGACGACGTAATAAACGACAGGATCGTTTTTGTGCTTGGATATGAGGATATCGAGGACGAGGGCGGCGCGCCCTTTATGACCGAGCTTTTTCCTCTCACCGGCGGCGAGGACGACGAAAGAGATGAGCTTGAAAAATTTATCGCGAAAATAAGCACTCCCGTAAAAGGTCTCAAGCGAAAGCTGACAAGGCTCAAAGGAAGATTCCTTATCCTCAACTTTTCGGGAAGTGAAAATCGCACTATAACGCGATAAAAATCCGTTGAAAGGAAGTTTTCAAATGGCAAACTCCGCTACTCTTGGCGCAAAAGGCACCAAGGATATGACAAATGGCGGCATATATTCGCATATAATCGCCTTTGCCCTTCCAATTATGCTGAGTCAGGTATTTCAGCAGCTTTACAACACCGCCGATTCGCTTATCGTCGGTCACTTTCTCGGCACTAACGCGCTGGCGGCGGTCAGCTCGTCGGGAACATTGATATTTTTGTTAGTCAGCTTCTTCAACGGCACGGCTATGGGCGCGGGCGTGGTCATATCCCGCTATTTCGGAGCCAACAACCGCGAAAACGTATCGAGAGCAATACATACCAACATCGCTTTCGGGCTTGTCAGCGGTCTTGCGCTGACTGTGATAGGCGTACTGTTTACTCCCACCTTTCTCGTTTGGATGAAGACCGACCCCGAGGTGCTTCCCGAGGCTATCGAATACTTCAGATACTACTTTTTCGGTGCGCTGGCTCTTGTAATGTATAACATCTGCCGCGGGATCATGAACGCGGTGGGCGACAGCAAGAGGCCGCTTTATTATCTGATTTTTTCTTCGATCCTCAACGTTGTGCTTGACGTTCTGTTCGTAGGCATATTTAATTGGGGCGTTTGGTCTGCCGCGCTGGCTACCGTCATTTCACAGATGGCGAGCGTGGTGCTTTGCATGGTCTATCTCTGCAAAAAGGGCAACATTTTCTCGGTTGAATTAAAAAAGCTCCGCTTTCACGGAGATATGTTCAAGGAGATCATCAAATACGGTCTGCCGTCGGGCGTGCAGAACTCTGTTATCGCCTTTGCCAACGTTATCGTGCAAACTCAGATCAATGGCTTCGGCAAGTTCGCTACGGCGGCATACGGCACTCACTCCAAGATCGAGGGATTTGCATTCCTGCCTATGATGAGTTTCAATATGGCGACCACCACTTTTATCAGTCAAAATCTCGGTGCGAAGCAATACGACAGAGCGAAAAAGGGCGCAAAATTCGGTATTCTTTCTGCGGTCATATTAGCTCAGCTTGTAGGCATACTTATCTATATTTTCGCGCCCTATCTTATCGGTATGTTCGACAGCGACCCTACGGTTATTGCTTTAGGAGTTCAGCAAGCGCGCACCGCTTCCCTTTTCTACTTTCTGCTCGCCTTCTCTCACGCCGTTGCGGCGGTTTGTCGCGGCGCGGGCAAGGCATTCGTCCCCATGTTCGTTATGCTCTCGATCTGGTGCGCTCTCAGAATCGCTTACATCGCCATCGTGACCTATTTCTGGGGCGACATCGGTCTTATCTATTGGGCGTATCCTCTGACTTGGGCTATAAGCTCGGTGATCTATCTTATCTACTATAACTGCTCGGATTGGATACACGGTTTTGACAACAAGAAGCGCGTGCCTCCGGCGGCTTAACCCCTTTTTGAAAAAAAGGGGTTAAGAATCCCAAAAACTTCCGATATAGTAGCACCACTGTAAATTTCGTATAACTTCATAACGGTAAATTGAATTAACAATAAAAAAAGCCCCTTTTTCTAGGAAAGTTCTTGAAAAAGGGGGAGTGCGAGGGGGAGAAAGCTTCTTTCAAGAAGTTTTCTCCCCCTCGCATTTATCATTCAACTACAACCACGCCGTCTTCCTTGACGGTGACAGTCATGCCGTCCTTGACGTAGTCCAAAAATTCTTCGCCAAGGCAATCGACTACGGGCATAGTCACACCGTCGCACCAAACGTCGGCAAGGATTGCTCCTGCCGCCGCCAGCGAGTCGATATGCTCGGAAAAGAGCATACAAGCAGGCTGACGCTTCATAGCGCAAGCGCAATAGAGCACCAGACCGCCTGTGGTAGAGCCGATAGTCATAGGCAGGCAGAGTGCCTTGCCTGCGGTGGGCTTACCGAAGAGATCGGGGTTATTCTGATCCTTGCAGGTAGCGGTCTCGTCACCGAACTGCAATGCACCCTGGAGGGATGCAAGTGTATTAAAGCCGCCGTGGGTAACGACCGCTTCAGCGGTGACTGTACCGGGGGTTACTACTCTTCCCTTGAATTCTTTCATTAGTTGAGCCCTCCTTTGGTGAGAGTCGCAAGTATTTCATCGTCGGTGTAATATCTTGCGGTGGTGTAGGTACGGAGCTTATTGGAAGACGTGATCACGGGCATCTTCTTGCAAAGCGGGTTGTTCATATACATAAGGGGGCAGATGTAGGAGGTTATAACTCCCATTGCCTTAAGTCTTACCGCATGGCCGGTCTTTTCAAATTCTCTGATGACGGCGGGAGAGGCGGTAAAGACGGTGGGAATCTGAACCTTCTTCTTGCCTGACTCGTTAAGTCCCTCGTCAAGCTTTTCGGTCCAGTCGATAAGCTGTTGAAGCGACATATGAGGACATCCCATAAAGCAGAGCTTTGGCTTTGCGTCCTCCTTCTTCCACATTACGGGGTAGCTTGCCTTTACTCTTTCAAGCTCGGCATCGTCGATCACGTAGACCTGCGCGCCTTCGGCGATAAGCTCTTCGCCCATGTCCTTCGCCTCGGGGGTGAGTCCGTCGATATGATAGAGTCCTACCGCGCCGTTGGATGCGGTTGCCGCGCCGAAGTCCTTGAGATAGGTGCAAGCGGCATCGTTCAGCTCGTTGCCGATCCACTTATCAAGTCCGTAAACGTAGGGTACGGCTTCCATAACCTTCATACCGATCGCAGAGCCCAAAAGCTGTGCCTCGGGCTTCTTTTCGGTCTCGATCTTTACGATCCAGGTAGCCTTTCTTCCCTCATCGGTAAGCAGACCGAAATAAGGAACGTAGCCCACGATAGAACCCATTATGTCCATAATGCCCGAATTACGGTTGCATCGAGCACCTAAAACCGAGTTTGCGTAAACCACCGCGCTGGATTCCGCCCAGGAAAGAACTTCGCCGCGCTTTGGCTTGTTGCCTACCTCGTCCATATAGCAGGTGCAGGTGAACGCGTCGTCGTTCATAAGTCCAAGCTGCTTCAGCTGCTCCTCGTAGCTTTCCTGCGTGGAGTACATAAATTTATTGAAAATAAGATTCTGCAAGAAGTTTGCGGGGACGTTCTTGTCCACGGGTCGGGGGTCTACCGAAAACTTCTGTCCCGATATAGCACCCGCGTCGATAAGCTGCTGCATAAGGTCGAATACGGGGGTCATCATTTTAAGTCCGAAGGAGGTAACGAGATGGTTGTACTCGCTTGTTACGGGAACCAGCTTTTCAGCTCCGAAGGCATCTCCGTACATAACCAAGGTCTTCATTACCTTTGCCATAGTCTCGCCGGCTACACCGTCGAGTATTGCTTGCTGTTCTTGATTAAGTATCATTTTGTTTCCTTTCTTTTCAGGGCTCTGCCCTGAAACCCGCTAAAGAAACTTTTGAAAAAGTTTCTTTAGGATCTTCAAAACTTTAAAAAAGTCAATCTTCAGTTGTTTATAAAAGAATAGTATTGCTATCCTTGTTTTAAGTTTTTGAGGGGGTGCGGGGGAAGCTTTTTCCCAAAAAGTTCCCCCGCGGCTCTCACAAAGCTTAAATCTTCATTGCCACGTCCCACGCGCCCCAGATAACAGTGCGGAGGTTGCCGACGCTTGCGGCATCGCCGATCACGTGAACGTGCTTGCTCTTCTTTGCGATAGGAGCAGGGTTATAACCGACCGACATAACAACGGAGTCGGCTTCGATCTTGAAAATCTTGCCGTCCTTGCCCTTAACCATAACACCGCCGTCTGTGATCTCGCAGAGGGAGGTCTCAAGGTGTACGGGGATATTGTTAGTCTTGAAATAGTCGCGGAGATAGCTGGTGTTAGCGAGACAGATGCCGGGAGTTGTGACAAGGTCGTCCTGCATCTCGACGATCTCGGGCTTCTTACCCTGCAAGCAGAGCTCGTACGCGATCTCACAGCCCGTAAGTCCGCCGCCGATAACTACTACCTTATCTCCAACGGTCTTGTTGCCAAGGAGGAAGTCGATCGCCTCGATTGCGGTATCCGCTCCCTTGACGGGAATTCTCTTTGCCACAGCACCTGTTGCGATAATGACCTCGTCGGCACCGAGAGACTTGATATCCTTGACCTCGGTGTTGAGCTTTATTTCGATGGGATATTTGGTGATCTCGCGGTTATACCAGGCGATAAGGTCTCTGTCCTTTTCCTTGAAGGAGGGAGCCGCCGCCGCGATAAACACACCGCCAAGCTTATCGGTCTTCTCATAAAGAGTGACCTTATGTCCTCTCTTGGCGCAGACGATCGCCGCCTCCATGCCTCCAATACCGCCGCCGACTACGGCAACATTCTTTGTCTTCTTGGCAGGCTCGACGTAATATTTCTTTGACTGCATAGTCTCGGGATTCAGGGCGCAACGGGCAAGGCCCATGGTGTCCTTAAGGTCCTGGGTATTTGCGTGACCCTTGCTGGAGGAGAAATTGAAGCATCCCGCGTGACAGCAGATACAAGGCTTGATGTCCTCCAGTCTGTCCTCGATCATCTTGGTTATCCACTGGGGGTCAACCAGGAACTGACGGGCAATACCGACACCGTCGATCTTTCCATCGGCAATAGCCTCGGCTCCCACGTCGGGCTCCATTCTGCCCGCACAGACCACGGGAATGTCAACGAACTGCTTGATGTGAGCAACGTCCTCAAGGTTACAGTTCTGAGGCATATACATCGGGGGATGCGCCCAGTACCAGGAGTCGTAGGTTCCGTTGTCGGCGTTAAGCATATCGTATCCCGCATCCTGCAGGTACTTCGCCGCTCTCTCGGATTCCTCCATATTTCTGCCCACCTCGACGTAGTCCTCGCCGGGCATAGCTCCCTCGCAGAATCCCTTCATCTTGGACTCTACGGAGTAACGGAGGGAGACGGGATAATCATCTCCGCAAGCCTCCTTGATCGCCTTGACCACCTCTGCGGCAAAGCGATAGCGGTTCTCAAAGCTTCCGCCGTATTCGTCCTCTCTCTTATTGAAAAACTCGATAGCGAACTGATCAAGCAGATATCCCTCGTGTACCGCGTGAACCTCAACACCGTCAACTCCTGCGTCGCGGCAGAGCTTGGCGGTCTTGGCAAATGCCTCGATGATCTCGTGTATCTGCTCCACCGTCATCTGAGGGCACTCAATGTCGTGCGCCCAACGGGAGGGCTGAGGAGAAGGACATGCAAGCTCGTGATTAGTGTCGATTATAGGCTTTACAAGCGCGCGTGTAAATTTATTTTTGTGCAAAGGAGCTACAAGCTCGGTGATCGCCCAGGAACGTCCCATTCCCGCGGTAAGCTGAATAAAGAGCTTCGCTCCGGTCTTATGTATCTCGTCCATAAAGACCTTAAGATCTTCGAACATCTTCTCGTTCTGCCAGAGCCACTTGCCCCAGAAGGTGTCACGCAAGGGCGCGATGCCGGGGATGATAAGACCTACGTTGTTCTGCGCTCTCTCAATGAAGAGCTTTGCCGCCTCCTTGTCAAAATGGCAGCCCGTAAGCTCAAACCAACCGAAAAGCGACGTGCCGCCCATAGGGCACATTACGATTCGGTTTTTGATCTCCACGTTGCCTATTTTCCAAGGGGTAAATAAGGCTTCATACTTGGGGTTCATATTTTCCATATAAATCTCCGTTCCGCCGCGCTCAGCGGCATAT
Organism: Eubacteriales bacterium; assembly: GCA_045612105.1. Taxonomy (GTDB): domain Bacteria; phylum Bacillota; class Clostridia; order Oscillospirales; family CAG-272; genus SVTX01. The sequence continues at coordinate 37,348 of JAZKYL010000011.1, forward strand.
TTTTTGTCAATTATATTTTATCATAAAAAAAGCCCTTCGTCAAGGACAATTCACGCATCAACATCTTTTTTGCTTTTTGTTTACAAAATTAAAAGCAACGGCGGTTGCCGTTGCTGATAAATTATACGTTTGTAGGCAATTTTGTGGTCAGGTCACCTAAATGGTCGGTTTTGCTTGTGTAAACCGCGGTAAATCTGCCGTTTTCGTACTCAAAGAGGCTGATGGATGCGTTTGCAGTCCATGAGATCTCGGTCATTTTATCCGCAGAAAAGCCCATAGCGGCGGTACAGACCGAGCGGATGGGGGTTGCGTGGGTGGCGATACAGACCGTCTTGCCCTCGTTTTCCTTGGCGATATCACCGAGGGTGGTCAATATGCGCGCATAAAGCTCTGCCACACTTTCGCCGCCGTCGGGGTGCGCGTGCCCCAGATCGCTTTTCCAAATACCGAAGCTCTCGCTATACTCTTTATCAAGCTCGTCGAAGGTCTTCCCCTCCCATTCGCCCGCGAAGATCTCGCGGAGTCCTTTGTGGGGGATGACGGTGAGAGAATGAGACTTTGCGACGGGGATAGCGGTCTCAAATGCGCGGCTGAGGTCACTGGCATATATTGCGTCTATATGCTCGTTTTTCAATGCCTCGGCGCACTTCTCTGCCTGAAGCTTACCGATATCGGTCAGAGGAAAATCCGAGTGTCCCGCAAATCTTTTTTCAAGGTTTGCCACGCTATATCCGTGGCGGATCATAATAAAGGTTGTTTTCATTTCTTTTTTCCTTGTATGGCTATTTCGAAAGCTTCACCTTTATTTGCGAAGCTTTTTTTAAGTTTTGAAAGAGGTGGGGGGGGGGAGGAGAAAACTTTTCTCAAAAGTTTTCTCCTCCCCCACAAATCAATTCATTAAATAAAGGGTCTTCTGTCAAGCACCAGCTTGAGAGGCTTATCAGACTTCAGCTTTCCGGGGAAGGTCTGCTGAAGCTCGGCGAGACAGCAAGCCATACCGAAAAGACAGTGAAGATCATTGAAAAAGTCGCCGAAGCGGTCGTTGACGGTATAGTCATCCTTGGTCATATATCCTACGAACTTCACCGCAAAATCCTCAAGGCAAGCGATTGCCTCGTCGTAACGGTGCTTTGACTGACGCATAGCTCTGGTAAGACAATATACCCAGTCTACCTCAATAAAGCCGCAGAACATACCAAAGGTTGAGGGAAGTCCTCCCTTATAGAGGGCGATGCAGCTATCGATGACCTTGTCGGGATACATAAGAGGCTGCTTTGCGTATTCGTGGTTAAAGAGATAGTGGAAGCCGCCCGCCATATACTGGAAAAGCACCGCCTGATCGCCTACGCACATAGTAGAGCCGTTGACGGGAGCCTTGTCGGCAACATCCTTCTTCCAAAATCCCGTTACGGGATCGGCGTTATCTCTGAACCAAGCGAAATAGTTCTCGGAGAACTCGGGAGTGATCTCGTCGGAATTTACAAGAGCCGCATAGACTCCCGCGCCAAGGTGAGACTGTCCCCAGGGGTGGCTCTTCCAATTTATGCCGTTTTCAAGGAGATCGTAAAGCTCCTCCTTGCTATCGAGGTATTTTTTAAACGCAGTTATAGGATAAAGGGGTTTTACGTCAAAAAGCTGAAGTGCCGCGGTGCAGTGGGCGACGGTGTGATAGGGGTGATGGGTCTTTTCATTGAAAAGTCCCGTCTCGGGGTCCTGCATAGACTGAAGGGCGGCAATTCTCGCCTTTCTCGTTTCCTCATCACAATAAAAATCGTTTATAGTATAGAGCAGATTCATAGCGTCGGCGCAACCGTACTCGTTTTTGCCGAGGTTTCTCGTTCCCGCCTCATTATTCCAGATCCAACGGCGATATTCTCCGGGTCTGCCCTCGATCTCATGAGACTTTACCGTCTGTCTTATGCCTTCTATTATAGGCTGTATGTTCAACTGTTCCATAATTCTTCCGTCCTTTGCCGTATTTGGGGGAGAAAACACCCCAGCGCCTATATTTTAGCAAAAAAAGCTTTATCCGTCAAGGGATTTTTTAAAATTTTATTGATTTTCGGGGTTTTTTGTTGTATAATTATGACAAATAAGCACCTCAATTTTTGTGCAATAATATTTTTCAAAAACAGTTGACAATCATTTGACTGCGTGATAAAATATATATAGGACATAACTTTTGAAAGGAGAATGACCATGGATAGATTCGATCCAAAGCAAAACCCGAGATTAAAGCAGGCTTTGCCGTATATCAGAAAGGTCTACACCTCACTTTTTGCGTCCTTGTCGGCGGTACTGTTTTCCTTTATCATTTTCGCCGCGTATATGAGCGCGTATCGCGCTAACGAAATGGATTTTATCGGCTCTGCCGACCGTATTTTCCTGATAGTTCTCTTTCCTATAATCATTATCGCTACGGCATGGATCGTGTTCAACTATTTTGACAATCTGGACCTTTTCAACAAGCGCGACTATATTGAAAAAAGGAAGGAGACCGGCAAGATACGTCCTCTTATTGCCGAAAAGCCCTATCTCGTTGGCTTTGCCATAGAGATGCTTTTCTCGGTTGTAATATTCACCGAGGGATACCATATGGCGATATCTTACTTCTTCCCAAAGATAGACATCGTTATACCAAGGCTTATGGCGGTAGTTACTATGGCTATACTTCGCTTGCTTCAGCTCTGGTCGCTTCAGGACAAGTGGGAGACCGAGATCACACATCCGTTTTTCGTTGAAAAGGCTATATTCAAGCGCAATCGCGACTACTACACATTTAAGCCTCATCAGATGATCTGGCAGCCCATCGGCTTCGTTATCGTCTTTTCTCTGGCGGCTGCCTTTGCTACCAACTACGGTTTTATTATATTTTTGTCGGTCTTTTATATTATCATTTCCCCCGATATGTGGTGGGCTCTCTTAAGCATACCGATAATAATTATTGCCGTCACCTACGTCTCGCGAATTATTTACAATACCCGAAAACGAGCTATTCTTATTAAAAGACTGAAGCAGATGGAAAATGAGGGGCTTGCCAAGGTGAAGATCAGCGGCTCAAGGTGGCTCAGCTCAACCTTTACAAGGCTTCCCTTTTCGGTGGAGATAGTAGACCGCGAGGGGGTAGTTTACAACTGCTTGGTTATCACCAACGGCAAGATCAACGCTCCGATGTACTTCAAGCCCGACGAATATCTGGTGGAGCACGGTATGCATCTTCGCGGAGGAGCATTGATAGCAAGGGGCGGCGCATTTATGCAGGCGGTTGACATAAGTCACTTGGGCGGCAAGGAGAATCCCACCAATATGACCTTCGGCTTCCGCGTGGCTCATAAGTTTATCTTTCCCGAAGTCGATGGCAAAAAGACCGTTATTCTCAATCCCACACCGACTACTGCGTTTTCTGTCCACGGGCGCGAGTATAATACTATCGACACGGGAGAGCAGATCGGCGACTATACCATATACACCGCGACAGGACTGTTTAATCATATTGAGAGGCAGAGTCGGAAGGGTCGCAGGGATTATGATTATTAAGAGGAGAGCACAATGAAAAGAATACTGACGTTAATTACATTACTCAGCACACTTTTTCTTGCGTCCTGCAAGGTTAATTGGTTTGGCGAGCAATACGACGCAGAATGGTGGGTAATAGCTATTCCCGTGGCTATTCTTTCGGTTGCAATATTAATAATCAGCAAGATAACGCTTTCGAACAAAACCTATATCTGCCCCCAATGTAAAGAAAGCTTCCGTCCAAAATGGTGGAAAGCGGCGTTTTCGATACATTTGGGCAGCGACAGAGTTTTAAAATGCCCACGCTGCGGCAGACGTGGATTTTGCAAGGTTTATAACGACGAATAATTAATTATAGCCCCGCTGTCACGCGGGGCTATCGTGTTTTATAAATTGCAATTTAGCGGGGACGCGGGGGGACGCGTGCCTCCGGCGGCGAGCTTTTTGAAAAAAGCTCGGCAAAAACTTCCCCCCAAAAAAGGGAAAGATTTCACCAATGATGTCATTTGAAACCATATTGATTTGAACCGAAGTTTATCTTCTATCAGTGTTGTTACTTCGGGCACAAGTGCCCTCGTTGGTGTATAGGAAACTCTTTTGATTAAAGAGT
>JAZKYL010000012.1:0-7152 GCA_045612105.1 Eubacteriales bacterium
AGAAACGAACCAAAGAAACGCCGCCAAAGAAGAGGAGGTTTCGCTACGCTCAACATCTCCCCCTCTTTGGAAACACCCCCTCTGTCGGCTTTGCCGACGAAGCGTTTGCATATTTCAACTTAGTTGAATTTTGCTTTAAAATAAACGCTTTGGCTGGGTTTAACACCCTTTCAAGGGGAAAGGATCGTGAGGGATTTTTTTAGCTCCGCAGGAGCGAAAAATCCTGCGCCACTACTAGAGCGCCCAAAAATTCGGGAAAGCTCTTTGCGGAGCTTTCTCTCGAGAAAGCGACCCGCATCCCCGCCGGAGGCACGCGTCCCCGCATCCCCGCCGGCCGACAAATCAAAATTTGAAGTCTCTTACAGGGGGAGGGACGGTGCTTTTTAGCACCGTCCCTCAAGAATTATTTCTCAATGGCAGCAGCAGGTGATGAGAAGGAGCGCGATGATAAGGATCCAGATCCAGTTATCGTTGAAAAGACCGCAAAGACAGTTGTTATTCATAAAATATCCTCCTTGAAGTGATATGTGATGGAATTGAGAACGCGGTTCTCATTATCATATTATGCCGAAGGGGGGCGAGTGTGAATGGATTTTGTCGGATTTTGAGCGACTGAAAAATTTAATTTCAAAAAATCGGGAAAAGGTATTGCAGATATGACGAAAATATGGTAAAATATAATGAAAAAGAATGCATATTATTGATTGGAGATAAATTTGATGTCACAGTCTGACAGAATGAAGAAAATCAGAAACTTTTCGATCATAGCTCACATCGACCATGGAAAATCCACTTTGGCGGACAGAATTCTTGAGTCCACTCAGGCGGTATCAAAGCGCGAGATGGAGGAACAGGTTCTCGACAATATGGATCTCGAGAAAGAGAGAGGTATTACCATCAAAGCGAGAGCGGTCAAGCTGAATTATTTAGCACCTGATGGAGAAGAGTACGTGTTCAATCTTATCGACACCCCCGGTCACGTTGACTTTAACTACGAGGTGTCGAGATCGCTGAACGCTTGCGACGGCGCGCTTTTGGTTGTTGACGCGACTCAGGGAATCGAGGCGCAGACTCTTGCCAACGCTTATCTTGCGGTTGACGCGGGGCTTGAGATCATTCCCGTCGTTAATAAGATCGACCTGGCATCTGCCGATATTGATAAGGCGAGGAGTGATATTGAGGACCAGATAGGCATCCCTGCTGAGGATTGCCCCGCGGTCTCGGCAAAGACCGGACTTAACATTGAGCAGGTGCTTGAGGCGGTCGTTCGTGATATCCCCGCTCCTATGGGTGACGAGAACGCGCCCTTGAAATGCTTGATCTTTGACTCTTATTACGACAGCTATCTTGGCGTTGTGGTCAACGTCAGGGTATTTGACGGTTGCCTCAAGGCGGGCGACACTATTCGTCTTATGAGTACGGGCAAGGAATTTGAGGTGGTTGAGGTCGGTACTATGGAGGCGTTTGGTCTCTGTAAGTGCGATTGCTTGCGCGCGGGAGAGGTTGGTTACATTACCGCCTCCATCAAGAGCGTAGGAGACACGAGAGTCGGTGATACCGTTACTCTTGCTAACAACCCTGCCGCCGAGGCTCTGCCCGGATTCAAGTCTGCTCAGCCTATGGTCTTTGCGGGAATTTATCCTGCGGACGGAGCTAAATACGGCGACCTTCGCGACGCTCTCGATAAGCTTCAGCTCAACGACGCGGCACTTACATTCGAGCCCGAGACCTCAATCGCTTTGGGATTTGGTTTCCGTTGCGGATTTCTTGGACTATTGCATATGGAGATCATCGAGGAAAGACTTGAGCGAGAATTCAATCTTGATCTTATCACCACCGCCCCCGGTGTTATTTATGAGGTTACCACTCGCGGAGGCGAGACCGTGATGATAGACAACCCCTCCAATTTCCCGACGGCAGACGTTATCGAGGTGGCGAAGGAGCCTCTTGTTAAGGCAAGTATCATCACCCCTACCGAATTTGTGGGCGGACTTATGGATCTTTGTCAGGACCGTCGCGGTGTTTTCCACGATATGAAATACATTGATTCCACGAGAGTTGAGCTTCACTACGATCTGCCTCTCAACGAGATCATTTACGACTTTTTCGACGCGCTCAAGAGCCGCTCGCGCGGTTACGCTTCTCTCGACTACGAGCTGAAGGGCTATGAGCCTTCCAAGCTTGTTAAGCTTGATTTCTTGCTTAACGGCGAGCAGGTGGATGCGCTTTCCTTTATCGTGCATGAAGAAAAGGCTTACGCGAGAGCGAGAAGAATTGCCGAGAGACTGAAGGAGAACATCCCGAGACAGCTCTTCGAGATCCCGATCCAAGCGGCTATTGGCTCCAAGGTCATCGCGCGCGAGACGGTCAAGGCTATGAGAAAGGACGTCCTTGCCAAGTGCTACGGAGGTGATATTACCCGTAAAAAGAAGCTGCTTGAAAAGCAGAAGGAGGGTAAGAAGAAGATGCGACAGTTAGGCTCTGTTCAGGTTTCGCCCGAGGCATTTATGGCGGTACTCAAGCTGGGAGACGACGACTGATATGTCTGAATATATTGCAAAAAAACGGAAAAACGTGGGTATCTATATCCACGTTCCGTTTTGTTTATCAAAATGTCACTATTGCGATTTTTGCTCGGAGCAGAGAGCTGATGACGAAAAAAAGGAGCTTTACGTCAGGCGGATTTGTGATGAGATTTCGCTTTTTGCCGAGAAAATCGGCGAGAGCGGTGAGATTCCTGTGGCAGATACGGTCTATTTCGGCGGTGGAACACCGACGCTTCTGTCCGCTGAGCAGTTTGGGCGGATTTTGGACGTAATTGATGCAAGTTTTGGAATTGATGAAGATGCCGAGATCACTGCCGAGACAAATCCAAAGTCTGCGGATGGGAAAAAGCTTGGCGAGATCAGGAAAACGGGAGTAAACCGTCTTAGCATTGGTATGCAGAGTGTTCACGACAGTGAATTACGCGCGCTTGGTCGCATACATAATTTTGATGATTTTTTGACTACTTATCTGGATGCGAGAAGGGTAGGATTTGAGAATATTTCGGTTGACCTTATGTACGGAATACCGCAGCAGACGAGAGAAAGCTTCAGCCGTTCGGTGGAGACTCTTGCCGTGGCGGGTCCCGAGCATATTTCCTCCTATTCCTTGACCGTTGAGGAGGGAACTAACTTCTATCGCAGGCGGGACAAGCTGATTTTCCCCGACGAGGACACAGTTGCGGATATGTATGCGGATATGGGCGAAATCCTAACGAAATACGGCTATCACAAGTACGAGATCAGTAATTTTGCAAAAGAGGGCAGAGAATCGCGGCACAATCTTAAATATTGGCACCTTGACGATTATCTCGGCTTCGGACCTGCGGCGCACTCTTACTACTCGGGAAAAAGATTTGCACATTCAAGGGATATTGACGCATATATTCGCGGAGAGAGCATAATAATAGATATAGAAGAGCTTTCGGTGAAAGAACGTATAAATGAGTATGCAATGCTGGGTATGAGGCTCGCTGACGGAGTTTCTTTTGAACGGTTTTTCGAAAGGTTCGGAGAGGATTTTTTGTCTGTATTCCCGTCATTTAAGAAATACATGCCCGAGTTTGTCCGGATAGATAAAGGATCTTGCAGATTTACCGAAAAAGGTATGTTTGTCAGTAATTACGTGCTGTCCGATGCTCTTAATTTCGGTCAGTAGTAGGTTTGGTGTTGCTTTCTTATAAAAAAAGATAAAAAAATTTCAAAAAAGTGTAAGAAATGCACAAATAACCTATTGACAAGATGAATTTTTTGTGATATAATAAAGGTGCAAAAGCGAAGAACCCAAGTCGCAGATGCATTCGTCATTTGCATTACATAGATTTTGGAGTTCCGAGGAAAGAGAGGTAACGTCCGATGAACGACAATAAGAATATCGAACCACAGAACGAGGAAGAGCTCAATATCATCACCTTGACCGATGAAGACGGAAAGGAGATCGATTTTGAGGTCATTGGAGATGCAGAGATCGACGGCGTTGTTTATTATGCGATGACACCTGCGGGTGCTCAGGAGAACAACGAGGGAATAATCGAATATACGTTGCTCAAGCTGACTGAGGACGAAGAAGGCGAAGAAGTGTTCGTCACTGTTGACGATGAAGATGAATTTGATAAGGTCGCTGATTTCTTCGACGATCTGTTTGACAGCGAAGAGGATTATGACGCTTGATCTTGATTGAGCTCGTAAACAACTGAATAATTTTTGAATTTTACGCCAATGGAAATTTAAATCTTGTTTTAATAACGATTATAGGTTTGTAAACAAATGCATTTAATTTTTAAGGTTACGCCAATGAGAAACTAAGATTTGTTCGGACGTGAGTGGACTGTGTGGAAGCTTTTAGGAAGAATAAACCCATTTATTTCTAGGTACAGACCAATGGAAATTTGATTTTTGATTTTAAACTTACAGGTTATAAACACGATTCATAATTTTAAGGTATACGCCAATGAAAAACTAAGATTTGTTCGGACGTGAGTGGACTGTGTGGATACTTTTAGGAAGAATAAACCGTTTGATTTTTATGGTATAAGCCAATGAGAAATTAGTTTAAACATAACGCTTTTGCGTTAAAAAATACCTATGGGCGTCATGTACAAACGCCCATAGGTATGATTTTTTGAAATTATCCTGCTTAGTGCGTGATATCCGGTTGATTGAGACCTACAATTGATTAAAGGAGCTTGATTTTTGCGATGGTTTGCAGACCTCCTCCTGCCTATATTAACGGTTGACTTGTCCCGATAGGCTGTGAGACGCTGGGAGCAGTAAAGTCGCTATGAGAGCACCGCCCTGGAGAAACAGGGTTCCATTTCTTCGGATACACGGCTCGGTGGGGCTACTTACGACCTTGAAATATTCCGTATGCTACGTTGCTACTCGAAAGCAGCTCGACTTACGTAAGTAAGCCTTCGCTTTGCTTTCTCCGTTGCGCCTTGCCTACGAGAAAATTTCAAGGTCGTAGTTTTTGTTTGTTGGCTTGGTGGGGCTACTTACGACCCTGAAATATTCCGTATGCTACGTTGCTATGCGAGTTTGTCCGCTGGCAATTTTCGCGATAAATAGAGACACGTTGACGCATCTGTCATAAAGCGGGTGCGTCAATGTTTTTTTGGGGGGCTGATATTTGTTAGCTTAGAGAGCATTAAATCTTGCTACCTTTTCGGAGGGCGGCACACCGAACATCTTTTTGTATTGCTTATAAAAGCTTGAATAGTCGTTAAAACCGCAGAGCATTGCAGCCGTGGTGGCAGTTTCGCCATCACGGATTTTTTGTTGCGCCAAGATCAGTTTTTTTCTTAAAATATATTGATAAACCGATATATTCATATCCTTTCTGAAGGTCTGGGTCAGGGTGGAGACCGAGACGTTAAGCCGCTTTGCAAGCTCGGGGATCGAGATCCTGCCGCAAAGATTTGCGTTTATCAGCTCAATGCTACCCGTCGTTATCTCGCTCTGTCTGCTGCCTTCCTTGATGTCCGAATGGTCGTTTGAGACTTCGCTTAAAACTATAGCCAACAAAGCGTTCATCAATATCTGCTTCTCGCTCTTGGGGCAATCCCGATCAACCGTCTCGTTCATCTTTCGAAACAGCATTTTCTGTTCACGGCTTGCCTCGATCACTCGCGGGGAATGCATACATTTATTTATTAATACCTCAAGCCCCGGAATATCGTAAAAGCTGAATACGCAACGGTGGTATTCCTCGTCAACCTCATTAATGAATTGATGATAGGTCTCCTTGGGGATTATTACGGTTTGGAAAGGTGAGAGCGGAATACGCTTTTCTTCGGAAATAAAGGTGGTTTTGCCGCCCACGAACAGAAGTATCTCGTGATAGTTGTGAAATTCCCTCGAAGGTGCCGCGCTCGTGCCTTTGGCGTGCTTGTAGGTGCATTTGTCGTCATAAACAAATTTTGAAAATTTTTCCTGCATTACGTTCGCCTCCTGTCTTTAATGCAATTATATCTCAATTCTACCGAATTGTCAATATATATTGTCATATTTTCAATTCACTTTGCTTTTTGAATATGCTAAAATAAAGAAAAAATAACCCGAAAAGAGGTAAAAATTATGAGCAATATGTTTGACATTCAGGGCAAAAAGGCGATCGTGACCGGCGGCACACGCGGTCTTGGCTACAGCATGGCAGAGGCACTCTGCGAGGCAGGTTGTGACGTTGTCATCATCGGCTCCTCCGACAGAGTTCACGAATCGGCAAAGAAGCTTAATTGCAAGGCGGTTCAGGCAGACCTTGGCATCAAGGAAGAGAACTACCGCGCCTTTGGCGAGAGTCTTGCGCTGCTTGGCGGCGAGCTTGACATTTTAGTAAACTGCGCGGGCGTTATCCACCGTCATCCCGCGGAGCAGTTCCCCTATGAGGATTGGGAGCACGTGCTTGACGTCAATCTCAATTCCGTATTCATTCTCTGCCAGGAGGCAGGCAAGGTAATGATGGAGAAGGGTAGCGGAAAGATCATCAACGTAGCAAGCATGCTTTCCTTCTTTGGCGGACAGACCGTTCCCGCATACGCGGCTTCAAAGGGCGCGGTTATGCAGCTGACCAAGGCTTTGACCAACGAGTGGGCAGGCAAGGGAATCAACGTAAACGCTATCGCTCCCGGTTATATGGAGACCGATCTCAATGCCGCGCTCATCGCAAATCCCCAGAGATTTGAGACCATCAGCGCGCGTATTCCCAGAGGCAGATGGGGCAAGGCTGACGATATGAAGGGTCTGACCGTGTTCCTCGCATCTCCCGCCAGCGATTACGTCTGTGGCGCGATCATTCCCGTCGACGGCGGATATATGGTTAAATAATTTTTCAAATTTTGATTTGTCGGGGACGCGGGGGAGGCGCGTTCGAGAAACTTTTTGAAAAAAGTTTCTCGAGCTCTTCAAAAACTTCCCCACAAAAAGGATTAAAATGTAGCCATTTCATCTTGTGAAACAGTGAGGATTTTGATCAAAGCCTCATTGCTATCGTGTTTCGAGTTTTTTGCAAGCTCTTTTGTTTAAAAGGTTTCAAATAAACTTGCAACACGATAGAAGATATATTTCGATTAAAATCAAACAGATTTTGAATGGCAAAATGGGAGCAATTATT
>JAZKYL010000013.1:0-18400 GCA_045612105.1 Eubacteriales bacterium
CCAAGCTTGTTTCTTTGCGCCTCTGGTCTCAAAGAAAAAAGCGGATAAGCGACTCAAAAAACACTTGTGTACAAAGGGGGAACCCCCACTTGTGTGTTCCCCCTCTGCCAAGCCTTCGGCTTGACATTCACCCCTTCGTGGCGCTTTGGAAGGATAGGGGTATTTCGCCCTCTGCGGAGGGCGACCGCCGGTCGCGGCGTGTTACTTCGGGCACAAGTGCCCTCGTCGTGAGTTTTCTTCGAAAACGTCACCAAGCGACGAGCTTTTGAAAAAGCTCGAGCAAAACTTCCATCAGACATCGCCGTGAAGTCCCCGATAAATCAAAATTTGAAAAACAAAGAATGGAGATAAATATGAAACACATCAACGTTGCAATCGACGGACCCGGTGGTGCGGGTAAATCAACAATATCCAAAGCAGTAGCCAAAAGACTTGGCATAATCTACGTTGACACAGGAGCTCTTTACAGAACCATCGGTTACTATGCCCGTGAACACGGTCTCTCTGTTGAAGATGCAAAGGTCTCCGAGAAGATAACCCCTATGCTTGAGCACATAAATATTGAGATAGCTTACGTCGACGGCGCACAGCATGTCATTCTCAACGGCGAGGACCTTGGCGACAAGATACGTCAACCTGATATTTCAATGTACGCTTCCGCTTGCTCGTCAGTTGGTACAGTTCGCGCGTTCCTGCTTGAAGCGCAGAAGAAACTGGCTAGAGAAAACAGCGTAATTATGGACGGACGCGATATCGGCACCGTAATTCTTCCCGATGCAGACGTTAAAATTTTCCTTACCGCATCAGACGAGGCGAGAGCGATGAGACGTTATAAGGAGCTTACTGAAAAAGGTCAGAACGTTAAATTCGAGGACGTTCTCAGAGAGCTTGTCGAGCGTGACAGAGCAGACTCCAGCCGTGCGGTAGCACCCCTCAAGCCCGCTGACGACGCTCATATTTTCGATAACTCAAATTACGATTTCGATGGATCTGTTGAGTATATTATCAAGCATATCGCTGAAAAAACGGGAGTGGTTGAAGCGTGAAAAGTAAGTTTTTTATCTGGATAGTTAAATGGCTCGGCCCCGTCGTCAGAGTGTTGTTCAGATTGCATTTCCACGGCAATGAAAACGAGCCCGATATGAGCGAAGGACCTTACATTATGATATGTAATCATATCTCCAATGCCGACCCCGTGTTCCTTTGCGCGGGAAAAACCAAACAGCAACCACGTTTTATGGCGAAAAAAGAGCTTTTCAAGATACCTCTCGTAAAACAGTTGGTCAGCGGTCTCGGAGCTTATCCCGTTGACAGAAGCGGAGCAGACGTTTCGGCAATCAAAAATTCCATTCAAATGCTCAAAGAAGGCAAATGCATCGGGATATTCCCCCAGGGTCACAGAGAGAAGGGCATTACTCCGAATGAAGCTCATCTCAAGAACGGAGCCGCTATGATCGCCACAAAGGCTCAGGTACAGATATTTCCTTGTTGCATAAAGACAAAAAAGAATAAATTTGCTTTCTTCCGCAGAGTTGACGTCTATTACGGTAAGCCAATAAAATTCGAAGAGCTGAATTACGATCCCGAGGTATCGGGCGAATACGCAAGAATAACCAAGCTTATGTTTGAAAGAGTTTGCGAGCTCTACGACGCGGCAGTAGCAGAGGAGCAAAAGAGTGGCAAGTGATATTAGAGTAACGGTTGCCAAATCAGCAGGTTTTTGCTTTGGGGTCGCGCGTGCGGCAAAGGCGGTAGAGGGTGCTATTGAAAGCTCAACAAAGGGTGATAGAATTTTCACACTCGGAAAATTGATCCACAACGACACATATAACGCGCGTCTTGCCGAAAGAGGTGTTGGAGTCGCGGAAGCAGAGGACATTGAAAGACTTTGCTTAGAAGCGTGTGAGAGTGCCCCCGTTAAAGTGTTCGTCAGAGCCCACGGCATCCCCCGCGAGACCGAACAGCTGCTTTCTTCGTGCGAAGCGAAAAATCCATATTTTTCATTTGTTGACTGTACCTGCGTCTTTGTTAAAAAAATACATAAGATCGTAGCGGAGCACAATGATAAAAACGGACTTTTGCTTGTCCTCGGTTCAGCATCCCACCCCGAAGTCAAGGGCTTTTGCAGCCGATTTGACGGTGAGGTCTTCGTCTTTGAAAAAGCAGAAGAGCTCGAGGCGGCTTTTGAGAGCAAAAGGTTGATTTTTGATTGCGCAAAAACACCAATTTTGGTGGCTCAAACGACTCAAAATTTGGGCGAATGGGAGAAAACAAAAAAATTTACAAAAAAGCTATATACTAATGCTTTAATTTATGATACAATATGTAATGTTACGGAAATTAGGCAGACAGAGGCAGCAGAGCTATCAAAAGCCAATGATCTGATGGTCGTTATAGGCAGTAAGGGAAGCTCAAATTCGGCAAAGCTCTATTCAATTTGCAAGGCTGAATGTGAGAATACCGTTATGATAGAAAATGCTGACGAATTGAAGCCTTTCTTTCCGTTCATCCACGAAAAAGTGGGAATCGTAGCGGGAGCGTCTACCCCGCACGATATAATACAGGAGGTAGAAAGAACCATGAGCAAAGAAAATTTTGCAGAACTTCTCGAGACATCTTTTAAAACTTTAAATATAGGAGAAACTGTTACCGGATACGTAACCGCTGTAAATGACAGCGAGATACAGCTTGACCTCGGCGCAAAAGTCACTGGCATTATCAAAGCAGACAAGATAACAGATGATCCTGCTGCGAAGTTGACCGAGATGTTCAAGATCGGAGACGCCGTTGAGGCGTTCGTATGCCGTGTAAGCGATGTTGACGGCTTCGCTACACTTGACAAGAAGAGAGTCGATTCCGACAAAAACTGGGGCAGAATCGTTGCCGCTAAGGAAGCAGGCGAGATCCTTGAGGGTACCGTAATCGAGACCGTTAAGGGTAACGTAGGTGTTATCGTCCTCGTAGACAACAGCACTCGCGTATTCGTTCACGCATCCCAGACAGGTACTCCCAAGAACACCGAGCTTTCCACTATGATCGGTCAGACCGTTAAGCTTCGTCTTACCGAAGTTGAGAACAAGAGAGCAAAGGGCTCCATCAGCTCCGTACTCCGCGAGGAGAGAAAGAAGGCTGAGGCAGAGTTCTGGGCAAATATCGAAGAGGGCAAGCAGTACACCGGTGTGGTTAAGAGCATGACCAGCTTCGGCGCATTCGTAGACCTTGGCGGTGTTGACGGTATGGTACACACCACCGAGCTCTCTTGGAAGAGAGTTAAATCTCCCGCAGACGTAGTTGCTATCGGCGACGTTATTACCGTTACCGTTAAGAGCTTCGACGCTGAGAAGAAGAGAATTTCTCTTACATACAAGACCGACGATACCAACCCCTGGACTATCTTCAAGACCAATTACGCGGTTGGCGATATCGTTTCCGTTAAGATCGTTAGCATGATGCCCTTCGGCGCATTCGCAGAGATCGTTGACGGTGTGGATGGACTTATCCACATTTCTCAGATTGCTACTACCAAGATCGCAAAGCCCGCTGACGTGCTTGAGATCGGTCAGACCGTTGATGCAAAGATCGTTGAGGTTGACGACGAGAAGCAGAAGGTAAGCCTTTCCATCAGAGCTATCCTTGAGGAGGCTCAGGCTCTTGCTGAGGCTATGCCCGAGGAAGAGGTTGCTGAGGAAGTTGCTGTTGAGGCTGAGGCAGTTGAAGCTACCGACGCTGAGTAATTCTTAATTGAATTGATAAAACCCCGAGGAATATCCTCGGGGTTTTTGCTTTCAATAATATATAAATTGCAATTTATCTGTGTGTTTGTTTTTTGTTCATTTCTTGCCCGGGTCGGCAAGAAACGAACCAAAGAATGGCCGCTTAAGAGGACGAGGGTTTCGATTTCAAAAAAGCGACTCGTCGCTTTTTTGAAATCTTCAACATCCTCTCCCTCTTAAGAATCACCCTCACCTGTCGGCAAAGCCGACGGATTTTGAGCGTTTACTTACTTCAACTTAGCTAAATTTTGATTTAAGATAAACGCTTTGGCTGGGTTTAACACCCTTAGGGGGGGAAAGGATCGTGAGGGATTTTTTTAACGAGCGCAGCGAAGTGAAAAATCCTGCTCCACTACTAGAGCGCCCCAAAATTTGGGAAAGCTCTTTGCGGAGCTTTCTCTCGAGAAAGCGACCCGCATCCCCGCCGGAGGCACGCGTCCCCGCGTCCCCGTCGGCCGACAAATCAAAATTTGAACAAAACTCTAACCACCTTTTTGTCGCTCGGACGGGGAAATCCCTGTATGTTTTTTATAGAACGATGAAAAGTAATTCGGCGAAGAAAAGTTCATAAGCTCGGCGACCTCGGTTACGGGAAGACCGGTAGAGAGAAGCTCGTTAGCGTGCCTCAAACGAAGTTGATTAAAATAGCTTTTAGGACTGATTCCCGCATAAGTGTTAAACAAAAGCTTAATATAGCTTACGCTGACGTTGTTTCTTGAAGCGATATCCGAAAGTGTAAGATTTTCGCAGACCTGATCCGACATATACGACACGATTCTGCGGTATTCCATAGCACTCTGTGTCATAGAGCCGCACGTGAGTGCCTGTTTCGAAGCAAGCTTTATAATTAATTCGGTCAGTATAGCACTGATCTCACATCCAAGTAGAGAAGAGTGCTCACTGTGAACAAAGCTGTGTATTTTGTCGCTCAAGCTTCTGAATTGAGCAACTTGTGTCGGTTCAAGCGTGAAAACTCCGCCTTTTATAGCTTCCGGCAACTCACCCGACGTCAAAAAAGAAAAAATGAAGCCTTTGGGCGAGCTTCCACCCGAGCTTTTGATTCGGTGAAACTCCATTGGCGCGTGAAAGATCATATTACCCGCGCCAAGAACGTAGACGTTTTCGTCCTCGGTGACTTCGACCTCTCCCGACTCAACGAAAACTGCCTCCCAAAAATCGTGGCTCTCACCGTTGAAAACGAATTTGTCGTTCCAATCAAATTTTATTGCGCTGTAAAAGCCTTTCACACTAAAGATGGTTTCAATCGGCACTAAATTAAGCATAAAATCTCCAAACTGTCTTAATTCATAAATATAGTATCTAAAATCGCATTGAAATACGAAAAAAGATATATTATAATGAGTATAACATAATAACTTGGCTTTGTCAAGGGTGTTTGGAGGCAATTATGAAAGAAAAGATAAGGATAGCATACGTAGGTATAGGCAGACGCGGCTCAATAATGCTTCGCGAGTGCTTCGCGCAGATGAGTGACGTTGAGATCCCCGTGATATGCGATATTTCCGAAGCAAAGCTTGAAAATGGAAGAGAGATACTCAAGGATAAGGGCAGACCCGAGCCAATTTGCTTTACTGACTATGACGAGATGCTGAAAAGCTGTGACGACGTTGACGCGGTTGTCATTATGACAGGCTGGGATTCGAGACCCGAAATGGCGAAGAAGGCTATGCTTGCGGGAAAATATACAGCAATCGAGGTCGGTTGCTCACAGACGCTTGAAGAATGCTTTGATCTTATCGATGTCTACGAAAAAACGGGCAGTCCTCTTATGATGCTTGAAAATTGCTGCTATGGCAGACGAGAGATGATGGTGCTTAATATGGTCAAGCAGGGGCTTTTCGGCGAGATAGTCCACTGCACCGGTGCCTACGCTCATTATCTTAACGAGTGCGAGCTTTTCGCTGAAATGCTTGGCAAGAACCCCACGGATAAAGTGAGCCATTACAGACTTCAGCATTATATCGACGGCAACCGAGAGAATTATCCCACCCATGAATTGGGTCCTATCTGTAAGGTTCTTAATATAAACCGAGGCAACCGACTTGTCCGTCTTTCCTCCTTCGCGTCCAAAAGCGCGGGACTTAAGGCTTTCGCAGCTGAAAAATTCGGCGAGGACAGCGAGTATGCAAAGATAGACTATAAGCAGGGCGACATTGTCAACACCATAATCACCTGCGCAAACGGTGAAACTATCTCAATAAACCTCGATACCACTCTGCCCAGAGCCTACTATAGCCGTAATTTCTCGGTCAGAGGCACCAAGGGTATGTCTACAGAGGAACACGGAGTTATATTCCTTGAAGGCATGAAAGAGGGAATTGGCAACAACGAGGACGAAATGGGTAAGACCTATGATCACCCCCTTCATACCGAATACGAAATGCTCGGTCCGAGAGGCGGTCACGGCGGAATGGACTGGCTTGTCTGCCGCGCCTTTGTGGAGGCGGTCAAGAACGAGACCAATACCCCTATCGATGCATACGATAGCGTCACCTGGCTTGCTATCGGTGTCCTTTCCGAGCAATCGATAAATGGCGGCGGTATTCCCGTGGAGATCCCCGATTTCACCCGCGGCAAATGGCAGAGCCGTGAGCCTGTGGTGAAATGCAAATACTGCCTCGATGAGATAGTTGAGGACAGAAGCGTTAAGATTTTTGATGATATTGATTATTAAAGAATCAGCCTTTCCGAAAGGGAAGGCTTTTTCTTTAAAAATATTGTTGACAATTACTCTTTAAAATGGTATAATTATACTGCGACACAACTAAATATTGGCGTATAGTAAAGTACGTGTTTTTATCATAATAAAAATGATAAAAACGCATACTCTTTTTTCGCGTGCTTATCTATATGCCTGTGAAAGTTGTGTCGCAGCAATCGGAGTTATGTGTTTTTTGTGCGTAGCTTCGGCTGCGCACTTTTTATTTTTCATTTTAAGGAGGAAAAGAAAATGAAAAGACTCTTTTTTTCACTTTTGTTGGTGAGTTGTCTCTGTTTGCCAACTTTTGTATCGTGTAATAATACGGAGTCAGTGGATAACAGTTCTGAAAAGAATGAGGCTACTACTGACAACGAACAAAAAAAGGATAAAACGCAGAGTGACGAGCTTGTTTTTGTATCGAATGGTGACGGTACTTGTTACGTCAGAGGTGTCGGAGAGAAAGCTGTTGCTGATCTTGTTATTCCCGCGACTTCTCCTGTCGGTGATAAGGTTACGAGTATCGGAGAGCACGCATTTGACGGGAACGAGGTAATAAAAAGTGTAGTGATTCCTGCCAGCGTGAAAAGCATAGAATGGAAGGCATTTCATAAATGCGTCAATCTGGAAACCGTCGAGTTTGCGCCGGAAATTAAGCTTGAGAGCATTAAGGCGGCGGCATTTTACGGTTGCTCTCGACTTGCCACTATAACTGTTCCAGACAGTGTGTTGAGTATTGGAAGCTCGGCTTTTGGAAACTGCTTGCGGCTTGAGAGTGTCAACGTTTCCGTCGACAGTAATCTCGAAAGCATCGGAAGCTGGGCATTTGCTAATTGCACAAATCTTGAGAGCTTTATTGTTGGGAATAAAGTCACCAATATTAGAGAAGGTGCGTTTAAAGATTGCAAAAGCCTTGATAGTATAACAATCGGCGATAGTGTTACAAGCATTGGTTATAAAGCATTTTTGGGTTGTACAAGCCTCGTTCAAAAAGAAAATGGAGTAACATATGTTGATAAATGGGTAATCGGTTATAATACCAATATTACTAAAGCTTCATTGAGAAGCGACACTGTTGGAATTGCTGATTTTGCGTTCTACTATTGCACAACTCTTACTAACGTATCAATTCCAAAAAGTGTTACAGCCATTGGAAATAATCCCTTTGTGGGTTGTTCAAGCCTTGAAAAAATTTCTGTAAGTGACGGCAATACCAATTATCACAGTAACGGAAACTGCTTGATAGAAACTGTGAGTAAGACTCTTGTATCAGGATGTAAAAACAGCGTTATACCAGCGAACGGAAGTGTCACGAGTATTGGTGATTATGCGTTAATGGGATGCTCAAAACTAACAAAAATAACTATCCCCAGTGCTGTCAAGAGTATTGGTCGTTTTGCTTTAGAAGGTTGCTCTAAACTTTCGACCGTAACCTTCAGTAACACTTCGGGATGGTGGTGTTCGATTTCTTCAAATGCAACAAATGGAGAAAATATTTCTAATAAGAGTCTTCAGAATAAAAGCACGGCAGCTAAGTATCTTACCTCAACATATGTCGATTATTTTTGGAAATGTAAATGATATTTATTTTCCACGGATATTCAAAGCAAAAGCCGAGAATATCCGTGGCTTTTTGTAACCTTTTTCATTTTTTCTCGACTATATAAATATAAGAAAATTTCAGAAAAATCCAAGTTGACAAAGGGGTGGAATTGTGATATACTTTCATTTAGCAAGAAAAGTCGAGAGGATGAGAAGAATGAGACCGACAGCAATAGTTTACACGTCAAACACGGGAAATACCGAAAAATACGCAAAAATGCTTTCTGAAAAGCTACATATTCCCGTTTATTCCATAGATCAAGCGAAAATAATGCTGCCTAAGCGCACGAAAATTATATATCTTGGTTGGCTTATGGCAGGGAAGATCAAGGATCTTTCAAAGGCGCGCAGAAGATATGAGATCATATCTATCGGTGCGGTGGGCTTGGGTGCTACAGGTACTCTTTCAGATGGGCTCAGAAAGAGCAATAAGATCGGCGAGGAAATCGCACTGTTTGAGCTGCAGGGCGGTATGGATCACGCAAAGCTTAATGGTATTTACAAGACAATGATCGAGATGCTGATCAAAATGCTTTCAAAGAAAAAGGATCGCACTTCCGATGAGGATGCTATGCTTGAGATGATAAAAGGGGGCGGCGACTTTACGAGGGAAGAGAATCTTTCGGATCTTGTTGCTTGGTTTGAGGCGAAAGAAGCATAATATTTTTTGATACAAGCGGTGTTAGGATTAAGCTTATTTCAAAGGGAAGTACGCAGAACTCAGAATCCCGTTTTGCGGCGAGTATTTATCTTTTGTTATAGTTTATCTGCCGCAAAACAATACAACGCAAGCGTTGTAGAGATTCTTCGTTCTTTATATTCAACTATAACAAAACAGAGGGAGAATGAATTCTCCCTCTGTTTTGTTATGGTGGAGACAGCAGAACTCGAATCTGCGACCCCTTGCATGTCAAGCAAGTACTCTAACCAACTGAGCTATGCCTCCGTATTTCTCTGACTTTGATATTATACCACAAAGTATCAAAAAATGCAATAGTTTTTTGAAAAAAAACGAAAAAAATTTTTGTTGGATAAATCCTAAACGTTAATAGCATTTAAGTTGACAAAATCAACAATTTTTTTATGGTTTGTTTACAAATTAATCTTAGTTTATAACATTGAGTTAATATTAGGATGATAAAATACAATTACAATGTGAAATTATGCACAAATAACATTTATAAAGAAGAGGATAACGTTATGTCAGAAAAAATTTTGATCGCAAGCGACAGCACGACAGACCTAAGTCCCGAGCTTATAGAAAAATACGGTGTAAAGATTCTTCCTATGGGTGTTACCGTAGGCGATAAGGATTATACCGACGGTGTTGATATCGACCCCGATATGATCTACGCAAACTATGAAAAGACCGGTCAGCTTCCTAAAACCGCGGCAATAAATATCGCGGCATTTGAGGATTTCTTTGAGGAATATACTAAAGAAGGCTATTCTATCGTTATGTTTACCATTAGCGCGGAAATGTCTTCTACATTCAGCAACGCACGTTTGGCTGCCGAGGACTTTGAAAACGTATACGTGGTAGATACCCGTAACCTTTCCACGGGCGGCGGACTTTTGGTAGCTACCGCGGCTGAAATGGCGGCAGATGGAAAGAGCGCAAAGGAAATTGCCGATGAATGTACCCGTCTTGCCGATTACGTTGACGCTTCCTTCGTCATCGACAGCCTTGAATTCTTACATAAAGGCGGCAGATGCTCGGCTCTTGCGGCTTTGGGCGCAAATCTGCTTCAGTTGAAGCCTTGTATCGTCGTTAAGGGCGGTAAAATGGGCGTTAGCAAGAAGTACCGTGGCAAATTCGGTGTTGTACTGCCTCAGTATATCTCCGACCGTATGGGAGACGCGTCCGATATCCATCTTGATAAGGTCTTCGTGACCCACGCAGGATGCGATAAAGAAATAGTTGATATGTGCGTTGCCAAGGTCAAGGAGATCGCCCCTGAGGCTAACGTTATGATCACTCGCGCAGGCTGTACCGTTTCCTCTCACTGCGGAAGAAACACCCTCGGTGTGCTCTTTATCAGAAAGAATCCTATTGAATAATTGAAGCAAAAAAACCGCCCTTATGGGCGGTTTTTTTATGATTAGGTATTATTCTGAATCTCCTCAATTGCAATAGCGATAAACGAAGCAAAACCGTGGTCACAGCTTGCACCGGGAGTCTTATTTTCCCAAAGAGTTCCGGTTGCCTTCGCCATAGGCAGGAAGAAATGCTTGATGTATTCGACAAGCTCGGGGTACATCTTCCACTGCATCATAAGCTCGGTGCGGATATAGAAGCCGGGAAGGGAGTTGGAGGGCTCGATCTCGGGGCACTTTTCAGCCATGATATCCTTGCCGAATACGTTCATGACCATATCCTTGAGGTAAGCGCATCTTTCCTCGTTAAGGTCTGCAAGACCGTAGCGGAATGCATAATACTGTGTAGTCTCGGAAAGCTCTTCGGTGTTCTTGAGAGTTCCGTCCTCCTGTCTCATGGCTCTGTCCATGTACATCTTGCCGTTCCAAGCCATTTCATTGATGGTCGCGCGGAGCTTTGCCGCCTTTTCGAGAAGTGCCTCGTCGTCATACATCTTACCGATACACTCAACAGCCTCGGCAAAAAGCATATTTGTGGGCCAGCTTACGTCGTGAACTCTCTGATTCAGCTTTGACCACTCAACGAAGTTCCAGAAGGGAAGCTTTTCAAGCAGACCGTATTCGTTTTCATATCTCTTGAAGTAGTCGAGCAGACCGTAAAGCTGAGCTTTGAAGTCGTTCTTTCTGTCTCCTCTGCCGCGCTTGGTAAAGTAGTCGTAAAGCTCAAGCACATACCACATCGACCACTGAGGAATGTAGCTCTTTGAGGTTGAAGGATAGCACATCTCAACCATTCCGTCGAGTCCTTCACGTGCGCCACCGCCCAAGAGATAGTTGTTGAGAAACTCGTTCTCGACCATGGTGGTTCCTGTGAAGTAATATTCACTCTGACCTTCATAGTAGCTGTCGCAGAGCCAACCTGCTCTCTCTCTTGAGGGGCAGTCCATAAAGATGTCGAATGCGTTGTGGCGGAAGGTGTCCACAGCAGCCTGATAAACTAGAGCAAGCTCGGGGTCGTCTATCTTGATCGACTTCATCTTTCTTGCGGAATAAGCAAGCTCTGTAACACCCGCGTATTCGATCTCGACCTCACCGTCGGTGATCATGATCTCCATACCCATTACTGTGTAGGGCTCAAGGCTGTAAAGCTCAAACTTACCGGCAGGAAGTCTCCACTCAACAGCATTTGTTGCATTAACGGGGATAGGATAGGGACGTCCGTCGGGATAATTCTGCTCACCAAAGATCACGATAATGCGGCTGTCGGTTTTAGCATTTACCTTTACGGTGACAAAGCCAGCCTCGATCTTGCCGAGATCCCAATGCTCAACAGTGCCTGCGGTACCTCTCTTGCACTCGGCAGAGTAGTCGGGAACCATTTTGAGATATTCCTCGAAGGGCTTGGATTCGAGCTCCTCATAAGGATACTGATTGGGGCTGGGCTCCCAGGAGGGACCGGTCTGATAGCCACGAAGAGGATGCTTCAGCTGCTCCGTCATAGTGTATGGTGCTGCCGCGACGAAACGGGCGGGTTTGGGATCAAGATCTGCAAAATCAACGTTTCGGGGAATAAGAGTAACACCTGGATCAACTTTTGTGAAGAGGGTCTTGATGGGCTTGCGGCAGAGGTCATAGCACTCGGAGAACTGTCTTTGATGCGAGTATCTCATAACCTTCTGCAGCTTGGGTGTATAGAGAAGACACTCAAAACCGCCCTTGCCTGTAGCGGCAAGCAGCTCGCCGTCCTTCTCGATCTCCGCCTGAACGAAGGAGGGGGTCAGTACACCGTTATAGCATTTGCAATAATAACCCGCAACTCTTATGCAGATCGTGCCCTCATCGATGTCGGGAAGAGGAAACACGTCAACGCCCGCATATCCGATAGCCTTCTTTGCGGGACCGAAGTGGAGAAGCTTTTCTCCGAGATATACCTGATAGAAGGTAGCTCCGGCCAAGGTAAGAATAGCATTTTTAAGATCCTTCGCCGCATAGCGAAGCTCAACGGTTACGTTCATTTCTCTGTCTCTGCAATCAACCCAGATCGGGAGCGCAGATTTGAAAAAATTGTTGTTTTCCATGATGGTTTTGCTCCTTTCGCAATTGCTTTGCTGTTCTGCAATTGTATTGTAACATCATTTAAGACATTTTTCAATAGAATGTCCGAAATGCGTTAAAAAAGTCTGTTTTTGTTAACCCGATATGCTATATCAGATAGTCCAAGGATTGAATTCCGAGCCCTTGAGCTTGAGAATTGCCTCGGCATAGAAGAAGTCACCGTAAATTATGGGGTGGCTCTGTCCCTCGTGGTACATTTCCTTACCGCAATCGAGGAAGGCGTCTATATTGTCGCCCCAACGGCAGAAACTCTTATCCATTGCCTGAAGAGTGTTAAGTGCCGCCTTGAGATAGAGTCTCTTTTCATGCTCGGGGCAGTGCTTTGCGATCTCGATAAATCCGCAGGATGCGATAGCACCGGCTGTGGAGTCGTACTGCACGGGCTCTGCGGGAGCGCGGAAGTCAACTAAAGGCAACCAACCCTCAACCGCAAGGTTGGAAATGAAGTCGTTAGCAACTCTCTTAGCAATGTTCAGATACTTTTCGTCCTTGGTGTGAGCGTAAGCCAAAGCAAAGCCGTAAACCGCCCAGGATGCGCCACGCGACCAGGTGGAGCCTACCGCGTAACCCTGACCGCGGTGAGTGCCGGTCATCTCGCCTGTCTCCACGTCGTGGAATACGATGTGATTAACGCTTCCATCGGGGCGGATGTGATGCTCCATAGCCATGTCAAGGTGGGAAATGGCGATCTGCGCGAAACGGTCGTCACCGACCTCTCTGCTTGCCCAGAAGAGAAGAGGAAGATTCATAAGGCAGTCGATAATAGTCCAACCGTCGTTGTTTTCGTTCTTCCAGGTTCCGTTCCATGCACGGATGTAACCGCCGTTCAGCTTGAAACGGGAAGCCAAGCTCATAGCGCAAAGCAGATCCTTGTTTCTTGCGTCTTTTTCACCTGTGATCGCGTATCTCGCGCCGGTCATAATGTGCCACATAAATCCAACGTCATGGTGGAGCTGATCCATATCGTTGAAGCAGGCATCCATTATTTCTTCGCACTTTCTTGCGGTGATGGCGAAGTCATCGTTCTTCGTAGCCTCGTACATCATCCACATATATGCGCCCCAGAAGCCGTTTGTCCACATATGAGGATTTCTCGATACGTCGGTGTGGTTACCCTGCGCGTCTGTGGAGTAGGGGATCTTGTTGCGGCTCTTTACGGCTGCCGCAGAAGCCTTTTTCTCGATCTTTGCCCAGGTCTCGTCTATCCAAGCTTGATTCTGAGCTATTATTTCGTCGTAATGCATTAGTTTGTCCTCCGAAAGTTTTAAAACAAAATTCGCTAAGCGAATTTCTACCTTAACGCTTCGCTCTGCGAAGCATTTCACTCGCGCTTGCGCGAATTTCGCGCTTTGCAAAGCAAAGTATTTCACATTCGGGGCGGGGAAACCGCCCCGAATATTTCACTGTAATATTTTGGCTCGAAGCCAAAATATTACTTAGGCTGCTTGCCGATATAAGCGAGAATACCGCCGTCAACGTAAAGGATGTGACCGTTTACGAAATCGGATGCGTCGGAAGCGAGGAATACCGTGGGACCTGCAAGATCCTCGGGGTTACCCCAACGAGCCGCGGGAGTCTTTGCGATAATGAAGCTGTCAAAGGGATGACGGCTACCGTCGGGCTGAGTCTCACGGAGAGGAGCGGTCTGAGGAGTAGCTATGTAGCCGGGGCCGATACCGTTGCACTGAATGTTATATTCACCGTACTCGGAAGCAATATTCTTTGTGAGCATCTTAAGACCGCCCTTAGCCGCCGCGTATGCGGAAACGGTCTCACGGCCAAGCTCACTCATCATAGAGCAGATGTTGATGATCTTACCGTGACCCTTCTTGATCATAGAGGGAATTACAGCCTTTGCGCAGATAAAGGGAGCGTTGAGGTCAACGTCGATAACCTGACGGAATTCAGCCGCGCTCATCTCGTGCATAGGAATACGCTTGATGATACCCGCGTTGTTAACGAGAATGTCAATTACACCAACAGTTGCCTCAATGTCTGCAACCATTGCGTTTACAGCGTCCTCATCGGTAACGTCGCAAACGTAGCCCTTAGCGGGAATACCTGCCTCAGCGTATGCGGCAAGTCCCTTGTCAACGAATTCCTGTTTGATATCGTTGAAAACTATCTTAGCGCCTGCCTCGGAGAGAGATTTTGCGATCGCAAAGCCGATACCGTAGGATGCGCCTGTAACGAGAGCGATCTTGCCCTCGAGAGAAAACATATTGTTTGCCATTTTAGTTGTTCCTTTCTAACTGATTAATAATTTTTATTCCTGTCCTAAAATATAACCGCCGGAGCGACCGAACATTTCGCTGTCGCTTGACATGATTCCTCGCTCCTCAAGGGCTGATACTACGCTTGATACGATCTCGTCGTCGTACACTCTGTCAGCGATGAGATAGAGGGTATAGTTGCTATCGATGTTTAGCGCGTTGCCCGAATAATAACCGCCCTTCAGTGTGGAGTCATTTTCTATCAGGTAATCTGCGTAATATCTGAACGAAAGCAGAAGTGTTTCACCGTTGCTTCCAACGTGCTCAAAGAAATTCACGCCGTTATTATACATAATGAACGCCGAATAGGTAAGGAATTTCAGATGATACATAGCATATCCGAAGCCGTTGTTTTGCACCACGCGATAGCGGTCGTAGATCTCGCCGTCGGTGAAATCCTCGGACGGGTCAACGGAATAAAGCTCGTCGCCGCTCATAAGTATGGCTCTGTCGAACATAATGAGATAATTGGATTCGTTGTCTGTGCTTGTTACCGCAAATTCCAAAAGCTCCGTGTCCTCAAGCACGTATGCGGCGCAGATAAGTCCCATAAGATGCGACGTGAGATGGTTGTTACCCGTCTGGTTGCTGTAATAGTTGTTTTCTATCCAGAAATTATGTCCTTTTTTGACAAGCTTGACCTCAGCCTTGATCCAGGACTCAAAGGATGCCTTGTCGGTGTCGTTCATATAGGGATAAAGCAAAGAATACGCGTCGCAGGCGGTGGTGAGGGGAAGTGCTAAATTCAGACCGATGTCTGCCTCGCCGTCGGTGGTGGGTGCGCTGTAATCAAGGTGCTTGTCGGTGCCAGGTCTTACCTTAGGGGTCGAATAAGCCATAAGATACTCAACCGCGCGGTCAAGATACTTCTGCTCGCCCGTGTGATAATATGCCAACGCAAGGGAACGCGCGTTGATAAAATCATTGCAGGCAGCGAACCTGTACTGAGTTGCACTTTCCCCAAGGTAAGGGGCAGGATCGGTCTCGAGAGCCGTATTTGCCTTTTTCAAAACGTTCTGCCACGAGGTGTAGAAGGGCTCGATAAGGAGGTCTGCCTTTTGTTTTGAAAGAGCAAGCATTTCGTCGGTCTCAAATAAGACGGGGCGGTTGCCTTTGATAGCAGCGTTGAGCATAAAGATCTCCTCGGTTTCGGTTTCAGTTTCGGCTTCAGTTTCAGTTTCGGTTTCAGTTTCAGTTTCAGTTTCAGTTTCGGTTACCGTTTCAGTTTCGGTTTCCGTTACCGTTTCGGTTTCGGTTACCGTTTCTGTTTCCGTTACCGTTTCTGTTTCCGTTACCGTTTCGGTTTCGGTTTTCGTAACAGTTTCTGCCTCAGAGGTGCTATCCTCTTCGGTTTGCGTGCAGGTCTCAACGTATGTAACTGTTGAATCTGTCTCGCTTTCCGATTCTGTTTTGGAAACGGTTTCGGTTTCCTTCGTACTATCCGAAGATTCTTCGGTATTTTTCTCTGTTTTGATTTCGTCGGTAAGGTGTTCGGTTATTTCGGGCTCTTGTCTTGTTGTAGCTTCAGTTGTGACCGTAGTTTTTTGTGATGTGCTTTCAGTACCGCTCGCGGTCTCGATCACGTCTCCGCATGAGCAGAGGGCAAAGAGCATAGAGAGGGCAAGAAGCAGAGCCGATATCCTTTTCATAACCGTTTACCGATTAAAGCAGATCCTTGGTCTGGATGTGATCCATGTCGTCGAAATCCTGATTTTCGCCGCACATAGCCCAGATGAAGGAGTAATTCTTTGTACCAACACCGGAGTGGATCGACCAAGAGGGAGAAATAACAGCCTCTTCGTTGTGCATAATGATATGGCGGGTCTCGGTAGGCTCACCCATCATGTGGAATACAACGTCGTTCTCGCCCATATCGAAGTAGAAGTAAACCTCCATACGTCTGTCGTGGGTGTGGCTGGGCATGGTGTTCCAGTTGGAGCCGGGATCGAGCTGAGTCAGACCCATAGAAAGCTGACAGGTCTTGAGAACTGCGGGATGGATGTACTGGTTGATAACTCTCTTGTTGCAATCCTCAACAGTACCGAGGGGACGCTTTGCCGCCTTGGTGATGTCGATCTTAACGATAGGATAGGTGGTGTGAGCGGGGCAGGAGCTTACGTAGAACTTTGCGGGCTCGTTTTCGTCACAGCTCTTGAAGGTGATGTCCTTGCTACCCATACCGATATAGATACCGTCTCTGGGGTTCATTTCGTACTCAACGCCGTCAACGGTGATGATACCCTTACCGCCTACGTTGATGCAACCCATTTCGCGTCTCTCAAGGAAGTATGCTGCAGCCAGCTCCTTGCCTGCCTCAAGCTTGAGGGTCTGACGAACGGGCATAAGTCCCGCGGTTATAATTCTGTCGATATGGCTGTAAACCATTCTAACGTTGTCCTTTGTGAAAAGGTTTGAGATGTGGAACTCCTCGCGAAGTCTCTCTGTTGTGTAGTGCTTAACGTCTTTTGCGTTTGATGCCTGTCTAACTTCCATTTTACTTAAATCCTCCTTAATATACGTTCCGAATGCCTGGAATTGCGTAAGTGCCGCAAAGGAAAGCACCTCGGTAACCTGTCTGAAATTGAATAAGTGAATAGTGCGAGTCACTTTTTTCTCGAATTCGATAGAAATTCCCGTCGAATTAGCGGGATTGAGATCGGTGCCGTCAAGGACGAACTCACCGTGAATTACCTCACCGTCGGAAAACTCAATGTCAATGTTCTTCCAGTATGAGTCGTGGGGAATACCGGTTATGGGATCGTGCGCAAAATCGGCGCGCAGGAAGAAGACAAGCTTGTCTACTTCAACGTCTCTGCCGAAATCGATAGTCCATTCGATGTCCTCTCTCGCGCCGCCCGCCCAGGAATGATAAGGGTAGCCACCGTGCCCCTGGTTGTTGATGGCGCCGTCAATAGCGTTTCTCTCATAGAAGCAGGGCTCCTCACGAGTGACAAAATTCGCAGTTGCGTGGGGATAGGTCTTTCTCTTGCCGCGAAGATCGTGGGAGTTCAACGAAATCTGACGGTAAGCGTAGATCTCCTCGTCCTCCGGCTCGCGTACCGAGATCGGGTGACTTGTACCCGAGAAAGCACCGGGCGCGTAGCAGGCTCTTAATACGTTTGCGGCGGGGATGACAAAATCAAAACTCTTGTTGGGAACCCATACTATGCTCTCGGCAAGTGTGGGATCAAGCTTGACGGCGATAAATTCACAGTTTTTCAGTGAAACGTGAATATTTGAACCGGGAGCAAGCTCGCCCTCATAGACTTCGCTGATGTTCATTCCCGAACGCTCGAAGAGAACTTCGCCTTTTGCGTCCGTGATTTTTAAATTCAGCATTTATGTACCTCCTATATTATTATTTTAAATATTATTATAAAGTATAAAATACCTCAGTATCATTTTATCATATTTTTTTGCAAAAAAACAGTCAAATTTCAATAAAAATGTTGCAATTCTCACCATTGTGTGGTATAATCTGTAAATGAATATAGTTGATGATTTCAAATTTTGATTTATCGGGGACGCGGTGGAGGCGCGTTCGAGAAACTTTTTGAAAAAAGTTTCTCGAGCTCTTCAAAAACTTCCCAAAAAAATGGTTGGAAGTGTAGCCATTTCATCTTATGAAATCGTGAGGATTTTTATCAAAGCCTCACTGCTATCGTATTTCGGGTGTATTGCAAACTCTTTTGTTTAAAAGGTTTCAAATAAACTTGCAACACGATAGAAGATAAACTTCGGTTAAAATCAATACGGTTTCCAAATACTATATTGGTGAAATTTTCATCCTTTTTAGGGAAGTTTTTTGGCTCCACCTCGAC
>JAZKYL010000014.1:0-6516 GCA_045612105.1 Eubacteriales bacterium
TTCAGCAAGCTGAAAACGGATTTTTCACTTCGCCTTCGGCTCGTTAAAAAAATCCCTCACGCTCGTATCTTGGTTGAAATGGTGTTAAACCCAGCCAAAGTGTTTATTCTAAAGCAAAATTCAACTAAGTCTAAATATGCAGACGCTTCGTCGGCAAAGCGGACAGAGGGGGTGTTTCCAAAGAGGGGGAGATGTTGAGCGTAGCGAAACCTCCTCTTCTTTGGCGGCGTTTCTTTGGTTCGTTTCTTTTCGCCGTAGAAAAGAAATGAACAAAGAATAAACTAACAGATAAATTGCAATTTATCAACCAACAAAAATTTGGGATAAAATCCGACGGACTTTATCCCAAATTTTTATTCCAATTTCAAATAATCACTGTTCAAAAAAGCGTGAGCGGTAAGCATCGAATCGGTGGGAATAAGCTTTTTCGCACCGCACTTGACACAGCACACCGAAATGCCGTCGTCGGACACCTCGATCTCGTAATCCGAATCTTCTCTATCAAGCTCGCCGTCGGGCAGAGGCTCTCTTCCCTCGGGATAGCAGCGGCAATATATTTTGCCCTCCGCATCGAGATCGCCAACAATATAAGAAATCACGTCAAGCACCTGAGGATCGGGCAGATCCTGCTCGTCACCGTGAAGGCTCTTGAAATCCTCAATACCGTTCTCCTCAAGCATATCAAGAAGCTCAAGCTCGGTTCTCGCAAGCTCTGCTTTTACCTTGTTAGCCTCACCAACAAATCCGATATTGATGTCGGAATAAGGACAAGGCAACAGAAAAACGTCCTTTGAGAAAAACATATTACTGTTCACGTTAAAGGAATGGGGCTTGTTGCAGAATATGCAAGGCACGGAAAGTCGCATCTGTCCCTCATCCCTGCGATAAACTATCTGCATCTCACTCTTTCCGCAGGTACACTTCAGCTTCACCATATCGGCAGACAAGGTAAAGAGACCTACAAGACTGATAACACCCGACCCACACTCGGGGCAACGGTAAGCAACGGTGGTTTGTTTCTGATCAATAACCATAATCAATACCTTTCAGATCTATTCTCTACATAATATGCACTACTTGTAATTATTGACATAGGGCTGTCACTTAAAGCGGCAGCCCTGTCATTATCTGATCAATATCCGGAATAAAGGGAGATGATCGTCTGAATAGTGGTTTCTGTGTTGTAAACAGCCTTGTCATTGGTAGTGATCGACTCACACTCCTTGTCGAACCACTCGGTGAAATCTTCCTCAACTGCGCCTGACTGACCGTAAGCCTGCCAAGTAGGAACGTTGTGCTTGTCGAAGAAGACAACTGCATACTGCTTTGTGGTAGTAGGCTTGCTGGTGGAACCTGTGCCGGAATTGGAAACGATAGTGATCTCGATTCTGTCGGAAAGCTCTCCGTCCTTACGCGCCTCGTCCTCGATCCACTCGTTCAGCTTTGTATAGTTGGTACCGAATGCACCTGCGGGCTGCTTTTCAAGCTTGTTGTACTCAAAGAACTCGTCGCTTGAATGCTCATGCTTCTCGTCGGCATGTATATCCTTGTAAGTCTTTTCAGCAAGCTCATAGAAGCTGTCAAGTGTCTTCTTATCACTTGAATTGAACTTCTTAATGAAATCAAATACTACCTGCTTGTCATCGGAAACAAGGTATGCGAAGTTGTGAGTAAGCTCGCGGTCAAGATCGCTTGCCTTGTAAACGTAATAAGTGTTGACGGTATATACCTTATAGGTCTTTTTCTTCTTATCGTTCTTCTTATCTTCGCTCTTGGTGGTTTCTTCTTCCTCAGAGCCGTCCTTCTTACCGGAGGAAGCCTTCTTGGTTTCGGTCTCCTTCTCGGTCTCGGTAGCGGTCTCCTCAAAGTAGGTCATCTCACCGGTCTCGGCAGACTCCTCAAAGAGCCAATCCTCAAGCTCTTCCTCTGTATCAGTGTCGGTTGCGAAGGCAACGTTCTCCTTGAGATCCTCGATCTTATCCTCAAGAGACTTTTCGGTAGTTTCCTTCTCGGTCTTGGTCTCTTTCTCGGTCTTGGTCTCTTCCTTTTCGGTCTTGGTCTCTTCCTTTTCGGTCTCAGTTTCCTTTACGGAAGCCTCATATTCCTCGATAGCGGCGATATAAGCCTCAACATCGTTACCCTCAGCGGTGATCTTCTTAGCCGCTTCCTTAGCCGCAGCTACCTTGGCCTCGTATTCCTTATCGGTCAAGCCCTTGCTGCTGATCTTGATAGTATAATTAAGTACGTCTGCGGTATAGAAATTCTCCTTGTGCTCGCTGATATACTTGTTGATGGAGCTCAAGTCCTTCTCTGCCTCGATAGCGTCCTCAATAACCTCGTACTTGTGCTCGATGTACTTGTCGCGGACATACATAAGATTGTAACACTTACGAACGTCGGTCTCCTTAACACCTCTGCCGAACCAATCGCCAAAGGTAAGTCCGCTTACTCTGAAGGATTCCTTAAGAGCCTTGATATCGGTGTCGATAGAGTCAAGCTCCTCATCACTGAGCTTGATACCCTCTGCAGCTGCCGCCTTAGCGCAAGCAACGTACATTTTAACCTCCTCAAGGGTGGTAGACATAAAATAATCGTACCAAGTGCCCTCAAAGTCGGTATTAAGGAAGTACTTGTCGTAAGAACCCGCAACACCAAACTTCTGGGTCTTGAGATCCTTGGTCAGATCAACACTGAGGATGCTGACGTAGCTACCGTACTGATTGTACCAGTTTACAATATTGTTGTTGAGGAAGAAGCTCAGCATAGCTGCGTTTACTTCATACTCGTCGTAAGCTACGGCATTTGTTGCGCGGAGGAAAATTCCGCTTTCGTTAAGTGCGGTAAATACCAAGGTACCGACGATAAGCACCGCGAATACGATACAAACAGCGGCAATTATCTTGTCCGTTCTGGTCTTTTTACCTTGAACTTGTCTTTGATTGTTAGCTTTTCCCATTATAGGTTCCACCTTTTCATTGATTTTTCTTCGATTTTTAGAAGCTCCGCACAGTATCGGAGCATAACATTCCTTATTATAGTATATTAGCGTGACGGTTTGTTGAATAGAATATGAACAAGCAGAAAATTTTTAGACATTTTTATATCAACACTGCCGTCATACGTTCATTATCATCGGAATTATCATAGGCTTACGCTTAGTGGAAGTATAAATGAACTTTGCAAGATCATCCCTTACTCTTCCCTTGATATGATACCAATCCAACTTGTTATTCGCCCTGAGACAGCCGCTGATGGTGTCAAGCACTACCTGCCTCATCTCTTCCATAAGGTCCTCGCTCTCACGCACGTAAACGAATCCGCGGGATACGATATCGGGACCCGAAAGCAGGAAGCATCCGTCGGAGCTGACGGTAGCTACCACCACGATAAGACCGTCCTGAGCAAGAAGGAGTCGGTCTCTGAGTACAATGTTGCCAACGTCACCCACACCGTAGCCGTCTACCAATACCCTGCCCGAATTCACCGTGCCGCTTATCTTCGCGCCGCCCTTGTCGATCTCAAGCACGTTTCCTATATCGGAAATAAAGATATTTCTCGAATCCATACCCATAGACAGCGCAAGATCTCGGTTTGCTGCAAGATGCTTGTATTCACCGTGAACAGGCATAAAATATTTCGGCTTTATCAGAGCCTGCATAAGCTTCAATTCCTCCTGGCAAGCGTGACCCGATACGTGGACCTCAACCGCCGCGTCGTGAATCACCTCCACTCCGCACTTGCAAAGCTCGTTGATAATTCTGCTCACCAATTTTTCGTTACCGGGGATCGCGCTGGACGAAATGACCACCACGTCGTTCATGTTGAGCTGTACCTCGCGGTGCTCGCCAAATGCCATTCGATAAAGCGCGCTCATAGGCTCGCCCTGGCTTCCCGTAGTCACGATAGTCAGCTGCTCGGGATTGTACTTGCGTATCTCGGATATATCAATAAGCACACCTTTGGGAACCGTCATATATCCAAGCTCCACAGCGGCACCCACGATATTCAGCATACTTCTTCCCGTGACCGCCACCTTGCGACCATGTCTTGCAGCCGCGTCGATGATCTGCTGAACGCGATGAACGTTGGACGAAAAAGTAGCGATAACGATTCTCTGCTTCTTATGAGTCGTGAAAATATATTCAAGCGACGCACCCACTTTTCTCTCGGATGGAGTATTGCCGGGTCTCTCCGCGTTGGTAGACTCGCACATAAGGAGCAAAACACCTTCTTTACCAAGCTCTCCAAGCCTTGTTATATCCATTATCTCACCGTCGATAGGAGTAAGATCGAGCTTGAAGTCACCCGAATGGACAATAGTTCCGAGAGGAGTCTTTACCGCCAATGCGCAAGCGTCGGCAATAGAGTGATTGACGTGAATAAACTCAACGCTCATACCGCCAAGCCTTATAACGTCACCCGCCTTGACTTCAATTAGCTTGGGCTCAACGGCAAGAGAAAACTCCTTAAGCTTGTTGCGCACGATCCCCACCGTCAGCCTTGTACCGTAAATAGGAGGATTGATGTTGCGAAGCACGTAAGGGATTGCGCCGATGTGGTCCTCGTGACCGTGAGTCAGTACGATTCCCCTTACCTTGTCGGCATTGGCTTCAAGATAGGTAACGTCGGGAATTACCAGGTCAACACCCGGCATTTCATCATCGGGAAAGGCAAGACCGCAGTCGATGACCACAATATCATCACCGCACTCGATGGCGGTCATATTCTTGCCGATCTCGTTGAGGCCTCCAAGAGGAATAATGCGAACCTTGGCATTTGCGTCGTATTTTATCTCGGGGATCGAAGATGACTTCACCTTGGCACTCTTGCTCGCCCCCTTCTTAACGCTCTTGATCTCGCTCCTGCTCTCACTCTTGACACCGCCTGATGTCTCCGTATTTCGTGACGTCTTGCGAGAGCTTGCGGTCGGATTTTTTACGTTTTTTGATGCCGCCACAGGCTTCTCGGCTTCGATGTTCACGTGCTCAAGTGCCTTGCCGTTATCTGTCTGACGTCGCTTGCTCTTTTTCTGCATAGCCGGCAGATTCTGCTTCGCTATGTTCTTCTTTTCGATTTTAATATCGGACTTTTTTTCGGTTTTCTTATCATTTTTCGCCGTTGCCTGACTCACGCGGTCAGAGTTACGTAAATTCTTGTCACTGTAATTATTTTTTGCCATAAATTACCTTCCTTTCATAAAAAACTGTATTCATAATTCATATTTGCGGCAGTTTATAAATCGATCGCACCTCCGACTCACGTAAGGTGCAAAAAATATGTATCACACAAAAAAGTGCAACACTTTAAAGCCTCCCCCAATATCCCGCCTTCGTTCCGCAGGTATTTGAGGACGCATTCCATGGTGTAGGAGAAATACACCAACTTATTTTTATATATTCAAAGAGGGAACCTCTGAAAAATCATTTCACTTAATAATTATACTACAAAAAAAGATATTTGTCAATAGTATGATTTCGACACGTCTCGCACGTTTCGTAAGGAAACGGTACAATACGTATATCATCCCCCCGCAAACATCACGGCAATTGCAACCAATCCTCCGCCAAATGCACTTCCGCATAAAAAACAAGACGTAGCAAACAATACCCTCTTAAATCTCGGTCCCACAGATCCTCGGCTGCCCGATTCATACCCTTCAATGATCCTGTTAGCCTCCGCCACCATGTCCTTCTCTCCCATCGTGATGTCCTTGCGAAGCACAAATAATGCTTCTTCAAAAACTCTGCTGTCCGCCGTCCTGACCACGACTATCTTTTTTTGCGCACCCTTGATCATATATATACCTTTCTTGCAAATTGATAAGAATTTTATTTAAGTTTTGCCATATTTTCCTCCGCGAATCCGTATTATATGTATTTATTTCCTTAAGAATAAATTTTTTGTATTCAAGCCATAATAACGCGCCTCAAAACACGCAGTTTCGACAAAAAACCCTTAAAAATAAAGGCTTTTAACACATTTCGACAAATTACTTATTTTATCTACTATATATTTGTAAACAATACATTAATTTCCATTTTTTGGTATTGACAACTCTTTTTTTCTATGATAAAATCAATTAAACGACAAGGGACGTCAAAAAAACAGTAATTCAAATAACGGAGGATAGATCATGAAATCAACAGGAATAGTACGCAAAGTAGACGAACTGGGACGAGTAGTGCTCCCTATCAGCATAAGACAAACTATGGACATCGGTGAAAAGGATTCTCTCGAGATCTTTACCGACGAAAACAGAATAATTCTCCAGAAGTATCAGCCCTCCTGCATTTTTTGCTCAAACGCCGATAATATCGTTATGTTTAACGGTAAACGCATCTGCGAGGATTGTTTGAAAAAGATCAAGGAAGCGTTCTGATCTCCCCAAAACCGCATTTTCTCGGAATACACCGCCATCCTTAGCGGTGTATTCTTTTTTTGTTGCTAAATTGCAATTTATCTGCGAGTGATGGCGAAGCCTTTTGAAAGTTTTTGCGTCGCTTTTTCCAAAAAGCG
>JAZKYL010000015.1:0-2557 GCA_045612105.1 Eubacteriales bacterium
GGAGAAAGGATCGTGAGGGATTTTTTTTAGCTCCGCAGGAGCGAAAAATCCTGCGCCACCCTTAGAGAACCCCCTTTTCCAGGAAAGTTTTTGCCAAGCTTTTTTCAAAAAGCTTGCCGCCGGAGGCACGCATCCCTCGCGCCTCGCGTCCCCGATAAATCAAAATTTGAAAACCGCAAAAGGAGTCCTATGTCAACGATAACCGATATAAATGATAATTTGAAGTTAATACAAAACGAAAACGGGCTCACCTTTGGCACCGATGCCTATCTTTTGTCGGCTTTCACCGTGGGCGGCAAAAACAAGGTCGGCGCAGACCTTGGCAGCGGCACTGGAATCATTCCCCTTTTGCTCTGCAACCGCGAAAAAGCCGCGAAGATCTACGCTGTTGAGGTTCAGGAGAGCTTTTGCGACTTGATCAGTCAGAATGCCCGACTCAACGGCTTCTCCGACCGCATAATTCCCCTCCATAAAAACGTCACCGACCTGAAATCGGCAGACCTAGGTCAAGAGCTTGATTTCGTGGTGTCAAATCCCCCATATATGAAGGCAAATAGCGGCAAGCGCAACGAATTCGACGAAAAATTCATCGCCCGCCACGAGGTTTGCGGCGACATCGGTGATTTTTGCGCTTGCGCCAACCGACTGCTCAAGCACGGCGGCAGATTTTACGTCGTCTACCGTCCCGACAGGCTCACCGATCTCATCTGCGCCCTACGAGAGAACAAATTGGAACCAAAAGTCATAACATTCGTTGCGGCAACACAGGAAAGCGAGCCCTCTATGGTGCTTGTCCGCTCGGTCAAGGGCGGTGCCTCGGGAAACACCGTGACCCGTTCTCTCTTCCTCCATTCATCCCGTAATGATGCCGCAAAGAGTATCCTCTCCCCAGACGCGGAAAAAATCTACGAAATTTGCTCATTCGATGAGTTTTTGAAATAGATAAATTGCAATTTAGCGGTGTGCGAATCAAAATTTGAAAATCCAAATAAAAAAACAAGGAACCTTATATGGAAAATATGAAACGCCTCCTCAGCTACACCCGCCGAGGAATCGACGACTACAATATGATAGAAGAGGGCGACAAGATCGCCGTCGGAGTCTCTGCAGGCAAAGACTCCCTGACCCTGCTCTGCGCCATGGCTGCATTGCGCCGCTTCTATCCCAAAAAATTCGAGCTTGTCGCAATCACCATCGACATGGGCTTTGAAGGCGGTATGGACTTCGAGCCGATCAAAAAGCTCTGCGCCGAGCTCGACGTGCCCTACCACATCGTTCCCACCGAGATATACAAAATAATTTTCGAGGTCAGAAAAGAGAAAAATCCCTGCTCGCTCTGCGCAAAAATGCGCCGTGGCGCGCTCCATACCGCCGCAAAGGAGCTTGGATGCACCTCCGTCGCCCTCGGTCACCACTTCGACGACGTGGTTGAGACCTTTATGCTCAATCTCTTTTACGAAGGCAGACTTGGTTGCTTCTCCCCCGTCACTTACCTCTCGCGCGTTGGCATCAAGCTGATAAGACCCATGATTTATATGCCCGAAAAGGAGGTCAAGGAGTTTGTCAAGAAGAACCCCATGCCCGTAATCTCCTCCCCCTGCCCCGCCGACAAGGCAACCGAGCGCGAGGAGATGAAGCAGCTGCTTCACACCCTCGAACGCGAAAATAAAGGTCTCAGATACCGCATCTTCGGCGCGCTCTGCCGCGGCGAGATCGACGGCTTCGCCGAAAAAAGCCGAATGCAGGGCACAAAAGCCTACGACGAGGCCGAGGAATAACCCCTTAATACAGAAAACAGGAGCTTGCGCTCCTGTTTTTTCGTGTTTATTTATAAATCGCGTCGTCGTCAACCGGAATAACACCGTTTTCCTTTTCAAAATCCTTAACACAAATTTGCGCGAGATATTCTAATTGAGCATTAAGCGATCTTTTGTTTTGCTTGGCAATATACGCAATTTTATAGAGTAATTCGGGCTCAAATCTTATTCCGGTTTGAATCTTATTAGTTGCCATAATAACACCTCGATAATATTTTGATAACATTATAACAACTTAACTCTTGACAATCTACAAACAAAGTGTTATCATATTGTTGGAGGTGACAATAATGTACGGTAAAAACAACATATTAATCTTATGCGAAAATATTAAATTTTTGCGGATTAAAAACAAATTAACCAAGAAAGAAATGGCTCAAAAATTAGAAATAAGCGTCCAAAGTATAACGAAAATTGAGTCGGGCATTCTGCCACGCTCTGTAAATGCAATTACGCTATATAAAATTCACAAAATATTCGATATTTCCATAGAAAATCTTTTGGAAACAAGGTTGATTTAATTAAAAGAATTCAAATTTTGATTTGTCGGGGACGCGGGGGAGGCGGGTTCGAGAAACTTTTTGAAAAAAAGTTTCTCTAGCTCTTCAAAAACTTCCCCGCAAAAAGGATTAAAATGTAGCCATTTCATCTTGTGAAACAGTGAGGATTTTGATCAAAGCCTCACTTCTATCGTGTTTCGAGTTTTTTGCAAGCTCTTTTGTTTAAAAGGTTTCAAATAA
>JAZKYL010000016.1:0-14306 GCA_045612105.1 Eubacteriales bacterium
GAAACAGTGAGGATTTTGATCAAAGCCTCACTTCTATCGTGTTTCGAGTTTTTTGCAAGCTCTTTTGTTTAAAAGGTTTCAAATAAACTTGCAACACGATAGAAGATAAACTTCGGTTCAAATCAATATGGTTTCAAATGACAGCATTAGCGCAATCTTTCCTTTTTTTGGGGGGAGTTTTTGCCGAGCTTTTTTCAAAAAGCTCGCCGCCGGAGGCATCCGCGCCTCCCCCGCGTCCTCCCCGCTAAATTGCAATTTATCCTGGAAACCAGCCGGGGAGATTTTCTTCCTTAACTCTGTATTCTGCACCTCGCATTCTGCACTATTGTGCTCTTTCAGTGTGATAAATCGTAATTCGCAAAAAACGCAGAAAAAGTGTGTTTTCTAGGCGAAAAAGTGCGTTATATTGTTAAATTTGTCATATATTACATTGTATATTTAGGTGATTTGTGCATTGACATTCGAAAAGGAATATGGTATAATATTTAAGTATAAAGTTATGCTGTAAAAAATTCGGATTCGGAAGGAGAGCATATATGACTGACAGACTTAAAAAGCGCATTGAGCTCTTCGGCTTCGGAGATGAAAAAAGGGCATATGAGTGGCTTGGAGCTCACAGAGAAGACGCAAGTCTATCATTCAGAGTATGGGCGCCCAATGCCGACTCGGTCTATCTTGTTGGGTCATTCAACGACTGGCAGGAAAATTACCCTATGGCTGCCGTTTGCGGCGGTGTCTGGGAGATTATACTTCCCGAGGGAGTTGCGAGATCTGGTGATCTGTACAAATACAAAATATACAAGGACGGGCGCGCGCTTTTCCGCTCCGACCCATACGCGTATAAGATAGACGAGCCGCCCCACTGCGCCTCGGTGATTACCGACGAGTATTACAGATGGCGCGACCGCGGCTGGCTGGCGCAGAGAAGAGAGGCTTCGGTGGCGGGGATCTACTCTCAGCCCCTGAACGTCTACGAGCTTCACGCAGGCTCGTGGATGAAGCATAGCGACGGAAGCTTTCTTTCCTACAGAGAGCTTGCTGAGGAGCTGGCTCCCTACGTCAAGCAGATGGGATATACCCACGTCGAGCTGCTTCCCTTGGCGTCTCATCCCTATTTCGGCTCGTGGGGATATCAGACCGGCGGCTATTTCGCCCCCGACTCAAGATATGGCGAGTCTACCGATCTTATGAGCTTCGTTGACACTCTGCACCGAGCAGGTGTGGGAGTTATACTCGATCTCACCCCCGCTCATTTTCCGAAGGACGAGTTCGGTCTCTATGAGTTTGACGGCACTCACCTTTACGAATATGAAAGCGAGGAGAGAAGAGAGACCGGTGTATGGGGAACCGCAAGGTTTGACACCACGCGCGGCGAGGTCGTCTCGTTCCTTATATCAAACGCGGTCTATTGGATCGAAAAGTACCATATTGACGGCATCAGATTTGACGCGGTCTCATCGATGCTCTATCTTGATTATGACAAGAAAGAGGGCGAGTGGACACCCGCACCCGACGGAAGCAATA
This sequence comes from Eubacteriales bacterium, assembly GCA_045612105.1. GTDB lineage: Bacteria > Bacillota > Clostridia > Oscillospirales > CAG-272 > SVTX01. Next base: position 1,525 of record JAZKYL010000016.1, read on the forward strand.
TCTGCTATGAGGCGGTGGAATTTTTTGGCAAGCTGAATCGCACGGTGAGGGAGCTTTATCCCGATGTGATCACGATAGCCGAGGAATCGGGCGATTTCGGCGGTGTAACGGATCCCGACGGTCTCGGCTTTGACCTCAAATGGAATATGGGCTGGATGAACGATACTCTCAAATATGCCGAAACCGATTTCAAAGGCAGGGGAGCGAATCACGACCGCCTTACTTTTCCGTTGATGTATGCTTTCAATGAAAAATATATTTTACCGATCTCTCACGACGAGGTGGTCCACGGCAAAAAGTCGTTCCTCGATAAGATGCCCGGTGACTACTGGCAAAAATTTGCGGGAGCGAGAGCTTTTGAGGCTTTGAGGATGTTCAGTCCGGGCAAAAAACTGTCGTTTATGGGCAGTGAGATCGCCCAGTTCCGTGAGTGGAGTCACGAGAGAGAGGTCGAGTGGTTTTTGCTTGATTATGAGTCTCACGACCGACATCAGCTCTATATCGCCGATCTGAACGTATTCTATCTTTCCCACCCCGAGCTTTGGCAGGTGGATAACGGCTGGCAGGGCTTTAAGTGGATCGATCCCGACGATAGCGAAAGAAGCGTGATCTCTTTCAGGCGCATTGCCGAAAACGGTCATGAGCTTATTGTTGCCATAAATCTGACTCCGAGAACCTATCCCGATTATTTTCTTGCCGTTCCCGAGGACGGGATCTATGAGGAGATATTCAACTCCGACGATAAGCGTTACGGAGGCAGCGGTGTGACGAATACGGGAACGAAATTCTCAAGCAGACCCAATCCCGAGCCCCTTGACGGCAGAGCCGCCGAGGAGATATTGCCTTATGCTCTGCGACTTCGTTTGCCGCCTCTTGGCGCGACCGTTCTGAAGCTGACAGAGCGAAGGTTTTCCGACGGTGACGGTGGAGAGGGCGAAAGCGGAGAAGAGACGGCGAAACCCAAGCGCCGCGGGATACGTAAGCTCCCACCACCGAGAAGGAAGATGTTTTTATAGCCTTCTCCATTTCCTGAATTAGAAGGCAAACAAGCGTTCAATTAAATTTTTATCATAGAGGAGTGATTTTCTTATGTTTAAGAAAAAAGAATGTGTAGCTATGCTGCTCGCAGGTGGCCAGGGCTCGCGTCTTTACGCGCTGACCACCAAAACCGCAAAACCCGCAGTACCCTTCGGAGGTAAGTACAGGATCATCGACTTCACCCTATCCAACTGTATCAACTCCGGCATCGACACCGTCGGTGTGCTTACCCAATATCAACCCCTCGTGCTCAACGAATACATCGGCAACGGACAGCCCTGGGATCTCGACCGCATCTGGGGCGGCGTTAAGATCCTTCCCCCCTATCAGGGTCAGAAGGGCGGTGACTGGTATAAGGGAACCGCTAACGCTATCTACCAAAATCTTGCGTTCATCAACAGATACGACACCGAGTACGTTCTCATCCTCTCGGGCGACCATATCTATAAAATGGACTACGCAAAGATGCTTGAATACCACAAGGAGAAGGGCGCTGACTGTACTATCGCGGTCATCGACGTACCGATCGAGGAGGCAAGCCGCTTCGGTATCATGAGCACCAACCCCGACGGCTCTATCTACAAGTTTACCGAGAAGCCCAAGAACCCCGACAGCACCAACGCGTCGATGGGTATCTACATCTTCACCAAGGATAAGCTCCAGAAGTACCTTGAGGAGGATGAGGCAACCGAGGGCTCTGCTAACGACTTCGGTAAGAACATAATCCCCAATATGCTCGCCGCAGGCGAGAAGATGTTCGCATATCCCTTTGAGGGATATTGGAAGGACGTTGGAACCATCAATTCTCTCTGGGAAGCGAATATGGATCTCCTTGGCTCCGATCCTGTTCTTGATCTGGGCGACCACAACTTCCGCATCTACTCGAGAAATCAGTCGGGCGGACCTCAGTTTATCGGCGAGAACGCGAAGGTAGTCAACTGCTATATTACCGACGGTTGTGAAATATACGGAACAGTCAAAAATAGCGTGCTCGGCGCGGGTGTAAAGGTTATGCCCGGCGCATACGTTAAGGATTGCGTGCTGATGGGCGACACCGTTATCGAATCGGGGGCTACCGTCAACTATTCCATCATCGATACCGGCGTAACCGTTGGCGTAGGTTCGATCATCGGTGAGGCGAAGGAAACAGCAAAGGGAATCACAGTTATCGGTGAGGATCTTGAAATTCCCAACGGAACGGTTATCGCCGCAGGCGAGATCATTTCCGAGCTTTAAGAAAGGGGGCAGAGAATTATGACTGCAGTAGGATTAATTTTTTCCAATATTCATGATACAAGCATTCCCGAGCTTACAAGAATGAGAACTATCGGCTCGGTGCCCTTCGGCGGCAGATACCGTCTTATCGATTTTGCTATTTCAAGTATGGTCAATTCGGGTATCTCCAAGATAGGCGTGGTAACTCATAATAACTATCAGTCTCTTATCGACCACCTTGGAAACGGTAAGGACTGGGATCTTGCAAGAAGAAGCGGAGGTCTTAAGATACTTCCTCCCTACATTTCTGCATATGACAACGCGGCGGCAAATAAGTTCTATACCTCCCGCCTTGAGGCACTTATGGGAACCATGAGCTTCCTCTCCCGTTGCAACGAGGATTACATCGTTATGTCGGACTGCGACGTTATCTGCAATATCGACCTTAACGACGTTATCGAAAGCCATGCCGAGAGCGGAGCGGACATCACCTTCGTAACCAAGGTCGGCGAGCTGACCGGTGTTGGAGAGACCGAGCATCTGACACTTATCAAGGCAGACGAGAAGGGCAACGTTGTTGACGTTATCAGCGACAAGTATAACGACGCATACCAGCTCTACATCAACGTTATGGTAATGAAGAGACAGTATCTCCTGAACGTTATCGAGAACGCTATCTCTCACGGTCATCATTCCTTCCTCCACGATATCATTATGCATAACGTGGGCAAGGCGAAGTATAGGGTATATAATTACGATGGATTCTATGCTCACATCGGTTCTATGGCAGGATACTTCGAGTGCTCCATGAAGCTGCTTGAAAACGATGCGAGAGACCGCCTCTTCGGTGTACGTAACCGTCCCGTGCTGACCAAGGTTCGTAACTCGGCTCCCACAAGATACTGCGAGGGCGCGAAGGTTGTAAACTCCGTGGTTGCAGAGGGCTGCGTGATCGAGGGTACCGTCGAGAATTCGATCATCTTCCGTGGCGTTCGCGTCGGAAAGGGAGCTGTTGTTAAGAATTCTATCCTGTTCCAGGATACCTACGTTTGCCAGGGCGCAAGTCTCAACTGCGTGATCACCGATAAGAACGTCATTATCAAGGACGGAAGAGCGCTTTCGGGACATGAGACGATGCCTTTCTATATCGGTAAGAAGATGAGCGTTTAAGCCTTCGGCAGTGAAATATTTTGCAAAGCAAAATGTGAAATGTTGCTCTGCAACGTGAAATGCTTGCGTTGCAAGCGTGAAATTCGCCTTTGGCAATATAATTTTCAAAATTTACGGTATTTGTTTGCCAAAGGCGAGTTAAGGAAGAAAATCGCCTTGCGATTTTCAATTTTTAATTAAATTATCCAATTAAAACGGAGAAATTATGAAAAAAATATTATTTGTAGGCGCTGAGGTCATGCCCTTTGCGGCAACGGGAGGACTTGGAGACGTTATGGGCTCTCTTCCCGCGGCGATCAAGGCGAAAGAAAAGGGAAACGTTGACGTAAGAGTCGTTCTGCCCCTTTACGCTATGGTAAAGGACGAGTGGAGAGCGCAGATGAAGGACGAGGCGATCTTTAACGTCTCGCTTTCCTGGAGAAACATCTATTGCGGTGTCAAGAGTCTCGTCAAGGACGGCGTAACTTACTATTTTATCGATAATGAATACTATTTCAAGCGCGGCGCGCTCTACGGCTTCTATGACGACGGCGAGAGATACGCATATTTCTGCAAAGCAGTGCTTGAGATGCTTATTCATCTTGATTTCTACCCCGACGTGATCCATGCCAATGACTGGCAGGCGGCTCTCACCGTGGTATATCTCAACACCAAGTACCGCTACGTTGAAGGATTTTCAGATACCAAGAGCGTATTCACTATTCATAACATCGAGTATCAGGGAAAGTACGATTTCTCAATTTTGGGCGACGTTTTCGATATGGGTCCCGAGTACTATGCGCTGATGCGTTACGATGATTGCATCAACCTTATGAAGGCGGCGATCGAGTGCGCGAATATGGTGTCCACCGTCAGCGAGAGATACGCTGAGGAGATCAAGACCCCCGACTATTCTCACGGACTTTATCACGTGCTTTACCGTAATGCCCAGAAGCTGACGGGTATTCTCAACGGTATCGACTACGATTATTACAACCCCGCAAAGGATGACGTGCTCTGCAAGAACTTTGATCGCAGAAACGCGCTGACCGGCAAGGCGGAGAACAAAATGGCACTCCAGAGAGAGTACGGTCTTCCCGAAAGACCAGAAGTTCCTATGCTTGCTATCATTTCGAGACTTGCGACGCACAAGGGACTTGACCTGGTGCGTGAGGTTGCGGGCAACATCGTGAGAAACAACGACGTGCAGTTTGTGATCCTCGGCAAGGGAGAAGCGCAGTACGAGGAATTCTTCTCGCAGCTTGAAAGGGAATATCCCGACAAGGTCAAGACGCTTCTTACCTACGATCGCGATCTTTCCAAGAAGATCTATGCCGCTTGCGACATCTTCGTGATGCCCTCCAAGAGTGAGCCCTGCGGTCTGTCGCAGATGATCGCTTCGAGATACGGCGCGATCCCCGTAGTACGCGAGACCGGCGGTCTTGCCGACTCTATCAAGGGCTACTGGGTCAACGACGGCGAGATCCGTGGAAATGGATTCACCTTCGCGAATTACTCTGCTTACGAGCTTGAGGATCGCGTAAACGCGGCTCTCGCACTCTACGCTGACCGTCCTCAGTATAAGAAGTTCGTTTCCAAGGTTATGGGAACAGACTTTAGCTGGACGGTATCGGCAGAGAAGTATATGGAAATGTTTAACTCTCTCTGAGAATTTAAAATGATTTAATTTCAATGAAACGGGCGGTTGAGGACGTCCGCCCCTACAGTCAAAGGGTGTGTGATTTGTTCTACGGAAACAAATTATACAATCAATGCAGATTGTAGGGGACGACGTCCTCGACGTCCCGCCAAACGAAAGATTTTATAAATTTTCACGGCTTATGACGCGGAAAAATGCCCAAAATCCGATTTTTGGTCGTTTTTCTGCACCATAATTTCGCAGAAAGCAAATCTAATCCCCGAAAGGTATATAACGCAAATGAATTACAAAAACATGACACCTCAAGAGATCAAAAACAACGTTGAGCTGAAGCTCTCCCGCTATTTCGGTTGCACCGCTGCTGAAGCGTCTAACGATCAGATGTACAAGGCGGTAGCTATGACCGTCCGTGATATTCTTACCGAAAAGCGCGGTGAATTCAAGAAAGACGTAAACAAAAAAGGCGCAAAGCGCGTTTACTATATGTGTATGGAGTTCCTGCTTGGTCGCTCCTTAAAGACCAACGTCTGCAATCTCGGTATGGACAAGGCTTACGCTGAAGCTCTCCGTGAAATGGGCTTCGAGCTCTCTGACCTTTACGAGTGCGAGCCCGACGCGGGACTTGGCAACGGCGGTCTCGGAAGATTGGCGGCTTGCTTTATGGACTCTCTTTCATCCCTTGACTATCCCGCGGCAGGATTTTCGCTCTGCTACGAGTACGGTCTTTTCAAGCAGAAGATCGTTGACGGAATGCAGGTAGAGCTTCCCGACGTATGGCTTCCCGGCGGCGACGTTTGGCTGGTTCCCAGAACCGACCGTACCTTTGTCGTCCGTTTTGGCGGAAAGGTAGTGGAAAAGTGGGAAAACAACCATATGACAATTATCTACGAGGACTGCGAGGAGCTTGAGGCGGTTCCTTACGATATGATGATCTCGGGCGGTGACTCCAAGGGCGTAAGCCGTCTCCGTCTCTGGAAGGCAAGACAGATGCAGAACTTCAATATGGGTCTCTTCTCTCAGGGTCAGTATCAGAAGGCACTTGAGGACGGCAACAACGCGGAGGCTCTGACCAAGGTGCTTTATCCTGCGGACAATCACACCGAGGGTAAGCTGCTCCGTCTTTCCCAGCAGTATTTCCTCTGCTCGGCATCGGTACAGAGTATTATCCGCGACCATATGGCGGTTTACGGTACTCTCGCAAACCTTGAGGACAAGGTTGCGATACACATCAACGACACCCATCCCGCGCTCTGTGTTCCCGAGCTGATGAGAATACTCATCGACGACTATTTCTACTCCTGGGAGGCTGCTTGGGATAAGGTCGTCAAGATCTGCTCCTACACCAACCATACCGTTATGCCCGAGGCGCTTGAGACCTGGAATGAGGACTTGTTCCGCCTGAAGCTGCCCAGAATTTATACTATCGTAAAAGAGATCAACGAGAGATTCTGCCGCGAGGCGTGGAACGCATTCCCCGGCAACTGGCAGAGAATTACCAATATGGCTGTTCTTGGCTACGGCCAGGTGAAGATGGCGAACCTTTCTGTTGTTGGCTCACACTCTGTAAACGGAGTTTCCAAGCTCCACTCGGATATTCTGACCGACACTATCTTCAAGGACTTCTACAAGATGTACCCCGAGAAGTTCGATAACGTAACCAACGGTATCGCTCACCGCCGCTGGCTCTGCTATTCCAATCCCGAATTGGCAAGCCTGCTTGACGAATGCATCGGCACGGGCTACCGTCACAATCCCGTAGAGCTTGCCGAGTTTGCGAAGTTTGCCGACGACGGAGCGGTTCTTGACAGAGTTCGCGCTATCAAGCATCAGAACAAGATCAATTTTGCTAACCACCTGGCGGCAAAGACCGGTATTAAGCTTGACACTCACTCGCTCTTCGACATTCAGATCAAGAGACTTCACGAGTACAAGCGTCAGCTGCTTAACGTGCTGAATATTATCGGACTTTACCTTGACCTCAAGGACAATCCAGATCTGGACGTTCAGCCCAAGACCTTTATCTTCGGCGCGAAGGCGGCTCCCGGTTATCAGATGGCGAAGAGAATCATTCAGCTCATTTGTATGATCAGTAAGGACATCGAGCAGAATCCCAGGATCCGCGAGAAGCTGAAGGTAGTATTCCTTGAGAACTACGACGTTTCTACCGCTGAAATTCTCATTCCCTCGGCAGATATTTCCGAGCAGATCTCTCTTGCGGGTAAAGAGGCAAGCGGTACTGGATGTATGAAGCTTATGATCAATGGAGCTATTACCATCGGTACTCTTGACGGAGCTAACGTCGAGATGCTTGCGGCTGTTGGCGACGAGAATATGTATATCTTCGGACTTAAGGCAGACGAGGTCGAAAGACTCTGGCTCCAGGGATACAGAAGCGCAGATTTCTACGCGGGCAACGAGCGTCTTCGCCGTATAATTACGTTCCTGACCATAGGCTTCGCGGGCGAGAGCTTTGCCGATATCGCAACCTACCTGCTTACCGGTCACGGTGTGGCAGACCCCTATATGTGTCTCGCGGACTTCGAAAGCTACCGCAAGACCCACGAGGAGATGATCGCGGCTTATCAGAACCGCGAGAAGTGGACGAGAATGTCGCTGCTTAACACAGCGGCGGCGGGATACTTCGCGGCTGACAGATCGATCGATGAATATGCGGAGAAGTTCTGGAACCTTAAACCTGTTCATTGAGAGAACAGTGCCTGTTCTCTCAATGAACAGGCAGTGAAATATGAGCGCTTGCTTTAGCAAGCGCTCATGTGAAATACACCTTGCGGCGTGTGAAATCCACCTTCGGTGGGTGAAATCCGTGCTTTGCACGGGTTAAGGAAGAAAACCGCTAGGGCGGTTTTCTATATTAATTCAGCACTCTGCACTTTAATCAGTTTTACTTATTTTTACACGAAAAACGAGGAACGTTATGCTCCCGAGACTTTATTTTGAAAACGACCGCGACTGTGACGTACAGATTCACAAGTTCGCGGGCGACAAGGATGTATCCGATCTGGGCGCATTGCCCTATGGAACAAAAGTAAATATTGAGCTTGCTGTCTCCCGCCGCCTCGGTGCGTCGGGAGCGGTTTTGCGTATTTGTCGAGACGGCGAGGGAGACCGTGATATTCCCCTCGAATTCTGCCGAACCGACAATTTAAGCGACGTTTTTTGTCTGTCCCTTGATACCGAAGATCTCTGCGGCAACACGGGCGATGGGCTGTTTTACTACGAGTTTTTGCTCCTTCGCGGAACTCACACTCTTTTTACCGACTCCTACAACAACAAGGACTTTCACCTTGAGGAAAAGCCGGGTGCGAGATTCCGTCTCCTGGTCTATGAGAAGGATTTTACCACCCCCGAGGCATTCGGTCGCGGTGTGATGTATCAGATCTTCACCGATAGATTTTTTAAGGGAGAGAGCGATGAGGCGAGGTCGATAGGTGTCAAGGACGGCGCAATTCTCAACAACGATTGGGCAAAGGGAATCCCACAGTTTGCCGAGTATGCGGGCGCGCCGCTGAAAAATAATATGTTCTTTGGCGGAAACCTTTGGGGTGTTGCCGAAAAGCTTGACTATCTTGAGTCTCTCGGTGTGACCTATATTTATCTTTGTCCCGTATTCGAGGCATACAGCAATCACAAATACGATACGGCGAATTACGAAAAGGTGGACGAAATGTTCGGAGGCGACGCGGCGCTTGACAACCTTATTGCCAAGGCGCGAGAGCGTGGCATCGGCATAATTTTAGACGGTGTTTTCAACCACACGGGAGACGACAGCAAATATTTTGACCGTCACTCAAATTTCGGCGGCAAGGGAGCATATAGCGACCCCGAGTCACCTTATAAGAGCTGGTTCCACTTCAAAAATTACCCCGAGCAGTACGAAAGTTGGTGGGGGATCGACATTTTGCCGAAATTAAATCAGGAAAACGAAGCCTGCCGCCGCTATTTTACGGGCGAGGGCGGCATAATTCAGAAATATATCGATCGCGGCATTGCGGGCTGGCGACTTGACGTTGCCGACGAGCTTCCCGACGAGTTTCTTGACGAATTGCGCTCTTCCGCGAAGAAAGCAAGCGACGGCGGAGCGGTGATCATCGGCGAGGTCTGGGAAAATGCCGCCGACAAGGTGGCTTACGGCAAGAGACGTCGTTATTTCAGGGGTCGACAGCTTGACAGCGTTATGAATTACCCCTTGAAAAACGCTATCGTGTCCTTCTGTCACTGGGGCGACGGCGAGACCCTTTATAACACCCTTACCGAGATATATTCCTCTTATCCCACGTGTGTTTCCCACAAGCTGATGAACCTTTTGGGCACTCACGACACCGAGCGCATACTGACGTCTCTCGGGCGCGACGAGGAGGACGAGTTCCTGGAAAACGCGAGGAAGGCAAAGAAAAAGCTGACAAAGAGTCAGAGAGAAAACGCTATCGAGCTGTTAAAGATCGCGGCGGCTCTTCAGTTTACCGCCTACGGTATTCCCTCGATCTATTACGGCGACGAAATAGGACTTGAAGGCTACGGCGACCCCTTCTGCCGTATGCCGATGCCCTGGCAGGATATGGGTGAGAAGTATCGCGCGGAGCTTTTGGGGTATTATCAGACTCTCGGTATGATAAGGCGGGAGGAAAAGGCATTTGACGGCGGTGATTTTTACGTTATCGGACGCGGAGAGAGCTCTATCGTGTACGTCAGGGAGCGAGAAGACAGCCGTATAATCGTGGCGGCTAACCGCGGAAAGTGCTTTGATATTGAGGTTCCCGAAGGAGTGACGTACGTCGATCTTATTGACGGCACCAGATATACCGAAAGCGTGACTGTCGAGCCCGACCGCGCGTTGATACTCAAGGAGATCCAAGTTTAATTCAGGAGGCTTGCCGTTTCGGCATGCGGAAAAATGAAATATTCTAATTCTTTGAAATACGTAAGCAGCTTTCCTATATCGAGCTCTTCATCCGAAACCTCGCAAAAGAGGTTGCGTGCCCTTTGTCAACGATTGGGAAAGGTCGAGATAGGTTCAAAATATATCTGTATGCCCGAGGGCTCGGAGGGATATGCCTCTGCGGTGATGCTTTCGTCGGTCATCAAAAACTCGGGACATTCGGTGGGGCTTATAACCTCGGCTTTCAACTACGACCCGAGACTTTCGGTGTACGTTGGCGGTGAGCTGTCCTCGATCGAGGATTATAACAACTCGGTAGCTGCACTTAAAAGTGCTGTGGGCAGACTTGGCACCGAGGAATATTATAGGGAAGAGGCGGTTTTCGCTCTTGGACTTCTGCTCTGTAAGCTTTGCGGATGCGAGTACGTTATCTTGCAGGGACTTTCGGGCAAAAATTCGCCCCTTGACGCTATATGCGCGCCTTACGAGCTGATCGTTATTCCCACGGTCTACGATCACAATTCGGCAGATGAGCGAGTAAAGCTGCTTTGCGATATTATTCGCAGAGGAGCTCGCGAGGTCATCAGCGGAAATCAAAAGAGCGAGATCTACAATACCGTGTCCAATGCTTGCGCAGTCAGCGGAGCGCGGCTTGATATTCCCCTTAAGGCGCAGTTTGAGCTGACCGACCTTACGGCAAGAAGCTCGACCTTTACCTATGGGGAGAGAGACGGCTTTTCTTTGAAGAGCCCGTCGGCACTTTTGCGCGATCTGGCGATGACGGTGATCGAGGCGGCTTTGGCTCTCCGCCGCGGCGGTGTCAAGATGCCTTGGAGCAGTATATCCCAGGGCTTGGCGGATGCGACGGGTATGGGTTGCTTTGACCTTTTGTCGGTGTCGCCTTTGGTCGTGATCGACTCCGCGCATGACGTTGCCCTTGCAGAAATGCTGATGCGCACCGTGGAGGAGATCTTCGGCGAGAGCGCGACAGGCGAAATATCCTTGTGTATTCCCGAGTCGCGGGTGGCTGATACGGCGGCTTTCGAGGGTAAAAATATTGAAAAAATGATCATTTACACTCAAAGCGGCGAAGGTGATGCCTCGGAGACCGATCTCAGGCTCAATTCTCTGAAAAAATGTGCCAAAGAGGTGGTCAAGCTGATGAAATCGGGCAAAAACGTGCTGTGCTTCGGCTCGGTGGCTTTTGCTTCGGAATTGAAGGTCGAGATCAATAAGATAATAAATTGATGAATAAAAATGCGGAGCGTTGTGGACCGAGTGGCTTACTTCATTCCGCATTTTTACTTTTATACGCATATGTCTCACATCTGTGACGAATAATAATAGTGTAATTATTAAGAAAGGTAGTAAAATTATGATAAAACCTCAAATTGTAAAATGCAGCGGCCGTGAGATACTTGATTCGCGAGGAAATCCTACGGTGGAGGCAACAGTAATGCTTTCCGACGGAACTATCGGTGTTGCCAGCGTTCCTTCGGGTGCGTCCACTGGAATCTACGAGGCTCACGAAAAGCGAGACGGAGATTCAAAACGCTACGGTGGAAAGGGTGTGCTTGAAGCGGTGAACGGCATCTGCCGTCAGATCTCCTCGGAGCTTGTAGGCTGCTATGCTTCGGATCAGTCGGTCATAGATTCGCTTATGATAAAGCTTGACGGAACCGAGAATAAGTCAAAGCTTGGGGCTAACGCGATCCTCGCGGTGTCGCTGGCGACTGCACGCGCCTGCGCAAGTGCTTACGGTATACCGCTTTTTCGTTGGATCGGCGGTGCGCGGGCGGTAAGATTGCCTGTTCCGATGATGAATATTCTTAACGGCGGTGCGCACGCGTCAAATAACGTTGAGATTCAGGAGTTTATGATCGTTCCCGTGGGCGCGCCCTCCTTCGCCGACGCGCTGAGGATGGGTAGTGAGATATATCATGCCCTTGGAAAGATACTGAAGGAAAAGGGACTTTCTACCGCGGTTGGCGACGAGGGCGGTTTTGCTCCGGACCTTGAGTCGGACGAGGCGGCGATCGAGCTTATTATCTCGGCTATAAAGGCGGCGGGCTACGATACCGAAACGGTGAAGCTTGCCCTTGACGTAGCGGCGAGCGAGTGGTACGATGAGAAGAGCGAAAGCTACAAAATGCCTAAGCGCGGTAAGGAAATGGAGAGAGCCGAGCTTATCGGGTATTTTACGGCTCTTACGAGAGATTATCCCATAATTTCTATTGAGGATCCTCTTGATCAGCGCGACTTTGAGGGCTGGAAACAGATAACAGAGGCGCTTGGTGAGGGCGTAATGCTTGTTGGCGACGACTTCTTTGTAACCAATCCATCGAGACTGAAAAAGGGAATTGAGATCGGCGCGGCGAACGCGATACTGGTCAAGCCCAATCAGATCGGAACGCTTTCCGAGGTGATCTCGGTGACGAATCTTGCAGGCGCGTCGGGGTACGCGTATATTCTTTCTCACCGCTCGGGTGAGACCGAGGATACGACTATTGCCGATCTTGCCGTCGGGCTTGGCGCGCCCTTCATAAAGTCGGGCGCACCCTGCCGAAGTGACCGAGTGGCGAAGTATAACAGACTCCTTCGTATCGAGGCTTCCCTCGGTCACTCGGCGACCTACGGTCTGAAGCCCGACGCGGTAAAGCCAACGGTGAAAACCTTCTGCGGAGAGCAGTGTCAGTAAATGATGAATTGCAATTTATCGGGGACGCGGGGGGATGCGTTTGCAACCTTTTTCGAGAAAAAGGTTGCGCCAAAAAGCTTCCCCCAAAAAAGGTTAATATTGCACCAATACCGTCCTTTAAAACC
>JAZKYL010000017.1:0-7130 GCA_045612105.1 Eubacteriales bacterium
TAGCCGCACTTTGTACAAGAAACATTACATTTGTTTTCCTTAGTCGCTTCTCCAAGAACATGATCGCAGGGGGTTATCCAAACGTTTTCTAAAACGATGATCTTGAGAACGTTGGGTTCTTCGTCACTTCCAGGATTATTTGCGGGAACCGCACCCAGAGTTACGGTAATATATTGACCCGCGTATGCCTGAAGACCTGTAATCTCGGCGGGATAATATATAGCATTTGTATGATAGTTCTTAATTCCGAGATCTTTTTCTTCGATAACCTTAACGTGAGATTCGGTAGGATCATTGGGCAAGGTAGTGAAGGTAGTATTGGCAGTCTGCCATGATTCTCCGCCATCGAGGCTGAAGACGTATCTGTCAACACCGCCGTTGCAAGCGAACCAGCCTCTCAGATCAAACGTATTGTAGATCTCTATTTTTTCTCCACTGTAATCTATCAAACTGTCGCTCAGATCTAAGGTTTTAAAATCTGATTCTTTAACACCCATAATGTCACTCGCATTTACATTAACACCGTCAACCTTCATTGCATCAACATGGGTGATATACTGGGCGGTGCGTATTTTTATAGGTACTCCGCAATCGCCGCAGGTTCTTGCCTCCTGAAGCTTTCCGTCGGAAGATTTCTCGGAGATAGCAGACCAGGTTTCTGTGATCTTGTTTTCATTATGAATTCCGGTGGCATATACCAAAATATCCTGACAGACCGTACATCTCTGTGGAGTAACGCAGGTTGCCTCGGCTCCCGGGGTATGTCCCTTTTCAGGGATACCCGTCTGACCCATAAGTATAGTTCCGCAATCAGCGCACTTTTTACCCTCGTTAAGACCGGGCTTTGTGCACGTAGGAGCTATGCCGGGGATAATTTCTTCGGTGTGTCCCTTCGCAGGCATAATAATGACGTTACAAACCGTGCATCTTTGCGGATCATAACAGGTCGGCTCGGCACCTGCTGAGTGTCCTGTTGAGGTAACACTGGTGGTCATGCTTCCGTCGCATCCCTCTACTGTACACTTCAGAGTCAAGACTCCGCTCTTGGTACATGTAGCAGGTTTGGTAACCGTACCCTCGTCCCACTCGTGACCGTTGGCTTCTATTTCGGTCGGATTCACCGTAACCACGTTACATACAGAGCACTTTTTGCCCTGGGTATATCCAACAGATTCACACGTGGGTTCGATCGCTGATATAGTCTCCTCTACGTGTCCATTTTCCGGAAGTTCTTCCTGAGCTACAAGTATCTCTCCGCATATGGAGCATTGCTCGCCTGCTGTAAGACCTGTGTTAGTACAAGTTGGTGCCACGTATTCAAGAACTGTTCGCTCTTCGTGAACACAAGGAGCTTCAGTGGTCGTTTCAGTTTCAGTTTCAGTTTCAGTTTCAGTTTCTGTCTCTGTTTCTGTTTCGGTCACGGTTTCGGTCACAGTTTCTGTTTCGGTCACGGTTTCGGTTTCCGTTACCGTTTCGGTCACTGTCTCTGTTTCGGTCACTGTCTCAGTCTCAGTTTCTGTTACTGTCTCTGTTACTGTTACTGTCTCTGTTACTGTCTCTGTCTCTGTCTCTGTTTCAGTCTCGGTAGTATCTGTCTCGGGCTTAAACGTTATCTCGTCAAAGACAATATCTATCTTTGACAGAATAGAGTTGCCGCTTCCGATAACGATATCTTGCCATTCGGCGTCGCTGCCTTTATAATAGATAGTTTTAAGATTGGTACATCCCTCAAAGGCTCCGTCGCATATTTTGGTCACACCTCGAGGTATAGTAACGCTGGTAATATCCGTATTATTCTTAAATGCATTGACTCCGATCTCGTTAACGACACAGCCGTACCAGAAAGTATACGGAATAACAACGTCTCCTGTTGCTCCGTCACCGTATACTATAAGACCTGCATCAAAATCCTGGAATTCAAATTTGAGGCCCTCTATCTCTTCTTCGTGATGAATAGGCTCCGTAGTTTCAGTTTCCGTCGGTGCAGTATCGGAATCAGGTATCTCAATATCACTACCGGTAGTATCCGAAGTATCACTTGTTTCGCTTGTCACCGAGCCATCACTTGTATCGGTCTCGTCGTCTTTAAATAAGAAGTTGGGGACTATATAGCTTACACCTAGAACCAATGCCAAAATTGCGGCAATAATAGCGATCTTTATACCTTTTCTTTTCTTGGGAGCAGCAACTGCTTGGACGCTATCGGTGCTTTCCTGCTTTTCGGGAGGAGCAGCAACGGTATTTTTCTTATTGTAGCCTACTATCTCCGCAATATGAGCTTTAAGATCGTCGAAATAGGTGATCTCTGCGGCATTCAGGCACTGTCTGCTTCTCAGACCCACGGGCAGATCGGCAGGGTCAATTCCTTTATATGCCACCACAAGACTGTTCTCGTGTTTATCTCCACGCTCCACCATATTTCTGAAGCGAAGCCATTCGTTTTTAACCCAAACTGCATTGAAATACTCGGGCTTTTCGCCGTACACTATCATTACTTTAGCGGTTTTAAGGGCATTATATATGTAAGGCTCGTAATGCTCGGACACCTTATCGCGCAAGCTTACTCGGCTGAAGAACACCTTATAGCCCTCGGCGGTCAGAGCATTATAGAGCTCGTGCGCCGAATAGCTGTCGGGAGTTCTTTCAACACCGGCTTCTCGATCGCTGTCCTTAAAGCAAATAAACACGTCATACGGAGGCTCTTTTCTTGCTTTTTTCACCCACTCCGCTCGTATCGACTCAATTTTTTGCGCCTGTTCAAGATAGACGTCAGCAATCTCCTGCGGTGCTGATTCAATAGCCTTCTTTACGTCTTTGCTATCCAAAAAAGAGCTTTCGCTTATATTATTACACGTGGGAACACGTTTGTTTTCATGGAAATCGGTAACGTATATGATTCCAGAAAGTGAAAGTGCTTTTCCCCAATGAGCTTCGTGGTCGTTCTTATCCTTGAAAAGGATATTATCAAACAATTCCTCCGCCTTTTCGAAGTCGCAATCACGCAAAGCCGACCATGCGTTAGCTCTGTCGACTACGTGAATATCCTCCGCGGCATCGATCATCCACTTATTACCGCAATATCTGCAGACGTAATAGTTGCCTTGGCGATCAAGCTCACCGCCGCAGGACTTACAAATGTTAAGTTGCATATTGGTCTCCATTCCGCCGCTTAAGCGACGACTAAAATAGTTTTCAAATTTTGTCTTCACGGCAAAATTCGCAAGTGATGCAATAAAATCATCTATCACAAAAAATGATTCTTACGCATTTTCAAATGTAAATACAATACCATTTTATAATATACCATAAAACGGAGGAATTGTCAATATTTTGATCTGATTTTTGTTAATTTTGTTAAAATAAGTTTAAAAAACGAAAAAAAGGAAGAACTAAATTAATCTTCCTTTTTTTGCAATTGATAATTATTCTATTAATAAGCTATGGTAGTCATCAGCGCGTATTCGGGCTGGGATACGTCGAGGCGGGAAGCCTGAACAACTACGGGCTGGTCGCTTTCGACAAGCACTGCGTAGGGGGTATTCTTGGGGATCTTTCTGCCGTCGTCGGTAACTACCTTATCAAGTCTTATGTGATTGGTTCTCTCGTGCTTACAAACGGCATGGATACCGCGCAGAGGCTCGTCGTTCTCAAAATAAAGGGTGATGTTGATGTTTGCGTCCTTACCCGAGAGGTTGAGCACACAGACAGCCTCGTGGCTGACAAGCTCGCCCTTTTCGGTATCGCTCATATAACCGTCGGCAATAAGCCATACATTTTTTCCGTACATATTTTTAATCCTTTCTTTGCCAGTGGGCTTTTTATTAATTATAGTATAGCATTTTTATTCCGCTATGTCAAGAATTACTTTGTCTTTTTTGAAACAAGCAGATCGCAGGTTCCGTCATAGACTCTTTGATAGTCGTTGGTCAGGATGCAATCGATGCCCATTTCAAAGAAAGCGCGTGCTTCCTCGGGGTCATCCGACCAGAACATATTACATCTGATGCCTCTCTCGTGGCATTTATCCACAAGCTCCTTTGAAAAGGGTCTGTCCTTGACGAACTGAACCTTATCGAAGTGATTTTCTATCGCGGCCTCAACCATTTTCTCATTGCCATCTCCCGCGCCTTGGCAATAGCCCGCATTCGGCAATATCTCGCGCATACGGCAGAGCATTTCGGTGTTTGTGGACATAAAATAGACGTGCTTTTCGCAGTCGTATTTTTTGATGAGCGCGGCGATCTCACAAAGCTTGGGATCGATATTTTTATTGGTGCTGATGCGGATCATATCCCATATCTTGACGTGGATATTCATAATGGCTCTGCCCGCGAATCTTTTCAAAATTTCCTCAAAGGTCGCGCCCTTGAGCCCTTTATATTTTTCATCGTAGACACTTCCGAAATCGCAATTTTTGAAGTATGCGAGGTCTCTATCCCAGATAGCTCCCCAACCGTCCGAAACGCGGTCAAGAATAGCATCGTGGAGAGATACAAGATGACCGTCGCTGGTTGCCCAGACGTCAAATTCTATCTCCTCGGCACCCATACCGATTGCCGCGCCGTAGGCAGGCATGCTGTTCTCGGGGGCGATAGTATTGAAGCCTCTGTGAGCGCAGAGACGGGGGTATTCCATCCATTTATCGTAAGGCACGATGCCACTGCCGCCCTGACGGTATTTCCAGGGTCTTCTTCCCTTTTCCACGTACTCCCAATGAGCCGATAATGGGCTTCCGAATCCTGCGGGTTTATAGTATTTTTCGGTGGGGTCAAGCTCAACCGTACGCATTCCCACCTCGCTATACATATTGCAAAGCACGCGACCCGTGGGGGCAACTATCATACTGCAGCCGCCAAGGGGCGAATCCTCACCCATAGAGACCGAGGCGCGAAGGACGTAGGAATTGGTATTATACGCTAAAAATTTGGTTATCGTCTCAAGAGCCTCGTGGTTGTCGCTTCTTTGGTGAGAGCAACCGATTACAAAGTCAACGTTGTAGCGTGCGATATTGGCATATATCTCATAAAAATAGAAATCGTAGCATGTGAGGAAGGCGAATCGGTATCCTTCGATCTCGATGATATAGGGCTCGGCAAACTCAAAGGAATATCTGCCGTCGCGTCCTCTCTCGGCGATCTCCGACCAGACGGGGTGGACTTTGTCATATTTTCCAACTATCTCGCCCTGACGGTTTACGGCAAAGGTGGTGTTTTTCAATCCCTCGCTTGAAGCATTGAAAAATACCATAGAATTGCATCTTTTTGCCGTTTCGCAGGCAGCGATTATTATTCTGTCGCGATAGTTATCCACTGCCGTGAGGAAATCCTCCTGCTTTTTTGCAAGGCAGGGTACGTCGCAGCTTTCGGGCAGGACGATGATATCCATTGACTCATCGCATTTTGCCAGGGCATCAAGCTGCCAATTAAAATATTCGTCTATTTTTGAATAGTCCGTTGAATAGGGCGGTTGAATTATTGTAACCTTCATTTTAATCTCCATTCCGCCGCCAAACGGCGGCACAAATTGTGATCGATGAATTTTGCCGTAAAGCAAAATTCGCGCGTGAAAAAGTTCGCTTCGCTATAAGAAGATAGTAACTTTCACGCTATTGTACCTCTTCTGTCATTTTTTCTTTTTATAGTTTCGGTATTTTATCCATTCGACCTCTTTTTTGAAAAACCTTATGCAGATGCCCATAAGCAGTGATGCAAGAGCAAGCATTGAAAAACAAATGATCGCCAGTATATCATAAGACAGAAAATAAGCTATATATCCGCAAAGAACGGCAATTGCAAAAAATGCTACGTAGGAAAGTGGGTCTATGTGGCTTTCGGCTCTGCCTGTTCTGAGCATATAGTAGCTTTGATAAGCAAGGTCGGAGATTTCCTTTAAAATCTTAATTATCAAGCTCACAAGCACCGCCGCCACAAGAAGCATTACTATCTCGCCCGTAACCATCGCAATAAGCGGAAACAAAAATTCCTGCACCTCGCTAACGAGAGTAACAGTATATCTGATGAATTTTACGACAAAAACCACACCTGCGACCGCGCACAGGGCATACCAGACATAGACCGACCAAAGACTGCCCCTTCCTATTACCGATAATCCCCTGAGGCTTCCATTTCCCTCTTTGCGGTATGATGATATAAGCATCATTCCAAGTCCTAGTGTAAAAGTCACGGCATAAAGAGCAAAAAGTGTTTTGGCAATTACTACGAAAAAGAACCAGGTCTGCAAAGCTGAACCGTCAACTATGTTCTGAGCAACGAGACCGTTAAGGATCTCACGTCTGTGGGAAGGGTCCAATAATTTTACCAAGGACAAAAGCGACAGTATTGCGCCTATCGCAAACACGATTACTGTTACGAGTAACAGGGGAGAACGTATTATTTTTCTGTCTACCTTTTCGTATATTGAATTCTCTAAACGTTGGTCGTTCATTTTTAACTCCTGTTGTTTATGCAAGATATTCGAGTATCTCCTGCGCGTTTGTGTCGGGCTTTACCTTCTCCATCACCTTTTCAACTACGCCGTTTTCGTCAATAATAAAGGTGGTGCGGACAACTCCCATAGAGACTTTACCGCACATCTTTTTCTCCTGCCACACGCCAAATGCCTCGATTGCCGTTCTTTCGGGGTCGGAAAGCAGTATGAAGGGAAGATCGTACTTTTCGGCGAACTTCACGTGGGAAGCCACGCTGTCCTTACTGACTCCGATCACCACGGCATTTTTATTCTTAAAGCCCTCGTATGCTCCCGCAAAAGCGCAAGCCTGTCGGGTGCAGCCCGGGGTGTTGTCCTTGGGGTAAAAGTACAATACGACCTTTTTGCCTTGGAAATCAGACAGAGAAACCGCGTTGCCGTCCTTATCGTTGAGTGTGAAATTGGGGGCTTTTGTTCCTGCTTTGATCATTTTTATCTCCTGATTGTTTTTCAAATTTTGATTTATCGGGGACGCGGGGGAGGCGCGTTCGAGAAACTTTTTGAAAAAAGTTTCTCGAGCTCTTCAAAAACTTCCCCGCAAAAAGGATTAAAATGTAGCCATTTCATCTTGTGAAACAGTGAGGATTTTGATCAAAGCCTCACTTCTATCGTGTTTCGAGTTTTTTGCAAGCTCTTTTGTTTAA
>JAZKYL010000018.1:0-8202 GCA_045612105.1 Eubacteriales bacterium
CCTAAGGGTGTTAAACCCAGCCAAAGCGTTTATCTTAAAGTAAAATTCAACTAAGTTATAGTATGAAAATGCTTCAATAGTACTCGCAACCCGATAGCAGTAAGGCTTAGATTAAAATCCTCACGGTTTTATAAGACAATATAGCTACGCTTTCAGCCATTTTTTCGGGAAGTTTTTGAAGAGCTCGAGAAACTTTTTTCAAAAAGTTTCTCGAACGCGCCTCCCCCCGCCTTCCCTATAAATCAAAATTTGAAGCAATCGCTCCAAAAACCACTCGCAACACGATAGAAGATAGTCTTTGACTCAAATCCTCACGGTTTCACAAAATGAAACGGCTACATTTTAATCTTTTTTGCGGGGAAGCTTTTTGCCAAGCTTTTTCTCGAAAAAGCGGGAATCGCATCCCTCGCCCCCTCGCATCTCCAACAAAAAAACATCAGGACCGAAATCCTGATGTTTTTTGTTCAATTAACTATTAAAGAAACAACTGTAAATATCAAACCTAAAGCAAGAAAAACAACACCCGTCAAAAACAGCTCAACGAGCCATACTCTTCCCTTTTCTTCCTTAGCCTTGCGGTAATCGTAAAAGGTTCTCGGGAGATCTTCCGCCAAAGGTCTGATGAAAATACCAAAAAAGCTCCTTGATCCGTAACCTAACATATCAAAGGTTCCGAATTTCGCCGCCCAGCTGATGCCTCCCACCCCGGCGAGTATAACACCGGGGATGGTAAAGCAATTCGCAAGACCGTCAATCACCGTTTTCGCTCTGTACTGTTCTTCACCGAATAAACCTCCGTTTCCAAACATACAAGCAACGAAAAGTGCAACTGCAAAAATCAACGGCACAATAAAATTTTTGATTTTAAGATTTTTCATAAGAATTAAAATCAAACAAGGCTTTCTTGATACTTCTTAAATTCAGCCTCATTGCAGTAAACGAAATGTCCGGGGCTGACCTCGCGCATCGTAGGCTGATCTACAGAATAATCGTGCTCAGCAAGAGGATTATAAACAATTCTCTTTCTGTTCTTCTCATACTCGGGGTCAGGCAGAGGAATTGCCGACAAAAGCGACTTGGTGTAAGGATGTAAGGGGTTCTTGAAGAGCTCGTCGGAGGAGGCAAGCTCAACCATTTTACCGAAATACATAACACCGATTCTATCCGAGAAATACTTAACAACGGACAGGTCGTGAGCGATGAAAAGAATGGTAAGGCCGAGATCACGGCGAAGGTCGTTAAGAAGGTTGATGACCTGCGCCTGAATGGATACGTCAAGAGCCGAAACAGGCTCGTCCGCGATGATCATCTCGGGACGCATAATAACAGAACGGGCAATACCGATTCTCTGTCTCTGTCCACCGGAGAACTCGTGCTGGTAACGTCCGGCATGCTCTCTGACGAGACCAACCAACTCAAGCATCTCATAAACCTTTTCGTCAAGGATCTTCTTGTCTCTCTCACCCTGAATGATAAGACCCTCGGAGATAATCTCCTTTACGGTCATTCTGGGGTCAAGGGATGCGGAGGGATCCTGGAAGATCATCTGGATCTTTGTAACAAGTCTGGTCTTTTTAGCCTTTCTGAGTTCATTCTTGTACTCTACCTCAAGGAGGGCCTTCTCCTCACCGGTAGCAGCAGCGATAAGAGGCTCGTACTTTTCCTTAACAGCCGCGACCTGCTTATTAGCATAATCCTTGTCGCAGTTCTTCTGGTCGTGTCTTGCCGCCTTGATCTGCTTTTTCTGTTCAGCAATAAACTCTCTGAGCTTAGCCTGCTCCTCAGGAGAAGCAGTTTTCATTTTTTGTTTAGCTTCTTTGATAGCAACGTAATAGGAGCGAGTACCCGCGCCGATTCTCGTGCCCTTGAAATAAATATTACCCGAGGTAATGTCGTAAAGCTTGATTATCGAACGACCGGTAGTGGTCTTACCGCATCCCGACTCACCGACGAGACCGAAGACCTCACCCTTTTTGATATCAAAGCTGACGTCGTCGACAGCCTTTGTAGGACCGAAGTACTGGCAAAGATTTTCGACTCTCAGCAAAACTTCCTGATTATTTTCCATCATTGCCCTCCCTCTTAGCCTTCATTCTGGCTATTCTATCTGTAATTACCTTAGGCGGATCAACCTTGGGAGCATCGGGATGAAGCAACCATGTTGCCGCATAGTGGGTGTCTGTGATCTTGAACATAGGAGGCTGACGCTCGAAATCTATCTTCATCGCGTACTTGTTTCTCGCCGCAAATGCGTCGCCCACGGGAGGATAGATCATGTTCGGAGGTGTTCCGGGAATAGCGTCAAGCTTTTCGTTGGTATCAAGATCGGGCATGGACGAAAGAAGCGCCCACGTATAAGGATGTGCGGAACGGTAGAAGATGTCCGTGGACGTACCGTACTCAACGATCTTACCCGCATACATAACAGCGATTCTATCCGCCATATTAGCAACGACACCAAGGTCGTGAGTAATAAATATAACGGAAAGATTTCTCTCTCTCTTGAGGTTGTTGATAAGCTCAAGGATCTGAGACTGAATAGTAACGTCAAGAGCTGTGGTAGGCTCGTCACAGATAAGAATGTCAGGGTCAGCAGCCAGAGCGATAGCAATAACTATTCTCTGTCTCATACCGCCGGAGAACTCGAAGGGATACTGATTGAATCTTCTTCTGGGCTCAGCGATACCAACCTCTTCCATAAGCTTGATAGCTCTGTCCTTAGCCATTCTCTTTGTAACCTTGTGAACCACACCGGAAGCACAAGACTTAAGATAATCGATGATCGCAACTGCCTCCGCTTCAAAGTCGCGTGTAGCAAGCGCATCGATAGACTCATTGTAGTGAGCGATAAGGTTGTCGATCTGACGAAGAATGTTTGCCTTTACAGCGTCGAAATCGACGAGAGAAGCAGCGATGACCTGCCAATCGGGCTCCTTGCCCTTTGCTGCAAGCTTTTCGTGCTTAGCAGTCTGCTTGTCAAAGCGATTCTGCTCCTTAACGTTCTTTATAAGACCGTTAAAATACTTGTTGATCTCGGTTCTGAGACCTACGGGGAAAGTGTACACCATGCTGTCCTTGGTAATAGCCAAAGGATCAATGGTAAGCTTAACAGCCGCCTCGATAGCCTTCAGCGCGGAAACACACTCACCCTTGTCAAGATTTTCCTTCTCAAAAACGCTTCTGTAAGAGTTAAGGCACTCAATTGCCGCCTTTTTGAACTCACAAGTAGCGTTTGCGGAGTAAATTATTGCCTTCTTAGCATCCGCAATGAAATCGAGCATAAAGTTGTCGTCGAGATACTTTCTCATATAAACGTTAAGCTCTTCTACGCTCATTTTAGGGATCTCCTGACCGCTGAAGGTCACATAATATCCAAGAGCGAAGAAGTTGGGAGCGGTAAAGTCAGCCGCCTCCTTGAGTATCTCAAGAACCTTTGCGTAATTTGCGGAAACGACCGCATATTCACCGCGCTTGCTTTCAGCCTTAACAGCCGCAACAGCTTCGGCAACAAGAACCTTCAGTTCGTCAGCCTTATCTTTGACCACGTATGTCTGAATAGCGGTAAGAGCAAGCTCTCCGACACGCTTAACACGGTAAACAGGATCCTTGAATCCCTTCTTTTCGATTTCAAAAAGCATATCCTTGATCTCGGAAATAGCTTCAACAGCCGCATCGTGAGCGATGTTATAAGCCTTTTCGAGTTCAAGATGCTTGTACTCAAACTTGTCGAAGTTTGCGCATTTCTGAGCAAGCTCAGCAGCCTTAGCCGCATTGCCCTGCGCATTAGCCTCGATCATTTTAGCCTTCAACGCCTTGAGATAAGCGTTAAAGTTTATCCTACTTTCCTTCTGACGAGCCTTGCCCTTGAGGATCATAGCCTCAGTAAGCTGTCTGCCTATCTTAACGATAGGATTAAGGCTGGACATAGGATCCTGGAAGATCATAGCGATCTTGTCACCGCGGATCTTGTGGAAGTCGTCCTCATTGATCTTAAGAAGGTCCTTACCGTCGTAAATGATCTCGCCGTCCTCAACAAGTGCGTTACCCGCAAGAATACCGAGGACCGCTTTGGAAGTAACCGACTTACCCGATCCGGACTCACCAACGATAGCGAGTGTCTCACCCTGCTCAAGGTCGAAATTGATTCCGCGAACCGCCTGAACCTTACCCGCGTCAGTAGTGAAGGATATTGTCAAATTTTCAACGTGAAGTTTATTTGCCATAATTATCACTCCGATCCTTTCGTAGAGGGGTTGAACGCGTCGCGCAGACCGTTACCAAACAGGTTGAAGGATATCATAAGGAGCGCGAAGAAGATAGAAGGATATAGCATCGCGTGAGGCGCTGCGTGGATCGCATTCTGTCCCTGCTCCATAAGAGTACCAACCGTAGTTCCCGCAAAGCTGGAGAGGTCTACGATACCGAGGTACGCAAGAGAGGTCTCCGAGCCGATAACACCGGGGATGACCAGAGCGCAGCTGGTAACGATGGAACCCAAAGAGTTGGGGAAAATGTGCTTAAACATAAGTCTCCAGTCGGAAGCACCGAGAGTTCTCGCCGCCATAATATGCTCCATGCTCTTAAAGCGGTAGAACTGCTTTCTCGTAAGTGCCGCCATACCGATCCAACCTGTTGCGATAAATGCCAACAAGAAGGCTCCGACAGCACCAACCTTAGCCGCCAAGTGAAGATTAAACAGCGTAACGACCACTATCATAGGCACACCCGAAAGAATATCGGATATACGGTCAAGAATAAGGTCGATCCAACCGCCGTAGTAACCCTGGATAGAACCGTAAACGGCACCAAGGAAAAGGTTGATAGCAGACACGAGGATCGCGAAGATTATCGAGAATCTCGCACCGGTTCCGATAGCGGTAAAGAGGTCCTGACCAACCGCGGTAGTACCGAGGATGAAGGAAGGAGCTATAGCGTTGCCGCTCTTCTGCCACTGCTGGAACTTGTAGTAGTTGTAGTAGCAGAAACGGATCTCAATAGCCGATCCTCTTAAATAACCGTAAATGTATTCACCCTCATCGCCCTCGATTCTGAGGCTCTCGTAAGGAATACCGCCCGCAAGCTCCTGCTTGGTGGTGTACGCAGGTACTACCTCCTGCAAGGGCTCACCGTTCTCATCGAGAACCTTTTCGCCGTTCTCATCAATAACGTCCTGCATCTTGGGATTGCTCTTTGTATCCTTGCACTTGTACCAGATATTGTAGTCTCTGGGCATATTCTTTATCTCAGTAGTAAGTCTGGGATAAATATCCTCAAGCATAACGATAGGAAAAAGCACCTGAATGCCTGTCTCGTTCTGGAACTCCTGAATCTGCTGATATTCATCAAGAGAAACAGACTTCGACTTCATATTCTGGTAGAAATACTTGTTGATCTCAAGCTTCTGCATAGTCTCGGTGATCTCTTTACCACGCTCGATTCTCGTGGTAGTAGTAGTACCGATAACCTTGATAACAGGATCAAATCCTGTCTCTTGAGCACTGAGCTGCATCGCAAGCACCTGACGTTCGTTCTGCGACTCAAGAGTATAGCTTCCGTCAAGAATACCCCAACCAAGCTCTGCGATAGTCTCGTTATAAGGAGGATAGCTCTTGTAGTAAGCATCCTTGTCTTCCTTTATGGAATAAGGAGAAACCATCGGAACAATAATCGAGTAAAGAAGCAAAATAGCAATAATCCAAGCCGCGATGACCGAAGACTTGTTCTTCTTAAAACGGATCAGACAGTCCTGAAAATAGCTTCTGGACTTGGTCTGAAGCTTTTTGTCGTGAAGGTTTGCGTCAAGCTGCGCAAATTCGAATTTTTCCTGCGGAATGTGTTCAAATTGTAAATTGTTATCCATAATTTTTCATCCTTTCCGCAGTTATTTCTTCGAGCCCATTCTGATACGGGGGTCGATAAATCCGTAGCTTACGTCAACAACAATACCGGAAGTAAGACCGATAGCGGTGTAGAATACGGTAAGCAATATAAACATAGGATAGTCCTGAGCGTTGATAGCGTTCAGATAGAGTCTACCTTCGCCGGGGATCGAGAAAATACGCTCGATAATGAGCGAACCCGAAAGGACGCCTATGAAGTTTCCAAAGATAGCAGGGAGAATGACTACCATACAGTTCTTCATCGCGTGTCTGACGGTAGCCTGCGCGCGAGTAAGACCCTTGGTACGCGCCAAAAGCATAAATTCACTGGTAAGAACCTCAGTGAGCTCGGCTCTCGTAGTTCTCGTAAATCCTGCGATGGTTCCGAAAGACAGAGAAAGAATAGCGGGAAGCCAGCTCTTAAACATCTCCCAAGAGAACCAGTCCGTTCCACCCGCGGCAACGAAGGGGAACCAACCGAGCTTGAATGACAGGAAATACTGAATAATAAACGCATAAACGAATGACGGTACCGAAACGACTACCATCGTTAGCGTTGAAATAAGGTGGTCGATCCAGGAGTTCTTTTTAAGAGCCGCCCAGATACCGAGAGCTATACCGATCGGTATACTCAAAATAATTGAATAGACATTGACCAAAATTGTAGGGGGAAGCTTTTCAAGGAAAAGGGGCAAAACCTCTTTACCGAAGGTCTCGCCGGCAACGTCACTGATACCCCAGTCAAATTTTGTGAAAACGTTCTTAAGAAAAATACCGAACTGCACAAGATAAGGCTTGTTATATCCAAGCGCTTCTCTTCTCGCCTCGATAACCGCAGTATGAGGGTCTCCGGGAGGCAGAGGCGCAGGCGGTAGCATTCTTATAAGAATAAAGCACATGCAAGTGATGATGAGCAGAGTCAACAGCATCAGCAGTAATCTTTGTATTGCATATTTTAACATTTTTAAACCCCATTCTGCCGCCAAAAGGCGGCACGATTTACATCGTCGAGCTTTGCGCAACGGCAAAGCTCCCGCGCGAATAAGTCAATTCACCTGAAAACGGAAAAAAACTTCACGCGATCCTCCGATTTTTAAGTAAACACCGCAAAATTCCTCTTTGCCGTATTTACTAAAACTTCTTTTTATAGCACATATTACCGAGACACAAGGTCTCGGTAATAGTGCCAATTATGGTTATGACAAGATTATTACCCTGCCACAATTAACTGTATCAGTTAAGATATTAGTACTTAACCTGACCGCCCTCGCTTGCAACGTAAGCAGCCCATGCATCATTGTCATAGTTGTATCCCATGTAAGTGATACCACCACGGCCCATGATGGGGTTGTACTCCTCAACTACGTAGTAAACCTGCTTGGAAAGGAGAGCAACGGAGCCGTCCTGAAGCATAGGAATGTAGTTGTAGGTCTTGAGAACTTCAGTCTCGATAGCAGCAAGGATATCAAGTCTGGTGTCGATATCAACCATACCCTCACCGAAGTTGTAGGTCTTAGCTGCATCGCCTTCGCCAATGGTAACAGCGGTACCGTTAAGAGCGTCGGACCACTGCTTGAGGTTCATAGTGATCTCCTCGTCAGCGATGGTCATGGTAAGGTTAACGGATGCTGCGTTGAACCAAGCTGCATCGTACTGGTATGCAGGGTTGGTGTAAAGATCGGTAAGACCGAAGGGATCAAGTGCGGAGCCGGACCATCCAGCAAGAACGGTGTCGGACATACCAGCCTTGATTACCTCGGACCAAGTGGTTCCGAGAGGAGCAGACTCATAGATCTCGATCTTGCCCTCGAAAGGAGTACCTACAAGAACCTCAGCGAGCTTCTGGTTGAGGTATGCAAGAGTATCCTGAATGAAGGTGGAAGTAGCGGAGGAAGCATACTCGATGCGAACGGTCTGGTCGGACTTGCCGTCGTTATCAGCGTCGGTGATGTAGCCTGCCTCAAGAGAATCCTGGAATGCCTCGGTGAAGAGAGCCTTTGCGGTCTCGGGATCGTAACCGGTGATAGACTCAACAGCTGCGTCGAGAGACTCGTACTTATCAACGTCTACGCTGTAGAACTCGCAGAGAGCTCTCTTAGCCTGGTCGGTGTCGCGGTATCTTGCACCGGTCTCAGGATCGTAGATGTAGGAAGAACCGATGATACCGTATCCACCGGATCTGGAGGGAGAAATAGTGGTTGCGAATGCTTCCTTATCGTAGGTTACTGCGAACGCACGACGGAAGGAGTTGAGAGTCATAGTCTGAAGGTCATACTTGGAAGTATCGAACTCAGCATTTGCCTCACGCTCGTTGATAGCGTCG
>JAZKYL010000019.1:0-3130 GCA_045612105.1 Eubacteriales bacterium
GAAACAGTGAGGATTTTGATCAAAGCCTCACTTCTATCGTGTTTCGAGTTTTTTGCAAGCTCTTTTGTTTAAAAGGTTTCAAATAAACTTGCAACACGATAGAAGATAAACTTCGGTTCAAATCAATATGGTTTCAAATGATAGCATTGGTGAAATCTTTCCTTTTTTGGGAGGGAAGTTTTTTGGCGCAACCTTTTTTACAAAAAAGGTTGCACGCGTCCCCCGCGTCCTCACCGCTAAATCGCAATTTATCACTTCTTAACGTAAGAAAACCTCGACATCGACAGAATGATTCCCATCTCAAATATCTGAAGCATCAGTGCAGTTCCTCCCGACGAGAAGAACGGAAGCGAAATACCTGTGTTGGGCATCGAGTTCGTTACCACCGCAATATTCAGAATAGTCTGAAGCGCAATCTTTGTAGTAAGTCCGTAGACTACAAGTGCCGAAAATTTATCGGGACACTTTGCCGCGATCTTATATCCGCGCCAGAGCAGGAGCGCGAACAGAACTATAACCAGCAACGCTCCGAAAAATCCAAGCTCCTCGCAAACAATGGTGAAGATAAAGTCGTTCTGCGGCTCGGAAACGTAGCCGTATTTCTGGGTACTGTTGCCAAGACCGACACCAAACAGTCCACCCGAGCCGATAGCATAAAGTCCCTGCAAGGTCTGCCAGGCAGAGCCCTGAGGGTCGGCATCCTCGATGAACAGCCAGGTAGTAACTCTCTCCATAGCATAATCCGAAACAAGCAACACCGCCGCAACGGCGACCACGCCGACCGCGCAGATCATCAGCATCCACTTCTTGTCCGTACCGCCGATAAACATAATAATAAGTCCCAAAAGACCGATAATGATAAGTCCCGACAAATGCTTTTCAAGCATAACGAGACCGCATATCACCGCAATAACGATGGCGGGATATAGCACACCGTAGCGGAAATGCCCCCCAAAGCGTTGAGATAGCTCGATCTTCTTTTCATATTTCGACATGATCAGTGCCAAGACCAGAACCACCGCCATTTTGGCGATCTCCGAGGGCTGAATGGTAAGAGGACCGATTGCGATCCATCTCTGCGCGCCCTTACCCGTCGATCCAATGACAAGCACCGCCAAAAGCAACACGACCGACGCGCCGTAAGCGGCGATTCCAAAGACTCTCCAGAACCAAGGGCGAGCATATATCACAAATATTGCGGTAAAGGCAATCGCCACCGCGATAAAGATCAGATGTCGCTTGAAATAATAAAGATTGTCGTTCCAGTATTTTTCGGCATAAAACGAGCTTGCGCTGTATGCCATAACCACACCGAAAAGCGCAATTGCTATAACTATCAGCAGAAAATATACATCAATTCCGCCCCTGACCAAAACCTTTTCCTCGCGGGGCTCTTCAACCTTATGTATGGGCTGAAGATAGATAGGGTCGTCCCTCTCAAGGCTTCTCTCGTAAGCATCGTTGATCTTTTCCACGCCACGGCGCAGAGAAAAGCCGCGTTTTTTATTCATTTTAATCTCCATTCCGCCGCCTACGTGAACCCCTTACTGGAACCCCCAAAACTCACTTCGCTCGCTTCGGGGAACCCCCTACGGGAACCCCCAAAACTCACTTTGTTCGCTTCGGGGAACCCCCTACGGGAACCCCCAAAACTCACTTTGTTCGCTTCGGGGAACCCCTACGTGGCGGCACAAATAATAATCGATGAATTTTGCCGCAAGGCAGAATTCGCGCGTGAAACAGTAAAATTACCTTTCAGTAAGAAGTAACTTTCACGCTAGGGTCCTTTTCGCTCACGGTAAACCTCAAATAATTATTTTTACTTCTTAAATTCGTTAATTACTTCAGATAATTACTCCAATCACACCAAGCGCGCAGAAAACAAGGGATACGACAAAAAACAGAGTAACGATCTTGACCTCCGACCAATCGAGAAGCTGGAAATGATGATGCACGGGAGCCTTTTTGAAAAATCTCTTGCCGTGTGTCATCTTAAAATAAAGCCTCTGCCAAAGACTTGAAAGCATATCAAGAATAAATACCATAGACATAATGATGACCGCCAAAAGCTGACCCTCGGCAATAGCGCAGCCCATAATGATGCCGCCAATGAAAAGCGAGCCTGTGTCACCCATAAACACCTTCGCGGGATAGTGATTGAATATGAGGAAACCAAGAAGCGCGCCCAGGAGCATACCCGAAGCCACACCGGTATATCTCGCACCCATCGCAACACTCATTACGATCAGTGCCATAGATACCGAAACACCAACGCTTGACGCAAGACCGTCAAGACCGTCGGTAATATTGGTGCTGTTGACAAAACCGATAATAACGATAAGATAAACAGCGTAAGCGAACCAACCAAGCTCAAGCGAAAAATCCACAAAGGGTATCTTGAGCGCCGTAGGCAGATTGTTGGTCATACCCATCATGCAAAGATAAGCCGCCGCCACAACGATCTGAAGTATCATCTTCTGCGCCTCGGTAAGACCCTCGTTTTCCTTCTTCACAAGCTTCTTGTAGTCGTCGATAAATCCGATAATGCCGTTTCCGACACCAAGAAGAAGAGTCAGAGCGAAGGGCAGAAGAGCTCTGTTGTCGCTCTCACCCATAACCGAGCACTTTTCAAGTATCAACCATATCAGAGCCGCAACCAACGATGCGATTATAAAGCAGATACCGCCCATGGTCGGTGTTCCCGCCTTGCCCTTGTGCTCCATTACGTACATATTGATAGGCTGATTCAGTTTTTTAGCCTGAAGCACGGGCAAGATCAGCCTCGTAGCAAGTAAAGTAAGTAAAAATACGACCACACACATAAGAAGCGACTCAATTCCGATAATTCGGCTCACTTCAAGAGAGGTCAAATCCTTTATAGCTTCGTAAAACATATCAAATTCCCTTCTTTTTCATTTATTCTGTCATTTAATTTGCAATTTATAGGGATGTAGTCCATTGAAAAGGTGCATCCTCATCCACCGCATCGCGCGCCCCCCCAAAGCTCGTACACTCGCTTCGGGGAACCCCGCCGCGGTCCCCCTTCCCCTACCTTGGGGAAGGCTTTGGTTTAACTGCAGCGCATCCTTATCTGTAGCCGAAAACCCTTATCACGGCTACAAAATCGCTT
>JAZKYL010000020.1:0-16561 GCA_045612105.1 Eubacteriales bacterium
CACGGCAACATCAAATTCAAAGGATGTCTGGGTTACCTCGCCAGCTGTCAATTCGATCGTAGGAACTGCCTTCGCAAGAGTGCTGACCTCTATCTGCTTTTCGATTGTATGCTGACCCTCACCGTCGTTGAGATCGTAAGTATATGTCACCTTGACCGTGTAATCGTTGTTTGAAAGCAGGTCAGCAAAGCTGCGAGCTTCAAGATTTTCAATGTTTGTCACATCGTCGCTGTGAATAAGCTCGATTTTTGTGATACTGCCAACAGCGTCAGCGTCTGTAACATTGATCTCAAATCCGAAAGAACTCTGAGTTACCTCACCCCAAGCAAGCTCCACATCAGGCACTGCCTTTGCAAGAGTGCTGACCTCTATCTGCTTTTCGATTGTATGCTGACCCTCACCGTCGTTGAGATCGTAAGTATAGATCACCTTGATGGTATAATCGTTGTCCGAAAGCAGTTCGGTAAAGCTGCGAATTTCAAGGTTCTCAATGTTTGTCACATCGTCGCCGTGAATAAGCTCGATTTTTGTGATACTGCCAACAGCGTCAGCGTCTGTAACATTGATCTCAAATCCGAAAGAACTCTGAGTTACCTCACCAAAAGTAAGCTCCACGTCGGGCGCAGCTTTTACAAGAGTATTGAATATCAGCTCAACACTCTCCTCCGCTCCGTTGTTCACATAGGACGCAACAAGCCTGTATTCCTTGCCCGAAAGAAGTCCGATAGCCTCGGAGGCATCGATCGCTACATCACTTATCTTTTCGTCACCCAGATACAGAATAAGCGACTTAAGAGCCTTGGTCGGAAAATTCTCGTTCCAATCAAAACCGAACGTAATACTCTCCTGTCCTACGCTCACGCTGTCAAAGGAAAAAACCTTCTGAGTTGTAAATTCCTTCTCATAAAGCACGTAGGAATTTATTCCCGTACCATCAAGGGCATCATATTTCGCAACTATTGCGTATCTGTATGGGTTGTCGGTGTCAAGCCCTTCAAAGCTTACCTTGCAAGTCTTTCCAACAAATATCTCACTCTGTTCAATGATCCCAAGATCATCATAGACTACGGCAAACGCTTGGCCTCCGCTCTGTTCAATAAGCTTCAACGAATCGGTCAACTCCACCTCAAAGCTAAGCTTATTTATGCCAATTATCTCGTTTTTGATCTCACTTTCAGGCTGGCGTTCGGTGTAAACACCAACGCGTACCGTTCTGTCGCCCTCCATAATAACGTCCTTGATCTCGGTACCGTCAATGTACTTGATAGCGTCGATGGTGTATTCGACTATGCCCTCAACGTCACCCACGTTGCATTTGATTATCAGATTCTCCATATCCGAGCCGTTCTCGAACATATAGGATGAATACTTCTTTCCGTTCAAAATAAACGAGAGTATCTCAAAGCTGTCGGGGTTGTGGAAGTGTACGTTTATATAAATATCTTGGTTGGGAAGCGCGTAATATATGTCTTGCTCGGATATCGCGATCATATCCTCATCAACCGCGTCATTTACGGGGTTTTTGGCATTATGTTTTCCATTATCGCCCGATGTTTCGTTACCGTTATTCTTGAGAAGTGTCGGTCCGTTTCCCGAAACGTAAGATAAGCTCTCAACTCTCGAACCGCGTCCCACATCCAATGACTCACCAAGATCGTGAAGCACTGTCATTCCAACGTAGATAGGCACCTGCTTTTCAATGATCGGTGGCTCAGGAGGCGGCTCTTTGAGATAAAGCACCAGCAAGATCGAAGAAAGCATTGCCAGCATAACGATTGCTGCCGCCAATGCCACGATCATTCTCTTTGGTCTCTTTTTTGAAAGAGTACCCTTCAATGTTATTCTTCTTACCGTGTTTTTGTCTATTATCTCATCATCAATGCCCGATATGACGTCCAGATCCATTCTTTGCTTTTTATTCATATCGAAATGTCCTCCGTTTTCAGACGTTCCTTAAGCTCTTCACGCATCGATGCGAGTATTCTGAACACCTTACGCTCACTAAAGCCCATCATAGCTGAAATGTCTTTTATGCTGTCGGCATAATAATACCTGCAAACAAAAACCAGCTGCTTTTGATTGTCAACCGTCCTCAAATATGCATTCAAAACATCCATAACCGCCTTGACTGCCTCTTTTTCTGTCAAATCATCATCATATTCGAGCACATCACCGATCTCATTCAATGAATATATCAATTCCGACGGTATACGTTTCGACGCACTCTTCTCGCGAAAGTGATCGACAGCAATGTTTCTCATAATTTTCGACAAAAACACCTGAAAAGCATTAGGACGAGTAGGAGGGATCGCATTCCATGTGCCAAGATACGTATCGTTGAGACACTCCTCGCAATCAAGCCGGTTGTGAATAATATTATATGCTATAGTATAAAGATATCGACCGTATTTTTTGTCAGTCTCACTTATTGCTTTTTCATCACGCTCCCAATAGAGGTCAATTATTTTATTGTCATCAAGAAACGATTCGTTAGTAATATTTTGCGCCATAAAAATGATATTCCTTTCAAAAGTTAGTTCTCCACAACAATAAAAGTCGTAAATTTTCATTAAAACTGACAATCTTTTGCAAAAAACAGTTTATTTTAATAATATTATACATTTATTTCTGTAAAAAGTCAAATATTTTAATAAAAAAAGCCCCTCGCCACCGAAAATAAGGTGACGAAGGGCAAATCAAACTGAATATTTCTCTATTATTCAAGAATAGCGGCAATAATAGCCTTGAAGGTTTCCTCATCGAAGGGAGAAGAGAGCCCTGCTCTCTCAGCCGCAGTAAGAAGAGTGTCGTTCTCGGTAGACTCCTCTACAAGCACGCGGTATATCTCACGGGCGGCAGCAGGATCTTCATCAGCAATAGCAAATACGTTCATTGCCTCGACCATGGATACTGCATAGCTTATGTAATATACGGGATTATTGGTTGCAACCTGACGCCAGTAATAGAAAACGTCGGTGATCTCGCTGTTAATATGATCAGCTCCGCCGTACTTCTCGCAAACGCTTCTCATAATGTCGTCGAACTCCTTACTGGAGAATCCCTCAACGCTATCGAGAGAATATACCGCTCTCTCAAAATCGTCGATAATAACGCATATTACTGCCTGAGCCATAAAGTTGTACATAGTGTAGGGCTTGAGAGCATCGTAACCGTCGCCCTTCATATTCTCCTTCATGAAAGCAAGAAGAAGCATTTCGTTTGCCTGGGACTGGGTCTCAGCCAGGTCAAAGCTGTTTACGTTTTCGTTGTAAAGAGCCGCATAATAGTGACCCATCTCATGAACGATAGTGGACGTATCCTGTCCGTTAACACCGAAGAAGCATACGGGCTTATCCCAACCCTCACCTCTTACGTAGGTCTGGAATGCGGAGGGATGAGAGTTCTCCTGGCTGGAGAAGATAACGTTCTTATTTTCAAAAAGATGTGCGAAACCGTCTCCGGTGCTGGTTCCTGCATATGACTTGATGTAAAGGTCAAGATAATTTACACTAAGCTTATCAAAGGGCTTATCAATATAGCTGGTAAATACCGCTTTGCCAAGAACCGAGATATTATCGTAATAAGCATCCTGGAATGCTTCGAGCATCTCGTCGAGATTGCTCTTGAAGTAGGTTGAAACATATCCGCTGAACAGATCAAGCTGCTCGGGTCCGTAGTCTCTTCCGTACACCTCAACAGAAGCATATTCGTAGTAATTGTTATAGCCGCAAAGCTTTGCTATCTTGTTGTTGTTGGTAACCAACTGAGCATAGATCTCAGCAGATCTGTCATTGTAATCAGCATCCTGGGGCAGGTCGTTAAGCTCAACCTGAAGCGATTCGTTTTCTTCTCTCAGCTTCTGGGTCTCGGGATCATAGCCGAAAAGCTCTTCGATGTCCTCTTCGGTCCAATCATAGAAAAGCTCAGAACTGATCTGAGAATTTTCATAGACGTTCTTGCAAACCTCAACGTAAGCATTGTAAAGATCGCCAAATCTAGAATAAGCATCAAGATAAAAGGCAGACGCGTCATCATCGGACATATCGTAATAGTAGATAAGAGTAGCGATGCTGAGCTGAGTATCGATCGCGAAATACATATCTTCAAACTCGAGATAAATAGCATTTACGTACTCATATTCAGCACTAAATCCTGTGTCTGCGTCGGTATCTGTGTCGGTGTCGCTTCCGCTTTCAACTTCTTCAGTATCTTCTTCAGCTGTAGTCACAGCAAGAGCGGCACTTTCAAATGCCTCAAGCTTTGCGTGAGCCTCATCAAAATCGCCGGTGCTGAGGGTGAGCATATCTCTCAACTCTTCTATGGACATAGACATAGAAGAATCGTACTTCTTTTCAACAGGGGGGACAGTCTCAGTTTCGCCTGTAGTGTCTTCGGTATCTTCAACTTCAGTAGTGGTTTCCTCAGTAATCGAGGAAGTTTCCAAAGCAGTAGTATCAAGTGCCTCAACAGTTTCGGAAACTTCTGTAATTTCAACAGTTTCCGTAGCCTCAACAGTTTCGGAAGCTTCTGTAGTTTCAACAGTTTCCGTAGTCTCAACAATTTCGATGGCTTCTGTGGTCTCGACCTTTACTGTAGTCTCAGTAATCTCCGTCGATGCCTCATCAGTTGTTTCGATTTTTGTAGCAGTTGTATGCTCAACCGCTTCCGTTTCACTTTCGGGAATCGAAGCTATAGTCTCTTCTGATGTTTCCTGAGACGATTCTTTAATGTCTTCCGTAGTAACAACGGTAGTTGCCTCGGTAGTCTTTTCCGTGGTGCCGTTTGTTGTTTCCTTAGGATCAGCGGTGGTACAAGCCGACAGAACCATAATCAACGCTAACAAAAGCGCCAGAAGTCTGAAATGTGATTTCATGATCGTAATCTCCTTTTTCATTCGGGTCAAAATCTTTAGCTTAATAAAGCATAGAGCCATTATAGCACATAAAAACGCACTTGTCAACAGTATATACAAAAATATGTTGAGTTTATTTGACAAGTTTTCATTTGGCATTAACAGCTGCGCACCTGTGCGCGATATAAAGATCCTCCATAAAATTTAAATAACAAAATATGCTAATGACTGATTTTTCAAATTTTGATTTAGCGAATAGCCTTCTCCAGTGGAGAAGGCTATTCGCTAAATCGCCATTTATCAATCGTTTTATTCCCACATTCCGACGCCGGGCTTGGGCTTGGAGTATCTTGTGGGCTTCTGTCTCGCAAAAACCTCCTGCGCGTTCTTGTAAAGATCAGCAAAGGTCAGATCTCTCTCGCGAATGATCGTGGGCTTGGGCTTAAGACCGCACTCGTATATCCAATCTCCCTCATAGCCTATCTCGTCAAGAGCATCGACTATTGCAACCCAATCGAGAAGTCCTTCTCCGGGCAACCAATGGCGCTCGTTGATATCGTCGCGGTCGGAGATGTGAGTGGTGACAATCTTTTTGCCAATCTTGCGGATAAAATCAACCTCGCTTTCGCGGAATATGTGATTTGTATCAAGGCAAACGCGAAGTCTGTCATCGTATGCAAGCATAGCAAGTATCTCGTCGGAGTCGCGTCCAAGGCAGGTGCGAGGCAGAACCTCGATGCAGATGTCGGCACCGTATTTTTCGGCAACGTCGGCAAGAAGGGGCAGCTTTTCGCCCGCTCTCTCAACTCTCTCCGCTCTCTCCTCTTCCTTCAAAGGCTCACCGCCCGAATGGATGACAATGTGCTTTACTCCAAGTATCTCACAGCCGCGCTTTATAAGCTCTATCTGAAAAGGAACCGCGCCGACCGTCGCGTATTTGTGAGTCACGTCGTAAATATGCTGTGGAGCAATAGGCAGATGTATTGAAGCAATTTCTATTCCGTGTCTCTTTGCCACGTCAGCCATCTTATAAAAATCCGCATTGGGATAATCCTCCGCACTCATGTCCAATTCGAGAACCTCAAGACCGCTCGCCGTAAAATCAGCAGCGAATTCATCGGTCAAGCTATCTTTTCCGTAAACCGAAAAACCAACTCTTCTCATTAATTCATCCTCCTTAAAAATTCTTGTTATTCAAAAAGTCTACGTAATAATTATACTACTCCGCTCCCAAGATGTCAATAATATTAAGTCATTTTATAGTTTTAAAACCAATCTATTCCGTCAACTTGCACAAATTTCGGCTTGGAATTTTGACATCACCACAAGACTTATAATTTCTCTATAATTCTTGACGGAATTTATAAAGAATGTTATAATTAAATGAGAACACCTACAAAGTAGGATCAGCATAGATAACGTTTAAATGACATTAAGAGAGGTAAAGTTATATGTTTAAAAGGATTATTGTTGTCGCGCTGTCACTTTTGTTGACCGCAGGAGCTCTTGGAGGCTCTATCGCTTTTCCCGCTACTGCGAGCGACACCGTCATTTCAACGTCTGAAGAAGCATTGCTCACCATTGAGGCGGCTTCAGAAAAGCAACACCCTTATTTGTTGTACGAAAGTGACGAGATATCTTCTTTGCAGGAAAAAATTGAGTCGGGCAACTCCAAAAAGGCTTTTGAAGTTATAGTCGACACTGTATCCTCTTGTATGGGCAGAACATTTGACGTCACTAAAAATGCAAATGGTGTCATCGGTCGCCAGCTTCAGTACTGTGTAATGTATCTTTCAACGTTCGCAATGCTGACCGAGGAGGAAAGCTACGCTTACAAAGCAGTTGAACAGGTAATCACTTGTGTTAACCAAGGCGATGTCGATACTTACCTTGCAATTAACGATGCCCTCTGCATCGGAGACTTCGGTTATGCCTATGCACTTGCTTACGATACTCTCTATAACTATATGACAGAGGACGAAAGAGCACTTGTAAAAGCGGAAATGGAAGAGATCGGGGCATGGCTATACGAAAACTCCCCTTCAATTAATACCTGGGGATCCCAAGAGGAAAACCGTAAAGCTTGGAACTGGAATGCCGTCACTCACGGGGCTCTCGGTATGATCTCTATGTCCCTCGGCGATCATCCCGATTGGTTGTCCCTTGCTATGGAAAGAGCAAAGGGATATTATAGATACTCCGTGGATTCCACCGGCGCAGGAATGGAAGGTCTTCACTACTTAGGCTATGCCCTCAACACCTTAGCTCCTATGGACTATGCAATCTATCGTCTTTTGGGCATTGAGCTTATGGATAATTATCCCGCATTCCGACTTATGACCTATTGGAGCATGCTTTATATGACTACTCCTCAGGGCAAGGCCCAGGTAGCCATCAATCAGGGTGACTCTCTTGGAAATTATAGCGGTCCTTTCTACGTAATCAACCGTTACGGTCAATCCGATGCTCTTTGGGGCTGGGAACACACCTACGGTCTTGATGAAGGCGGAAAATTCTCCGTAGAATATCACGGCAACGGTTGGAGTGCTCCCGCAATCATCTTCTTCGAAGACCAGAGCCTTACCCCCACCGCTCCCACTGAAGAAAAAAATCCCCTTATCTCCATTTATGACAAGGGACTTGTTATCGCAAGAGATTCCTGGGAAAACGACGCGTCTATGCTTACCTTCACCTGTGGCAGAGGTTACCCGGGATGCTGGAATCACCCCGACGATAACAGCTTCACCTTCCACGCTCGCGGCGAGTCATTTATCGTTGACCTTGGTGCAAACTATAAAGAATCAAGCGAGCATAACGTGGTGCTTATTGACGGCAAAGGAATGGACTATTCGGGCGGTCCCACTATGAAAGAGGGCAAGCTCGAGGAAAGCACCGTTCTTGATAACGGAAATCTTTACCTGCGCGGAGATAATGTAACCTCCTACAAAAATCAGGGACTTAAAGCAAGCACCCGTCAGATAGTATACGGTGGCGGCGACGTACCCTTCGTCCTTGTTTACGATTATATGCGCAAGGATAATGCCGAACACACCTATAATATCAACTTCTTCACTCCGTCCACCGCAACGATCATTGCCTCTCCGGATGGAGATTATGCCAAGATAATCGGAAATAACACAGGTGAGACCTGTTACGTAATTCCCTATAGCCCCGACGAAACTACCGTAAGCTTTTCTGCCGTAGGCTCCGCTCCTTGCTTGAAAACCGAAACCGTGGCAACCTATCTGCGACAGGCTACACTCTTTATTATGGCGGAAGAAGATGAAGAAATGCCCTTGGTCGAATGGAGCAGTGAAGGAAAAACTATGACCGTAAGCATTACCAGAACCGTAAGCGGTCAGAAAGAAACCGAAACCTACACCTTGGGTCTTGAAGAATTAATAAGCTTCACAACCACAGAAAAGCTTTATACAGAAACAGAAACCTCCGAGAGTGAAACCGATATAACCGTTGAGACCACCGAGCCCGTTTTCATTCCCACGGAAACCGAGGAATCGGAGATAATTACCGAAATAACCACTGCCGAGGACACGACCGAGATCGTAACGGAAACTGTTACGGAACCTGCTATTGAAACCACAACCGAAGCGGTTATAGAAACTACCGAGGAAATTGTTGAAACCACTACCGAGGAAATTGTTGAAACCACTGCTGAAGCAACAATTGAAACCGAGCAACCCGAGGATATCGAAACTACTCAAAACCAGGTCGATAACAGCCAGACCGAGGTCATTACTGATATCACCGAGACCGACAAGAACGAGGTAAATGAGACCACGGAAAAGGAAACAGAGAAAGAGACCGAGAGCAAGAAACCCGAAGTAACAACGGATTTTTCTTCAACGGATAAACCCGATAAGAAAAAAGGTTGCGGATCTTCGCTTGGCATAACAGCCGTTATTCCTACCGTAATCGCAGGCGCGGCTATCGCAGTTTTTAAGAAAAAGAAAAAATATCTGTAAAAAGCAGCTTTTTCGACAGCTTGCTGGAAAATCCACCGATTTTTCGGTGGATTTTCTGATTTGAAGGATAAATAATAAAAGTATTGACAAAGGTCCATTGATAATGTATAATTATATTAGTAGAATTTTCTACGCGCATATTCAAGAAAGGAAACGACAGCTTATGAAAAGATCAATAACAGCAATTGCCGTCACCCTTATTCTTTGTATGTGTCTGCCTTTGTTCGCCGCGTGCGATCTGAACGGTATCAAAACGGAGACTACAGAGAAAAAGGAAACGACTGCAACCACGGTCAAGGCGGATGAAACGACCGAAAAAGTCGAGCAGACCACAACCGCTCTCCACGTGGAGGAAACCACCGAGAAGACCGAGACCTCTACTAAAACCGAGGCTCAGCCTGAAACAGAAGCGGTCGAAACCGATGCTTCCGATGAAAACACCTCCAATCCCCCGACAAAACCAAACGTTAAACCTAACACCAAACCTAATATAACCGCAGCTAAGCCTCAGCCCGAGCCTACCGAACCTCCTAAATCCGAAGCTACCGAGTCTATTACTGAGGAATCCACCCGAGCAGAGGAAACAACTACGTTTGAAGAGGACACCTACGACGAAAACGTGTTGGGAGAACCCAAAAATTATGATGATGAATTTTATCTCTCTATTCTTCCCGACGTTAACCCCATGAATTATTATTGGGCTGACCCCGAGAAGACCAATTCCTCAATGATGTACGAGGCTCTCTATGCCCGTCAGCAGAAGGTCTATGAGCAGCTGGGAGTAGAAATCTATGCTTCCAGCGCAGGTAATCATATGACCTATCTTGAGCCCTTCAAGAACGCTGTAAAGACTATGGACGGATCGAGAGATACTCTTATTTCTCACGTTCACACTGGTGTTCCTCATCTCGTTTCCGAGATGTATCTCCGAGACTTCGGTCAGATGCCCGGTATTGATCTTAATGCCGACTACTGGAACCTTGATTTTATGGATTCTCTTTCAATTCCCACCAGCAGCGGCGACTATTATTTTCTTGGATTCAGCGACTTCAACATTCTCTACACCCACGTTGTCGCTTTCAACAAGACTATGATGGAGCAGAAGACCTCCGGCATTCTTGAAAAGAGTGTATATCAGCTGGTTGACGACTATGAGTGGACTCTTGATCAAATGCTCTCTCTCGCTCAGCTCGTTTCCGAAGACCCCTCGAACGACGGTAAAACTACCGACGACACCTACGGTCTTACCGGTCAGCAGTGGGTACCGTGGATAGGCCTTCTTCACGCAAGTAACATCAACTACGTTGAAATTAACGAAACAGGAAAATATGGGGTCTCTCTTATGAATGAGACGTACAAGGAAAAAAGCAGCAATCTTGTTACCAAGCTCAGAGATTTCTCTGCTTCTCAGTATGGTTATTTCACATTCCCCACTCCCGGAACCAGCGGAGTTCCCGCTCCTATTAAGCTTACCACAGGCAGAGCTCTTATGCAGCTTACCAGTACCCATGAGCTTGTAGCATTCCTTGATTCCGATATTACCTTCGGAGTTCTTCCCTATCCTATGTACGACCGGGATCAGAAGGACGTTGGTTACCGTTCTCTCCAGTGGGGCGGATACCTCTGTATTCCTGCCTACCTTAGAAATAAGGATATGGTCGGCGATACTCTTGAAGCACTGG
Source organism: Eubacteriales bacterium (assembly GCA_045612105.1). Classification (GTDB taxonomy): domain Bacteria; phylum Bacillota; class Clostridia; order Oscillospirales; family CAG-272; genus SVTX01. The sequence continues at coordinate 10,518 of JAZKYL010000020.1, forward strand.
CATACTACAGCGAGGACGTTCATACCGCGTTCTATGATAGGTTGCTTGGCAGACAGATCTCCGATATGCCCGACGACGCAAGAATGCTTGAAATAGTTTGGGATAGCGTTTGCACCGACTTTGGTCAGACCTACAGTGAGATCTGCGAGGGTATTCTTTACGTTCTCCCCAGAGTTACCTGGACAGGTGAGGGTGGTCAGGAGTTGGCTTCTACCGTAACCGGTAAGATGGAAAACTCCGTTAACAAATCCATCAATAAGTTTATGAAGATTGTTGAAAAGAACCTTGATAGGATATCCCCCCCCGACGACGGCTATGAACAAGGTAGCGAGATCAACCCCGATGAATGGGAAACAGAGATCATGACCGATGAATGGGCGACCGGATTCCCGACCGAGTCAGAGCGCCCTGAGGAGCCCTATGAGACCGAGGAGCCTTGGGAAGTTATGACCACCGAGCCAATAGAGGAAGAAATCCCCGAAACCGAAGCACCTTGGTATTAAATCAACTTAAACAAACTAAAAACAGGAGACCGCGGTCTCCTGTTTTTAGTTTACTGTTTTCTCTTTCTTAAAAGATACTCGTCAAGCTTCTGTTTCATATTGTCGGGGATAGTGCGCGAGACGGGACAGTAGACCGCGTTCGCCATTCTCTCGGCAAATGCGGTAATAAAGGCAATATCCGACTGCATATTATCGGTCTTTATCAGCTTTTTCGTGTCGTAGCTGTTGTGTATGGTTGCCGTTCCCTGAGGCGCGTAGCGGCAGAAGGATGCCGTGGGAATTCCCTTGTCAGCAAAAGGTGTTGAATCACTGGAATGTATTTCCTGCTTGGGAGAAATTGCAATACCTATCTCGTCGCCGAGGTAAGAAAGGTAATCGCAAAGTCTCTGCTCCGCGGTGCAGATCGAGCAGAATTTGCCCATAATGCAACCGATCATATCGATATTGATGCCGAGAACGATTTTTTCAAGCTCGCTTTCGTGGTCAGCGCAGTAAGCCTTTGAGCCGAGCAAGCCTCTTTCTTCACTTCCGCACCAAATAAAGCGCAGCGTTCTCTTGTGGGGATGCTTCATAAAATATTCCGCCATAGAAATAAGCCCCACACAGCCCGACATATTGTCGTATGCGCCCTGAGACAGTGAGGTCGAGTCATAATGGGCGGTAAATGTGATCATTTCGTCGCTCTCACCCGGAAGATCGAGCAGAACGTTCTGCGATTTACCCTTGTATTCGTCCTGATCGATAACTATTTTTGCCATCTTGCCATTTTTGTTGATAATATCCACCGCGTCCTTTGCGTTGATATTGACACCAAGGATCTTTCTGCCGTTTGAAACGTAGGAACGCAGCTCACGGGCATCGATATCACGGTCGGCATAATTAACGTTGCCGTCGTAAGTGATAAATCCAACCGCTCCGTTGTCAAGCATATCCTGATACTTCCAATACCCGAGATAGCCGTCGATCATAACTATCTTGCCTCGGCACTCGGCAAGCGCTCTTTTGCCGTCCTCGCAAAGGTAGTATAGCTCTGCTTCAACCTCGCCCGAGCCGCAATTCATATAGCCGCGGCAAGGGATGCTCTTGCCGTCGATATAAAGCGCGGCAGACTTGACCGTCGCCATATCAACTTCAAATTCTTCAAAATAAGCCTCACCGCCAAAGCTGGCGCAAACACTCTTTATGTACTCGGCAACCTGTCTCTCCTCCGCGCTTCCGCCCATACGGACGTATGCCGTGTCGCGGAATATTTTTTCGATCTGTTTTGATCTCATAAAACGCCTCCTAAAAGTTTATAAGTAGATTATAAACCAATTAGGATGAAATGTCAATATAAAATAGATTTCCAACGCTTCAAAATACAATCCCGACAAAAATTGTCACCTTACCGCCGCCGCACTTTGAAATATAAACCCAAACTTGTTATAATTAAGACAAATATTGCTATTTTGTCAAAATTTTCTTGACAGTTACCAAAAATATGCTAAAATTAAAGTAGCATATTCTGCAAGACAAATCCTTAAAAGGAGACAGTTATATTATGAAGAAAAATCTTGTTGTAGTCGGTTACGGTGGAATGGGCGGTTGGCACACCCAGCACGCGCAAAAGAGCGACGTTGTAAATCTCCTGGGTATCTACGATATCGACCCCAAAAAGAGCGAGCTTGCGCGTGAGAGAGGCATCTTTGCTTACGATTCCTTTGAAGCTGTTCTCGCTGACGAGAGAGTTGACCTCATCACCGTTGCGATCCCCAACGATTCCCATATGGAAGTTGTTGTAAAAGCTCTTGAGGCAGGCAAGAACGTTATCTGCGAAAAGCCCGTCGCTATGAACTCCGACGAACTTGATAAAATGATATCTGCCGCAGAAAAAGCGGGCAAAATATTCTCGGTACACCAGAACAGACGCTTCGACGTTGATTTCCTTGCTATGAAGCAGATCAAAGAATCGGGCGAGCTCGGCAGCGTTATAAATATCGAATCTCGCATCCACGGCAGCCGCGGTATCCCCAGCGACTGGAGAGGTGAGAAGGAACACGGCGGCGGTATGCTCCTGGACTGGGGCGTTCACCTCATCGACCAGCTCCTTCAGATATTCGACGAAAAGATCGACCGCGTCAACTGTGTTTTCGACCACATCACCAACAAAGAGGTTGACGACGGCTTCAAACTGACCATCTATTTCGAGGGCGGCAAGAGCGCATTCGTTGAGGTCGGCACCTACAACTTTATCGCAATGCCTCGCTTCTATATGAGAGCCGAAAAGGGATCTGCCATCATCACTGATTGGAGAGAAAAGTGCAAAATTGCAAAGTGCAAGTATTGGCACGAAAACGACGTGCTTCCCGTCCAGACCGCCGCAGGTCTTACCAAGACTATGGCGCCCCGCGACAGCGTGACTATGGACGAATACGAGCTTGAAAAGCCCGCAAGCGACGTCCACGATTACTACCGTAACTTCTGCCTGGCTATCGACGGCAAGGCTACTCAGCTTGTTACTCACCCCCAGATGCGCCGCGTTATGCGCGTTATGGAGGCTTGCTTCGAGTCTGACAGACTCGGACAAACCGTTAAATTTAACGATTAATAACAACAATGGGCTGATTCATTTAGCGCAGAACAAAAGCCACTTTTAATAGCAAAAACTAAATACAACTTAAAATATAGTTTTAGTATTTAATATATCGAAATCCGCCGAAAAAATTCGGCGGATTTCCTCATTTTATGTAGCTTTTTAGCCGCGTTTTGGCTCTCTGGCATACCCTCGTATGCCGACGAGAACCAAATCACGACTTCTTCATCTAAATGACTCAGGCCCTTTTGTCAGCGTGTCGAGAAAGTCTCAACTCTTCGGGAGACTTCAAATGTTGCCGTTTCATCTTTTACGACCGCGAAGATTTTATCAAAGCCTCATTACTATAACTCAACAGGAAAACATAAATCATTGTGCCCGATATTGACACCGAGCAACAAGTGTGCTATAATCAGTACAGTAACTCTTGAGAGGTTATAATGATAAAGAAAATATTACTTGACGGTCGGCTCATAAGCTACGACCTTCAAAGAAAAAAGGTCAAAAATATAAATATAAGGGTAAAACGCGATCTGTCGGTACACGTTTCCGCTTCTCCGAAGGTGACGCAAAGAGAAATTGACAAGATCCTGACCGAAAAGTCAGCTTTCATTCTGTCCGCTCTTGAAAAATATGAAAAGCTTACCCAAACCGACAAACAAAACGATTTGACAGAAAACAGCGTATCTGTATTTGGGCATAAACTTCCGATCTTAATAATTAACGGCAAGAAAAACCAAGCAACCATTGAAGAAAATCAAATAATATTGGCACTGAAAGACGTTACCGATACCGCCCTCAGACAAAAAACACTTCAATCCGCCCTTGATTCACTTCTTCGTGAAACAGTTGATGATATCTGCCGCCAAGTATATCCAAAGTTCAGCGGATTTTGTCCTGAATTTCCTACTATAAAATACCGCCATATGATATCCCGTTGGGGTAGCTGTAACTTCAAAAAAAACATCCTGACCTTTAATTATTCCCTGATATATGCTCCACGAGAGTGCATAGAATACGTGGTTTATCACGAATTTACTCATTTTATCCACCCAAACCACTCGGCGGATTTTTACAAAGAGCTGTCAAAATATATTGCCGAGCACGCTACTCTGAGAAAACAGCTGAACGGAATCAATATAAAACAATAACCTTGTGCCGCTTCAGTGCGACGAAATGGAGGTCATTATGGCTAAAAGCGCAATGCAAAAAAGTAAGATACTCTATCTTATGAAAATATTCTGTGAACAGACCGACGACGAACACGGCTTGACAGTTGGCGAAATTATCGATCAGCTTGATTCTATCGGCATCGCCGCCGAGCGCAAATCAATCTACGACGATATTGAAACCTTGCGAACTTTCGGTCTTGACATCGAGATGCGCAAGGATAAGCAATTCCGCTATCACCTCATCAGCCGATCTCTTGAGCTTCCCGAGCTGAAGCTGTTGGTTGATTCGGTTCAATCCTCAAAATTCATTTCACACAAAAAGAGTATGGAGCTTATTAAAAAGCTTGAAGGGTTCACAAGTCAATATCAGGCTCGCAAGCTCTCCCGTCAGGTCTACGTTTCCAACCGAGTCAAGACGATGAACGAGAGCATCTATTATAATGTGGATTTCATTCACGAGGCAATAAGCTCAAATTCAAAAATCAGCTTCCAATACTTCGACTGGAGCGTAGATAAGGAAAAAGTCCTCCGTCACGACGGCAAGATATACAAGGTAAGCCCCTGGGCACTTACAAGAGACGACGAAAATTATTATCTCATCGCCTTCGACTCCGACGCGTCGATAATAAAGCACTACCGTGTCGATAAAATGGTAAACATCAATATTCTCGACGACCACCGCGACGGAGCCGAGCATTTCGACGGCTTCGACCTCGCCCTCTATGCTAAAAAGACCTTTGGCATGTACCACGGAGAAGAGACTCTTGTAACTCTGCGTTGTAAGAATTCAATGTCGGGCGTTATCATCGACCGCTTCGGCACCGATTCCACGTTTTTTAAGCGCAACGACGGAAGATTCGACGTCAACGTCAAGGTTGCGGTCAGTCCGGTATTTCTCTCCTGGATAACGATCTTCGGCGGGGACATCGAAATCGTCGCCCCTCAAAACGTCAGAGACGAGGTAGCAAACAGAGCGAAAGCACTCCTCGAAAATTACAAAAACTCTATATAAACCTACAACCGACGGCAAAACCGTCGGTTGTTTTCGGCAAACAGTGTCCTTGTTATTGTACACTTGGTGTGCTATAATAAACACAGAAAACAAGAACAACAATAACGAAACAATAATGAAAGGAAGCTACTATGGAAAACATCTTTATAACAATTACCGGACAAAACAACTATCTCGGACTTAAGCCATACAAGGTAGGCAGAGTGGTGAAGCTCGTCAAAGACAAGGAGAATGAACACGACGAGGACGCCATCCGTGTCGAGCTTCCCTTCATCGATACCATAGGCTACGTTGCGAACAGCACAAATACCGTCTACAAGGGTACGTACAGCGCAGGCAGACTTTACGATAAGTTCGGTGATGAAATATTCGCTCAGATAATGTTCATCACCCACTCAAGCGCAATCGCCCTCGTTCTTCCTCCCGATAACGAAAATGACGAGGACGGCGAAAGCTTCGAGGTTGAAGCCGAGCCCCATAATATGACCAGCGGCACTAAAACCGAAAAACAGCCAAAAAATAAAATCGGCTTTTGCTGATAATTTCAAATTTTGATTTGTCGGGAACGCGGGGGAGGCGCGTTCGAGAAACTTTTTGAAAAAAGTTCCTCGAGCTCTTCAAAAACTTCCCCAAAAAATGGTTGGAAGTGTAGCCATTTCATCTTATGAAATCGTGAGGATTTTTATCAAAGCCTCACTGCTATCGTGTTGCGAGCAAGTATCAAATTGCTTGTAAATAAATAGTTTATAATGCACTAGAAACACGATAGAAGATAAACTCTGATT
>JAZKYL010000021.1:0-3057 GCA_045612105.1 Eubacteriales bacterium
GGGTTGGTTTGACGAACAAATAAAACAAAGAAAGAAAAACGACGAGGATCTGTTTTCTGAAGCGTTTGTCGGCATTGCCGATGCGGTGCTTGGCTCAAAGATGAGCGCAGCATTCTCGACAGATGAGGCAAAGGCACAGGGTGCAATCGAAGAAATCCTTAAGTACTATCACGTAAAACCCCGTGAAGTTCCCGATTCTATCAAGGGCTTAAATGACCGCCTTGAATACCTCCTCCGTCCGAACGGCATTATGCGCCGTAACGTGAATTTGGAGAAGGGTTGGTACAAGGACGCCATCGGTGCGGTGCTTGGCACACGCAAGGACGACGGCAGCGTGGTCGCATTTATTCCAAAAGGTCTATCCGGCTACGTTTATTTTGATGCTCCCACAGGTAAGTGGGTAAAGCTCACAAAGAAGAACGAATCCCTCTTCGAGGACGAGGGCATCTGCTTCTACAAGCCGTTCCCCTTGGGCAAGCTCACCCTTGCCTCCTTGATGCGCTACATTGTGGAGACCCTCTCCGTGGCAGATTTTGTGCTGATTGCTTTGGCGACCTTGGCGACCACAGCCATAGGACTTCTTGGCCCCAAGCTCAATAATCTATTGATGGGAACAGTCGTAAACAGCAAAAACTATCAGCTTCTCATTGGCATCACCGCCTTTATGATCAGCGTCAGCATCAGCACGATGCTGATCTCCTCGGTCAAATCTATGCTGATGGCCCGGATCAATACGAAAATGTCCCTCTCGGTGCAGGCGGCCACCATGATGCGTGTGCTGTCCCTGCCGGCGGACTTTTTCAAAAAGTATTCCTCCGGTGAACTTTCCTCCCGTGCCCAGTACATCCAGTCCCTCTGCTCTATGCTGATTTCCACCGTCCTCTCCACGGGTCTTTCCTCCATCTTTTCTTTGATGTATGTCACCCAGATTTTTGCCTATGCACCCGCCCTTGTGGTGCCGGCGCTGTGCATCATTCTGGCGACGATCCTCTTCTCGCTCATCACAACGTTTACGCAGATGCGTTACACAAAGAGAAAAATGGAGTTATCCGCCCAGGAATCCGGTATGAGCTACGCCATGATCACAGGCGTGCAGAAGATCAAGCTCTCGGGCGCAGAAAAGAGAATGTTTGCCCGTTGGTCAAAGCTCTATGCCCAGCAGCTGATGGCCTCCTATAATCCTCCCATGTTCCTCCGGGCAAACGGAGCGTTCAGCGCCATCATTTCTATGGGCGGCATGATTCTGATGTACTTTATGGCGGTACAGAGCGGTGTCAGCGTGGCAGACTACTACGCCTTCAATACCGCCTACGGTATGGTTTCCGGTGCGTTCATGTCCATTGCGGGCATTGCTACCACCATCGCCCAGTTCAAGCCTACCATCGAGATGGCAAAGCCGATCATGGATGCAATTCCCGAGGTCTCCGAAGGTAAGCTGGTGGTGGAGCGGCTGTCTGGCGGTATCGAACTGAACAACGTGTCCTTCCGTTATAACGAGAATATGCCAAACGTTGTGGATAATCTTTCCTTAAAGATCCGCCCCGGTCAGTATGTTGCCATCGTTGGTGCTACGGGTTGCGGAAAGTCCACCTTGATGCGCATTATGCTCGGCTTTGAAAAGCCCCAAAAGGGTGCGGTTTACTATGACGGAAAAGACCTTTCCGGCATCGACCTCAAATCTCTACGCCGTAAGATCGGCGTGGTGATGCAGAACGGCAAGCTCTTCCAAGGTGATATTTATTCCAATATCGTGATTTCCGCACCGCAGCTTTCTATGGACGAGGCTTGGGCGGCGGCGGAGATGTCGGGCATTGCCGAGGATATCAGAAGAATGCCCATGGGAATGCACACCATTATTTCCGAGGGCTCGGGCGGTATTTCGGGCGGTCAGCGTCAAAGGCTTATGATTGCGCGCGCCATAGCTCCCAAGCCGAGAATACTGATGTTTGACGAAGCAACGAGCGCCCTTGATAACATCACGCAGAAAATCGTTTCCGAGTCGCTTGAAAAGCTCAAATGTACCCGCATCGTCATTGCGCACCGTCTTTCCACCATCAAGGAATGCGACCGCATTATCTACCTGGAAAAAGGAAAGATCGTTGAGGACGGAACCTATGACAAGCTGATCGCTCTGAACGGAAAATTTGCAGAATTGGTAGAAAGACAGCGCCTTGACACCTAAAAACAAAAAATTTCTAACCTTTTTCATTTTCCCGTGTATAAATAGGTGAAACCAAAATAAACACATAGGAGATAATGCTATGAAAAACTTAACCCCTGAAATGATCGAAAAGGCAAAAGCCGCAAAATCCGTAGAGGAACTGCTTGAACTCGCAAAGGCAGGCGGCATGGAAATGACCGCAGACGAGGCAAAGACCTACTTCGCACAGCTCAACCCCAAGTCCGGCGAACTCTCTGATGACGACCTCGACAACGTTGCAGGCGGTGCAGGTGGCTGCAACGGCGAAACCGAACCTCCCGATGGTACGATTCGTGTAACAAGCGGACAAACTTGCGAACATTGTGGAAGCACAGAGGGATATGTTATGATTGAGCGTTATAGTGCACCGGTAGTTTACTGCAACAAATGTCATACTAGTTTCGCATTTTTCCTTAACTGCACATATGAAGTAATCGGCTAAATTTAAGGAGAAATTATGCTTTTTTTCAGTCGGATACAGCATCAAACCCAAGGGTAGTAAGCTGATAGACTTAATTGTTGAGAACAAAGAAAAAATCAGCGAAGTGTATTTCACTCTCGGCATTCAGCCAAGCGGTAGAGATGCAGATTCGGTGACAGGGCATCTTAGCCCCCTTTCAAGCTCCTTTCGGCAAACCGAGGATCTGATGCGTCTGTCTGAAGCGGGAGTGGATCTCAACCTTTTGTTCAACGCAAATTGCTATGGTGCAAGTTCACAGAGCAAGGCTTTGTTCAAGAAGGTGGGCGAGGACATCGACTACGTAAAAGAGCATTTTTCCTTGCGCTCGGTAACCACCACGTCCCCCTTGATTGCAAAATTCATCAAGGAGCATTATCCCGATATTGACGTGCGTGCT
>JAZKYL010000022.1:0-22909 GCA_045612105.1 Eubacteriales bacterium
GACCACAACGGCTCAGAAGGAAGAGACCACCGAGAAGAAGCCTGCGGAAACAACCGAGGCAAAAGAGCCCGAGACCACTGAAACCAAGGAAACTCCCATAACTACTGAGAGTAAGCCTACAGAAGTTACTACCGAGGGTGACCTTGATGACGTTACTACTGAAGGCGATCCCGAGGACGTTACCACCGAGGGTGATGTAACTACCGAGACCGGCACCGAGACCGGCACCGGCACCGAGACCGGAACTGAGACCGGCACCGAGACCGGAACTGAGACCGGCACCGAGACCGGAACCGAGACCGGAACCGAGACCGGAACCGAGACCGGAACCGAGACCGGCACTGAGACCACCGAGGCTCCCGCTACCGAGACCACCGAGGCTCCCGCTACCGAGACCACCGAGGCTCCCGCTACCGAGACCACCGAGGCTCCCGTTACCGAGACCACCGAGGCTCCCGCTACTGAGACCACTGAGGCTCCCGTTACCGAGACCACCGAGGCTCCTTGCGAGCACGTTGAGAAAGAGGTTGAGGCTGTAGCTCCTACTTGTGAGGAGACAGGACTTACTTCCGGTAAGGTTTGTGAGCTTTGCGGCGAAGTCCTCGAAGAACAGGAAGTAGTTCCTGCTCGCGGACACAACTGGGACGACGGCAGTGTAACTACAGCTCCCACTTGTACCGAAGAGGGCGTTAAGACCTATACTTGTAAGAGAGATGAGTCTCACACCAAGACCGAGACTGTTGCGGCTGCAGGTCATACCGCTACATACACCGCTTACGTAGTAAATCCCGATGGCGATGAGGCTATGATCAGCGGTACTTGCTCGGCTTGTAACGAGACCGTAACCAAGGCTGCAAGTTTCTTCTATGCAATCGAGACCATTTACGGTAACGCAGACGGCAGCTTGGTAGTATTCCAGGCAACTCCCGACGGCAATCCCGCTCCTATTATGGGCGGTGAAAAGCTCGTTTTCGCTGAAGGACATCCCAACTATCCCGCAAACGGCCTTGCTCCCATTGCTCTTGATTGCACCATTTATGACGGCGCGTTCAACGGAATGGTAGGCGTTCAGGGTTGGGGCGGATACCTTGGCGGCGCACTTACCGACGGTGCGGCGTATAAGATCGTTGACGCTGAAGGAAACGTTCTTGCAGATTGGACTGCTATCCAGCCCATTCTCGGAAACGTTAACACCGACAGAAGTGACGTTACCGAGCTTCTCACAGCGCTTTACACCGACGGCGCATCCGCAGGTATCGGCTTTGCTCACATCGTTGACCTTAAGCCTTACTGGGGTATTCTTAACGGCAAGACCGTAACCGTCGAACTCGCATTCACCTCTGCTTTGGGTGTTGACGGTGACGTTTACATTCCTTACGCTGAGCTTACAGTATCTGTTCCCGTTTGCGAGCACGTAGAGGAAGCTATTCCCGCGGTTGGTGCTACTTGCACCGAGGACGGACTTACCGAGGGTAAAAAGTGCACCAAGTGCGGTGCTATTACCGTAGCTCAGGAGGTTGTTCCCGCAGCTCACACTCTTACTAACGTTGATGCAGTTGCTGCTACTTGTACCGAAGCAGGTAACGTAGCATACGGCTACTGCTCCGTATGTGAGAAGAACCTCGATGCTGAAGGCAACGAGATCGCTGACGTAGTTGTTCCCGCTACCGGACACAATCCTGTAGATAAGGCATTTATCGCTCCTACAACCACTGAAGAGGGTTGGTATGCTCACAAATACTGTGAGGCATGCGGCACCGCTTGGGATGCTGAGAACAACGAGATCGCTGTTCCCACTATTCCCGTGATCGTTCCCGAAACTAACAAGTATTGGGGCGTTGAAAAGCTTAGCAAATTGACCGTAGCAGGAGCTGAGGGCAGCTTGTTCAAGGCTCCCGTTATCTCCGATGACCGCACCTACGTAAGATTCGAGCGCGACGGCGCTTCCAGCGACGGTTACATAAACTTTATGGCAAGCAACGGTGACGTGACAGGTCAGTACATAATCATCAAGTACAAGACCGACCATGCTACCGGCGGTGAGGTTTGGGCTAACACTACCGAGAACAGTCACTCGAGCGGTAAGGCAAACTTCATGGGCTCCTTCAATCCCAATGGCGAATGGCATCTCATTGTTTGCGATCTTTCTCAGAAGATCGGCAATTACGTTCTCCCTGATGAAGAGGGTAACTATACCATTAAGTGGGCTCGTATAGACATACTTAACGCTTCCGCAGAGGCAGGTTATTTCGATATCGCTTACATCGCATTCACCGACGACCTTGCGAAGGTCAATTCCATAATTCAGGATGGCGACAATGAGCTTTGTCCTCACATTACCGCGGCTGTTCCCGAATACACCGCTGAGGGTGATAAGCACTATACATCCTGCATCCTTTGCGGCGAGAAGATGTATGGTAATCACTATGCGGCAACCGAAACCACTTGGAGCTCTGAGAATAAGCTCTATACCAGCACTTGTATTTGCGGAACTCCTGTAACAAGCGATATGATCTACAAGACCGAGGCGAATTTAACAGGAGTGAAGTCGTTTGCCGCAGAGCAAAAGGACGGATTCGTAAGATTTACCGCAACCGGCAACGCTGATCCCTACTTCCACGTCCACAGAAACGGTACTGTTGTAACCGGTCAGTATATGGTCATCAAGTACAGAATTGTTAATAACGGTTCTAACTGCACAATCGGCGGCTTCTATGGCGGTACTGTTGTAACCAATTACAATGGCGCCAAGGGCGGTGCTGCCGGCGACAGCAATATCATCAAGCAGTCCAACATCCTCTACGCTGACGGCGAATGGCACTATCTTGTAGTTACTCCCGACTTGGCAAAGAATGTCGCTTTCGCAGCTAACGAGGACGGCACCTACTCCTGGCAGTATCTCCGTATGGGTATCGGCGGTATGAAGGCATATGACGGCTCTTGCTATATTGATATTGATGAGCTTGCATTTGCAGATAACGCTGAGGCTGCTGAGAACTATGCTTACAAGAACGATTCCGAGGCATCGTTCACTATCAACCTTGACTTCGTTGAAATTGACAACGTAAGAACCGGTGACGCGGGCAGCGCACAGAACGCTCCCAAGGTTGTCGATCTTTCCGGCAAGACTATAACCAATGCCGCTACCAGCCTCGAGCTTGGCGGATGGTGCGTAACTCCCGGCGGTGTTGCTGCATACAAGCTTCGCGTAACCAGCATCGACGGTGTTGCAGTTGAGAATCCCGAGCTTATTGATTGGGCTACCGCAACAACCATCGCCGCTACTGACGGAGTAGTAACTCAGGGTAAGAACAGAGGCTTTGGTGAAGACTGCAGAATAGGCGCGAGATACTACGAAACTGCTGTAGATCTCAGTGCTTGGGCAGGACATACCATTAACTTCGAGATCGTGATCGTTACCAATTACGGTGTTGAAGAGGTTGCTCTCCAGATCAACAACGTCACAGTTCCCGCTGCACAGTAATATCTGTTCAATAGTATAAAATGAATATTTTTCCTCCCCCGAGGCTTCTCGGGGGAGGTTTTTTAGGTAAAAGCGAAGAGTGAGGTCAGGCAGATATGGGGAAGATTGCACGATTTTTGGAGGTATATAACGATTTAAGCCGGCGATGAAATGATTTTTGGGGGCTTTTGCCTACATTTAATAATATAACAGGAGCGTCTATTCCTTTTGTGGATTGGCTTTTTTTGTGGGTGTGATAAATTTGGCAAAAATAAATGTGTATATCCATAAAAATTTATTGTTTTTGCTATTGACAAATTGTTTTTTGTGTGTTATAATATGTTAGTATTGTTATAAAGTGATGGCATCAGTCGTTGATCTATGCCATTATTGATTTGGAGTTGTAAGTAATGAACGAAAACAGAGAAAGCCGCGAAATAGACGTTATGCAAATAATCGGCATGCTGCTTAAATGCTGGTGGGTCATTGCTCTTTCCATCGTTATTTGCATTGGTTTGGCAATTGGCTATACCGAGTTTTTGACGGTGCCTGAATATAACAGCAGCGCGACTCTTTTGCTGAACGGCGGAGGAGAGGGAACTACGGTTTCTTCCATGGCGCAACAGATACTTGCGGGTCAGTATCAATCTAAAGACTATCCATATATACTTAAAGCGAACGACACTATGGTCGACGTTGCGGATAAATTGAACGAGTACTTCGAGAATAATGACGTTAAGCCTTATCGCAACGGTAAGTATACCGCTCGTGCCGTTTCGGGTATGATCTCGTCTGAGTCTGTTGAGGATTCGAGAATTTTTCGCATAGTCGTAACCGGAACCAACCCCGAGGAAACAAGACTTGTTGCCGAAATGGCGGCTAAGGTGTTTATTGAGAGGGTTCAGCTGCTCGCCAAGGTTAACGTTGGTGTTGTTGATAATCCTATTACCCCTACCAGCCCTTCTTCTCCCGGATTGAGCAGAAACGCTTTGCTGGGATTTGCTATCGGTTTAGTGATAGGTGCGGTTATTGCGATCATATCCGGACTGTCCAATGATACGATAGAATCCGAAGATTGGCTTATTGAAAAGTATAAGGATAGAATTCCTCTCCTTTCTGCAGTGCCTGATGCGAATATTGGATCTAAGAGCGCTTATTACAGATACAGATACAAGTATAGTCGCAATTACAGCTCGCGCCCCAGTAGTGGCGGTTCGAAATAGTAAGCGATCTTGTGTTAAATGATGCGCACATCTTTGCGCTGGGTTATCGGAGAATATTATAATGTTTAAGAAAAATAAAAAAACAAAGGATTCTCGCAAAAACGTCAGAAGCTTTGGAAGGGATCTCGATTTTGCTTCTATTGAAGCATATAATTTGTTGAGAACCAATCTTGTGTTTGCAATGCCTGACAGAGATTCGGGTAAGGTGTTGGGTTTAACGAGCCCCTGCCCCGAGGAAGGCAAGAGCACGACCTCGATCAATCTTTCCTACGTTTTAGCTGAGGCCGGAAACAAGGTTCTTTTGGTCGATGCGGATATGAGACGCCCGTCTTTGGCTAAGAACATCGATCTGCCAATGGCACCGGGTCTTTCAAATTGTTTGGTTGATAACGGTTCCAACGCAATTCACTCGGGAGTTTTACACGAGAATCTATCGGTCCTCCTTTCGGGTGACATCCCCCCGAATCCTTCTGAACTTATCGGTTCTGAAAAAATGAAGAAGTTTATTGAGGGGTTGAGAGCGAAATATGATTACGTCATATTCGATCTTCCTCCAGTTAACGCTGTGTCGGATCCGTTGATAATGTCAAACAACGTTGACGGTATGATCTTAGTCGTAAGACACGCTCATACGAGACGCAGAGATATTTATGAAGCTGTGCGTCAGCTTGAGCTTGTAAATGCGAGAATTCTTGGATTTGTTTATAACGGTGTTTATAAGAGCAAAAAGAATTATCGCGTTTCCCATTAATTTTTGTAAAAAAATTTATTAATAAATATTTTGTCACAAAGTGACAGTTTAGAAAGGAAATGTTATGAAAAGATCTATTTCATTCGTTTTGAGCCTTGCCCTTGTTCTTTGCATGGGCATTACCATGATTTCCGCTGATTTTACTCCCAGCGCGGAATTGAAGGACGTTCCCAAAGTCGTTGTTTCCGAGTCCGGTGCGGCTGCAGTAATTGTCAATGGTGAAGAAGAGACTCCTGTTGTTGAGTCCGCTCTTTCCTTGATCTCTGTTTCCGACGCTAAAAATGCGACCGAGCAGGATGCAAGATGCCAGAAGCTTCTTGCTGCTTATGAGGCAGTTAAGACCAATGGCGTTGCAAGCGAAGTAGCTACATTGGATGCTATTGCTTCCGAGATGGGTTATGTTGATCCTACTTTTGTTGTTCCTTACATTTTTGACGCTGAGATCGTTGATGCTGACACCGCTGCTGTATTGGCTCAGGAGGGTGCTTACGTTACCATCACTTTCAACGTTGATCTTTTAGAAGGTTCTCTCGTTGTTGCTTATATGGCAGGCGAGGAGTGGGCAACCGTTGCTGCTGACGCAGTTGCTGTTGACGAGGAGAACGGAACTGTTACTGTTAGCTTCGATGCTCTTTGCCCCATTATGTTCGTTCAGATCCAGGGTGAGATCGAGACCGGTTCCGAGACTGAGACTGGTTCTGAGACTGAGACCGGTTCTGAGACTGAGACCGATTCTGAGACTGAGACCGAGGAGGTTACTACCGAAGAGGTTACTACTGAGGAGGTTACTACCGAGGAGGTAACTACTGAGGAGATTACTACCGAGGAGGTAACTACTGAGGAGGTTACTACCGAAGAGGTTACTACCGAGAAGGTTACTACCGAGAAGGTTACTACTGAGACTGAGACCGAGACTGAGGCTCAGACCGAGGCTCCCAAGAAGTCCGGTTGTGGATCTGCAATCGGTGGTGGTATTCTCGTTGCGATTATTCCCGCAGCTTTGATGTTCATCAGACGCAAGAAGGAAGACTAATTGATTAAGTAGGCGCTATTTGCGCATAATATAAGGCGGCAGTATGCCGAAGCAAACAGAAAACAGTGATTGCATTTACTTGCACGGTTCATTATAGGTAGTTCACCTTGTGAAGGATACTGCCCCTAATTCAATTTGCCAATTTTGGCGAACGGAGAGTGTATGAGTGCTAACAACAAAAATATCCTTGTTTTCATCGCGTTTTTGACGTGTCTTGCTTTGGTTGCTGTCGCCTTGTTTTTTTTAGACGACATCTTTCACAATGATCAGCAGAATGAAAACGGTGATTCCGCCGATATTGAAAAGGATATGAATACTGTCTACATTGAGGGGAAGCCTTATATCAGGCGACCCGGTGTAGAGAATTATATCATTTTCGGTATAGACGCATTCGGCAAGGTTTCCGAGGCGGGTGTCGCGCAGTCGGATTTCATTATGGTGTTATCTTTTGACCGTCTAAAAGGTACTTGCACTATGGTTGCGGTGAACAGAGACACGATGATGGAAGTCGACGTTTACGATGCGTTTGGTAATAAAATGGGAACAAAGTACCAGCAGGTCGCGTTATCTCATGCTACGGGTGCTTCCTTGGAGTTATCCAATCATGAAAAATGTAAAAATACAGAAAAAACGATCTCTGAGCTTTTTCATGGCATAGAATTTGAAGGATATATGTCTATGACGATGGACGCAATTGTTAAAATGGTTGATTGTGTCGGCGGTGTTGAGATATATATTGAAGATGACCTTTCTGTAATTGATCCGCGCCTTGTCAAGGGTGAAAAGGTTTTACTGGACGGAGAGCTGGCGGTCAAGTTCATTCGAGCTCGCGGCGGACTTGAGGATAGCAGCAACATTGCCCGTATGAAACGTCAAGAGGCATTCATGAAGGCTTTCTTTGAAAGCTTTAATAAAGAGGCTTCAAGCGAGGCCGATTTGATCGAATGCTTGGATTCCGTTCTGCCGCATATAGTTACCAATCTCGACGGTAGCGGTATGGAATGGTTCGTCAGTATATTATTGTCTTATGAAAAGAACGATACCGTAACGCTTCCCGGAGAAGCGAGGGTTGGTGAAAAGTATGTCGAATATTACGTTGACAAGGAAGGATTGATGGATATTGTTACGGAATACTTCTTTTACAGCGAAGAATGATCTGAATGATTTGAACGGCAAGCGCTCAGAAGGCTGGTTGGTGGATATTCATTCACATATTTTGCCTGATATGGACGATGGAAGCGTAGATGCTTCGGAGTCTGTACAAATGCTGAAGGTATCGCAGAGAATCGGTGTTGATTTGATTGTTGCCACGCCCCATTTCTATCCGTATAAGGATACGCCGGAACGCTTTTTTGAAAAAAGGGCGGCTTCGGCTGAAGTCCTTATCAAAGCACTTGAGTCTGAAATCGCCAAGGGCGCGAAATTTCCCAAAATAGGGCTTGGTGCTGAGGTTGCTTTTTTTAGCGGAATGTCACGCTCTTCGGCATTGGAGTCCTTTTGTATTGAGGGAACTCGATTGGTTTTGGTTGAAATGCCCTTTGAACGCTGGGGTGAATCGGTGATAGCGGAGCTTTTCAGGATCAAAACCTCTTTGGATCTGATTCCGATCATTGCTCATATTGACAGATATATTCAGTATCAGGATAAAAAGATTTTTTCGTCAATTTTTGACGGAGACGTACTCGTTCAGGCTAATACAAGCTCTTTGGAAAGTGTCAAAAACGGCAAAAGGCTCCTGAAAATGCTTGAAGGCGGAGACATTGATTTTTTGGGATCGGATTGTCACAATCTTACCGACCGCTCTCCTGATATGAGCCGTGCTTTTTCGATAATCGAGAAAAAGCTCGGTAGAGAAGCATTGTGTGAAATCAAAAAGTTTGGGAAATATGCGTTGGCTGATGCTATTGCCATAAATTGATTAACTTTTGGGGAGGGGAGAACGTGAATAAAGCAAGAATTGTAATATTGTTGCTGTTTGTTGCTGTGCTGTGCTTTGTTTTGGGAAATTCATTGCTCCCTTCTGAGGTGTCTAACGGAATGAGCGACACGGTTCAAGGCTTTTTGTTTAAGATATTTGGTTCGTTTGCGGTAAATGGCAGTCTCGGGGGGATCCCGGTGAGGAAAATTGCTCATTTCGTTGAATTTACTGCTCTCGGTGTGGTGACCTCTTTGCTTTTGCGCGCTTTTGTTTCCGAATGGAAGTTGAGAATTAGCATTGAGGCATTTATTGGAGTAATGATACCGATCGTTGACGAGACTATTCAGATATTCAGCAAGCGAGGATCTTCTCTGAAGGACGTTTGGATAGATCTTGCAGGATACGTTTTTGGTTGCGCTTTGGTGTATTTATTTGTATTTGTAGTTAAAAAGGTCAAAAATAAGAGTGAAAAACGACCATAATATTTGATTTAAGTTAAGGCTTTTTTGTAATCTTTTCCGATTGTGCTTTTTTTGCTGTCGGAATAAAAAAAAGCCTTGACTTTTTTTTTGTTTTATGGTATCATAATATTGTGATTTTCAACGATTTCTGCGACTGACGGAATTTTAGTGGGTTAACCACGGTGGAACAGAAATCTATATTTGCCGACCGTCTGGGCCCACTTGTTTCTATGGGATAAGTGTGCCGTTTTTTAATTTCGGCGAAAATTGCAACAAAAATAATAATAATTACTATACTTTGGAGGCTTAAAAGCATGAAAAAAGTCGGTATCGTTATGGGAAGCGCAAGTGATATGCCTGTTGTTAAGAAGGCACTGGATACACTTGCGTCTTTTGATATTCCTTTTGAGGTGCACGTGTATTCCGCGCACCGTACACCTGTAGAGGCTGCGGAGTTCACCAAGAACGCAAAGGCAAACGGATTTGGCGTTATTATCGCGGCGGCGGGAATGGCGGCTCATCTGGCAGGCGCGGTTGCGGCTAACACAACTCTCCCTGTAATTGGTATTCCTTGCAAGTCCACAAATCTTGACGGACTTGACGCACTTTTGTCAACCGTAATGATGCCTTCGGGTATTCCTGTTGCCACGGTTGCTATCGACGGTGCTACAAACGCTGCTCTTCTTGCGGCGCAGATCTTGGCACTTTCTGACCCCGAGCTTGACGCAAAGCTTGTGGCAAAAAGAGAGGCAGACGCGAAAGCGGTGCTTGAGAAGGACGCGGCAATCGCGGCAGAATACAACAAATAATCAGCATTTTTCAGTAAAAGAGGTAAATCAATGGGAGGATTTTTCGGAATCTCATCAAAACGCGAGTGCCTTTCGGACGTTTTCTTCGGAACCGACTATCATTCGCATCTTGGAACGAGAAGAGGCGGTCTAGCGGTATACGACAAAGAGCTTGGACTTCAGAGGGAGATACACAACATCTCAAATTCGCCGTTCCGTACGAAATTTGAGCGAGTTTTTGAGGAGATGAGCGGCACGAGCGCCATCGGTGCGATCAGCGACAGCGACCCTCAGCCCCTGCTTATCCGCTCGAAGCTTGGAACCTATGCTATCGCGACGATAGGTCTTATAAACAACGTAGACTATATTTTGAAGGAGTATTTCTCGCATACCACCGGTCATTTCAACGCTATGACGGGCGGTCAGATAAACTCCACCGAGCTTGTGGCGGCGCTTATCAACCAAAAGGACAGCTTTGCGGAGGGAATCAGGTTCGCCAATGACGTGGTGGACGGCACCGTGTCGATCCTTATTTTGAAGGATGGCGGTAATCTTATCGCCGCAAGAGACAAGGTGGGCAGACTTCCCTTGCTTATAGGTAGGGATGCCGACGGATATGCCGTTACCTTTGAGTCCTTTGCATACCAGAAGCTTGGATACGAGGACGTGTGCGAGCTGGGGCCCGGCGAGATCGTTGAAATAAGTCCTGATGGGATAGAGCAGCTTGCTCCTCCCCAAAAAAAGATGAAGATATGTGCCTTCCTTTGGTCATATTACGGCTATCCTACGGCAACCTATGAGGGAGTCAACGTTGAGGTTATGCGCTACCGCAACGGTCAGATAATGGCTAAATCAGATAAGGAGGCGGGACTTTGCGAGGGCATAGACTACGTCAGCGGTGTTCCGGATTCGGGAACCCCCCACGCTATCGGCTATTCTAACGGAAGCCAATTGCCTTTTTCACGCCCCTTTATTAAATATACGCCTACCTGGCCCCGTAGCTTCACACCTGCCAAGCAGACCGACAGAAATAAGGTCGCGAAGATGAAGCAGGTGCCGGTTCATGATCTTATTCAGGGCAAAAATCTGCTTTTCGTGGACGATTCTATTGTCAGAGGCACACAGCTTCGCGAGACTGTTGAATTCCTTTACGAAAACGGAGCAAAGTCGGTGCATATGCGCTCGGCTTGCCCTCCGATCATGTATAGCTGCAAGTATTTGAATTTCTCTCGCGCCAACAGTCCTATGGAGCTTATCGCGAGACGAGTTATCCACGAGCTTGAAGGCGACGAAGGAATCAAGTATATTGCGGAATACAGCGACGGCACTACCGAGAGAGGCAAAAGGCTTCGTCAGGTCATTTGCGAAAGATTTAAGTTCGCATCTCTTGAATTCCAGTCGGTTGAGGGAATTATCGAGGCAATCGGACTCCCCGCAGACAGAGTTTGTACCTACTGCTGGACGGGCAAGGAAGACTAAACTAAATTGAAAATAATAAGTGCCGCCCGAGGCGGCAGAATGGAGTATATTATGCATAACAATTCTAAGAGTGAAAGCTACGCTGCGGCGGGCGTTGATATTACCGCGGGTTATAAGGCGGTAGAGCTTATGAAAAAGCACATCGCGAGAACCAAGAACGAGGGTTGTCTTGACGATGTTGGAGGCTTTGGCGGTTGCTTCGGTCTTCCCATCGCGGGTATGGAAGAGCCCGTTCTCGTTTCGGGAACCGACGGCTGCGGAACCAAGGTAAAGATGGCGATCCTTATGGACAAGCACGACACCATCGGTATCGACGCGGTGGCTATGTGCGTAAATGATATTATCTGCTGTGGCGCGAAGCCCCTCTTCTTCCTTGACTACATCGCTTGCGGAAAGAATATTCCCGAGAAGATCGCGGCTATCGTCGGCGGCGTTGCCGAGGGTTGCGTTCAGTCGGGAGCGGCGCTTATCGGCGGCGAGACCGCGGAGCATCCCGGCATGATGCCCGTTGAGGATTACGACCTTGCAGGCTTTGCGGTCGGTATCGTTGACAAGAAGAAGATCCTCGATAACACCAGAATGGCTGAGGGCGACGTTGTTATAGCCCTTGCCTCCACCGGTGTTCACTCTAACGGATTTTCCTTGTGCCGTAAGGTGTTTGAGATAGACAAGAACCCCGATTCTCTCTACGTTCCCTGCGAGAAGCTTGGCGGCAAGAGCATCGCGGAGACTCTGCTTACTCCTACTAAGATCTACGTTAAGAGCATTCTCGCGCTTCTTGAGCAGGTTGACGTTAAGGGTATTTCCCACATCACCGGCGGCGGATTTTATGAGAACATTCCGAGATCTATCCCCAAGGGTCTTACCGCGAAGATCAATAAGAGCGCGGTAAAGGTGCTTCCCATCTTCGATCTTATCGCGGAGACCGGTAACGTTCCCGAGAGAGATATGTTTAACACCTACAACATGGGCGTTGGTATGAGCGTTGTCGTTCCCGCGGCTGAGGTTGACAAGGCGCTTGAGATCCTTACCGCAAACGGCGAGACCGCATACGTAATCGGTGAGATTGTTGTAGGCGACGAAGGCGTTATTCTCGAATAATCAGAGGAAATAAATATGACAAAAATTGCAGTATTGGTATCGGGTGGCGGTACCAACCTCCAGGCCCTCATTGATGCAGAGAAGAGAGGCGAGCTTGGTGAGGGCAAAATAAGCCTCGTTATAGCGTCTAAACCCGGTGTATATGCCCTTGAAAGAGCGGCAAATGCGGGTATAGAGGGCAGAGTTCTCGCAAGAAAGGACTACGACAGCATTGCGGCATACTCCAAGGCTCTTGCCGACACAATGACCGCCGAGGGTATCGACCTCGTCGTGCTTGCGGGCTTCTTGACCATCATTGATGAGCAGGTCTACGAGGCATTCCCCAACAAGATATTGAACGTTCACCCTGCGCTTATTCCTTCCTTCTGCGGAAAGGGATTTTACGGACTTCACGTCCACGAAGCGGCACTGGAGAAGGGCGTTAAAGTCTCGGGCGCGACGGTACATATAGTGACCCCCGAATGCGACGCGGGTCCCATCGTGCTTCAAAAGGCGGTTGCCGTTATGCAGGACGACACCCCCGAAACTCTGCAGAGACGCATTATGGAAGAGGCTGAGTGGAAGATACTTCCCGAGGCGGTAAGACTCTTCTGCGACGGCAAGATCACCGTTGAGAATAATAAGGTTTATATTAAAGAATAAAATAATGATAATGGATTTGCGAGTATGTGGGTTGAGAGAATGATCTCCTCATCCACCGCTTCGCGGTCCCCCTTCTCCGTTGGAGAAGGCTGAAAAGGAGATAAAAATGAAAATTTCTACTATCAAGGACGAGCTTAACTCTCTCGCCTATCACGGCAGAGGAATCATTATCGGCAAATCTGCCGACGGCAAAAAGGCAGTAACCGCTTACTTCATTATGGGTAGAAGTGTTAACAGCCGCAACAGAGTTTTCGTTGCAGAGGGCGAAAACATGAGAACCAAGGCATTCGATGAATCCAAGATGGTAGACCCCCATCTTATCATCTACTATCCCGTAAGAGTGCTTGGCAACAAGACCATCGTTACCAACGGTGACCAGACCGACACTATTTACGACCTTATGGACAAGCAGATGACCTTCGAGCAGGCACTCAGAACCCGCGAATTCGAGGACGACAAGCCCAACTTCACCCCCAGAATTTCGGGTATCATCCACCGCGAAAATGGTGAGATGAACTACGCTATGTCCATCCTTAAGAGCGCAGAGGGCGACGACAGCTCCTGCGAGAGATTTACATACGCTTACTCCAATCCCTTGTGCGGTAAGGCAAAGTTCATTCATACCTACAACTGCGACGGCAACCCCCTGCCTTCCTTCGAGGGCGAGCCCAAGACTCTTGAGCTTCCCGACGTTGCTATCGATGAGCTGACCGACCTTATCTGGACAAACCTTAACGAAGATAACAAGGTTTCCTTGTTTGTTCGCTATATCGACATCGCTACGGGCGAGACCGAGACAAGAATAGTAAATAAAAACGCGTGAAAATAATAGAGCTTGATAAGTCACTAAAAGGCTCGGTCTTACCGCATCTGTTTGATATTTTACACTCCAATATGAGCAAGATCGCCCCCACGGGCAATTCATACGAGAATGACCTCGATTTTTGGTTGTCTTGCGTATCGCCCGCCCTTGAAAAAGAGCCGAGAAAAATATTGCTTATATATGACGGCGAGATTTTAGCAGGATTTTTCCAATATTTTGTTAATAATGGCTTATTCATGATGGAGGAGATACAATTTTGTGATGCTTATAAGGGATCGGGTGCTTTCCGTGAGCTTTACGCTTATCTGACGGGCGTAATTCCCGAAAACACCGAGCTTGTAGAGGCTTATGCAAACAAGTCTAATTATAAATCTATTGAAATTCTCAGGCAGCTGGGTCTTGAAATAATAGGAGAGAATAAAAACGGAAAATCTTATCATTTCAGGGGCAGATATGAAAATATTCTCCGAAAATACGGCGAAAAATGATTTTAACGAAAGGTAACACAAACAAATGAAAGAATTTGAACTTAAATACGGTTGTAATCCCAATCAGAAGCCTTCCAAGATCTTTATGTACGACGGAAGCGAGCTTCCTATCGAAATACTCAACGGCAGACCCGGATACATAAATTTCCTTGATGCTTTCAACTCCTGGCAGCTTGTTAAGGAGCTTAAGGAGGCTCTCGGTCTCCCCGCAGTTACCTCCTTCAAGCACGTCAGCCCCACAAGTGCTGCGGTCGGTCTTCCTCTTTCCGAAAAGCTGAAGAAGGCTTGCTTCGTTGACGATATTGAGGGTCTTGACGAGTCGCCCTTGGCTTGCGCTTATGCAAGAGCAAGAGGCACTGACAGAATGTGCTCCTTCGGTGACTGGGTAGCGCTCAGCGACGTTTGTGACGTTACCACCGCAAAGATGATCGCTCGCGAGGTTTCCGACGGTATCATCGCTCCCGGTTACGAGCCCGAGGCACTTGAGATTCTCAAGGGCAAGAGAAAGGGAAGCTACAACATCGTTAAGATCGACCCCGATTTCGTTCCCGCAGAGATCGAAAGAAAGCAGGTTTACGGCATTACATTCGAGCAGGGAAGAAACAATTACAAGATCAGCGCGGACATTCTCCAGAACGTTGTTACCGCAAATAAGGATATGCCCGAGAGTGCTATCCCCGACCTCGTAATCGCGCTTATCACTCTTAAATATACTCAGTCCAACTCTGTTTGCTTCGCAGTTGACGGTCAGGCGATCGGTGTTGGTGCAGGTCAGCAGTCGAGAGTTCACTGTACCAGACTTGCCGGCGGCAAGGCAGACACCTGGTTCCTCCGTCAGAGCGACAAGGTTCTTAACCTCCCCTTCAAGTCCACCCTCGGTCGTCCCGACAGAGACAACGTTATCGACGGCTACATCAACCAGAACGAAGAGGACGTTTGTGCTGACGGCAACTGGCAGAAGTACTTCACCGAGCAGCCGGAGGCTTTCACCAAGGAAGAGCAAAGAGCTTATCTTGACACCATCGACGGCGTTGCCCTCGGTTCCGATGCGTTCTTCCCCTTCAGCGACAACATTGAGAGAGCGAAGAAGAGCGGCGTTAAGTACATTGCTGAGCCCGGCGGATCTATCCGTGACGACGTAGTTATCGAGTGCTGCGATAAGTACGGAATGGCTATGTGCTTTACCGGAATGCGCTTATTCCATCATTGATCAACACGGTAAAAATTCCGCAATGCGGCGTTGCTCCTCGAGTGCGGCTCGACGTAGGTACAACTACGCCTTCGCCTTGCCCTCTCCGGTGCGCCTTGTCTTGCCGAATTTTTCCTCGCGTTGCTCTTTGCTTAGGTGAAGATAAATTCAGGCTTTAAATTAGAACTTCGCTTATAAAAATCAATTTTTGGAAAGTTCTTTTGCTTCTTTTCTTCGGGGAAAAGAAGAGAAAAAGGAGAAAAAATGAAAATAATGGTAGTAGGCGGTGGCGGTAGAGAACACGCCATCATAAAGAAGATAAAAGAGAATAAGAGCGTAGAAAAGATTTTTGCGCTCCCCGGAAACGGCGGTATGGCACAGGATGCCACTCTTGTTGACATCGGCGCGAAGGACATTGAGAAGATAGTCGAATTCGCGGTAGCAAACGGCATTGATTACGCCGTTGTCGCTCCCGACGATCCGCTGGTACTTGGTTGCGTGGATGCCTTGGAGGCAAAGGGAATTCCTTGCTTCGGTCCCAGAGCTTGCGCGGCTATAATCGAGGGAAGTAAGGTCTTTTCCAAGAATCTTATGAAGAAATACAACATTCCCACGGCGGCATACGAGGTTTTCGACGATATGGAGGCGGCTCTTAAGTATCTTGAAACTGCACCCATCCCCACCGTAATCAAGGCAGACGGTCTGGCTCTCGGTAAGGGAGTTATTATCGCACAAACTCTTGACGAGGCGAAGCAGGCTGTGGTTTCTATGATGCAGGACAAGCAGTTTGGAGCAAGCGGCGACCACATTGTAATTGAAGAGTTTTTGACAGGTCCCGAGGTTTCGGTGCTTGCGTTTACCGACGGAAAGGTTGTAAAACCCATGATCTCCTCTATGGACCACAAAAGAGCGGGCGACAACGATACCGGACTTAACACCGGCGGCATGGGAACTATCGCTCCCAACCCCTATTACACCGCAAACATTGCCGACGAGTGCATGGAGACTATATTCAAGCCCACGATTGCGGCTATGAACGCAGAGGGCAGAACCTTTAAGGGATGCCTCTATTTCGGACTTATGCTGACTCCGGGCGGCCCCAAGGTAATCGAGTACAACTGCCGTTTCGGTGACCCCGAGACTCAGGTTGTCCTTCCTCTTCTTGAAAGCGACCTGCTTACCGTTATGAAGGCGACCACAAACGGCACTCTTGCTGAAACAGAAGTAAAATTCAGTGATAAAAACGCTTGCTGTGTAATTATGGCATCGGCAGGCTACCCCCAGTCCTACGAAAAAGGCTATGAGATGACTATCCCCGCTGATATCGCTCCCGACGTTTACGTTGCGGGCGCAAAGCTTTCGGGTGATAAGCTTCTCACCAACGGTGGCAGAGTGCTTGGCGTTACCAGTGTGGCAGAAACCCTTGAGGATGCAATCAAGGCATCCTATGCGAAGGTCGAAAAGATTCATTTCGGCAACGCGTATTACAGACACGATATCGGTCAGCGCGCGCTGGCGGCCAATAAAAAATAATTCTTTAAAAAGCAAATCGAAAAATTTATAATAATGAAAGGATGCGGGAGTCCTTTGGCACTTGCGTGATAACGACACGCGTGCTTGGGGCGCCGCACTGCGGCAATGGTATTTAGAATATTTGTTGAAAAGAAAAAGGAGCTTGCCCACGAGGCGGCAGGCCTTTATTCCGAGCTTAAAAACCTTCTTGGAATAAAGAATCTTGAGTCGGTTCGCGTTCTCAACCGTTACGATGCCGACGATATTGAAGCAGAGGTTTTTGAGGCGGCAAAAAAGACCGTTTTCTCCGAACCTCAGCTTGATATTATCTCCGACACTCTTGTAGCTGACGGTTACGTTTTCGCAGTTGAATTTCTTCCCGGTCAGTTCGATCAGAGAGCGGATTCTGCCGCGCAGTGCATCCAGATCATGTCCTGCGGCAACCGTCCTACCGTAAGAAGCGCAAAGGTCTACGTTCTCGGCGGCAATCTCACCGAAAACGATATCGCGGAGATCAAAAAGTACGTAATCAACCCCGTTGAGGCGCGTGAGGCATCCCTTGAGAAGCCCGAGACCCTTGCTGTGGAGTATGAAATTCCTACTTCCGTTGCAACCGTTGACGGATTTATCAATATGAGCGACGATGAGCTTGCTAAAATGGTAAAAGAGCTTGGTCTTGCTATGGATATCGACGACATCAAGTTCTGCAGAGCTTATTTTGCAAGCGAAAAGAGAGATCCCACCATCACCGAGATCAGAATGATCGATACTTACTGGTCGGATCACTGCCGTCATACTACCTTCCTCACAACTATTGACAGCGTTAAGTTCGAGGACGAGCTTCTCGAAAAGACATACAAGGAATACCTTGCAACGAGAGAAAAGCTTGGCAGAACCAAGCCCCAGAACCTTATGGATATCGGTACTCTCGCAGGCAAGTATCTTAAGGCTACGGGTCAGCTTAAAAAGCTTGACGAGAGCGAGGAGATCAACGCTTGTACCGTTAAAATGACCGTCACCGTTGACGGCGTGGACGAGGAATGGCTCCTTCTCTTCAAGAACGAGACCCACAACCACCCCACCGAGATCGAGCCCTTCGGCGGCGCGGCAACCTGTATCGGCGGTGCTATCCGTGACCCTCTGTCCGGACGTTCTTACGTTTACGCGGCTATGCGTGTGACCGGTGCGGCAGACCCCACCGTTCCCGTAAGCGAAACTATCCCCGGTAAGCTTCCCCAGAGAAAGATCGTTCAGACCGCGGCGGCAGGTTATTCCTCCTACGGTAACCAGATCGGTCTTGCTACGGGTATGGTAGACGAGCTTTACCACCCCGGATATGCGGCAAAGAGAATGGAGATCGGCGCGGTTATCGCGGCGGCTCCCGCGGCAAACGTTCGCCGTGAGTGTCCTCTCGACGGTGACGTAGTAATCCTTCTCGGCGGCAGAACCGGACGTGACGGTGTCGGCGGTGCTACCGGCTCCTCCAAGGCACACGACTCTCACTCTGTTGAGACCTGCGGTGCAGAGGTACAGAAGGGTAATGCTCCCGAGGAAAGAAAGCTTCAGCGTCTCTTCCGTAACGCAGAGGCTTGCAGAATGATAAAGAGATGTAACGACTTTGGTGCGGGCGGTGTGTCCGTTGCTATCGGTGAGCTTGCAGACGGTCTCGACATCGACCTCAACAAGGTTCCCAAGAAGTACGAGGGTCTTGACGGCACCGAGCTTGCTATTTCCGAAAGCCAGGAGAGAATGGCAGTCGTTATTGAAAAAGAAAACGTTGACAGATTTATGGCTCTTGCCGAGAGCGAGAACCTTGAGGCTACTGTGGTAGCTCGCGTTACCGAGGAGCCCAGACTCCGCGTTCACTGGAACGGCAAGACTATCATCGATATCTCCCGTGAGTTCCTTAACTCCAACGGTGCGGAGAAGCACATCGACGTATCTCCCGCGGCGGCTGTTTGCAACTACGAAAAGGACGAAGTTACTGATTTCGCAGAGGGCTATAAGGCACTTGCAGGCGATCTTAACGTCTGCTCAAAGCGCGGTCTTTCCGAGAGATTCGACTCCACCATCGGTGCGGGTACGGTTCTTATGCCCTTCGGTGGAAAGCATCAGAAGACTCCTATTCAGGCTATGGTACATAAGGTTTCGGTTGAGCAGAAGCACACCGACACCTGCTCCTATATGTCTTGGGGCTACAACCCCTATATTGCCGAAAAGTCTCCCTACCACTCGGCATATCTTGCGGTAGTTGAGAGCGCGGCAAAGCTTATCGCAACCGGTGCCTCCTACGAGGACGTTTACCTCACCTTCCAGGAATACTTCGAGAAGCCTATGAAGGACGGCGCAAGATGGGGCAAGCCCTTTGCGGCTCTCCTTGGCGCGTTCAGAGCTCAGGTCGAGCTTGGAATCGCGGCTATCGGCGGTAAGGACTCTATGAGCGGAAGCTTTGAGAAGCTCGACGTTCCTCCCACACTCGTTTCCTTTGCGGTTACAACCGGTAAGACCGACGAGGTCATTACCAATGATGCTAAGGCGGCAGGACACAAGGTCGTTCTTCTCGCTCCCGAGTACGGCGAGGATAATCTTCCTAAGGCTGACTCCCTTATCGCGCTCTTCAATAAGGTAACTGCCCTTATGAGAGACGGTAAGGTATATTCCGCATACACCCCCACCTTCGGCGGTGTTGCAGAGGCTATTTATAAGATGTGTATCGGTAACGGCTTCGGATTTGCTTATGATAAGTCCATGAGCCTTGACGATATCTTTGGATACAACTACGGCGCGTTCGTTCTCGAGGTTGCCGATGACGTTGACGGCAAGGTTGTCGGTTACGTTACCGATGACGGCAAGTTCACCTACGGTGACGCGACCGTTTGCGCTTGTACTCTCGACAAGCTCTATGAGGGCAAGCTTGAGAGCGTATTTCCCACCCTTGAAAAGGACGATAACAAGACCTACGAGAACTTCTCCTTCTCTGCAGAGACAAGAGTTGCACCTGCAATCAAGGTTGCTCGTCCCAAGGTTCTTATTCCCGTATTCCCCGGCACCAACTGCGAATTCGATACCGCAAAGGTTATGAGAGACGCGGGCGCTGAGGCTAAGATCTTCGTTATCAACAATATGACCCAGGACGGCATTCAGAGAAGCGTTGAAAGCTTCGCTAAGGAGCTGTCCGACAGCCAGATGGTATTCGTTCCCGGTGGATTCTCCGGCGGTGACGAGCCCGACGGTTCGGGTAAGTTCATTATGGCGTTCTTCCGCAATCAGCAGATCAAGGACGGCGTTCACGACCTTCTTAACAACCGCGACGGTCTTATGTGCGGTGTTTGTAACGGCTTCCAGGCTCTTATCAAGATCGGTCTTGTGCCTTACGGTAAGATCATCGACACCGACGAGAATTGTCCTACCCTTTCCTTTAATACTATCGGTCGCCACCAGTCCAAACTGGTAAGAACGAGAATTGCCTCCAACAAGTCTCCCTGGCTTGCGGCAACCGAGGTTGGTGACGTTTACACCGTTGCTATTTCTCACGGTGAGGGTCGCTTCCTGGCTTCCGACGAGCTTGTAAAAGAGCTTGTTGCTAACGGTCAGGTAGCTACTCAGTACGTTGACCTTGAGGGCAACGCTACAAGCGACATCCGCTACAATCCCAACGATTCCACCTTCGCTATCGAGGGTATCACCTCTCCCGACGGACGTGTATTCGGTAAGATGGGTCACAGTGAGAGAATTGGCAATGGTTTGTATAAAAACGTTCTCGGCGAGTTTGATATGAAGATGTTTGAATCGGCTGTTAAATATTTTAAGTAAGAATCGTTCGCCCAATAAGCTTCGCAATACTGCGTTGCTCCTCAAAAGCGGCTTGACATAGGGAACTATGCCTGCGCCTTGCTTTTTCCGGTGCGCCTTGTCTTGCTTGCTTCTTGAACGAACCTCGTTTAGCGAAAATTAGAAAATGCTGCAAATTTCTAATACAATTTTTTGAAAGTTTTTGAAAGAGAAGGGGTTTGGGGGAGAGGAAACTTTTTTCCAAAAAGTTTCCTCTCCCCCAAGAAAAAAATAAAAATGGCTTATTTATCCGACATTGAAATCGCACAATCCACGAACATGTTGCACATCCGCGAGATCGCAAAGACCGCGGGTGTGGATGAAAAATATCTTGAGCAGTACGGAAATTATAAGGCAAAGGTCGACTACGCGCTTCTTAACGAAAGCGAGAGAAAAGACGGCAAGCTGATCCTCGTTACTGCAATCACCCCCACCCCTGCGGGCGAGGGTAAGACTACCACAACTATCGGTCTTGCGGACGGTCTTCGCAAGATCGGCAAGAACGTCGTGGTTGCGCTCCGCGAGCCTTCCTTGGGACCCGTTTTCGGTGTCAAGGGCGGTGCGGCAGGCGGCGGATACGCTCAGGTCGTACCTATGGAGGACATCAACCTCCACTTTACCGGCGACTTCCACGCAATCGGCGCGGCTAACAACCTGCTTGCGGCTATGCTTGATAACCACATCTATCAGGGTAATGCTCTTAACATCGACCCCCGCAGGATCACCTGGAAGCGTTGCGTTGATATGAACGACCGTCAGCTTCGCTTCGTTACCGACGGTCTCGGCGGTAGAGTTAACGGTGTTCCGAGAGAAGACGGCTACGACATTACCGTTGCAAGTGAAATTATGGCGGTATTCTGTCTCGCTTCCTCAATAGCAGACCTCAAGGAGAGACTTTCTCGAATTGTTGTGGCTTACACTTACGATGAAAAGCCCGTAACCGCGGGCGACCTCAAGGCTGTGGGTGCTATGGCGGCTCTTCTTAAGGATGCGCTCAAGCCCAACCTTGTTCAGACCCTTGAGGGAACTCCCGCATTCGTTCACGGCGGTCCTTTCGCAAATATCGCGCATGGCTGTAACTCTGTAATCGCTACCAAGATGGCGATGAAGCTGGGTGATTATGCCGTTACCGAGGCAGGATTCGGAGCCGACCTCGGAGCTGAAAAGTTCCTCGACATCAAGTGCCGTATGGCGGGTCTTACCCCCTCGGCTGTGGTTGTCGTTGCTACCGTCCGCGCGCTGAAGATGCACGGCGGCACTCCCAAGACCGAGCTTGGCGCGGAAAATCTCGAAACACTTGAGAAGGGTATTCCCAACCTCCTCCGTCACGTTTCCAATATTAAGAACGTATATAAGCTCCCCTGCGTGGTTGCTGTCAACCGTTTCCCCACCGATACAGATGCTGAAATTCAGCTCGTTATCGATAAGTGTCGAGAGCTTGGCGTAAACGTTGTGCTTTCTACCGTTTGGGCAGAGGGCGGCGAGGGCGGTCGTGCTCTTGCCGAGGAGATCGTAAAGCTTTGCGAAGAGCCGAACGACTTCACCTTCAGCTACGACACCGAGGCAACTATCCCCGAGAAGATCGAGGCGATAGTTAAGAAGGTCTACGGCGGCGACGGCATTATCATCGCTCCCCAGGCACAGAAGCAGATCGCAACTCTTGTATCTCTCGGCTACGATAAGATGCCCGTTTGTATGGCGAAGACCCAGTACAGCTTCTCCGACGATGCCACAAAGCTTGGCGCGCCCGAGGGCTTTAAGGTGACCATCAGAAACGTTAAAGTCAGCGCAGGCGCAGGATTTATCGTTGTTCTTACCGGTGACATTATGACTATGCCCGGACTTCCTAAAGTTCCCGCGGCGGAGCGAATCGACGTTGACGATAACGGAAAGATTTCCGGTTTGTTCTGATTAAATTTGATATTATAAGGGGAGAAGCTTCTGCAAGAGGCTTCTTCCCTTAAAAACTTTTTGGACTGTAAATTGCGATTTGTCGTGGAGAGACGCGTGCCTCCGGCGGCACACTTTTTTGAAAAAAAGTGTGTCAAAAAATTTCCCTGAAAAATGATAAAATTTCACCAATAAAGTCTTTTGAAACCGTGGATATTTTAATCAGAGTTTATCTTCTATCGTGTTTCTAGTGCATTATAAACTATTTATTTACAAGCAATTTGATACTTACTCGCAACACGATAGCAGTGAGGCTT
>JAZKYL010000023.1:0-34437 GCA_045612105.1 Eubacteriales bacterium
TAAAAAAATCCCTCACGATCGCATCTTGGTTGAAAGGGTATTAAACCCAGCCAAAGTGTTTATTTTAAAGCAAAACTCAGCTAAGTTGAAGTAAGAAAATGTCTAGAAAAAGTCGGCTTTGCCGACAGGTGAGGGTGATTCTTAAGAGGGAGAGGATGTTGAAGATTTCAAAAAAGCGACTCGTCGCTTTTTTGAAATCGAAACCCTCGTCCTCTTAAGTGGCGATTCTTTGGTTCGTTTCTTGCCGACGCGGGCAAGAAATGAACAAAAAAATAAACACACAGATAAATTGCAATTTATCTGAATACCCCCTCCTTTCCCCGTCAACAATACCTCTGCAAACCCAAAATAAATAAAGAGAGGTAAAAAAATGTCACCCAAAGAACTTCTTTATATCGAGGACTCTCTCGGTCACTGTCAGCAGATCAAGTGCCTCTGCACCGACTCGGAAAATTCGGTCACCGATCCCGAGCTTAAGCAGCTCATCTCATCCATCGCCCAGAAGCAGGGACAGAGCTTCAGCCGTTTCTACGGACTTCTGAATAGTTAAAGAAGGGAGATTACTATGAACGAAAAGGAAATAATGGAAAATCTGCTTCTTAACCTCAAAAGCGAATGTGACCTTATGATGCACGGAGCTATCGAAGCCTCCACTATGAACGTCCACTCGGCATTCACCGAGGTCTTGAACGACACCGTGTGTATGCAGAATCAGGTCTATTCAATGATGGCAAAAAAGGGCTGGTATCCCGCCCAAAACGCCCAGCAGACACAGATCGATGCAGTAAAGCAGAAATACAGCCAGGCACAGTAAAAAAATACCGCTACGACTTGTTACGTAGCGGTATTTTTACATTTATAAACCAAGTCTCTCTTCAATAAACTTCTCGACCTCCGCAAGAGGAATATCAAGAGCCACCGAAAGCTCTCCACGCAAACATTTCTTCGCGCGACCTTCAAAATCCGTATCGGTTTCGGAAAGACGTCTCTTCAGTGCCATAAATTCCTCACGGCGACGGCGCACAGTCTTGATAATACTAACGAAATCCTCGCCTCTGCCTCCGTTTATGACCGCTCTGTAAGCGTCCCTGCGTCCGCGCTCCTGCAAAACCGTGATCTCATCGATCTCGGGCATTTTGTCAATAAGCTCAAGAGCCTCATCACGCGACATAACCGCGCGCATGGGAACCATACCGCCATCACTGGGAGCAACGATCTTGTTGTTTTCAGAACCACCCACGGGGATCAGAATATAAAAGACTCTCTCGTCACTTTTATCAAGCGGTGAGGTCGTATATTCCAGCACGGTAAATACACCTTCAGAGCCGTAAACGATTCTATCTCCGATATTAAACACAAGGTCACTTCCCTTCTTTTTGGCGTTTGTCGCAAAGCCGCAATCTTTCACAATATTATTTTACCATAAAATCACAAAAAAAGTAATAGGCAATTTTAACAAAATTTTAGTATGCTTAATTGTGACAAACACCGACAAAAATCCCCCAAACGTAACAATTTCCGATTTTTGACATATACTTTTAATGATAGGCTCAAAAATTAGCCCGTCAAAACTAATTTCAGATCGGAGTTTTTTCAAATGTACAACGACAAAAACCGACAAAATCTCGACGATCTCCGTCAGTTCAGATCAACGAGAGTTCCTATCGGTCGCTCCTGCCCCACCTTCGCCGAAAGAAGTGGCGAGAGTAGATCGGATATTCCCAAGGCTGACGACAGAATTGGAAATCGTCTCTGTGACGGTTCTCTTCCCGGAAACGACACCCGAGACGATATGAACGGCTGCGGCGGAGGAGAAAGCGGATGGGGTCTGCGTTCCCACCCTCTTGCTATGGTCTATTCCCCACTGCATGAGTTCCGCGAAATCTATACTCCCGACGTTGCGCTCGACCGCGGAACTATGTTTGCGGAACTGGATCTTCCCTTCGAGGGATACAAGGGAAACAAAGGAGGATGCTGCTGATGATGAATATGAATCGCCGCAATATGAATAACGGAGAAGCCCTTATGCAGAAGCTTCGTCAGATTGATTTCGCCCTCTATGATACCATCCTTTATCTCGACGCTTACCCTAATTGCCGTAAGGCTCTCGCACATTATCATACTCTGCTCGAAATGCAAAAGCAGCTTAAGGCCGAGTATGAAGATACCCACGGTCCCGTCACCGCCTTTGGCAACGTGAGCAAAAACGCTTGGAGCTGGACCGAAACTCCTTGGCCCTGGGAAATGGCGTAATTAGACGTTTTCCCTTAATAATTAATTATTTGGAGACTATTATGTGGATATATGAGAAAAAATTGCAATTTCCCGTCAAAATAAAAAATCCCGATCCCCGTATGGCATCGGTCATTGTTTCACAGCTTGGCGGACCCGACGGTGAGCTTGCCGCATCAATGCGCTACCTCAATCAGCGTTTTTCAATGCCCGACCGTAAGATAGCAGGTATTTTAACAGATGTTGGCACTGA
Source organism: Eubacteriales bacterium (assembly GCA_045612105.1). GTDB lineage: Bacteria > Bacillota > Clostridia > Oscillospirales > CAG-272 > SVTX01. The sequence goes on from JAZKYL010000023.1 coordinate 2,486, forward strand.
GGAGCTTGCCCATCTTGAGATGATAGGTAGCATACTCTATCAGCTGACCCGAAACCTCTCCGCCGAGGAGATCGAAAAGTCGCCTATGGCGCAGTATTTCACCGACCACACCACGGGCGTTTACCCCGCAAGCGCCGCAGGAGTGCCCACCGATATGAAATATATCGGAGTTAAAGGCGACGTCCTCGCAGACCTTAACGAAGACCTTGCAGCAGATGCTGCAATACCGAAAGTGCAAGTTTTATCAAAAAATCAACTTAATTTATTAAAAATTGATAAGGACAAGCTGTTTTCTCAAATAGTGCTTAAAGGCGGCGGACAAAATTTGTCCGCCGCCTCTGCCATATCATCGTTATTTTTACTGAAACGACGGCGCGTGAGTTTCGCCCGTCGCAAACGTATTCGGTCCCGGATTCGACAGTGAGAAATACATCTTTGCCGCCTTGGTCGTACCGAAATCGCGGTTGGAGCCTGTTTCCTGCACCTTGTTGAAGGCATCACGGAACATCTGATTGTGCGCTTCCTCGCGGTTGAGAAGGAAGTCTATGGTCTCTCTGACCTTCTTGTCCTCGATCTGACGGTAGAGATACTCATAAACCACCTTGGCTCTCTGCTCGGACGCGATATTTGAGAGCAGATCAGCGCACAAGTCGCCCGTGACGGTAACGTAATCTCCCGTCCAAGAGTAGCCCGAAGCGTTGATGAGTCCCGGATTGAGTCCGTTCTGAACGTGCGCTTGTATCTCCCCCGCCTGCACCTTTGTAGCGTCCACGTCGTGACCGCCCAGTAGATTGATGGTCTGCGCGATCATTTCAAGATGCCCCAGCTCCTCAGCGGCTATGTCGAGGAAAAGATCCTTGATCTCGGGGTCTTTAATGCGAAAGCTTTGCGACATATACTGCATAGCCGCCTTCAATTCGCCGTTACCGCCGCCAAGCTGCTCCTGAAGCAAAACGGCATACTGCGGATTGGGTCTCTCCACCTCTACGGGATGAAATAACTGTTTTTCGTGTTTGAACATAAATACCTCCGTTTTTTGTATTCACCGTTATTATTTCCCAAAACGGAGGAAAATATATTGTTGAAAATATAAAATTCAATTTCCCCCGGGACCGTCTCTGCGTTCACGGGTGTCGGGAACCTCGATCTTACCCTTGATATCGCCGGGTCTCGTCAAAGGCTTTTTCTCTTTTGGCTCCTGTTCTTTTTTTATATCCTTGTTTTCAGCCATATCTATCACTCCTTTCCTTTATTCAGTGTGCGCATTTTCTTTCAAACAATTCATTGGGGTCATTGGTTGGCGGTAGGCAGCTGTGACCTCGGCACACGTAGTAGGTCGTCTTGCCGTTTTTTAGCGGGTATTCTTTTGTGGGGACATCCAAAAGTATGACAATCGTGTTGGATGGGAATACAAGAGGCAAGGTGCGTCTGTCCGTCGTTTCATCCGTGACGACCGTTATTTTCATCGGTGGCTTGACCTGTTCCAAAAGCGCAGTCAAAAACATAGCGTGGTTTGTGGGATCTTGCGCTGCGCTTTGCGCCAGAAAATCAAGCTGCCGCTCTGCCGTTGCTTTGTATCTTTCTTCATCGGTGAGAAAAGACAGACGCACAAGGCTATACGCCATCAGCGAGTTACCGCTTGGGATCGCGCCGTCATAGGTCTCCTTGGGACGTAGGATCAGCTCCTCGTGATCTTTGCCGTATAAATAAAACCCGCCCGTATTATCTCCAAAATCCGATATAACCTTATCGCACAATCTTTTTGCGCGCCCCAAATATTCGCTTTTGAACGTCGCGCGATATAGCGACAGTTGAGAGAAAATATACGCGGAATAATCATCGAGAAAGCCTCTCACGCCCCGTTTATCCATATGAAAGCTGACGTGAAGCGTGTCACCGTCACACAGATATTTCTGTATAAAGCTGTCTGCGTTTTGCGCGGCGGAAAGGTATATTTCCTTCCCGCTGACAAGATACAGCTCACACATAGCGGCGATCATCAGACTGTTCCACGACGTTAAGATCTTTTCGTCGCGGTGAACTGAATATCGCTTTTTACGGTAGTCATGAAGTATGGGAAGAAAAGCTTCGAAGCTTTTATCGGAAGGCTCACTTTTTAAGAGATTCGGGATATTCTCACCTTCAAAATTACCCGTATCCGTTATATCATAATGACGGTTGAAGCGCGCTCCGTCCTCCGCACCAAGAACCTTTGTGATCTCATCGGGCGTAAACAGATAATATTTCCCTTCCTCCCCCTCGCTGTCGGCATCCTGCGAGCTGTAAAATCCGCCATCGGGTGAGGTCATCTCGCGAAGAATATAGCTTGCCGTTTTTTCTGCAATCTCAAGATATATCTCCTTTTTCGTTACCGTATATGCCTTGCAATAGGCAAGGATCAGAAGCGCGTTGTCGTACAGCATTTTTTCAAAATGCGGAACGAGGAATTTTTTATCGGTGGAATAGCGGCAGAATCCAAATCCAATGTGGTCGAACATTCCGCCACGATACATCTGCATGAGTGTATGCTCCGCCATATTCAGACACGAGGCTGTTTTGTAACGCTTATAGTAGTCGAGCAAAAACAGAAGATTGTGCGGTGTTGGGAACTTTGGAGCCCGTCCGAAGCCGCCGTTTTTTTCGTCATAGATACGCTCGTATTGCCGAATTGCCAAGTGAGTCAGGTCAATATCTGCCACGTCTGCCGAATCCTGTGCCCCATTCAAATGCTTGATGATCTCGTCGGACTGTTTTAGTAGCACAACTCGGTCGGAAATCCATTTTTCGTGAATGGCGAGCAGTAGTTCCCGAAAACCTACCATACCGCCGCGAGAAGTTCTGGGAAAATAAGTTCCCGCAAAAAACGGCTTCTGATCCGATGTCATAAAGATACTTGTCGGCCAGCCGCCGCTACCCGTAAATGCTTGACAGACCGCCATATAGACGCTGTCAATGTCGGGACGTTCCTCCTTATCTACCTTGATGGATATAAAATATTTGTTCAAAATCTCGGCAATCTCTTCGTCCTCAAAGCTCTCATGAGCGAGCACGTGACACCAATGACACGCGCTGTATCCAATGCTTAAAAAAACGGGCTTGTCCTCTCTTGCCGCGCGCTCAAACGCCTCGTCGCACCAAGGATACCACTCCACGGGATTGTCCTTGTGCTGAAGCAAATAAGGGCTCGTTTCGTTTGCTAATCTATTACTCATAGCTTCACCTCCGTTATTTTTTATTTTCGGCATTACCACAGCAAATTATACGAGATTTTGGCAGGTATGTAAGATTTGAAATTCACAAATACTATTCATATCACAAATCGGAGGTGAAAAAGATGACGAAAGACGAAATGCCGGTTGGCTTTGCTATGGTGCTCGCGATGAATCCCGAAGCGATGCAGAAATTCGGGACGCTCAGCGAGGAGCAAAAGCAACAGATCATCGCAGGAACGCACACGGTAAAAAGCAGAGATGAGATGCACCGCTACGTGGATTCTCTGGTAAACGGCAAGCGATGAGTATGAATTCTATTTGGGAAGACACCGCAAAGCGTGTGCATTTTGACGCTTTGAATGGAAACAAAAACACCGACGTTTTGATCATCGGCGGTGGGATTGCAGGGCTTTTGTGCGCTTATAAGCTCAAAAATGCGGGAGTGGATTGTATGATAGTGGAGGCAACGGAAATCTGCGGCGGTATTACGGAGAACACCACGGCGAAGATCACTCTCGGTCACGGGCTCATCTACGACCAAATGATAAAACGCTTTGGCGAGGATAAGGCGAGGCTTTACGTTGACGCACAAAACAAAGCAATCAAAGAATACGCAAGGCTTTGCGAGAGCATCGATTGCGATTTTGAGAGGCGGGATAACTACGTTTATTCCCTTTCCGACCGTAAGAAAATTGAAAAAGAGGTTGCCGCGCTCAACTGTATCGGCGTGAAATCCGAATTTTCGGATGCTCGCGAGCTTTCTTTTAAGGTTGCCGGTGCTGTATGCGTCAAAGATCAAGCCCAGTTTCATCCGTTGAAATTTCTCTACACCATCGCAAAAGATCTGCCCATTTACGAACACACCAAGGTAGTTGAATTCAAGCCAAACAAGGCGATCACCAACCACGGTGAGATAACCTTTAAACAGCTGATAGTGGCAACTCACTTCCCTATCTTCAACAAGCACGGTTTGTACTTCCTCAAGCTCTATCAGCACCGTTCCTACGTCATAGCTTTAAAGGGTGCGCGGAACGTCAGCGGTATGTACGTGGACGAATCGGACACGGGATTGTCATTCCGAAGCTACGGAGATCTTCTGCTCCTCGGCGGTGGAGGACACCGCACGGGCAAGAAGGGAGGCTGCTATGCGGAGCTTGAAGATTTTGCCAAGAAGCACTACAAACACGCCGAGATCGTCGGCAAATGGGCAACGCAGGATTGCATGACGCTGGACGACGTTCCATATATCGGGCAGTACGCAAAGTCCACGCCCCACGTGTTCGTGGCAACAGGCTTCAACAAGTGGGGCATGACAAACGCTATGGTCGCCGCCGACATTCTCTGCGACCTCATTCAAGAAAAGTCCAACCCATACGCTGCCGTTTTCGATCCCTCGCGCACTCTTCTCCGCCCACAGCTTGCCGTCAATGCCTTTGATTCGGTAGTTGGACTTCTCACCCCCACTGCGCCAAGGTGCCCTCACCTCGGTTGCGCCCTCAAATACAACCGCGCCGAGCATACCTGGGATTGCCCCTGCCACGGCTCGCGCTTCACCGAGGACGGCGAGTTGATTGACAATCCTGCTACCGATGACAAAAAGATGTGAATTTCTCTGCCATACAAACGAAATATATGAAAAACGGCGAGCATACGGTAAGGCTCGCCGTCATATTTTTTATAAAAGGTTTTAATTTGAAGGAGACAGACGTGGAGCAGGATCATCTTGTCAAAAATGTTTTCAAAAACGAAAAGCTGACTATGGAAGCTTATACACAAATATGGATAGAGCTAATTTCAAGCCTTGAACGAAGCAAGACAGGTGTACCCACTGAAAATTACGAAACATGCGAGAAAAAGTAGCAATCTATTGCAGACTGTCCGAGGAGGACAAAAACAAGCAGAACGCCGACGACGATTCGGGAAGTATTCAGAATCAGAAGGCGATGCTCCGCGACTACGCAGAACGCATGGGCTGGGAGCTTTACGGTATTTACAGCGACGACGATTACGCGGGCTCGGATCGCAACCGCCCCGAGTTCAAGCGGTTGCTTGCCGACGCGCAGGCGAAAAAATTTGATATTATCCTATGCAAAACGCAGTCGAGATTTACCCGTGAATTGGAGCTTGTGGAGAGGTACATACACGGTCTGTTCCCTATCTGGGGCATTCGCTTCGTCAGCATCGTGGACAACGCAGACACCGCCAACCGTGGCAACAAAAAAAGCCGTCAGATCAATGGACTTGTAAATGAGTGGTATCTGGAGGATATGCCGGACAGCATCAAATCAGCTCTCGACAGCCGACGTAAAAACGGCTTTCACATCGGCTCCTTTGCGCTCTACGGGTACAAAAAAGATCCCGACCTGAAAGGGCATCTGATCATCGACGAGGAAGCCGCCGCTGTGGTGCGAGAGGTATTTACCCTCTTTTCCCAAGGCTACGGCAAGACGGCAATCGCGCGAATGCTCAATGACCGAGGAATACCCAACCCCACCGAGTACAAGCGGATGCAGGGACTCCGTTTCAGTCTGCCGCCAAGCAAGAACAGCACACTGTGGAAGTATTTCGCCATTTCGGATATGCTGACTAACGAGACCTACATCGGCAATTTAGTGCAAGGCAAGTACGGGAGCATCTCGTATAAAAGCGGTATCAACCGCCCGCGCCCCAAGGAAGAGTGGTTTCGTGTGGAAGGCACTCACGAGCCAATCATTGACCGCGCCTTGTGGGACAGAGTGCAAAGAATGATAGCCGAGCGAGCAAAGCCGTTCAAGGTTGGCATGATCGGGCTTTTTGCGAGGAAAGCCCGTTGCGCGTCCTGCGGATACGTCCTACGCTCGTCAAAATCGGGCGGTAGACACTTTTTACAATGCCCCAGCCGACACTATGCCAAGGGCGCGTGCGATGGCGCGTTTATCTCGGTGGAACACCTTGAACGAATGGTCATTTCGGAGCTTAGACGACTCAATACCGAGTATCTCGATATGGATGAGCTTGAACGCAAGGTACAATTTTGCGCCGATCTAATGGAGCGCAAACAGGAGTTTCAAAGCGAGATCGCCACCTATCAAGGCAAGATCAACCAATTTTCCAAAGGTATTCGCGACCTCTATCTTGACAAAGTCAAGGGGCTAATCTGTGAAGCCGACTTCATCGAGCTATCGAAAGATTTTTCCTCACAAAAGGAGCGACTCGAAGCGCAAGTGTTGGAATTTCAAAAACAAATTGCGGAGATCGACATCAAAATCGCCGTTGGCGACACCCGCCGTGAGCTGATCGAAAAATACGTCAATGTAGAGCATCTGACACGGGAAATGGTGGAGATTTTGATCGACAAAATTATGGTTGGAAAGCGCATTTCGGGCACCCGAAACGTACCTATTGAGATTCATTGGGCATTTTAGTAAAATATTTTGCTTGCGCAAAATGTGAAATAATGGCTTTCGCCGTTGTGAAATAATTTTTCTCGCGAAAAATTGTGAAACGAAATAAATCTCGCATCCTCACGCGCGAAGCGCATTTCACAGCGAAGCTATTTCACACGCGACAGCGTATTTCACAAATCCCGAAGGGATTTATTTCACTGCTCTGCCAATTTCAAAAGTTGTACTTTTGAAATTGCAGCAGAGCAAAAAGCCCGCGTCACCTACGATAACCTGCTCCGTATGGTAGACGACCCCGATGTCCGCGAGCCCCTCAAATTCCTCCGCGAGCGTGAGCTTGTGCATTACCAAAGATTCGGCGAACCAATCTTACTCTTTCAAACAGATTTCCCGTGCCTGAAAGCTTCGTCAGGCACGGGAATTTTCATATCAACTTTTTCAACTGATCTAATAGTTCGGGGAGATCATCGCACACGATATCCCAGATCAAAACCAAATTTACACCTTCATAATCGTGAACTATTCTGTTTCTTAATCCGTAAATCATTCGCCAAGGAATAGCCGGATTTGCATCTTGGAATTCCGAACTTACCTTGTTGGCAAGCTCACCAATTTGGCTCAAATTAAAAACACATGCCTCAACCAGCATAGAATTTGTTTCAAATTCTTCATGTGAAACACCCTCGGTGTACTGTAATATTTTATTGATACAGTTTACTATCTTCTCTATCTGTTGCTTATCCTTCATATATCACAACTCCGTCCTTTTGAATTTCGGTGGCAATCAGCGAACCGGGCAGAATGTGGGTTCTGTCGAAAACGTCCACGTCTTTATCAAGCGCCGATCTGACATCTTCTATAAGTCCGACAAATCTTAACCCCTTCAGCCCACTGTCAAGCAACAGATCGACATCACTGTGCGCATTCGCAGAGCCTTTAACGTAAGAGCCGAAAAGTATCGCCTTTTTGATTTTATATGACGCAAAAACAGGATGCAAAGTATCCTTTATATCGTCGATGGTATAAATCTTATCGCACATAATGTCTCCTTCCCGCATTATAGCTTTTTATTACATTTTTTATTTTATCACAAAACTTGCGAGTTGTCAAGTATTTGGCTTTTGACGGCAGATAATTACTGATTCGCAAGCTAATCATCAAAACCAAATCCCGATTTCGGGATTTAAACTCAAAAATCCATTGTTAATCCCGATTTCGGGATTTAAACCTAAAAAACTATTGTTTATCCCGATTTCGGGATTTAGGGTCGCTAGGTTTTTTATGCAAATTCATTTATAATTCCACTCTCCATTATGTTTCTTGTAGCCTTCGAAGGGAATGCGCCCGCAATCGCGTATACGTCATTTCCCTTGATTGCTTTGTCTCTTATAAACCCGATTACCTCTCTTTGAACCGAGGTGTCATCAAGGTATTTTTTCATATCCATATTACTGAACAGTTCAAGAACGGTATAAGCATCAACGTTTTCCCTTGTTATGGGCAAACGAGACTTGCGAAGAATAATACTGCGATCCTTCAGCTTTGTTTCTCGCACCCAAGTCGTCTCATTATTGGTAACTACCTCGATCGCCGTAGGCACTTGATAGGTCAGCATAAAGCTTTGCTGCATCTGCAAGCCGCCGTATATTCCAAAAACGTCATCTTTATCCTCGATATACTTTTTTCTCACGACCTGCTCAACAGAAATCAACGACTTTCCGTAACGAGTTTCGGTCGGGATATAATAAACGCCTTTATCAAATTTGACAAGAGCTTCTTCCTGCTCCGCTTTCTTTAAAAGCTGAAAAACGCGAGGACGCGAGTATTCGCTCATTTCCTCTAAAATCTCATTTGTAAATATCGGCTGATTTACACCGAATTTATTTCTTAATCTTTCTACCACCTAACTCACCTCCATTACGTAAAGTATTCGTATCTCATTAAATTATACTTATTTCGAGATTTTTTCTTTATTCAAGTATATTATACTATAACAAAAAAAGTTTGTCAATAGTTTTTTTGATTTATTTCTGTAACATCCCGTGCCCATATCACACTGAACACGGGATTTAAATATTCCACACGACCTCGACAGAGCCGTCCTCCGAGATAATGATCTTATCGATAAGCAGGTTCACAACCGCTTTCTTTTCTTCGTAAGACGCATTTTTCCACTCCTTAACAAGATTGATCACGCTCACGACCTCGCTTTCTGCCGCCTCGATAGCTTCGATCTTTTCGCTGACCTCCCTTTTCTCTTCGGCAAGCTTTTTCGCCTTTGCGTTGAGAATTGCCAGCATATCGTTCTCCAAGCCATCATTCATAACAAGATCTGCTAACCGCTCTTGGGCGGCTTTGATCTCAAGCAGTTTGCCTTTAAGCAAATTCAACCTGCCCGTGTTATCAGAGGACACCTGGCGGCGGCAATTCTTGAGAGTTGCCAATTTTTCAGCTATCATCTGGTCTGCCATGGCTTCAAGAGAGTCGGCATATAAAGTCACCTTAGTACCCTTACACGAGCGGGTTGATCGCCCGGTACAGTTAAAATATCGCAACGAGGTTCCGTCGGCGCGTTTTCCGCCTTTGGTGACGGTCATTTTCTTGCCGCACTTGGCACATATCAGCTTGCCTCCAAGCCATGACGTAGTATTCGACATCGAATTGTTGATCTGCTTGTTACCCTCAAGCTTACGCTGACAATTCAGCCAAACGTCAGACGAGACGACGCCCTCATGATGCATCACAACGACTCTCAGGTCGGATAGATCATCCGCCTTATGTTTGTTGTGACCGTACATTTGAACTCCGTGTACGCCATCGAACTCACTAATATCACTAACTATGTTTGCGTTAAGACGCGAGAAATATTCATACACGCCGGCATCTGCACGCACGTAAATGGGATTACGGAGAATCGTGGATATTTTCGCGGTACTCCAGCTACCGCCGTCGGGAGGGTGAAGTCCATTTTTAATCAGATTGTCCATAACCCTACGAAGGCTCACGCCACCAACCGAATATGTATCGAATATTAGCTTTACCTGCTCGATCTCTGGCACGGGAACCAAGATTTTGGTCTTTATGCCGTGTATCGTTGCCTCTTCCAACGAAAAGCCGTACGGAACACGGCCCCCCATGTAGAGCCCGAGCTCGCTACGATGGGCGTATGCTTGGGTTACTCTCTCGATTATAGACTTGCGTTCAAATTCCGCAAAGACAGCAAGCAGCTTGGCTATCATATCCCCGTATGGGCTAGACGTATCAAAACTTTCCTGCGAGGACACAAACTGAACGTTGTGACGTTTCAAAACATCAAGGATTCCAACAAAATCAGAAAGACTTCTGCTGATACGGTCGAGACGGTACACGATAATTTTAGTTATCTTGCCCTTCTCCACGAGCTTCATCATTTTTTGATAGCCTTCACGATCAAGGTTACCACCGCTGTAACCATTATCTATGAACGTCAATACTTTTTGAGTGCGTTCGTCTGGCTTAATCATTGCTTTACAGTATTCTATTTGCGTGTCACATGAGATAGAATTCTCTCTTTCAACCGACTTACGTGCATATATGGCTACGGCGGCCATAGGACTTCACCTCCTTTCGTCTTAGATTTTGCGCGCCATATTATGCGCTGTTATTTTTTGAGGAATATCTTATAAAGCTCCGCGACGAGGTCTTCCTCTGCCTCTTCGCGATTATCCCTCACAAGAACCGTCTCGGTGATCTTGTAAGGCCTCTGCTTTGCATCATAGTAAATGCTCATAACCTACACCTCCTTATATCGAGCCGCAAATTGGGCCGTCATTTAATGTTAGTGTATGCTCTCTGGTAACCAGTACGTGAGTGAATCCCCCTTCAAGTTCTAGGTTTATAACCTCCAGGAGCTTTTCCAGGCTGTAATCAAAACGAACGGTTATGATGCCTTGCGGGGGCAGTTTCATCCCTTTGGCACGCTTGTCAACATAATAGCATTTGACTAAAGTTGCCACTCCGTCATTCAGAGCCAACTCAAGATATATCTCGCGACGAAATTTGCTCTTAAAAATAGTCATTAACCTATCACCCTCAGCGATCAAGATAAGAACCTTGATTTTTCTGGAGCCAAGAAAAATCGACACGAGATAATCCTTGCTCACGGTTACGTCATCACAAAACTCGACTTTAGAAAAACTTTTGTCAAGCTCCGCTCCGATAACATCGGTTATTTGGGCGAGCTCACAAGTGCGTGTAACCAACCTCTTCGGTGACGCAGCCTTGGTGCGGTCTAAGTACTCACACTCGGCGATCTCCACACTTTCACCACTACGGACAATACTCAAATAAATTACCCTTCCGTGGTTGTTGCGGAAGACCGAAATGTAGTGAGCATTGTCGCTCTTAAATAATGATAACGTCTTGTTTTTCATAATTCTATTCCTCCTGTTCTGTATTGTTTTTTCAACCGTATTCCTTTGTATACGTATACAGGGTTCCCGGTGCTGATCTGATTACCGTCAGCATCGATCCTCTTCTTTGTTTTAGGTATTCTTTGGTGCTCATCAAGGAAATTAGCAATGTCAGCTTTTTGGTGTACGTCGTTGTCCATGCAGAAACTCATAAAAGCATCTTTTATTGCACTCGAAGATTCATACTTTCCTTCAGCCTCTTTGATGCATTCTTCAAAAAAGATTTTTTCAGGACAGTATCTTGCCATATTCATTTTCTTGATATCATTAGATGCCTTCGCCTCGGGAAAGGTCTCGTTATTCTCGACATAATCCTTCAACCCCTTCATCGCCCAAGTAAAAATAAGATCTCTCTCTTCATACAGCTCATCTGACAGATGCTTGTTGTCTTGATCCTTCGTAATGGGTCTGTTTTGAAAAGGAAAATAAATTAATCGGTTGAACACAGCCTCGATATCATAGGGGGCTAAGGAGCTGTCGAATGTCAACAAATGATTAGACGAAAACAGCATTTTCGTTTCACACTTGATGTCGCGAGGATTGTCATACAAAGCTCTTGTAGATATGGTATCGTCGTGTGACACAAGCGACTTGAAGAAGCCTACGTCTTTTAACGCTTCGTTTTTCAAGTCGGCTACAACGTTGAGTAGCTTATTTGAAAGTTTAGCGGCATACTCAGGACGATACAGCATTGTTAAATCAACATGTGACACGTCTTCTCTCCCTATAATACGTTCGATCAGCGCGCATAAAACTGATTTACCCGTTCCCGGAATGCCATAGACCAAAACCGCCACTTTACCATTAGTATAGTGGGACCAAATATAGCCCATTAGTACTCGCAAGAGTCGCTTGAGATCTTTTTGACCTCCGGTAATGTAATCCAAGTACTCCAAGAACCGTTCGCACTTGCCCTCACCCGGGACATAATTGGCATTAATACAATGCTTGAAGCAAAAATCCGAGGAATGCTTCAATAGCTTTTCACCGCAAACGTCAACCACTCCATTCAAGCAATTAACATATGGTCTGTTCTCAAAAAAGCCTTCCTTACTTTCCAACTCTTTCGAGATCATAAGTTGGTCATAGCTTTCTTTATACTGCCTTGAGGTTATCTTTAGTTGATCTTCAGGTTCTAACGATGACCGTAATTCTTTTGCAATATCTCGTTGTGAAGATTTTTCATAGCAACCGGTATCTGCGTTATAAAGATACAATTCATCATTAACAATGACAATATCATTTGCATTCTTAATTACTTCAGCCATCAGATTGCTGTTTTTGCAATCAACCTCAAGCAAATTGTCAAAGAGTGCCATTTGTGCAGTTTCCAACTGTTTTTTCTTGCTTTTCTGCTTTTTCTTTTGTTTTTTCTTTTTCTTTTGCTTGTCTTGATCTACCTTTTGGCTGATAAACTGATTCGCGCTTGGAGTCAAGATCAAGTCGTCTTTTGTTGCGAGCTGCTGTGGTTTAGATTTCGAATCGGCATTAAAACACAAAGACTTATATTCAACTGATTTATCACTCAAAAGTGATTCTTTAATGTGTTTCTGCTTCTTCTTAATTTTCTCTGCAAGGGGATTCAAAGAATCCCCAAACAGTTTATCGCGACAGGTGCCCTTTATGACAGATGGTTTCATCCATCTATCATTGAACAAATTATTGTCCGCCATGAGTTTCATCCCCCTTTGTTATACTATTGGGCTTTGTAAACATATCTGCCACATAGTTCCACAGAGCATCGTTATTCTCGACCGCATATTCAAAAATCACATTGACTTTGCAGGCTTTTTCATGAGCAAGTAGAATGTTATGTATATTCCACGTTCTTAAGTATATAAATAATGATTTCGTCGAAGCTTTTGCTCCTTCTAAGCCATAAGCGCTGACCTCTTGACCATCCGAAACAAGCATCTTCTCATCATTTTTTATAATAACGATGCTTTTAAATTCCCCACTCTCATTGGTGCCTTGATCAAACGAGTATATTGGCTGTAAGCCGTTCCCATAGTCAGCGGCTACTCTGAGAGATTTTATCGGCTCTGCTCTATTGTTTGATACCAGATACCAAAGATTATCGCCGCTTTTTGTCAAAAGCGTGAATTTTTTGTCACCTGCCTGAGCTTTTTCAAGCCAGTTGTTAAATTTTGCGGTTAAATCTTGCGTAGACATGATAATGTCCTCCTAATTATTTTAGTTTGAATTAATTTGCTACAAGCGGTTGCAATCCACTATGTAGCCTTTCGAGAGTGCCTATATTAATTCACATTTGCACCCTCCGGATTTGCCGGCATCTCCATTATAGCTGAAACAAAAGCAACTAGTGTAAAAACGGTTTTGTATTTTTCAACAACTTTTTTAAGCACTCTTCTTTTCAACTACAATTTTATTATAGCTGATTATTAATCAAACAGTGTAAAAACGGTTTTGAAGATGTTATCCGTGCCAATGTTCCAAATTTTCCCTTAAACTAATTTTTAACCCATATACATTATGTTTCTTTTAAAGCTCTTTTTTGATATGAGTTTTGGAACACTAAAGAAATATAGTATAGAAATAATCTTGATTCAAAATGCATAATAACAAAATTGGATTAATTAATCACATAATAAATTCCTTGTGTGAGCTTTCATTATTATCAGATCAGTAGTATTAAACCTCGTTTATAAAAGACTTTTGCCCAAACATTGGAACAATGGCACAGTTTTTAATGTGTGTGATTATTACTCTTCTTCGATTACATAAGAAGATAATACATAATTATTGATTTTAAAGATGCGGCTTTATTTCTCGATACACAAAAGCATAAATATCCCCCTGAGGAATCGCTTGGATTCCTCAGGGGGATATTCATCAAATTTTGCAATAACAAAAGCCGCTACTAGAGCGCATAAAACTATTTCATATTTAATACGTTTGAAGTGTCTTTATACAACATTTCATATTCTTTCTTTTTGATGTCATTTCCAATTTCTTCATATAAATTAGCCAACGCTGAATACACCTTCAATAATTCAGGATGCACATCAATATACACTTTTTTAAGTATTTCGAGTGCTTTCAAAAAATCTTTTTCAGCACTACCATAGTCTCTGCAAAAATAATAATGCTGTCCTCTGTAAAAATATGCTGATGCCACCGAGCTGTCATTCATACCAAACGCTGAATGTAGAATTGACACCGAATCATTAAAATAACAGAGCGCCTTTTGATTATCAATATCTGTATAAAAAGTCCCCAAGTTACAATAGAATCTAGCTCGACTTTCATCAGATATGTCTTCGCTTGCCAAAAGAAAAGATGTAGCTTTTTGATAATATTTTATTGCTTTCTTGGTTCTTCCGCGCATTGAACAGATACTTCCCAATAACACATATGTATCTATAATGTTTTCGGTTACAGGGTTTCCGTTTGTATCATATTTGAATAAAAGCAAAGCCATTTTTAAAAATCTAGTAGCTCTTCTATACATACCGCTTGGAATTTGATCGGGAATCTGTTCAAACATTCTAAGATAAGTAATACCCGTATTATAATATAGGATACCAAGGGTAAAACTATCTTTTTTTCTGCTTCTACAAAATTTAGTAAATACTTTTTGCATGCACTTTTTAAAGTTTAACCAATCCCTAATTTCAATATAAAAACTACTAAGATTTATACATTCTGCCGAGCAGTCATTATTGAGTTCCATAGCAATTTCACATGATTTAATCAAGCACTCTTTTGCAATCATCCAATATCCGAAATTCGAATATAACGTTGGAATGTAATTCAAATAATCTTTGATAGAATCAGTTTTTATATCACTGTTTAACAACTTAATTGATATGTCTTTTAACAGCTCACAAACAATTCTACGATCACTGACATTCATCGAAGTATACTTCTCGGAATCAACAAAATCGTGAATAATATTGAGCATATTATCAACACCCAATGTGTGATTCTTAGCATATAGAGACGCGACATCACTTACAATTGGATGTAAAAAAATCAAATCGTTAGTTTTGCTAATCCATCCGCCTTTAATAAGATTATTAACACAGGTCTTCCCTCCGTGGTGATCAAGATCACACCAATCTGCGAACAAATTATATCCTATACCGGTGAACGGTACTAGCGACAAGTTAGACAGCACGTACAACTCATTATCTTTATTATTTGATTCAAAAATTGATAAATCAAATAGTGCTTTTATATGACCAAGTGCATTGTCCTGCAACGGAACATCATCCTTTGCGCTATCTATATGAGCACCACCTATGGAACACATTCCTCCCCTCTCTAATTTTTCGCGTATTTCTTTTACAGTAGACTGCTCAGCATAAACCTGCTTAGCTATCAACTCAATTGCCAACGTATGGCTTTGTACCAGGTCTATTATTGCATCTACGTCATCTGATTCACAATCATCAAAATCATAATACTTTGCAAACAATAATCGTGAAAGAGATAAGTCATCAATCGCTCCAATCTCCATTTGTGGGCGATTGAAAACCTGCATCATATTCAATCTTGATGTTATCAAAACGTCACAATCAAGATCAAAAAGATCCTTTATGTTTATATCTTTATCCGAATCTAAATTATCTACAATTAATAAAATACGATTATTATTAGCGGAAATCAGTTCTTTAATCTTGCACAGTTTATCATCATAATATTCTTCGACTTTTTTGTTCTCAGGCAACGTATAATTATTGATTTGAATGCTTCTATCGTTAGTAATCACGGAAATAATATCAGTAACATATGGTGCCCAAACAATAGTTTCGTACTCATTCTCATATTTTTTGGCGTATTGCTTTGCAAGCTCACTTTTACCTATACCGCCTATACCGTGCAAGAAAAGAATTGGATTTTGCTGAAGTCGCATATGTATTTCCTCAATTTCTGAATTACGACCAACAAAAAAGTCCTTTGGAACAGGAAGGTTACCTATAAAATAGTGCTCGTTGGGATTCGCAAGTGGAATAATTTTATTGAGCAGAACAATTAGCTCGTCAGCTAATTGAAATCGATTTCTTGGCACACAGCAGAGTGTTCTATGGAACAGTTCGTCCAGCAAGCCAAATATTTTGGGGTTTATATTTTTAAAGATCTCTGCATTCTTATTATACTCATACTCTGAAAAATCATAGCGATCGTCAAGTGTAGAATGCCTTCCCATAATGCGATAAAAAATCATTTCTCCAATCGCATATAAATCAGTAGCCTTGCCAATATCCTTTCTGTATCTTGCAACTTTCTGCTCCGGTGCAGCCCATTCTTCTGTACAAGTAAGTGCAATGCCCGCCTTTACATCAACCTCAGCCACCACGCTATCAAAATCGAACATTATGACAAATTCGGGAGTTTCTGGGATCGTGTAAATATTCTGCGGCTTGATATCAAGATGCAAATAACCATCTTTATGATAATTACCAATAACCTTAGTTAAAGCCTTCATACGTTTAAACAAATCAAAAAGACTTTCTGACTCAACTTGGTCATAGGTTTCACCCGTAAAAAAAGTCATATCAATATAAGACGTTCCATTTGCACAGAAGCGTTCTTGAACATTGCTTGTAGGATTCTTTAAGTTTTCACTTGATCTAAATGTAACTTGTTTGCTAGCTCCATCCTCAAACCTTAGAAGATATTCTTCAAAAACACTCCTATCATAATCGGTATCTGGAATCAGTTTTCCATTATCATCTCGATACATATTTACAGAAAGAGGGTTACATTCCTTCAAAACATGCTCGGTTTTATTACACTCAGCAAGATAAGTAACAGATGATGCACCAACACCCAATATTTTCTTTATAACAAAGCAACCGTTGGCTTTTCCGGGCACAAAAATTGAATCCCCTTCATTTAAAATACGATTCATAGTATTTCTCCATCAAAATTGCTATAAAAATACAGACTATTATTCATACAAATTTTTTCTCAAATTATATATCGTTTTACGGAATTCACGCAGTGGATCTTTTCTTTTTGCAAAAGATAAAAAGAAGGCATCATACGGATTACGAATGTACAATTCTACGAACCCACACTCGATTAAAAGTGTATTTAATGAAATTTCAAATTGATCATACTTGTCCGAAAGATCCACTTCAGAATAATGTATTCCGCTGTTAATTTTCAAATTATACAGATGACCATAAAACTTATAAAAGTGAAGCAATACCAATACTCTTCTACAACGGTCGTTTGTAGTCTGTTTTTTATTTTTAATATTGGAAAGAGTAGTCTCCAGTGGGAAATTAGTTGATATATACGGAGCCTTCTTTTCATCCAACCCATTGGAGCGATTCAAGTTCTTGTTTCCGATAGGATTAATATGCTTATCATCATAATATATAGCTCTGAGCAACGATTTTTTTTCGTATTGATCTATACCGGCAATTTTTCTGCATTCTTTTTCAAGCTTGAGAATTCTTTCATTAACTGTTTTTCTTTGCTCACTCTCAACGTACAAAAAATTGGGCATTACCTTTATAAATGAGTCTTCGTCTTTAATTTTCAAAAGACAATCCCCTATTGCTTTTGTTTCTTGAATTTTATTATGCTTTTCAGGAGTCAATGCTTCAACTTTTTCTATAAGCCTTTTTGCATCTGAATATTTGCGTTCTGTATTCATACAAAAATAGTATACACATTCTTTATAATCCTTAAAATTGAATGATCTACATAGATAATGTTTCAAGAAGAACTCTTCCGTTTGAAAAGCATTCATTTCAAGCGCAAAGCAAAGCTTGTATACATTGTGGCGGCTCTGTTCTGAATCATTTGGAGGACTTCCCGTATCAGAAAGCCATCGTTCAATTGTTGATCTGGTATTATCATTTTGATTTTTCTTTATCATAATTTTGTGCTCTTTAAATTTTTCACATATAAAATCAATAATATCCCAAGTGTTATACACTTCACCTTTATACCCAATATTGAGGATGGCTTTAATAATTCCGGCAAGAAATTGCTCGTGAACGTTAACTTTGTCAATATTACAATAAAAAAAAGCAATGTCTTTTCTCGCAATTCTAGTTTGTTCTCCCATTGGATGAATCGGTCTATATGTGCTCATAATCAATCCTCCGCACCGAATTATTAACATAATTATAGCATAAATATTTATATATTTCAACACTAACGATACTGCACTCTTTCGATTTACAGCATATTTTTTTTAAATACACAATTCTCCGAAAACATATATTATCTTACGCGTTTCGAAAATTCCACTTCCCCTCCAGCATATCCGAAAATGAGGGGATAAACTCAAACTCGGGGGTAGTATAGATCGGTGAAAGTCCGAGCTTGGCATAGTGCTCTGCGATACGCTCGCGCCTTTTAGGATCAACTATCTCGATCGATTCCTTGCCTTTATTATAGGCATCTCTGTAAGCCAGCATCCTCTCATATCGGGCGGGCTTGTGGTTACAGTAACGCTGAATTGCCTTCTTCTGCAACTTCTTGGGCACCATATATCCACCCAGGAACGAATCAACGGTGTACGCCTTCAGTAACCGCTCTGCTGTGTCTATTACGTTACACAGTAGGGTTTGAACTTCATTTATTATTATATATTCGGTATTGATAAGCTGATTTGCCTTCATATATTTTCTCATAAGCGACACTTCGAATCGGATTAGTCCGTGATCGGGATTGTATTCGGGATCCGATTTTTTGAGGTCGGCTACCTTATTATATATCTTGGAATTGACTCCCCTATTGGGATTAAAGAACAAAATCGAGTCTTTTTCCTGATATCCGCTCTGCATAACGTCAGCTTCGCTCGGCTTCCATATATGGCACCCTGCTTTAACCATCGCCTTCTTCGCCAGCCTTATGACCTCATCCAAATATTTCTCGTTAGGCGTGGCAACGTCCTTCGTAATATCAATTCTTTTTATTTTAACTTCTCGCCAGATATTAATTCCGCTCTGACGCTCTATTTCATTAATTATATTTTCCAACTCCCCACAAGCCGCGACGTATTCCTCTTTAGAAAACAATTTCCGCATCGCCTCTCCGCGATATAAAAGCTTGGCGGGAGTTACTATTATTTCAATCTTGCAGTCCCTGTGTTGCTTGTCGTATTTCTTCTCCGCTATGGGATTAAACTTTATATGAAAACGTACGCCTCTGTCTGCGTACTTGCTTAAAACCAGAACCTGCTCCTGGCTGTTATAAAAGAAATGCTCTCTATAGCTCTCTTCGATCTTGTCCTTCTCCCACGAAAACAGGTGTGTGGTTAAACTAAAGGTATGTATGAATTCGTTCATCACAAATCTCCTTTTCTTGCTTTTATTTATTTTATAATAATGTAAGGTGTTATTAGATTTCAAATCGCACCAACATAGTATTAAAATAAATATAGTTACTCTATCACATATAAAATATGTATATAGGAGTAAGAGGTAGTTGTGTTTAGATATAGTAAATAAACGGGATAAAGCTACCATCTATATAAGAAACAAGAAAAGGAGGTAAGAATATATGCTTCAAAATATGCTTAACATTGAACAGATCGCAGAAAGGCTGAGCATCGGTCGCGGCAGCGCGTATAAGCTGGCTAAACAGCTAAAGCACGTAAAGATCGGGAGAAGAATCTACGTGCCGAAAGTTGAAATTGATAAATACATTATGGATATGCTTAACCAAATATGAAATCTAATTGAACCGGCATTCTTGACCCGTACTGCTTGAAAATTTATTGAATACATGATATAATAGAGTAAACCTATTTAATGGAGGATATTTTATGACCAATAGCATCTTGACTCTTACAGATGAGGCACTAATGTCACTATTAGACAATAGGTATGACGCTGCAATAATTGAGCCATATTATCAAAAAGCAACAAATAATGAATTATCATTTCCTAACCAAGACTCTAAAATCAAATTCTTGATGATCTTAATCGAATATTATGACAACAAGCTATTCCGTAAAACTTCAGTTGATCCTCTTGATTTTTTTGGTCTAACCACTTTCAATACCGAAAGCGAGTATTACAAGTATAATCAATTGCTCAAAAAAACAAGAAATGAAATCCTCATTTGCTTAAATAAAGACGTTTACATTCCCACATCAGTTATATCTGATTTTTACGCAAGATATGCCCATGCAATGTTTTCCTTTGGCAATCATTTAACGGCATTAGAACTTTGCCAAGAGGCTTTAAAATATAATCCGGACAATTCTCTATCACTATTTATTAAATCGTGCATAGTCGAGTATTGCTACATTAACAAAAACCATTCTATATACAACGTTGCGCTGACCAATTACCAAAAAGCTTTAATTGATAAATGCGATCCTACAAAGACTTGGATCGATAAAAGGATTTTTTCTGCCGTTTATAATGTAATTGACTATAAAATGCAATATTTTAATGAGCTAACTCAATGTATCAAATTGAAACTAGCCGCAGAAAACTATGAGAAAACAAAAGAAATAGATTCGTCTTGGACAGAAGAAAAAGATTTTTATCTTCGCCATAGTCTATTTCTCAACCCAATCAATATTTTCGATGTGTTTTTATCAGCACAGAATGAAGATTTTGACGACTTATCAATAGGTGAAGCTGGCATAAAATACTTTTATGAAATAGTCGAAGATTACAAGATGTGCCGAAAATCGTTGTTTGAATACCAAAACGGAACAAATAACAATACGAGGTATATTGCTATGACATACAGCTATACGTACACAATCTTCGACAAAATTGTGTATTTAATACAGCATGTATACAATTTGGAAAGCAAAACAAAACTTTATTTTAGCAAACAGCTTTTTGAGTTAGAAATAAAGGAGGAAAATATAAAATTCGGAGAAATAAAAAACGACAATATTCTTCCTTTATTCTTGTTGGCTATAGATGTAAATGACCCACAAGACGAAAACTCAAACGGCAAAATGAATATAATAAGCATCGAGTCTCAAGAGCTTAGATTGACAAGAAATAAAATCGAACATAGATCACTGGCTTTAGTTGAAGATAATATACTAAAAAGGAATTTTCTGATTCTATTAAAACTTGCAAGAAATGCGATTCTACATGCGTTTATGTTGATTCACAGTTGTTCTTTAGACGATGCCAAGGACAAAGGCAAAGTCACGACAATCGGAACTACTTTTTATCAAGCAATTTTAGATATTGTAAAAGACGGGGATCACCATGACTTAATAAAATAGTATCTAACGCATCAGTCCTAAAGACTTTTGCAATCAAATAATTCATCTCACCAAAAACCAAAAATCTTCGTTTTTGGCACGCCGCTCCAAATTCCCGAAACTGATTATGTTTCAGGTTTTTGGAGCGGTATTTATTCCCTATTGGCTTCCCGAAATCAAGCTCCCGATTGTCTTTCCTTTAAGGCACGGTAGAGCGCAGACTTCGAAACCCCTGTCAAGTCTGTAATGTCCGTAATAGAGTATTCCTTGGTTTGATAGAGCGCTATTGCCTTCTGCATAGCTTTGGCATCTGTTTTAGGTCTTCCACCGACGCGTCCGCGGGCTCTGGCTGCCTTTAAGCCCTCTGAGGTTCGTTCCACGAGTATATCCCGTTCGAAGGCAGCCAAAGATGCCAAAATCGTATAAAGCAACTTTCCGGTAGGAGTTGTCGTATCGATCGTTTCCTTCATTGAAACCAGGCGTATATTTTTGGTGTTGAAATATTCCATGAGTTCAGACAGGTTCTTAACCGATCTACCGAGACGCGAGAGGCTTTCGATTACCACAGTGTCACCCTCGGATAGTTCGGCGAGCATTTTATCAAGCTCGGGGCGGTTCTTTTTCGTTCCGCTCATTTTTTCGCAATAGAGTTTATCGATACCGTGTTTGCGGAGAGCGTCAAGCTGTCTATCAAGGTTCTGATCTGCCGTAGATACGCGTGCGTAGCCATACACCATATGATCACTCTCCCTTACTGTTATTTTTAATCTGATTAAAGCACATTTCAATTACAAATCCAACCGCGATGCAGGTGGCAACCGACACAACAGTTATTGCCCGGCACCGATAAATCTTTGAAAGCTTGCATTTCAGCTTTTCATTTTTTCGTATTAGTTTTTCAATAGTATCCTTCATATAAATAATCCTCTATTTCCTCCAATGTAAAATTTTCTTTGATTAATTCCCCCACAACCTGCGGGTCAATGCCCTGACACATAGCGGCATACTCCAATTCCTCGATATATGCCTGCCGCGCCGCGTTCTCGCTTTGTTTACTTGACTTGATCGACGTTTGATATGGTCGGTAGCCATAATCCCACCAGTTTTTGCCGTAGTAGTGGCAATAGTCAAATTCGGTCTTCTCGGTGGTGCCATCGGGCTTTATTTTCAGTATTTCGCCTTCTTTCAGCACGATCTCGTCATACTGTTTTCGTTTTATCTCTTCAAGCAAGCTTGTGTTGATGAGCGCTCTATACAAGATCTCGTCTGTGCTTGCGTAAACGTACATCTTGAGCCGTGGAAAATGCAAAATTGAGAGCGGACTGTCACCCTTGACAAGATACAGATTGTTTTTGTCGTCAAGAATCGAGAACGAGAAGCTACCGTCTACCTGCTCTGCCATAAATTTGAGGCTATCGGCATCCAGTGCGCGTTTGTGTTCGATCAACTGCACTGCGACATAAGAATCGGTCTCGATTTTCGTTTTGGGCAGACGGTATTTTACCTTAAGCTCGTCATCGTTCCAAAGAACTCCGTTATGTGCCAGAGCGAAACGGACGTTACCAACCTTGCCTTGGAACGGGTGATTGTTGTGGTTCTTTTTCTCGGAGCCTTGCGTAGAATGTCGGGTATGACCGATCAAAACCTTGACTTCATCCGGATGCTTAAAAGTCATATTGTCAGCTGCTCTGGGCTCTTTATGTATATTAATGCTGCCGCCGCGACAGTAACTGATGCCGGTGGCATCTGTTCCACGCACCGCAGATTGCCGTGCCAATGAATTTGTGAGCTTGGAAAGCTCCTTGACAGGTTGCTCGTCATAGCTTGAAAAACCAAATAATCCGCACATATTATTCCTCCTCGCTTTCGTTTGTTATTTCGTTTACGTAGAGCCTCTTTGATTTGAGATATTCAATCAGCTCGGGCATCTCATTTTCGTCAATGGTCTGCACGAAATCAAGCCAACTCATCTTTTCAAAGTCCTCGTCAAAAAGCTGTGAAGCAAGATAACAGATGTGCGACACAAGCTCCAATGTGGCTATAAAGGTCTTGTAGCGTAACGTGCCGCGGAAGAGTCGGAACTCGATGGTTTCGTAATTAGTAAGATTCACAGCTACGTATCGACCCGAATATTTCCCTTTCGCTTTCGTATAGGTTTCTTTGGCTGTGTTGCTGATTGTGGCATATCTTGCCGCCCAGCGGTTAAGGTTGGCTTCCTTTCTCCGGCTGAATTTTACAAGCTCGCTCCAATGCTTCTCAACAAAATAGACCACCCTACCTATCGCGGCATCCTGCTCTTCTTCCG
Source organism: Eubacteriales bacterium (assembly GCA_045612105.1). Classification (GTDB taxonomy): domain Bacteria; phylum Bacillota; class Clostridia; order Oscillospirales; family CAG-272; genus SVTX01. Next base: position 26,011 of record JAZKYL010000023.1, read on the forward strand.
TCTCTCCAAAGCCATTTCGATTCACGTGAACGTGCAGGCCACAGGTGTCAGTATTATGAGATTTGTATCCAAGCTCCAACGCTCTATCCATCAGATCTGACCACGGCATTTGATCCTTGTGGTACTCCAAGCTCATCGGATGGCTTACTACTTCAAAGCCGTTATATATGCTGCCGTCGTGCTTACAATAGATATGATCATTTGCACAGTTACCAATGTCAAGAAGCTCACGCGCGTTGTCGTTGTCCTCCCCGCCTTTGTCGATTTCAAGCTCCACCCCAAAATAAAAATTGCCCGAACCGTAAAAGATCGGCTCGGGTTTGTAATTGTATGATCTGATAGAGCGGTTCTCTCTCTTTTCGTAGCAGGCGCGGCAATAGGGATATTCTTCATCTTCATCATCGAAATAATAGGCATCGTCATACCGCAAAAGTCTGCCGCAATCCTCGCAATAAGTGTAATGATTTTCGTAACACCGCTCGCAAAGTGTGGTATTACTATCGCCTTCGGCATTGTCGCGCCACACTCTGCGCCCACAGTGGTCGCATACTACGGTATTTGTATCAAGGCAATTTTCGCACATAACCTCACCGTCAAATTCGTGTTCACTTTCCTCGCTCAACAAGCATCCGCATATCGAGCATACTCTTTTTTCGTCCATGTTTGTTCTCCTTTTTGTTTGCAATTTTATCAAACCGATGGGTTTATTTCGGTTTGATTCTAAAGAAAAAATATATAAACAAAAAAATAAGGGATACGTGCCATTCCAAACTTTTTAGGTCTGAAATGAGCTGACGTAACCCGAAAATTCAATTTAAAAGGAGAACATTATGTTTGAACAGATACCCGAAATAATGACTTTAAAAGAGTGCCAACACATCTTAAAGGTCGGTAAAAACACTTTGCTCGACCTTCTACACGAAGGCAGAATCGAAGGCTTTAAGATCGGCAGTAGGTGGAAGATACCCAAAGAAAGTTTGGTGGAATTTATTAGGTATTCGTAAAATAAAAAATTATATTACAACAGTATATTAATTCAAAATTGTTCATAATTTAATCCAAAAAACTGCTACGGCGAAGCTTGTTTTGCTTCGCCGTAGCGGTTCTCTTTTAGTATTCTTCTGCAAATAGCATCGTGGCATATTCGCCGTCGTCAATGACAAAAATCTTCGCCGAGAGCGGTTTATCACACTTCATCAGGTATTCCGCACGATATTCGGGTTGTTCTTGAATATGCACGATTCTCTGTCCTTCAGGTGTGGCGGTCAGATCAAACACCTGCAGATAATCTGCTTCATCACCAAGCATATCTATGCATGCCCACATAAATAACTGAAGCATGAACGGAACCTCGTCGGATATCCTTGCGGTAACGTAACGTTTCATCGAAAACATAGTTTTTCCCTCCTTTCTTTATTTCGGAGGGATAATGTATAAGTTCAGAGCGGGGTTGTTCGGAAACAAAATTGGATTTATATTTTTAAACAGAATTAATTGTAGATTAAATTTCTACAACTGCAAAAGCCGACAGCACGCACTGTCGGCTTGGATATATTAAATGATGGCTGTTAATCAAATTTCATCAAGCTTGTATTTATGTCGTGATAATCCGCAGCACTGTATGTATAGTCCGAACTGTCCAATTTTGGCTTCTAATGAACAGTTGCATTTAGAACACCGTTTTCCTACTCCGCCTTTGCTTCGGAAATATCGTTCAACTAGATCGACATCAATCAATTGAGTTTGTGTGCAGCTGGGATATCGTGAACAAGACAAGAAAAACTTACCTTGTCTACTTTTTTTCAGCCTCATCGGTGCTCCACAGGAAGTACATGTTTTGTGAGCCAAAACGTAACTCGCAAAAGTCTCAGTTACAGCTTCGTCCTGCTCATCCTTCACAACAATATTACACTGATCAACCGTTTTACTCATTTCTAAAAAACCGTACAGCGATGTCGCAGTATGTCGTCCCACAAATCTTATTATCGGGCGATACGCAGTTGGCAACACTACTCCTTCGGATTTGAAGTTAGCTTCTGAACCAGGCATTCCGAACCAGATAACTTTTTTGTCAATCAATACAACAGGGTTGGCTAAAAACTGATTTTCAATTGCTAACGATCGCAAATAAGAAGGCAGTCCTTGCTTGTTTTCAGCTCTTACAACAACCTTGATGCCTTGCGTCTTTGCTGCACGCAACGCTTCTGCAATCTGGCGTAAGCAGGCATCATCGGTGGACTTGTCCGGTATATCTACTCTTATTTCGCTCTTTGCAGCAGCTAAATCTGCGAGGAATTGTTTACATGCCGCAAAATATTCATAGAAACTCATTTCGCTTCTGCCAATATTTGATCTGTTGCCGATTAACTGGCGTCCGGTTAAGCAGCTGGGCTTTCTGCGTTGCTGTTCCAACATTCTTTCGAACATTAAGTTTTTCGAGAGATTTTTATTATCTAAATATGAGATATTTGCAACACCAACAAACTTTCCCTTTGCACGTGTGAGAGCTACGTTAAAAAGTCGATTTGCATAGTTGTTTCCGGATGCGGTGAGCAACATTCCCGGGAATGGCATTCGATAACAATCAACTGCGTCATATACTATAACATCTTTTTCAGAACCTTGAAACTGATGTACTGTTGCACAAGCAATCGGATGCGCACTAATATCTGAGTCCGCAATATCTCGCGCCATTGCATGCAACAACCGCGACTGTGCTCGATACGGTGTGATTATTCCTACCTCATGATCGGCTGCTGCTTCGAGCGCTAAAGCCATAGAAATAAATGCACTGAGCACATTTATTCTCGAATCATCACCGGTCTTGGTACAAACAGACATCATTCCGGACAAATCTGCAAATGCTATTGCATAGTTTGAAATCGGGCTGCTATCGACAATGTTGCGCCTTAAGGTTTCCATCTGTTCTGCAGATTTAAGCCTACCGCCATACATCATTATACTTGCAAAATCAGCAATCTGTGGATGCATACGATATTGTGTATCAAGCAGACAAAGCCACTTATGATTTCTTCCATTATCTACTGCGCTACTGATACCGCAGTACTGGAAAATATCTGCGTTCAAAATAGAGGTAGCATTGCTTTGAACGATCGGCGGCAACTGCTTAAAATCGCCCATGCAAATAAAATGCTTAGTAGCAAGGCTGGCCGAAAAAATAATTTGAGGAATATATGCCATGCTTGCTTCATCAAAAATTACTACATTAAACTCTGTGTTCCTAATTGTCTTATCAACTACCGCTTTTGATACTGTTGTAGCAACAAATTTTGCCGTCCTTACGGTGAATTTTTCTTCATCCGATAGAGCTTTTTTTATGTCTGTTAGGCGACGGCCTATCTGAATGTATCTAGACGATGTTCTAGATAATGTTTTTCTTTCCGCAATTAAAGCTTTTCGCTCTTTTAGCAATTCCGGATGGTTATGTATTGCCAAATTATATGATGTTAAAAATCTATGTTCTAGCAAATCTTTGTGGCGAGCATAGCCATATCTAACAATGGTTCCGGCGTCGGCATCCGATGCATGCTTATAGACTCGCAATGTTGCACCGTCAACCGAAACGTTACTGTACGATAACATCAATACGCGGTGTCCCATAGACATGTGTTTTAATGCGATTCTCGCAAGCGTTTCTGTTTTTCCAGTACCAGGAGGACCCCAGATAAATGTTATAGGCTGCGCTTGCGACATCTCTACGGCGGTGGATTGTCCTGTTGCAATTCGTCTGTTCGAATGATCGATAGACTTGAATCCATCACACACCAAAGAACGCACTATCTCCGTTGGCGTATTGGTTATTTCATCTAATCGCTCGATAAGTGAATTCAGTAATCTCCACGGTTCCGCAGAAAATTCAATACTTGGAACTTCAGCACCCAAATCCGAGGTGCTTGCAATAATAACCGTAAAATCTTCACATCCAATTATTTCACCGGGAATACTATTTTCGGCACGCCATATGCTGATCTGTGTTCCATCGGGATAGTTCAATTCATCATCAGACTCAAACGTGTATACATATCTACCTTTTGCAAATTCTACACGTTTTCCATCAAAAACACGCTGGCGTTTTCCGCCTGTTGTTTTTAGATACATTATCTCTGAGACAAGAACTTTTTTGTATTCTTCGCTAAATTGCCCTATGGTTGCAAACGACCGAACATCAATGTTCTTGTGTCCTTTTCCGTTGTTTTCTTGCATTCTGCGTGCAAACTCTCGTGCTGCAACCTCCGCCGCTTCACGTTCCTTTTTTTCGCGCTCTTGCTGTTCGAAAGCCTGTACTTTTTCGTCTATTTCCGCAGCAGCATCAGAATCCAAAAGTTTTAAGAAAGTCTTGAAGCACGAAGGATAAACAAATTTTTTCGGTTCACCCACAGCGTTAAATTGCACAGAAATGTACGATGCATCATGTGCCACTATTATACCTTCTCCATATGTGACATGCCTAACTTTCTTCCCAATGAGTTCCATGATTCATCCTTTCTTATTTCGTATATATTATTTAACTTGCCACACATTTTTTCACAATTATATCGTAGAAAAAACATTCTTTCTTTATTTCCGTCAATCGCTCATAGCTCTCATTGACACTATTGGGATTTTGGAAAACATATAGCCACGTCTTCTCCGTTTTGGTTATCAATAACAAGTAAAACCTGATCCCCATTATGCACTCCGTAATCAGAGAAAGGCTCGTTCAAAAGCTTCGCAAAGAAATAGTGTTGATCCTCTTTGTCGCCTATGTGCTGAGTCGGACGGACCCATATCTTCTCAGGTTTCAATCCTTGCACATACAAAATTGCAAGTATATCGTCAGGGCAATAGTAATGCCTGAATTGATCGAGATATGTAATAGCGCGGAGCTGTTCGTCGTTTTCGTCGGAATATTCCTCGTTGGTAATCTGAATATCTCTTGCATAGCGTTTCAATAAAGCCTTGTTTTCAATCGGAATTATCTCAAACGTTTTAAAGCATTCGCCCCGAACTGTCAATCCGACCTCATCGTTAGGCCAGACGAGAGTGTAGTCACCATCCTCGTAATAGGTCAAACCCAAGACTTTGTAAGAAAAGCCGCACATTTTATCTATGTACCCATATACAAGTGCGCTGTTGACTTGAATGCCATCCGGAACAACCTTTTGCTTCGAGCTTTCTGCCATCATTTGGAATGTGTCAAAGCAATAACCGTTATCGAGAACAATGGCGAGCTTGTGATACACTTCCCTGAAGCATTTATATCCTTTTGGCTCGCTTTCTTTCAAGGTAAGACCAAGAGAAGCAAGTTTTTGAATGACTTCTTCCAAACTTTTCTTTCCCAAGTTCCTTACCTCTAACATATCCTCATACGTCTTTTCGCATAAATCCCTTACGGTATTTATCCCCGCTCGCTTGAGACAGTTATATGAGCGTACGGAAAGATCCTATTCTTCAATTGTTATGCGTAATACCTTTTCTTTCAAGCTTTCCACCATACCCTCTACCTCCTAACTTTATGTATATTATAACATATTATAACACATTTTTGATTTTATTTCAAGTTCTCCAAACCTCACCTGCCCTCTCACACATTTCCTCAATATATTCTCTGCGTTTCAACGCATCAAGCCATTCTTGCGGGATGGTGTCATAGCCATAGAGCGCTCCGGCAAGGCCGCCTGCTATGGCAGCTATGGTGTCTGTGTCTCCGCCAAGATTGACCGCTTTCAAGACGCAATCCTTGTAATTATCGGTCGTGAGAACACACCAGAGAGCGGCTTCGAGAGTATCGACAACATATCCGGTGCTTTTGATGTCATCTGCAGGAAGCTTTTCAAAGTCGGGCATGAAAATCCTCTCATAGTGCTCAAATTCGGGAAGATAGTCAAGATCCTCTCCTGCAAATTTGATACCAGCCATCAAGCTTTCACGAGTAGCTTCCTTAAGTAAAAATGACAGACAATATCCGTAAATATAGCATCCCATTACAGAGCGGTCGTGTGCGTGGGTTAATTCAGATGCTCTCTTGATGCAGCCCATCCACAACCAATATCCGTCTTCACTATGATTCAAAAGTGTCAATGTTGCCCAAAGCACGAATGGATGTATTCTCATCAGCGAGCCATTTCCATTTGAATACTCTCCGTCGCGTCCACAGCTTTTTGCGTCCGCCTCTCCTCGGCAATAGCTAACGATCGCTTCAAGGCAGGTACGTCCAATGTCAAAGGATTCGCCTGTAGGCGTATATTCGCCTTTTTCTAACCAGGCGACGAAATTATCCATTATGTCTTCCCATTTCCAATCAGCGCGACACATAGCATCAAGAGCGGCTATGGACATACTTGTGTCGTCGCTCCAAGCTCCTGCAGGCACCGGATAGGTTCCATAACCTACCATATCGCAAATAGGCTTTTTCACAAGCTCCTCTCGGTCGCAAAACTCCACCGGCACGCCGAGTGCGTCACCAACTGCGTGACCTATCACTACTGACTTAATTTTATTCTTCATTTCATTCATGCGTTTTCTTCGTCCTCCTTCAGATATTTTTCAAGATTCATCTCCTCTGCGCAACAAGCTCTCACAGTAGTGATTGCCTCACTCATCGCGTAATAGCTTCTGCCGACACCCTCTTTTGTTTGTCGATAATTGGCAGCTCGTTCTCTGCGAATACCGATGTTCTCGGCAGTATCAACCGCGTCGATATTTGCCGCAAGGAAAATGAACTCCCAACCATACTTCTCAGTCTGTCGCTTTATCTTGCGCTTGATCTCCTCAGCCGAATAATGATGGCTGGCATTCTCCATGCCGTCGGTCGTAATTACGAAAATGGTGTGCTCGGGCACATCCTCGGGACGAGCGTACTTGTGTACGTTGCCGATGTGGTGAATCGCACCTCCGATTGCATCGAGTAAGGCAGTACATCCGCACACTTGATAATCGTTTCGTGTCATCGGCTTTATTTCATTGATGTCTACTCGGTCGTGAATGACCTTGCTGTAATCGTCGAAAAGCACCGTGGATACGTATACCCTTCCCTCTTGCTCCTTCTGTTTTTCAATGGTTGAGTTGAAACCACCGATGGTGTCAGATTCGAAACCGGACATAGATCCGCTTCTGTCAATGATGAATACCAGCTCAGTAATTCCGTTCTTAATCTTTTCTACCATTTTAAAATCCTCCAAAAAATAAATGTGGTTGTATGGCTCATCTGCCTTACAACCACATTATATATTATTTTGACTTTCAAAAGGTCGCTTGTCGGGGGACTTTATGGTTCATTTATTTGCGAAAATCTGTTACACTTACTACTTTACCGTTCATTGTAAAAGCAGTAAAGATTAACTTTCCCTTGGAATCATACCATTTATAAGTGATGGATTGTCGCTCGGGGCGTAAGTATTTATAATCTTTACATAGTTCTGTTTTATCAGGACTTCCAAGCTTAGTGCTGCCTATAAAATCTGTGTCCATACCTACAAAAGGAGCATCTGCTGAAGTAATGCTCGAGCTTGGTTGTCTTTTGTATTCGTACATTTTTTCACCATTCATGTAGACAGCAGTGGTAAAGATTCTGTAGTTGTTATTTCCACATACAAAACGCTCTATGTCTACATCTCGCGACTCTACATCCGTATGACTGGTAAAATAGTATACTATACGAGTCATTTTTTCATATTCAAGAGAATCCAGGTTGCTTGAGTATATAACCACACCATACTTGTAAAAATCATCGTATGGACTAGTAAATTTCACCTCTACATCCTTGAGCCCAAACTCGCTTGAAAGGTAATCTGTAATTTCATTTCTTATGTGTTGTTTTTCGATTCCTCGCACAGTGAAAATAATAGTTGGTATGGCAACAATGATTAATGCAATCACCAAAAGTGTCTTGCGAGGCTTGGTTAGAAGAATTCTTTTTCCAGTGGAGTCCGTTTGGGTTTCACACGCCTTAGAAAATATCGCATCTATGGCTACGGCGACGAAGCTGCCGGTAAAGAAGCCAATGCCACCGCCCACTAAAACTGATATTACAAACGGTATTAAGTGAATAATCAAGAAAACGATACTGAATATTCCGTACTCCCATTCAAGCTCGTTTTCCTGGTACCACTCTAATCCCCAAAAAGCAAACATTAAAACGGCACCAGCGATTGCTCCAATGATGGCTAAAATCCAATACAGTGTGTTGGGTATCTTTTTTGTGTTAAAAGTTTTCATAGCATATTAAACCCCGCTGCCAAGAAGCACTTGATCAAACTCAAACAGCGCTTCGTTTATCTCAAAAATATCATACACTTCATTTTGAATAAAATAACGGATAATTTTATCAAAAGTAAAGCTACGCGAAAGAGTAAGCCCTGCAGATGCAAGAAGATCCTGCGTTTGATCGATATCCAACCTCAAGGCGATTGCAAAAGCTACCGCGGT
>JAZKYL010000024.1:0-24865 GCA_045612105.1 Eubacteriales bacterium
TTTGAACCGAAGTTTATCTTCTATCGTGTTGCAAGTTTATTTGAAACCTTTTAAACAAAAGAGTTTGCAATACACCCGAAACACGATAGCAGTGAGGCTTTGATCAAAATCCTCACTGTTTCACAAGATGAAATGGCTACACTTCCAACCATTTTTTGGAGAAGTTTTTGAAGAGCTCGAGAAACTTTTTTCAAAAAGTTTCTCGAACGCGTCTCCCCCGCGTCCCCGACAAATCAAAATTTGAAATTCCTACAAACTTGTAATAGAAAGGAGGATCACGATGGAGATCATAAAAGAAGCAGACCTTCGCAAGGAACTTAAAAGCAAGCCGCGCGCAGGATATCTTTTCTTCGGCGAAGAAGATTATATGAAAAATTTTTCTCTGCGGCTCGCCAAAGAAACGATATCTCCCGACCCATCCTTCTCGTTTTTCAACGAAATAAGATTCGATCCTCTTTCCTACTCCCCCGAGGCTCTCCTTGATGCCCTTATGCCACTTCCTATGATGGCTGAAAGAAAGATAATAACCGTCACGGGGCTTGATCTCAACGGAATGAAGCAGGGAGAGATCGACGCATTGTGCTCAACCCTCGCCCAGCTTGAAGAATACGATTACAACACGGTAATTGTCAGCGTTGCGGCAGATAAATTAGACCCCGGCAACCTCCCCAAGCGTCCATCCGCACTGCTGAAAAAGCTGGGAGAGTGTTTGACTCTTGTTAATTTCGAAAAAAATACCCCCGCCCGCCTCTCAGCATGGGTAGCGAAGCATTTCGAGCATAACGGAGTGTTTGCGTCGCCCGAAACCTGCGCCTTCGTAATAGATTATTGCGGCAGAAATATGTTCGATCTTGCAAACGAGACCGACAAGCTTTCTTATTACGTCATCGCAAACGGTAGACAGGAGGTCACAAAAAACGACGTAACGTTGGTTGCAACCCCCGCGGCAGAATACGATGCCTTTGCTTTTACAAATGCCATCGGAGCAAGACGGCGCGACGAAGCCCTTGATATTCTCCGCGAGTTCAAACTAAAAAAGGTCGACCCCATCATTATAATGAGCGAGATCACTAAAACAGTCTGCGACACCTTGTCTGTAATATCGCTTAAAGAAGACGGTCTCACCTCAAAGGAAATATCCGAGGTCTTGAAAATACACGAATACCGCGTATCTCTAATGCTGAAAAACGGACTGAAGGCAGACGTTTGTAAAAGAATGTTGACCCGATGCCGAGAAGCGGACCTTGAGATCAAGCTGTCCCGTGACGGATACGCTATGCTCGAAAAGCTCATCTGCACCATATAAAAGCGAAAGAACACTTTTGTGCATTTTGACAGTGCCCAAAATCAAGTTTTCCACATTTTCAACAGAGATTTCCACAACCAAACCCTCATATCATAAGGGTTTCCGAGGTTTTCCACAGTTTTTATCGGTTTTCCACAGCCAATCAAAAACCATCAATAACCCTTACCCCGTATGAGTTTTCGCCATTGTGCACTTTTTCGACGTCATACGACAAAAAAATTTGCTTACATACCAAAGATCACTTCAAAAACAGCCATTATTTAAAAATTCTATTGACAATTTTAGCTTGATGATATATAATAAAATTGTAAGTTCGAAAGAACAAATCCACTAATGAAAGGAATTTTCAAAATGACGTTCAACATTAAACTCAGAGAGATCAACGATGTTTATAAGCTGGTAAACGTTCTCGTAGGCTTCGAGGGCGACGTTGACCTTGAATCCGGCAAGTATAAGGTAGACGGCAAGTCTATCCTCGGTATCTTCAGCCTCGACCTCCGTCAGCCCATCAAGCTGACCTATGATTCCGAAAAGAACGCGGACAAGCTCCACGAACAGTTGAAGGACTTCATCGTTGAATAATTCGGATAAATAATTTTTAAAGATCCGTAACCGCAGGGCGGGGGCTGATTGCTTGCAATTATATGCTCCCGCCATTCGGTTATTTTTGGTTTTTGACCAGCGACGGCAACTCACCCTAAGGAGCAAAAAATGAACCACCTTGATACCATAGCCGCCATAAGCACACCCTACGGCAAGGGCGGCATCGCCGTTCTCCGCGTGTCGGGCGAAGAAGCTCTGGCGGTAGCTGAAAAAGTTTTTGAACCCGCAAACGGCAAAAAGCTTTCCGATATCGAAAGCCATAAAGCGGTCTACGGCAATATTTTTGAGAACCCGAACGGCAAAAAAACACAGATAGACGACGGCATTGCCGTCATTTTTCGCGCGCCCAAATCTTTCACGGGCGAGAACACCGTCGAGATCTCCTGCCACGGTGGCATTTTAGTCACTCAAAAGGTGCTTGCCGCCCTCTTTAGCGCCGGAGCGCGCCCCGCTCTCCCGGGTGAATTTACAAAAAGAGCCTTTATTAACGGCAAAATGACGCTGACAAGCGCCGAAGCGCTGGGTGACCTACTGGAAGCCAAAACCGACGAGCAGATCGGTCTAGCCCGCTCCAATATGCGCGGAACTCTGTCGGGAGAGATCAAAAAAATATATGATTCCCTTGGCGACGTCTTGGCGGCGATCTTCGCCCATATCGACTACCCCGACGAGGATCTTGCCGATATCAGCCGAGAAGAAATGCTTAATATCTCAAAAGAAAACCTGATCGAGCTAAAAAAGCTCTTAAAAACATATTCCACGGGCAAAGCCGTTATGAGCGGCATCCCCACCGTAATTTTAGGCAGAACAAACGCGGGCAAAAGCTCGCTTTATAATAAAATAGTTGGCAGAGACGCGGCTATCGTCACCGACATTGAGGGAACTACACGCGATGTGCTGACCGAAACCGCCAAGCTCGGCAGAGTCATTCTCAACCTGTCCGATACCGCCGGACTTCGCGAGTCGGGCGACGTAGTGGAAAGAATAGGAATAGACCGCGCAAGACAAGCGGCAGAATCCGCGGAGCTGATATTAGCCGTATTCGACGGTAGCCGAAGCCCCGACGAGGAAGATACCCGTTTTGCCGACTACCTCGGCACGCTGAACGGTGTTAAAGTAGCCGTAATAAACAAGAGCGACCTTGGGATCTCACCCGAAATGGCCAAGTTTTTGAAACGCTTCGACCATATATGCCAGATTTCCGCTGAAACAGGCAGCGGCTTCGACATCTTGGAAATCCTGATAGAGCAGCTTTATATCGACGATCACCTCGACACAAGCAACGATGCCATTATCTCCAACGCTCGCCAAGCCGCGGCGATAAATTCCGCCATCGAAGCCTTAACTATCGCATCAGACGCAATTGAGGGCGACCTGCCCCTTGAGATCTGCTGTGCCGAGGTCGAAAACACAATGTCAGCCCTCGGAGAGATAGACGGACGTACCGTTTCCGAGGATATTGTTGCCCGTATCTTCGCTAACTTCTGCGTAGGTAAATAATAATCAACAAAGCACAAAACGTATAGAATTGTAGGAATTTTTATGAAAATACTCGCTATCGGAGATATAGTCGGCATACGCGCCATAGATTATCTCCGTCAGAATCTCTGGAAGATACGCGATCGAATGAAGATCGATTTCGTAGTCGCAAACGGAGAAAATGCCACAGAAATACACGGTCTTTCAGCATCCGACGCGCAAAAGATCCTCGACACAGGCGTTGATCTCATAACAATGGGCAACCACACCTGGTCAAAAAGAGATCTCTACCCATTTCTAGACAACAACCCCGAAAAAATCATCCGCCCCGCCAATTTTCCCGGCTCTTCCCCCGGCTATGGCTATACCATAGTAGACGTATGCGGATATAAAATACTCTGTATGAACGTGCAGGGAGTAGCTTTTATGGAGCCCCTTGCCGACCCGTTTGAGGCGGTCGAATACATACTTGCAAGAGAAGAGGGCGAGTACGACATGTCGCTTCTTGACGTCCACGCGGAGGCAACCAGCGAAAAATACGCTATCGCCAGAGTCTTCGACGGCAAGATAAATATGATCTTCGGCACCCACACCCACGTGCCCACTGCCGATACACAGATCCTGCCCGGCGGCACCGCCTACGTCACCGATCTTGGTATGACCGGCCCCGATAACGGAATTCTCGGCACGGACACCGAAAGAGTCCTTCGCAAAACAAGACAGCATCTGCCCTCTCAATTCATCGTGGCTGACGGCGCAATTCACGCAGATGCCGTACTATTCGAGCTTGACGGCGATAAAGTAACGAAAATTTCAAGATTGACCTTTTGATAAGAACAGTCAAAACACAAAACAACCAAAACCGGAGGTAAACTATGGGAAAATTGCTTGGAGCACACGACTCTGAAGAGCTGGATCGCCCCGATCTGAATAAATGCCCCGACTGCCGTTGCTTTTTCGACGGCGATAACTGCCCCCTCTGCGGCAAAGTCTGCCCCGAGGAAATGCGAGCGGGAAATCGAGCAAAGGTCAAGCCGTCAAAGAAAAAACGCGACCCCTACTGCGGCAGAACAATCTTTGTCGCATGGTATCACAGTTGGGTCTGCATCATTCTCGCGCTTATTTTTTCTCCCCTCATCGGTATAATCCTCCTTGCCACCAGCCCTCACAAAAAATCGCAAAAGTTTGCGGTGATCGCTATAGGTGTGGCTTGGCTGCTCATATCCACCGTCGGAATAGGAAGTATAATCAACCTCTTCGACCGCCCGGTCAACACTTCCCTCTCACGTGAAGAATACGTGGCGAAATGTGAGGATATAGAGGGCGAGGAATTTTTCCGAAATGCCGAAAGCTACAGTAAGGAATATCTGAAAATGACCCTCACCGTAAAGCAAAAGACCCAGGACTACGACGGAGTGTATGCCGATGAAAAATATACCGACTATTATATCTGCCAAACTGAGGACGGCTTTGAAATAATGGTCAGAGATTGCTCGCAGGACGGCAAGCATAACTTCATCAGGGGAGATAAAATTGCGGTCTACGGTCAGGGCGGAGGCAACCGCACGATATATGACGCGGAATACGAGCCCCACACCGCCCCCTGCCTCAACGGAGCATATATAGTTTTACAATAACAGACCAATCAAAATAAAGCTCCCCAAAGAATCGCAAAGGAGGAAAGCTTATGGCGACAAGTAGCGCAAGATTTGGATTTTTAAGCAACAATATGCTGAAGATAATTGCCGCCGTATTTATGGTCTGCGATCACATGGGCGTAATACTCTTTCCAAAGGTTGCTATTCTTCGAATAATCGGACGGCTGTCATTCCCGATATTTGCTTATCTTATCGCCGAGGGCGCAAAGCACACGAAAAACAAGCTCCGTCATTTTCTGACTATGTTTTCCTTCGCCGCGGTGATACAGATAGTTTATTTTATCTACGACAGAAGCCTTGAAATGAGCGTTTTGGTGACTTTCACCCTCTCATTGATCATAATTTACGCTCTTGATGCCTTGAAAGCCGAGATTTTCGCGCTAAACGTGAGGTGGTACGGAATACTGTTGACTTCCCTGCTTTTTGTCGGCTCGGTCGCTCTTGCCTTGTTTCTTGACAGAACGGTAGACCTTGATTATAGCTTTTCGGGCTGCCTTCTGCCTGTTTTCCCATCGGTTTTTAACGCGCCCAAGACCGACAGACCGACTGAGGTCTTTGATAAGCTTGACCAAAAGCTGCCGCGTATATTGATGACCGCCAGTGGAATTCTCATGCTATCATTTGATTACGGAGGCTTACAGTTCTTCTCGCTTCTGACTATTCCCCTACTTTTGCTTTACTCTGAAAAGCGCGGAAAATACAATATGAAATATTTTTTCTACGTTTTCTATCCGCTTCACCTTGTGCTTCTGCAAGGAATCGCGTGGTTGATGGCATAAAAAGCAGGCAGACTAAAACGCTTAGTCTGCCTGAATTTTTTATATAGGTAATCTGTTGTGATATTTAATTCCAAGCCCCTCGCGGTAGAGATGGGAGTCGTTTGAGTGCTGAAGCACCTTGGGGATGCAGAAGCCATCGACAGAGGAAAAGTCGATGACAGTCATTCCCGTAAAGCCCAGACCGAATTTTGTGCAAAATTCGTTGTAGGGAATGTCAAGCACCGCTGAAAGGAATGACATTCCAAAGCCCTCGTGAGCAAAGAGGGCAATTCTTTTATTATTGGGATTCTCGGCAATATAGCCGCCTCTTTCTCTATCGTGGCGGTAGCCTAAGGAGAGCAAAAGCTTGTCCGCTTCCCCCTCAACTCTTGCAACACCCTCTGCAAATTTTGTTCCCTCAAAGGCGGGGTGAGTGTACCACTTGTCGCGCAGAGCTCTGACCTCGGGAGAGACGAAAAGCTCCTTTGTGGGCTGGTGGCTGTACCCCCAAGTCAGCTTGCCCGGCTCGTATTCCACCGTCATCTGCGCCCAGGCGCGGGATTCACAGCACCAATCGAGAATGATCGGCTCTTTTTTCAGCACCTCGCAGGTGGGCTGTGCGGTCTGCTTTGCCCTTACCGAGGGTGAGGAATAGATCTCGTCAAGACCGTAGACGGCAAAACGCTTTGCAATCGCCTCCGCCTGTCTGTGACCTAATGGCGTGAGACTGTCGGGGTTGTATATGGGGTCGCCGTGACGAACGTAGAATAATAGCATATTTTTGCCTCCTGTTTGTGTCGTTATGAAAATTATAACACCGCGAAGAGGTTTTGTAAATAGCTTTTTCAAAAAACAAAAGCTTCACCGAGGGATCCCCCTTCAGGTGAAGCTTTTTTAACGCAATTTTACAACTCAAGCGGCAAAATGCAGACCGCCCGAAAAAAGAAATTTAAGAGCTGCTTTTGTTGCGTTCCTCCATTCCCAGAAGCTCGAAGAGCGAAATGCCAAGGGCGTCGGCAATTTCATCGAGAATGGCTATGTCGGGGCAGGATCTTCCCTGCTCCCACTTGGAGACCGCCTGCGCCGTGACTCCAACGCGTGCCGCCAGGTCATTTTGGGTAAGCCTTGCGCGGTGACGGGCTTCTGCGATCTTCCTGCCCAGAAAAATAGTGTCTATCATCTGCTAACTCCTTGTGCAATTCGCTCACACACGCCTCTGCAATAGGCGTGTGCGATTTTTTTAGGATAAATCGCCGCAAAGAGCCTCGGCAAATAAGGTTTTTCTCCTTATTCTACCTTAGACCGACTCCGAGGCGAGTTTGCAGTATCCATAGCGTGTAGAAATCATTAAAGTCGCCTCCTTTTCTTTAGAATTTCGTTTTTGCGGGGTCTCTGCCGCTACAACGATATTTCTATTATAATACTATCGGTTCCTTTTGTCAATAAACCTTTGGTTGATTTTGTAAAGTGTTAAAATTTTGATTTGTCGGGGAGGCGGGGACGCGGTTTCCACCTTTTTTGAAAAAAAGGTGGAGCCAAAAAACTTCCCCGCAAAAAGGATTAAAATGTAGCCGAATTGTCTTAATAAAACCGTGGGGATTTTGATCAAAGACTCGCTGCTATCAGTGTTGTTAATTCGGGCACAAGTGCCCGAATTGAGTTCTTTTGAAGCATTTTCTTACTTCAACTTAGTATAATTTAGCTTTAAGATAAACACTTTGGTTGGGTTTAACACCCTTTCAAGGGAAAACGACAGTGGGGGATTTTTTTAGCTCCGTAGGAGCGAAAAATCCTACTTCACTACTAGAGCGCCCAAAATGCGGGCAAGTTCTTTGCCAAGCAGAGTTTGCTTGCAAACTCGTGCAAATCTCGCTTGCGAGTTTGCTGTTTTCATTTCAAGAAAGCGACCCGCGTCTCCGCCGGAGGCACGCATCTCCCCGTTAAATTGCAATTTAATAATCTACATTTTCATCAAGCTTCTCTGTCTCCGCTCTTTCTATGGGAGTGTTTTGCTCCTCAAAGACCTCGGTGGCGCTTTCCTGCTCATTATTCGCACCCGCAGGGACCGAAGCTCCGCCGCCGTTTCCCATAAAATACCCGTAACCCATAACCAGAATGGTCATAAAAAGCCCCAAAACAATTAAAATTGACAATGCCCTTATACTTATGGCTACGTTGTCGTAAATTACTCTTTTTTCTTCCATAATAATCTCCATTCTGCCGCTCACGGCCCCCCCTGCGGCGGCACAAATAGTAATCGATGAATTTTGCCGTACGGCAAAATACGCGCGTGAAAAAGATCATTTCACTATTAAGTTGGAAGTAACTTTCACGCTGAATCTCTTACTTTCTGACAAGGTATTTTCTCATATCCACCGCGCAGGCGATAAGAATAATGAGACCCTTGATAATATATTGCATATTTGCATCGATATTCAGAGCTGTCAGACCTACGAAAATCAGTCGCAGAAGCACGACACCCACGATAACTCCGCCGACCTTACCGATACCGCCCACAAAGGACACACCGCCTATAACGCTTGCGGCGATAGCGTCAAGCTCGTAATTAAGTCCGGTTGCCGCAGAGTTTGAGCCGATTCGCGCCGCTTCAATAAATCCCGTGACACCGTACATAATGCCCGCCAGCATAAAGACAAGCATAATGACTCTTTTGACATTGACACCCGAAACGTTTGCCGCGTCGGGATTGGAGCCTACTGCAAACATATTCTTGCCAAAGGTTGTCTTATTCCAAATAAACCATATTACCACCGTCAATGCCAGCGAATACCAAACAAAATTCGGGATCGGGGTCTTTCCGATAGACAAAATACTGCCGTTTATAAAGCTTGTGTAGCTTGTATCAAGTCCCGAAATCGACTGACCGTTGTTGTTGCCGATATTCAGATACATCAAAAGCGCACCGTAGGCAATAAGCTGTGTGGACAGCGTTACAATAAAGGGGTGCAGATGGAATTTTGCTGTGCAAAAGCCGTTAATCAGTCCTATTATCGCGCCAACCGCCAGGGCTATAAGCAAAACAAGAGGCAGCGGCAGTGTAGCAAGACCGGGGAATATTTTGCCCGCATAGCCCGTCGCCTGAAGCAACGAAGCGCAAACGCAGGCAACAAGTCCTACGATTCGTCCTGCCGAGAGGTCTGTTCCCGTGAGAATTATTGCTCCCGCGATACCGAGAGCGATCGGCAGATTTGCCGCCGAAAGCGAGATTATATTTACTATTGACGCCGCGGACAAAAAGTGCGGGCGCAAGAATTGTATAACTATGACCGCCGCGATAAGAAATATATAAAGCGAATTGTTTATCAAAAATTCTTTGATAAGGGCTCGCTTTTCTTTTGCGTCGGTCTCCTTGAATTTTTTCAGTAACGTCATAATGGTACCTTCCATAATTTGATTGTTATGTGTATTGGGCAAAGGCTTCCCGTATTTGCTGCGGCACGTCTGCAATTCAGCTTATCCTTCGATAGTTTTTTGAGAGAGCGAGAACCTTTTTATCAAAAAGGCTCTCGCATATCTACTCTTTACGCAAACTTCGCCGCCAGGGTCATTATCTCTTCTTGGGTGGTGTGCTTGGCATCGACCTCGCCTGCCACCTTTCCTCCCGACATAACGTAGATGCGGTCGCAAATACCCAACAGCTCGGGCAATTCGCTTGAAACCACAATAACGGCTTTTCCCTTTGAGGCAAGATCGTCTATCAGCTGATAGATCTCAAATTTCGCGCCTACGTCAATGCCTCGGGTAGGCTCGTCAAGCATAAGGATCTCGGGTTCGGTCAGAAGCCATCTGCCGAGAATCACCTTCTGCTGATTACCGCCCGATAATAGCTTGATCTGGGTCTCTTGCGAAGCGGTCTTTATCCTCATAGCCTCGATAGACCAGTTGGTATCCTTTTTGCGCGATCTGTCGGACAGCACACCAAGCTTCAGGTGTTTGCGCAGGCTTGAAATTGTGGTGTTTTCGCGAATGTTGAGATTTCCGAAAATGCCCGTTGCGCGTCTTTCCTCTGTAAGAAGCGCAAATCCGTTGCGTATAGCCTCGCGCGGTGTACGATTTCTGATCTCTTTTCCGTCAAGATATATTTTGCCACCCTCTCGCTCGGATATGCCAAAAAGGTTTTCAATGACCTCGGTTCTTCCCGCGCCCGCAAGGCCCGCAAAACCGATTATCTCGCCGCGATGGAGAGTGAAGCTAACGTTGTCCACGTGGTTGTGCTTAGACGAAAGCCCCTCCACACGCAGTATCTCCTCGGCGGGCTTGTTGGTCTTTTCGGGAAACATCTGAGTCAATTCTCTACCCACCATCAGCTTGATTATCTTCTCCATAGTCATATTTTCCACCGCCTCGGTGGCAATATGCTTGCCATCGCGCATAACCGTAATATCGTCGGATATTTTAAGAATTTCATCCATTTTATGCGAGATATAAATGATACCGCAGCCACGCTTTTTCAAAGTGTCGATTATTCTGAAAAGATGCCCCACCTCGCGCTCGGTAAGTGAGCTTGTGGGCTCGTCGAGGACGATGATCTTCGCCTCGTAGGACACCGCCTTAGCGATCTCCACCATCTGTCTTTCCGCAACCGACATTGTGCTCATAACCCTTTTGGGGTCGGTGGAAATTCCCAGCGAATCGAAGATTTTCTTAGTTCGCTCGTACATTTCTTTTTCAGAGGTTACAAAACCCAGTCGTGTCGGATATCTTCCAAGCCAGATATTGTCCATAACGTTGCGCTTGGTTGCCTGATTAAGCTCCTGATGAACCATAGCAACACCGTTTTCAAGGGCATCTTTGGGGCTTTTGAAGGCAACCCTCTCACCCTCGAGAAAGATCTCTCCCTCATATCCCGAATTTATGCCGAAAAGGCATTTCATAAGCGTGCTTTTTCCCGCGCCGTTCTCACCCATCAAGGCATGGACCGTGCCCCGACGGACCGAGAGAGAAACACCGTCCAGAGCTTTAACTCCGGGAAAGCTCTTGGACATATTTTTCATTTCAAGTAATATTTCTGAATTCTTCCCCATCTTTGGGTCCTGCCCTTCAAGTATTATTATCCGAGATATTTTGAATAAGGTATTCTTACCTTAAAAACGCTCTTGTCGATGTTATAATCGTCAAGTCCGGCTCTCATTCCTTTTCCTTCAAGATAGTTGGAAGCGATTTTTGCAACCGCCTCGGCAAGTCCTGCGGAATCCTGCTTGATAGTGCCGGTCATCTTGCCCTTGCCAATAAGATCAACTGCAGCCGCGGTTGCGTCAACACCAAACACGGGTATCTGTCTGCTTTTCTCTTTTCCCGTATTATATCCAGAAGAATTGAGAGCAGATATCGCCCCCTCTGCCATACCGTCATTGTTGCAGATGACAAGCTCTATCATATTTCCCTTATTCTCGCTGAAGGAGGTAAGGGCTGTGGTCATATATTCGTTTGCCGCCGCCGCAGACCAAAGACCGTTTCGGTCAACCAGATACTTGTTGGGGTTGCCGGAGTCGTAAAAGCTTAGGGCAGGCTTGCCTTTCTTGGCGAGAAGCTTGTTAGCTTCTTCAACACTATACTGCGTTCTGTATATGGCTTCGTTGTTACCCTCTTCACCCTTGAAAAGGATATAGGATATCTTTCCGTCGCCGTTGATATCGATTTTTGAAAAGTTTTCAGCAACGTACTCTCCTATCATCTGCCCTTGAAGAATACCGGCTTCCTTAGCATCTGTTCCCACAAACGCGCACTTGTCGTAGCTCTTGACTACCTTGTCCGACACCTCTCGGTTAAAGAAGATCACGGGAATTCCCGCATTTCTGGCAAGAGACACGATTCCGTTTGCCGCATCGTCGGAGCCGGTGTTTACAATATTAACTATTATAGCCTTGGCTCCTGCGGTAATTGCCGTCTGTATCTGTTCGGTTTGCGTGGTCTGGTTTCCGTTGCCGTCGTAGTCCTGATATTTTATGCCTGCGTTGTCAAGCATTTTGTCCATTGACTGTCTTACGTTCGATATAAATGGGTCACTGTAGGTGTAATAAAAGACGTGAACGTCTGCTTGATCGGCTCCCATACCGCATGACGTGGCAAATATGGGAAGGCTTAAAAGCGCGCAAGCAATCAATATATAACTGATGATCTTTTTCATAAAAACTCCTATCCTTCGCGTTTTTTTTGCGAAATTTTTTTGGTTTTACTACTATTATCGGGTAGGACAAGCATAAAAATTAGTGAGAAAATTTTACTTTGCTTACTGTGATATATTTTCTTGACAAAAATGGGGGTAAATGGTATAATGATGTTATGTGGGATATTTTTTCCTGTACCTTATGGAGATTTGATGATGAAATATAAAAAAATAGCAGCAGCCCTTTTGGCATTCTGCATCTGTTTGGGTCTTGGAGTTGCTTTTTTGCCTGAAGCGCGAGCGGCAAACGAGACTTACGATATGTCAGAGCAGTTCAAAAGCGGAAAATTTTACGACAATTTCAAAAAAGTGGCGATCAGCGGAAACGGAGCCGCTGATACCGTTGCAGTGGCACTTTCTCAGGTCGGATATCACGAAGGAGACAGCGACAAGGATCTGGACGGATTTAACAGTGAAGGATCCCGTGATTTCGTAGAATATAACGTCCTTTACGGCAAGTTGGACAATAAACAAGGAAACGGTGTAAGCTACGGCTATTCTTGGTGTGCAAGCTTCGTCAACTGGTGTCTTCGCCAGGCGGGAGTCAGCGAGGAATGCTCGGGCGGCGATTCGTTTATAAGCTGTTGGAAATGGCGGAAAGCCTGTATCGAAAATAATATTTATGAAGAGAAACAGGGATATGCGCCGAAAATGGGAGATATAATCTTCTTTAAGGACGTTTATGATCCGACTATCGAGGTGGATGCATCACACGTGGGACTTGTGCTGTTTTCCGATAGCACCTCTGTTTACACCATCGAGGGAAATACCAACGCAAAGCGAGGATTTGAAGCAAGCGGTGATAACGTGGCGGTAAAATCCTATTCTTTGGACAGTGAATACATAGTGGGATACGGTACTCCCAATTACGCTAATGAAAGCAAGTTTGAGCTGCTTGGCTGGCAGAATACCGCCGATCTGTCCTGCGTAAAGCCCTTGAACGAATTTTTCGATGCGGCTAAAGAAGGCGCATATATAAGGCCGGTGTTCGGAGACAGGCTTTATACCGTGGAGTTTAAACACAACGACGGAACTCTTATATCAAAAATTGTAGGTGAAAAGGGACTTTCTTTCGACATACCTACCGTGACGGTTCCTAAAGATCATTCCTTTGAGGGCTGGGGAGAAAAGGTGATCAACGTGGTGGACGGTGACGTCAGCTATGTTGCCGTGGTAAGAGACCATACTCCTTGGGGAAGATTTGTGGAATCCTCTCCGCTGACCCTTGGACTTACACTCTCGGCTTCATTCTTGATCCTTGGTATAGTTATTCTTGCCTTTCTTTACAGAAAAAAAACCGAATAAATAACAAAAAACACCCGAATTTCGGGTGTTTTTTGTCTGAATGCGCAAAGCCCAATAAATTGACTTATATGGAGCAAAACAATCAAAAGGGGAAACGAGATGATCTCGTTTCCCTTTTGATTTAAACGCTTATGAGGCTTTCTGTTTTATCCATCTGCTGATTAAAGAGCCGATTCCTATAGCAGCGCAGCAATACATAAATATTCCAAGCAATCCAAAGGCAATATTGTTACCCTGCAGCCGATTTTGCGAATGCTCAAAGGACATAATCGTTTTTTCGGCGGTGCTGATCTCCCATATCGTTGTTGAATTGGGGTGAACGAGAAGTTTAACCCTATCGCCCTTTGAGAGCATTTCTATATCTTCAAGAATATCAGAAGTAACGCAAGCTACGTCTATTTCCAGCTGCTCGTGATCGGAAAAATACACGGTAATACTTTTTGACGCTGATAAACCGTAGTATTTTTCAAAGGTGGCTTCAACGTAGGTCGCTTCCGCTCTTTCTATGGGAGCGTTCCAATATTGCATGCCTAATGTGAAAACCGTACCGATTATCAGCCCCGCCACGATCATAAATACGGCGAAGCCTACGGGCATCGGGTCTTTTTTGCGCTTTCTGCTCATTTACAGACCTCAAGTATATAAGTCTGCTTCGCTCCTGCCGCAAGGGGAGCGGTGAGCTTGATTCTGCACACCTTCTCGCAATTCCAGCTTGCGGGGATGGTCTTGGTCTCGACCCAGGTGCAATCGGGGAAATCTACGGTAAGAGTAAGTCTTTCGTCGAAATTGACGGTCTTGCCGTGGATGGTGAAGCTTCCCTTTTCGATATTCTGAGGCTCTGCGTTGCAAAGGAGATTGAAGGTGACCTCGCCGTCCTTTTTGGAGGTTATTTCGTCGCAAACGATAGCCTTGCCGTCATCAATTACCGCGCTTCTGATATACGACTCAATAGCCGCGTCTGCGTGATAAGCATCCGTCAGATCGAGGGTCAGCTTGCCCGTGTCTTCGTCAAATTGCGCGTTCTTTGCCGCATAAACTCTGCCGGGTCTCTGATCAATGCCGTTGATGGTGGGAAGATTGTGATATTCAGAACGCATAGACCAGATGGTGTATCTCTCGCTGTTAAATGTTCTCGCGGTATATGTTCCGACACCCGCATCGATGAAAATTGGAAGCCCGTCGCAGAAAATGACGAAGTTACCAACGTCAAGATGGTTGTGGGAAGCCGAATTATGGTGACCCTTCAATGAGAGATAAAGTCCCTTTTGTGGGTCTTCGCTGTCGCGGCAGATAGAGAGATCAAGGCTTGGGAAAAAGTCCTTTGTCGATGCCTTGAAATCACGGTAAGTAAGATCGGGAGCACCAAGCATTCTAATATAGCGGTAGGGCATATTGAACTCTACGTCCGCAAACTGACCGCTTGTAGGCTTGTAAGCAAATTCCCAGAAATTCTGCATAAGGTCGCTTCCCGCAAGCACGCCCCAGTCATGTCCCCAGGTGCTTCCTACGCCGACGTTTGATCTTGCATCGGAGAAATTGAGAAGTCTACCGTCGCAAATATATGCCTTGGGGAAGAATTCACCCATCTTGACCATAAGAGGATCGCGGAAGGCATTTATCTTACCGCCGCTCATATCAAACAGAACGAGACAAGCGTTATAAAGCGCGCCGCAAGCTGCACTCCAGTAAGAGGGACCCTCGTCACAAGCGGCATCCTCGGCATAGATATTGGTGAACTTATCAAGGCCCTCAAGCGCAATTTCTGCCACACGGATGCGGAGAGCGTGGTCGGTGGTGGTAAGGGCACAGGTATTGAGCACGTTAGAGATTATCCAAGGGCACCAGTTGTTGACCCAGTTAAATTTTCCGTTGCCCATCCACGCGAGAGTGTCGGTGTGCTCGGTAAAGGGAACGATAATTCTATCGTGAAGCTGCTCTAAGATTCTCTTGTTGATAACGGGAGAGATCGCCTCAAAGCCATCCTTGCACAAATACCATGTCCAGGCAATAAGCGCGCCGGTCGCGCCTGCAAAAAGGTCTATGTAATCTCTCTTGCCGTCGTATGCATAGGGGAGCTTGTGGGTCATATCGGCAGGATTGGGATTGAGATGCGCGGGAATTACCCAGCAGCTCTCCTCAAGAATCATCCAGACGAGATCCATTATCTTATCGGTAAATCTTCCCTCTTTCTCATAAGCCTCGGCAAGCAAATAGGTAAGCAGATCGCGTCTTCTTTCGAAATATATGCCCTCGTAATGTGCTCTGTCGCCGGTTCTGAAGCGGAAAAGGTAGTCGGTGGCGGTTATGACGGGGTATTTTTTATCAAGTATTTCCTCGGCATTTTTTATAGACTTGTCACGGCAATCCTCGCGCAGATAAAAGCCCTTTTCTCTGTCGCAGAAGACCTTGAATTCTTCAATGGGCAATATAAGCGAGCTTATGTCGTAATTTGCCTCTGCAAAAATTTTTCTTCCCATAATAATTCTCCTTTTATTTGTTTACGGTTAATTTGAATGTCTTCTCCTCACCCGCTTTAAGAGTGGTGCGAAGTCTTATTCTGTAGAATTTCTCAATTCCCCACTGTGCGGGAAGGGTTTCTGTTTCCTCCCATGTACAATCGGGATTATCGAAGGAAAATTCAAGGCTTTCGTCAAAATCAACTACTCTGCCGCAGACCTCCATTCTGCCCTTGCCGATAAGCTTGGGCTCGGAGACAGTGAGCAGATTGAATATGACCTCACCGTCGATTTTTGATGTTATATCGTCGGTAATGACCGCTTTTCCGTTATCGATTACCGCTTCACGGCGGTATTTTTCCATGTTGGCTTCGGCAGGATAAGCCTCGGTCAGATCGAGGGAAAGTCCGCCGCTTGCCTCATCGTAAATCGCATCCTTTGAGGCGTAGACCTTGCCGCTTCTCTGGAAAACTCCGTTTATAGTGGGAATATTGTGATATTCTCCGCTCATAGACCAGATGGTATATCTATCCTTATCAAAGGTTCGTCTGGTATAAGTGCCAACACCCGCGTCGATAAATACAGGCTTTCCATCACAGAAAACGGTAAAATCTCCCGTATCGTTGTGGTTGTGGCTCAGTGAATTGTGCCCGCCCTTTAGCGAGAGATACAAGCCCTCCTCGGGAATCTCGCTTTCACGGCTGATGGCGAGGTGCAGGCTGGGGAAATAGGACTTGAGAGCCGCCTTGAAATCACGGCGGTCAAGATCAGGCGCGCAAAGGTCTCTGTAATATCTCCAGCAGGAGTAGCTTGAGAATTTAACCTTTCCGAGATTTTCGCTGATCTCGTTTTTGAACTCCCAGAAGTTCATCATAAGGTCAGATTTACACATCTTACCCCAATCGTAGCCCCAAGGGAAATCTACGCTGACGCTGGGATGCGCGTCGGAATAATTGAGAAAATGACCATTTGCAATATACATTCTCGGGAAATATTCCGCCATACTGGTAAGCAAAACGTCCTCAAATGCGTTAATTCTACCTGCGGTCATATCGTAAAGCACGAGACAAGCTTCATAAAGCGCACCGCCCGCGCCCTCCCAATATCCCGGTCCCTCGTCGCAGGCTCCGTCGGGAGAATATATGTCGGTAAACTTGTCAAGTGCTTGAAGAGAAACCTCAACGACTCTGTCGCGGGTCTCCTTGTCGTCAATTGCCAACGCACAGGTAGTCAATGTCTGCGCCACGATGTGAGGGCACCAGTTGTTCATCCAGTTATAAGGCCCATTGCCCATCCAGGCAAGCTCGTCCACGTGATTTATAAAGGGATTTATAACTCTGTCGCGGAGATTTTCAACAATTCTCTTATTGATGACGGGGGAGATCTTGTCAAACTCGTCGCGCAACAGATACCAGGTAAAGGTCAGCGTCGCTCCGGTGTTTCCAACGTAGAGATCGGAATAATTACGCTTCCCGTCGTAAGAATACGGCAAAGAGTGAGTCTTATCGTTAGGATTGGGGTTTATATGGGCAGGCAACACCCAGGTGCTTTCCTCAAGTATCATCCAAACCAGGTCAAGTATCTTGTCGATAAATCTTCCCCGTCTCTCATAAGCCTCCGCCAGAGTCAACTGAATAAGGTCAAGTCGTCTCGGATTGAACTGATCCTGATATACCGCTCGGTTTCCCGTCCGTCTGTAAAGGACAAAATCGGTAGCTGTCAGCACGTAATACTTTTTATCAAGCAACTTTTCTGCTTCTGCAATCGCCACATCCCTATATCTGGGATTCAGCGAAAAGCCCTCTTCTCTGTCGGAAAATATTCTAAAATCCTCATAAGGAATTACACATTCCGACACGTTGTAATTCTTTTCGGCAAAAATCTTTCTACCCATTTTTACCTCCAACTATTTGTAAAATTCCGTCTTTATACTTCGCTCAAAGAGGTGAGCAAAGGTCTCTTTTGCGTCCTTGTTTTCGTAAATTATCTCGTACACCGCGCGGCATATGGGCATATCGACGGCATACTCGCGTGACAGATCCATCAAAGCCTTTACGGTATAATAGCCCTCGGCTAATTTATCAAGCTTCTCGCCCTTGACGAACATCTCTCCGAATGCGCGATTATGGGAAAATTTTGAGAAGACCGTAGCTTCATAATCGCCCAAGTGGCAGAGTCCGTAGGCAGACAGCTCATTTCCACCCATGGCGGCAATAAGTCTTGCCACCTCGCGGCATCCTCTTGACATCAAGGCTCCTTTAAGCGTTGACAATCCGTAACCGTCAAGCATTCCCGCAGCGATTCCGATAACGTTCTTCGCCGCAGCTCCTATCTCGTTTCCGATCATATCCTCGCCATAATAGAAGCGTATCAGCTCGCTTGAAAAAGACTCTACAAGCAATTTTTTGGTCTCTTCATCATCACTGTCGATAACCATGCAGTTAGGAATCCCTGCGTAAAATTCCTGGACGTGACCGGGGCCTATCCAGACGGCGACTTTGTTGCTTTTATCCGTTCCCGCCTGCGCCACCTCGGAAAGACGGCGACCCGTAGCGATATCGATACCCTTCATACAAAGAACGAATATTTTATTCTTCAGACCGAGCGGTCTTATCTCCTGCATAAATGCCGCAAGGCCTTGGGAATTTATCGAAATTACGATAACGTCCGCGTCTATAAGACAATCAAGGCTCGTTGTTACCCTGACGCTCTCGGGAAGAGTGAGCAGGTCGTTTTTTCGCTCTTTAATAAACCTCTGAATGTGTTCCGAGCTTTCTCTGCCGTAAAGAGTAACGTCAAATCCTCTTTTCTCGGCAAGATACCAGGTTATAAGCGACCCCCAACGTCCGCAGCCTACAACCGAAACCTTCATATCCATAAAAATGATCCTTTCTTGAAGTTATCATTGACAAAAGCGGTGAAAAATGATAAAATACTATGTAGTTAAAATAATTATATAATAACAAAAGTGAAAAGTCAAGAATTATAATTGACTTTTTGTATGTAAAAAGAGGACAAAATATATCAAAAAGGACAAAATAAATGATAGCCATAAGTGTAAACGACCTTACCCTCCGATTCGGAACAACCACCATACTTGAAAAGGTCTCCTTTTCTCTTGAGGAAAACGATAAGTTAGGCATTATCGGCTCCAACGGAAGCGGCAAGACCTCGCTTTTCAAGCTTATAACCGGTGAATATGACGCAACCGAGGGCGAGGTTTTTATCTCCAAGGGCAAGACCGTGGGAATACTCTCGCAGTACGGCGCGTTTTCCGAAAGTGATGAGAGCGAGGGCAGAACCGCCCTTGAGCATATGTTCGCCGCCTTCCCCACTCTGCTTGAATGGGAAAAGAGGCTTTCGGAGCTTGAAACTCTATTGAACGACCACTCCGACACCGAAAAGCACCGCATCTATACCAACGAATATATGTCGCTCAACGACAGATTTATCCGCGATGGCGGTCTTGAATTCAGAGGAAGATGCCGATCGATCCTGCAAAAATTGGGCTTTGACGACGATGCCATCGACAAGGACGTAAGCCTGCTTTCGGGAGGACAGAGAACAAGACTTGCATTGGCGGTTCAGCTCTGCCGCGAGCCCGATATTCTTATGCTTGACGAGCCTACTAACCACCTTGACATCGAGACTCTCTCATGGCTTGAAAACTACCTGATTCAGTACAAAAAATGTGTAATGGTGATCTCCCACGACCGTTATTTTCTCGACCGTGTGACCAACAAGACTCTTGCCATCGAGCATCACAAGGCGAAGCTCTACAACGGAAACTACACAAAGAGTATGGAGCAGAGGCGCATCGACAAGGAGATTTATGCAAAGCACTACCGCGAGCAGCAGAAGGAGATAGCAAGACAGGAAGCCTACATCGCGCAGCAGAGACAGTGGAATCGCGAGCGAAACATAATCGCCGCCGAGTCAAGACAAAAAATGCTTGACAAAATGGAGAAATTGGAGGCTCCCGAGACCGAGCAGAGAGCCATCAGAATGAAATTTACCTCGGCGATCGCAAGCGGAAACGAGGTTATGAAGATCACCAATCTTTCAATGGGCTTCGGGCAGAAAAGACTCTTTACGGGACTTGATTTTCTCGTAAAGAAAAACGACCGACTCTTGATAATCGGTCCCAACGGTTGCGGAAAATCCACCCTGATCAAAATTTTGATGAAGACCCTCACTCCCCTGACCGGAAAGGTCGAGGACGGATACAACGTGGAGGTCGGCTACTATGATCAGGAAAACCAGAACCTTGACGAAAATAAGACCGTCATCGACGAGCTCTGGGATCACTACCCCACTCTGCCCGAGCAGAAGATAAGGAGCACACTCGCGTGGTTCAATTTCTTCGGCGAGGACGTGTTCAAGACCGTCAGAATGCTGTCGGGAGGAGAAAGAGCAAGACTTACCCTCTCCAAGCTCATTCTCTCTCATATGAATCTGCTGATCCTCGACGAGCCCACCAACCACCTTGACATCGACTCCCGCGAAGCACTTGAAGCCGCCCTCGAAGAGTTTGACGGTACAATAATCGCCGTTTCTCACGACCGTTATTTCATAGAAAAATTGGCAAGCCGTATAATCGAGCTGAATCCCGACGGTTACGTTGACGGGGATATGTTCGACTATCAGATTCTCCACGCGGGCGAAGCCTACACCGAATTCCGCCGCTTTACAAACGAGCGTAAGGAAAGGTTAGCAGGTGCCGTGGCGGCTACCGAAATTACAAAAGCCGAGCCGGGCAGTCAGAAGGAGCAATATCTCAAAAACAAGCAAAATGCCGCCGAGGAGCGAAAGCGTACGGCGCGCATCCGTAAGCTGAACAGCGAAATGGAAAAGCTTGAAGAAGAGATCGAGCAGATAGACGCAGAAATGCAGGGAGAAGCCGCCACCGACTACAAAAAGATCGCAGAGCTTGATAATCGCAAAAATCAAGCCGAGGAAAGACTCCTTGAGATCATGGAAGAGCTTGAGGAGCTTGATAGTTAATAACAAGTTTTAAGAATTAGTTTATAAGTTAAGATACACACAAGCCTTCTCCCTTGTTAGGAGAAGGCTCAATGTTATTTTGATTAAAAATTAATAGTGAAAATATTTTTAAATTATTTTTCAAAAAACTATTGACAAACTGACTTTTTTGTGGTATTATATTTCAGTCGTCAAGAAAATAGCTTTTTTGAAGCCGAACATTTACGGAGAAGTCGCGTAGCTGGTCGAGCGCGCACGATTGGAAATCGTGTAACCGTCAAAAGCGGTTCGAGAGTTCGAATCTCTCCTTCTCCGCCAAAAATACAGAGGGTAGCATTTGCTACCCTCTGTATTTTTATCTGCGAAGGGCGATTCGAACCTCGAACCGCGTAGCGGTGAGAGAGGGAGAATTCGCCCACGCCGCCGGTGGCGGATGAAGTGGGCGAATTCGAGTGGCAGTCTCCCCGTGAGCGCATCCGAACGACAAGTGAGGGCGGCGCGAACGGTTGGAGACAACAGTGCAAGCAAAGCGAAGCTTTGCGCGATACTTCACTTTAAGATAAACTAAATCCACCGAAAGCCACCAAATATGGTGGCTTTTTCGTTGAATATAAAATGCAAGCTTAAAAATCTTCTCTACCGACAAAAAGAGCCCGACTCAAATTTGAGCCGAGCCCTTTTTTCAATTAAACACTAAGTCAATTTCACAAATTCACGCTTTACTCCCCGCAATCCCCTTTTTCTTCGCATAAAAATGCGCAGGCAGATATACGATAAACGCTCCGAGGCAAACTGTGGGAATATAAAGAACCGTGCTGACGTACCAGCCAAGCTTCTCCGAAATCGTTTTAAATACCAAAAGCGGCGAATTGCTGGGTCCTACGTAGAACATATTAATATCCCCCGCGGCCGCCTTCCGGAAGATAAGATTGATGATAAACGCTATCACACAGAGGCAAAGGAAGGTACAAACGGCGTAGAGATAGTCCTTTTTCGTTTTTGCAAATCTTCCCGAGGCGATAAGGTAAAATCCCACGAAAATAAGAAGCATATGCCATAAAAACGCGTGGATAGTCAGCGTCAGGTATTCGTGGACGATGCCTGACGGTTCGATAAACGCCATAAGACCGCCCAAAAGATTAAAGGTGGTCATAAAATTATACATTCCGCTCTGTATCTTTCCCTTTTTCAAAAAAGGCGCAATTACGCAGAGATACATCGGAACACTGCAGAGCTGGAACGGGAAGATCCACCACTGGTAATTGCCGTTACCTATGTAATAGTAATAAAACAGCTGCTTGTAGACCTCGGTTATCATCAAAAATACTCCGACGCTGACAAGCACGATCTTATTTGCTTTTTCTCCCGATTTTCTCAAAAGGTATGCTGCAAGAACGCATAAAGCAATACCAACAAAAGTAAAAGTCAAGTGAAAAGCACCGTATGCGGGTGGCTTTTCCATTCCCCAGGATGTCGAACGAATAAATCTTTCAAGCCATTCCATAATAAAAATCCTTTCGGTTTGCAAAATTCGACAATTAAATTATACTATGGCTTTCATAAAAAAACAACTATAAATTATTAATTTTTTTAATTATTAAAAAATATCTACGCTACGAAGATTGCCGGAATTTCAATAAATTTTTCGGCAATCACGGAAAAACTATTGCATTTTTGCTAAAACCGTGGTAAAATGAAAGAGCCAAACTATTTTAATACATTTTCTTGGGTAGTGGAATAACTATACCTTTTTTAGGCACACACTAATGTGGTGAATTTGATAAAATGCAGATTCTATCCATGTTAGTGTGTATAACCATACCCATTTAATATTGAAATAGTTTGGCGACTATCGGAGTCTGCGTTTTTGTGCGATGGCTTCGGTCGTCGCACTTTTTATTTTGGAGGCAGAAAAATGAAAATAGCAATAATAGGTTCACGTGGGCTTAACGTGGAAAATCTTGACAAATATCTCCCCGATGGGATTACCGAGATAGTTTCGGGCGGCGCAAAAGGCATAGACACCGACGCTGAAAACTACGCAGCTGAAAAAGGCTTAAAAATGACCGTATTCCTCCCCGACTACTCAAAATACGGACGCGGTGCGCCGATAGTCAGAAATAAGCAGATAGTCGATTATGCCGACGAGGTGATCGCTTTTTGGGACGGTAAATCAAAAGGAACGGCGAGCGTTATAGAATATTGCCGCAAGAAAGATAAAACGGTAAACGTTATCATAATTGGCAAGTAATATTTTTGAAGTTTTTTCAAAAAACTATTGACAAGGAGACTCTGCGGTGCTATAATGTTAACATCTTCATTTTAGCGAGTTAAAACACTAAAGTGAAAAACCGATGAGGAAGAGTAAGTAAGCAGACCTCTTTTTGCACAGAGAGCCGCAGACGGTGGAATTGCGGTCAAAAAAGCCTTGCCGAATGGACTTCCGAGGGCGAGCTGAAAGGCTTTTGAGTGATCAAAAAGCCGAGTATGTGAGACGGAGCTGACCCTCCGTAAAGAAAGGTCGGTATATTCGGGCTGATAAAGAGCCTTGAGTATATAAAGTGGATGTTTTACATCAAGCAGGGTGGCACCGCAGGAATTTTTGATCCTGTCCCGGCAAGTAAGCACGGGATGGGGATTTTTTGTTTTTACAAAAGCCAGCCCGAAAACAACCACAGCAAACGAAAGCGAGGAAAAAACTATGGCAAACAAACAAATTCCTTACAAGATTTATATTGAAGAGAGCGAGATGCCCAAGGCTTGGTACAATCTTCGCGCCGATATGAAGAACAAGCCAGCTCCCCTGCTCGACCCCGTGACTCATAAGGTGATGACCGCCGAAGAGCTTTCGGTGGCATTCTGCGACGAGCTTATTCGTCAGGAGCTTGACGACACAACGGCATACTACGAGATTCCCGAGGAGATACGCAATTTTTACAAAATGTACCGTCCCTCTCCCTTAGTCAGAGCATACTGCCTTGAGGAGCGTCTCGGTACACCTGCAAAGATATACTATAAATTCGAGGGCAACAACACAAGCGGAAGCCACAAGCTCAATTCCGCAATTGCTCAGGCGTATTACGCTAAACAGCAGGGACTTAAGGGTGTAACCACCGAGACCGGTGCGGGTCAATGGGGTACTGCGCTGTCTATGGCATGCTCTTATTTCGGACTTGACTGCAAGGTATATATGGTAAAATGCTCCTATGAGCTGAAGCCTCACCGCCGCGAGGTCATGCGCACCTACGGAGCAAGCGTAACTCCCTCCCCCTCCACCGAGACCGAGGCAGGACGCAAAATTCTCGCCGAGCATCCCGGTACCGGCGGAAGCCTTGGTTGCGCCATTTCCGAGGCAGTGGAAAAGGCGACGGCTACCGAGGGATACCGTTACGTTCTCGGCAGTGTGCTGAATCAGGTAATGCTCCACCAGTCGATCATCGGTCTTGAGACCAAAATAGCTCTTGACAAATACGACATCAAGCCCGACGTTATCATCGGTTGCGCAGGCGGCGGAAGTAACCTCGGCGGGCTTATCGCTCCATTTATGGGCGAGAAGATCAAGGGAGAAGCCGACTACCGCATAATTGCCGTTGAGCCCGAGGGCTGTCCCAGCTTCACTCGCGGAAAATATGCTTACGATTACTGCGACACGGGTATGATCTGCCCTCTTTCCAAGATGTACACTCTCGGCTCCAACTTTATGCCCGCCGCAACTCACGCGGGAGGCCTGCGCTACCACGGAATGAACAGCACCCTCTCCCAGCTTTATGCCGACGGACTTATGGAAGCTACTACCGTCAAGCAGACCGAGGTCTTTGCCGCCGCCGAGGAATTTGCTCGCGTTGAGGGTATTCTTCCCGCTCCCGAAAGTAGCCACGCTATCAAGGTAGCCCTTGATATTGCAAAGGAATGCAAGGAGACCGGCGAGGAAAAGACTATCGTATTCGGTCTCACCGGCACGGGATATTTCGATATGATGTCCTACGAAAAGTTCCACAACGGTGTTCTTCAGGATTACCGACCCACAGACGAAGAGATCGCCAAGGGACTTGAGAGACTTCCGAAGGTGTAAGGGGCGTAGGGAGATGCGTGGAGACCTTTTTTTAAAAAAAGGGCGGGCAAAAAGATAT
>JAZKYL010000025.1:0-4612 GCA_045612105.1 Eubacteriales bacterium
AAAATCCTCACTGTTTCACAAGATGAAATGGCTACATTTTAATCCTTTTTGCGGGGAAGTTTTTGAAGAGCTCGAGAAACTTTTTTCAAAAAGTTTCTCGAACGCGCCTCCCCCGCGTCCCCGACAAATCAAAATTTGAAATCGTTAGTATAAACAAGTCACTTCAGAAATGGAGTGACTTGTTTTTATTTACCACGCTAAAGGACTAAACAATTATGTGCAAAATGCCCGAATTTGTGATAAATATACAAAATTCCACTCGCAACTTCTACAAATAGAACACAAAAACTTTGCCCAAAATTCTTGAAAAGCTTTACAAAATATAGTATAATAAATAATGTGAATGTTTATTTGTTCGTATATACGGATAGATTTTCAATACAGTAAATTATAGAAAGGGCTCACATAGGGTGAGCAAAGGAACAAAACCATGGCTCAGTACAACACAAAACAGATCAGAAACATTGCTCTTGCAGGTCACGGCGGAAGCGGAAAGACCTCTCTTGCAGAAGCTATGCTTTACGTCAGCGGCGGAACCGACCGTCTCGGTAACGTTCCCGACGGTAATACTGTATTCGACTACGATCAGGAGGAACAGACCAGAAAGTTCTCTCTCACAGCCTCGATGGCACATATTTATTGGAAGGACGTTAAGATCAACGTAATCGACACCCCCGGTTACCTCGATTTCGAGGGCGAAGTTAACCAGGCAGCAAGAGTTGCCGACAGTATGGTTATCTGTGTCGACGGTAAGGCAGGCCTTGAGGTCGGCGCGGAGCTTGCTTGGGACAAGGCAGTTGCTGCAGGTGTTCCCAAGGCATTCTTCATCAACAAGTGCGATAACTACGACGCGCACTTCAACGCTACCTTTGACCAGCTCCGTGAGAGATTCGGTAAGTCTCTCTGCCCCGTATTTATCCCCGTTGGTAAGAACGGTAAGGATATTACCATGATCGACCTTCTCGATATGCAGTCTTACGTTTATGACGACTCCGGTAAGAGATTCCCCACCGATACCACTCCCGAGCTTGAGGCTGCTGCCGAGAGATATAAGGAGGTTCTTTGGGAGGCTGTTGCAGGTACCAGCGAAGATCTTATGATGAAGTTCTTCGACGGCGAGCCCTTCTCCAAGGAAGAGTGCGTTGAGGGTCTCCACCAGGGTATTATCGACGGTACTATCACCCCCGTATACTGTGGCGCGGCTACCAGACTTTGGGGCGTTATCGCTATGATGGATTCCATCGCGGCTTCCTTCCCCCGTCACACCGCTAAGAAGGTTGAAAAGGACGTTGCAGGCGAGGATGTTGCAATTGACCTCGAGGGAGATCCCGCTATCTTCGTATTCAAGACCGTTGCAGACCCCTTCGTAGGAAAGATGTCTTTCTTCAAGGTTATGAACGGCACAGTCAAGAAGGACTGGGTACTTAAGAACGCAAGAAGCGGCGGCGAAGAGAAACTTGCTCACATTTATATTATGAAGGGTAACAAGCAGGTCGAGGTTGACGAGCTTGCTTGCGGAGATATCGGTATGGTATCCAAGCTCTCCGACACCAACACAAACGATACTCTTTCCCGCTCCGGAAAGGTTGAATACAAGAAGGTTGCTTACGCTAATCCTTACTACTGCAAGGCTATGTATCCTCTCACAGCAAAGGACGAGAGCAAGATCTCCCAGGCTATCGCTCGTATGACCGAGGAAGATATGACCCTCAAGTACGAGAACAACCCCGAGACCAAGCAGCAGCTCATCTACGCTATGGGTGATATGCACCTGACCATTCTTGCGGCTAACCTCAAGAACCGTTTCGGCGTTAATATCAAGTATGAGACTCCCGCTATCGCATACCGCGAGAAGATCACAAAGACCGTTGACGTTGAAGGTAAGCATAAGAAGCAGAACGGCGGTTCCGGTCAGTACGGTCACGTTTGGATCAAGTTCTCTCCCTCCGAGGAAGAAGGACTTACCTTTACGGTTTCCGTTGTCGGCGGTGCTGTTCCCAAGAACTTCAACCCCGCAGTTGAAAAGGGGCTTCAGGACTCTATGCTTAAGGGTGCTTACGGTTATCCTATGACTCGCCTTGCGGCTGACCTCCACGACGGTTCTTATCATGACGTTGACTCCGACGAACTTTCCTTCAAGACCGCGGCATCTCTCGCATACAAGAAGTGCCTCGAGCTTGCAGGTCCCGTTCTTCTCGAGCCCGTTGGTGATCTCGACGTAACCGTTCCCGAGAGCATGGTTGGTGACGTTATGGGTGACCTTAACAAGAGAAGAAGTGCGGTTATGGGTATGGATGCAGTTGAAGGCAGACCCGGATATACCACAGTTCACGCTATGGCTCCTAAGGCAGAGCTTGCGGATTACCCCATCGTTCTCCGTGCTATGACTCAGGGTCGCGGCGTATTCGAGTACAACGTAACCGGCTATGACACCGTTCCTCAGAACGTTGCCCAGAAGGTTACAGCTAAATAATATGGATTAAATGCGAGGGGGAGAGGAAACCTTTTTGAGAAAAAGTGTTTCCTCTCCCCCTCGCGCTCCCCCACACCGTCCCAAACCTTAAAAAAGGGGCAGATTGGGTCGGGGGTGTATCCTTCTACGGGGATTAATAGATAAATCAGAGCTTTTCGAAAAGAAAGGCTCTTTTTTTATATGCGAAACAAAAAATATTATTTTCGACAGCGAACTTTGACAAACTTTGCATATCCTTCGTGATACAATGGAAAAGAACACACTCAAAAAGGTGAAAAAGACGATAGAAAGGAATATTGATAGAAATGTGTGCGGCGAGAGACAGAAAGCCGGGATTTGACAGTGAATTTACGGGAACCGAATTAAAAATAAAGCTGAGGGGAGAGATAGACCATCACAGCGCGGCGGCGGTGAGGGTGGCTATTGACGATATGATACGTTCAAAACGGCCGTGTCAGCTTTTAATAGATATGTCGGCGGTAGATTTTATGGACAGCTCGGGGCTGGGGCTGATTATGGGCAGATACAATACGATGAAGGAGATCGGAGGAACGGTCGTGGTGACCGACCCCACTCCCGCTACCGAAAAGATAATGAATTTAGCAGGGCTTGAGCGAATAGTTAAGATCGTTCACACCTCTCTGCGTCGGCAGAGCAGACCGACTACAGACAACGTGTCTGCGGCGGTGATGTCGGTAGGGCAAAGCGAATCGGGCGCAAACAAAAGAAAAGCTCCCCGAGCGGGAGCAAGAAAACCTAAAAAAGAGGGAAACAAAAGATGAAAAAAGGAAGATTTAACGGATCGGTCATAAACAAAATGCAACTTAAATTGCCTGCGCTGTCGGCAAACGAGGGGATGGCGAGGGCGGCTGTGGCGGCTTTTTGCTCACAGCTGGACCCTGCGGCGGTGGAGATAGCAGATATAAAATGCGCCGTCAGCGAGGCGGTGACCAACTGCATCGTTCACGCTTATAAAAACACGGGCGGAATGATCTATATAAACGTGTCGTTGCTTGAGGGCAGAGTTGCGAAGATCGAGATAAAGGACAAGGGTTGCGGTATTGAGGACGTAAAGGAGGCGAGGCAGCCTCTTTTCACCACCGACGCGGCAAGCGAGAGGAGCGGAATGGGCTTTACTGTAATGGAGAGCTTTACCGACAGTATGCGCGTCAGCTCCAAGCCCGGCAAGGGCACAAGTGTTACTATGTTTAAATATTTTGGAGATCGCGGCGAATGAATACATAGCCGAGCTTCGGCAGATTTACAATAACCGCGGAGGAACAAAAATGAATGATATTAACGTCACGCAGGCGCAAGAGATGCAGGAAAATAGGGACGAGCGGTATTTGCGGAACAGAAAACTGATCTTGCAAGCTCAGGCAGGTGATGAGCGCGCGTGCGAGACCTTAGTCATTGAAAACGCGGCGCTTGTCAAGAGCATCGCGCTTAAATTCCGTGACAGGGGAACCGAATTTGAGGATCTTATGCAGATCGGAACTATCGGTATGATAAAGGCGATCAGGAGCTTTGATATGGAGCGCGGGACCGCTTTTTCGACCTATGCCGTGCCGCTTATTGTGGGAGAGATACGCAGACATCTGCGCGACGATGGGTTGATCAGGGTCAGCAGAAGCTACAAGCGGACGGGCATTATCATAATGCGCGAAAAAAACCGAATTATGACCGAGGAGGGCAGAGAGGCGGGAATTGCCGAGCTTGCGTCCCTTGCCGGGGTCAGCCCTGAAGAGGCGGCAGTTGCCATTGAGGCGGTCTCGCCCATAACGTCTCTATCCGACACGGTTTTCGGAGAGGATTCCAAGACCTACGACGCTATGATCCCCGACAGAGAGTCACAGGACGAGCTTGAAAACCTTAAAGATCGCATAGCGCTGAATCAGGCGATAAACAAAATGCCGCCCGATTGGCGAAAGATAGTTTTGCTTCGTTACTACCGAAATATGACCCAACAGCAGGTCGCGAGTCTTATGGGGCTCTCTCAGGTCAAGGTCTCGCGCGAAGAAAAAAAGATCATGACGTTTTTGCGCGGAGAAATGGCGTAGGGGGAGAAGGATTTGTGGGGGGAGGGGAGAAACGTTTTTGAAAAAGTTTGTCTCCTCCCCCCGCTCCCCCCCCTCCTCC
>JAZKYL010000026.1:0-16219 GCA_045612105.1 Eubacteriales bacterium
ACTCTTTTGTTTAAAAGGTTTCAAATAAACTTGCAACACGATAGAAGATAAACTTCGGTTAAAATCAATACGGTTTCCCAATACTATATTGGTGAAATTTTTATCCTTTTTAGGGAAGTTTTTTGGCTCCACCTTTTTTTCAAAAAAAGGTGGAAAACCGCGTCCCCGATAAATTGCAATTCAACACACAAAAGGGCGGTCTCCCGCCCTTTTTATCAACGCTTCATTTTTTAGAAATCGTACTTCTTCACCCTGACGAACAACGACTTAAAAGCCTTATAATTAAAGGGGATCAGCGGATAAAGATAGCTTCTCTTTCCGTTCACCGTCTCGTTGCTTGCGATCAAAATCACTGTCAAAAGCGAGCCGCCGATAAAGCCCCAAAGTCCAAATATCGCCGTCAAAATAAGCAACAGAATTCTCATAAATTTAAATGCATATCCAAGCTCATAGCTCCTCTGGGTAAAGTTCGCTATCGCCACAAATGCCATATACAAAATGACCTCGGGTATCAACCAACCAATGCTCACCGCAAAGTCGCCAAGTATAAGTCCCCCCACCACAGAAAGCGAATTCGACAGCATATTCGGTGTGTTGAGAGATGCCATACGCAAGCCGTCAATAATAAACTCCGCAAGCAATATCTGCGCTATAAGCGGTATCCTTCCACCCTCCTGCGGCACGATAAAATCAAGCCACGAGGGTACAAATTGCTGATGCGTCACAAGCAGATACCAAAGCGGCACCATATAAAGCGCCAGCCAAAAGACCACGTGGCGAACAAGACGGATATAAGTGCCCGTCAGCGGCGGAAAATAAAAATCGTTGGTCTCCTGCATAAAATCGAATATCGACGTCGGCATTATCATAGCGTCGGGCGAGTTGTCGCAAAGGATAACAACGCTTCCCTCCAATAGCTGCGCCGCCGTGGAATCGGGTCTCTCGGAATATCTGATCTTCGGAAAAGGATTGTACCATTTCTTCTTGATAAGGCACTCGGCTAGTGACTCATGCCCCAAGGTCAAAGAGTCGGTCTTGATATTCTTCAGCTTGCTCTTCAGCTCCTCAACGTACCTAAGGTCCGCCCTATCCTTCATATAACATATAACTATATCGGTCTTGGACGACCCGCCCACCGTCATATAGCTCATCGTCAGCTGTGGGTTGCGTATTCTTCGTCTGATCAGCGCGGTGTTAAAGATCAAGGTCTCCACAAATCCGTCCCGCGCCCCGCGCATCACCTTGTCACCCTCAGGCTCACCTGTCTCCCTGGCAGGATAGGTACGCGCGTCAATAATAATAGCATATTCACCAAAAGCCGACCCAAGCATCAGAGTCGCTCCGGAAAGTGCCATTTGTATCATAGTCTCAACGTTGTCTGTGGCATCGGTCTCAACGTAAGGCACGTGAGCGTTAATAAAGCCCTCGGTTCTCTCCTTCGCCGACAGCTTCTGCTCCTCCTCGGTGGCAACACCGTCAAGGGATTTCCCAAGACCCTTCAAGGAGAGCAGATAGATTATCATTTTCGACATTACCGCGTCCTTGACGAATCCATCAATATAATATAACGTCAGCTCGTCCTCGCCAACCGTAAGCACCTTCTTGATAACGTCGAAATTGTCCTTGACGTGCAGTATCTCATCCATCATCCCCACGTTTTCACTATAGTCGCGTGACAACCACCTTTGATTATGGCCCAAGCCCAAAAACGCGCCTTCCGACACGCCCTTTTTTCGTTTTGTTTTTTCTTCCATATATAATACCGTCCTTCTCTGCCTCATCGATCCCGCGAGACAAAAAATCTTTAAAAATAGTATTCTCGGCAGAAAAACAAAAATACGGCATCGGAAGCTTTTCCTTTGCCGTAATTTTTTCTATTTTTGGTTTTTATCAATCAAAACTAAACATTCGGTTTATTTTTCGACTTTTTGTTACATAATTCGCGGTTTTATTCCTCTTTTTCGCCGCCCTTAAGCTCCATAAGCTCGCTGAGAAAATGCTCAACGTCGGTAAATTCTCTGTAAACCGATGCAAAACGAACGTAAGCCACCTGATCTCTCGCCTTCAGCTTTTCCATAACCATTTCACCGATCTGCGCCGTCGTAACCTCTTTGGTCAGCGAGTTCTGAAGCTCGTTTTCGATCTCGGTAACGATCTCATCGGCATTGACGGGACGCTTCTGGGTCGCCTTAAGCACGCCCGCAAGCAGCTTTGTTCTGTCGAAAAGCTCGGTCTCACCGTTCTTTTTTATTACAAATATCTGCACCGACTCAAGCACCTCAAAAGTAGTAAATCTCTTTTGGCACTCAAGGCATTCTCTTCTTCTTCTGATACTGTTTCCCTCGGATACGGGTCTTGAATCCAACACCTTGCTCTCGGTATGACCGCAAAAAGGACATTTCATCGGTAAAGTCTCCTTAAATCTATGCTATGGCTATTTTTTCACCATTTGTTTAATTATACCACAAAACATGCCATTTGTAAAGGAAAATTTTACACAAATTAAAGCAAAAAACTATTGACTTGACTTGACAAAAGTAATATAATGATACATATTCGTTTTTAGATAGTCACATCAATCACAAGAAAAACGGAGAAAAACAAAATGAAAAGAATACTTACCGTACAAGACATTTCCTGTGTCGGCAAATGCTCGCTGACCGTAGCGCTCCCCATAATCTCCTCCTTCGGCATCGAGGCGGCAATTTTGCCCACCGCCGTGCTTTCGACTCACACCGCATTCAGCAGTTTTACCTTCCGCGACCTCACCGAGGATATCGCGCCTATCTGCGAGGTCTGGAAGAACGAGGGCATCGAGTTTGACGGCATCTACACAGGCTACCTCGGTTCAAAAGAACAGATCGACCTCGTCCTCGGAATTTTCCGCGACTTTGGCGAGGGTAAATTAAAGTTCGTCGATCCCGCCATGGGTGACAACGGCGTGCTTTACAAAGGCTTTAATGTAGATTTCGCTCACGAGATGGCAAAGCTCTGCGCCGCAGCCGACATCATTGTTCCCAATCTGACCGAAGCCTGCTTTATGCTGGACAAGCCTTATATCACAAGCGGTTACGACGAAGCTTACGTCAAAGATATCCTCATTTCCCTGACCGATCTCGGCTGCAAGAAAGCGGTTCTCACGGGTATCGGATTTGAGCCCGATAAGCTTGGCTGCTACGGCTACGACAGTGAAAGCGGCGAATTTTTCTACGATTACAACGAGAAAAAGCCGCAAAGCTTCCACGGCACGGGCGACGTTTTCGCATCTGTCTGCTTCGCCTCGCTGACAAATGGCAAGTCTCTTGCTGAATCAAGCGCTATCGCCGCCGATTTCGTCTGCGACAGCATCGACGCCACGCTTTCCGACGAAAAGCCGATCTGGTACGGCGTCAATTTTGAAAAGGTGTTATAATGTTTTTTGCAGTGGAAGCTTTTCGAGAAAAGTTTCCACTGCGTTTTTTAATTGAAAGCAGTTGATAAATTGCGATTTAGCGGTGGCTTAGTGGCGAAGCCGTTTAAAAGTTTTGCTCGAGCTTTTTCAAAAGCTCGTCGCTTGGTGACGTTTTCGAAGAAAACTCACGACGAGGGCACTTGTGCCCGAAGTAACACGTCGCGATCGGCGGTCGCGCCTCGCAAGGCGCGAAATTCCCCTATCCTTCCCAAGTGCCACAGAGGGGTGAATTCCGAGCGAGCTCGGCAGAGGGGGGAGCACTTGTGGTGGGTGTGCTTCGCTTGCGGAGCGAGGAATCGCACAAGTGGGGGGGTCCCCTTATCCTATAAAACTTTTTCAAATCGTTTGCTCGCTTTTTCTTTTGGCAGAAGAAGCGCAAAAGAAAAAGCTTAGCAAAAAGAAAAGCGCGTGTAAAAAATTTCGCCTCTGCGGAGGCGAACAACGCTCCGCGCGTTGGATCTGCGGTCGCTTTTTGAAAAAAAGCGACGTAAAAACTTCCCGACAGACAACACTCAACTCACCTATAAACCAAAATTTGAAAACATCCGCAAAACAATTAAATTATGCAGATTATCTATTGACAATCACCCTCATTGGGTGTATAATGTATTTGTGAAAATTTGTTTTTTCGGAGGAAAAAATATGAGTGACATTGTAAAGCAGTTATCCAAGATCGGTATCGTTCCGGTTATCAAGATCGACAATGCAGCCGACGCAAAGCCTTTAGCTAAGGCTCTTATCGACGGCGGTCTTCCCTGCGCCGAGGTTACATTCCGTACCGCTTGCGCAAAGGAAGCTATCGCAATTATTGCTAAGGAATACCCCGAGATGATCGTGGGCGCGGGCACCGTACTTACCAAGGCTCAGGTTGACGACGCTATTGAGGCGGGCGCGAAGTTTATCGTTTCCCCCGGCTTCAACCCCGAGATCGTTAAATATTGTCAGAGCAAGGGTTGTCCCATCGTTCCCGGTATCAACAACCCCTCCGGCATCGAGGCGGCTCTCGAGCTGGGTCTTAAGACAGTAAAATTCTTCCCCGCTGAGCAGTCGGGCGGTCTTGCAATGATCAAGGCTATGTCCGCTCCCTACGGCGGCGTTACCTTTATGCCCACAGGCGGAGTTTCTCCCGCTAACGTCAACGATTACCTTGCATTCAACAAGATCGTTTGCTGCGGTGGCTCCTGGATGGTCAAGCCCGAAATGATCTCCGCAGGCGACTTCGACGGCATCACCAAGCTAGTTCGCGAGGCAGTTGACACCATGCTCGGCTTCAAGTTCAAGCACATCGGCATCAATCCCTGTGGCGACACCGCCGCAAATGCCGCTGACACTCTCCAGAGCTACTTCTCCTTCGATCCCAAGGTTGGCTCCAAGTCTATCTTCGCAAGCCCCGAGTTTGAGATGATGAACGAGAAGGGTCCCGGCACAAACGGTCATATCGCTATTCAGACCAACAACGTTGACCGCGCGGTATATCACCTCGAGCGCCGCGGCGTTAAGTTCGATTACAGCACCGCTACCTACGACGACAAGGGAAATATGAAGTTCATCTACCTTGCCGACGAGATCAACGGATTCGCATATCACCTTGTAAAGTAAGGATGCGAGGATGCGAGGATGCGGTTTCCACCTTTTTCGAGAAAAAGGTGGAGCCAAAAAACTTCCCCGCAAAAAGGTTTTAATTACAGACGGCTTGAATTTTAAAACGGTAAAGATTTTTACCGTATAAAAATCTGCTATCGTGTTGCAAGTCAAATTGAATTTTAATACGACAAATAAACAAACGTTTCAGACAAACCAATTTATTAAAAGTTTTTGAAAGGTTTGGAAAACTTTTCCCAAAAAGTTTTCCAAGAAAAGGAAAGAAAATGGCAAAGGTAATTACTTTTGGCGAGCTTATGCTCCGTCTTCAGCCCTACAACTATGAGAGATTCGTTCAGTGCGACCACGTTGAATTCACATTCGGCGGCGGCGAGGCTAACGTTGCTGTTTCTCTCGCAAACTACAATATGGACGTTGCTTACGTCACCAAGCTCCCCACTCACGCTATCGGTCAGGCGGCTGTAAACTCGCTCCGTCGCTATGGCGTTGACACCACCAAGATCGTCCGCGGCGGCGACAGAGTTGGTATCTACTTCAACGAAAAGGGCGCTTCTCAGAGAGGTTCGGTCTGCATTTACGACCGCGCAAACTCGGCTATCGCTAAGGCGACCCGCGAGGATTTCGACTGGGATGCAATCTTTGAGGGAGCTGAATGGTTCCACTTCACCGGTATTACTCCCGCGCTGGGAGCTAACGTAGTCGAGATCTGCAAGGATGCTTGCAAGGCTGCAAAGGCAAAGGGACTCAAGATCTCCTGCGACCTGAACTACCGCGGTAAGCTCTGGACAAGAGCCGAGGCAAGAGAGGCTATGACCGAGCTCTGCCAGTACGTTGACGTTTGCATCTCCAACGAGGAGGACGCAAAGGACGTATTCGGCATCGAGGCAGAGGCTACCGACATTTACGGCGGCAAGCTGAACCACGACGGCTACAAGTCTGTTGCAAAGCAGCTTGCTGACAAGTTCGGCTTTGAGTACGTTGCGATTACTCTCCGTGAGAGCCGCTCGGCATTTGACAACGGCTGGTCCGCTATGCTTTACAACGTAGCTGACGACGAATACTGCTTCTCCAAGAAGTACGACCTCCACATCATCGACAGAGTTGGTGGCGGCGACTCCTTCGGCGGCGGTCTCATCTACTCGCTTATGAACGGCAAGACCACTCAGGGCGCAGTTGAGTTCGCAGTTGCGGCTTCCGCTCTCAAGCACTCCATCGAAGGCGACTACAATATGGTCACCATCGCTGAGGTTGAAAAGCTTGCAGGCGGCGACGGCTCGGGAAGAATTCAGAGATAATTAGTTTTTAAGAGAATGCGGGGAGAAACTTTTTGGAAAAAAGTTTCTCCCCGCACCCCTCTTCAAAAACTTTTTTC
This sequence comes from Eubacteriales bacterium, assembly GCA_045612105.1. GTDB lineage: Bacteria > Bacillota > Clostridia > Oscillospirales > CAG-272 > SVTX01. Next base: position 6,426 of record JAZKYL010000026.1, read on the forward strand.
CAAAAGAAGTACAAATTCAGAATATTGTTTATCCTTCCAAGGTGAAAATTTCGTAATCAAAAATATTTGAATAATTTTTTGAAAAGCTATTGCAAAAAGGAAAAGATTGTGGTATAATATTTGAGTCGCTGGTGTGGCGCAGGGGTAGCGCAATTGATTCGTAATCAATAGGCCGTGGGTTCAAATCCCACCACCAGCTCCAAAAAAGAGCAAAATGGGTTTATCCCGTTTTGCTCTTTTTTAGATTCTTGTCAAGGATAGAACCCGCGCCGTGCGCTTGCGCGCGGTTCGTTTTGCGCTATATTGACTTCGCATAAGATGGAAATCGGCGCAAAACAAGGGTTCTAAATCCCACCACTCACCCTTTTCAAACTGTGTCACCGATTGAACCCGCGCCGTGCGCTTGCGCGCGGTTCGTTTTGCTTGGCTTTTCTATCAATCTTCATAAATCGAAAACACTTTATACACAAAGGAATTCGCACCTTCGACGCTTCTTCACTCCAAAATCAACGTCAAAACCACTAAAATCAATGTCGAAAAATTGTGTTTTTTGAACAATTTCTTTCATTATTTATATTATATAAACGCTTGACAATTTAATGCAATAGTGATATAATTTATAATGATTAAAAAAGCGGAAACGAGGCAGAACGTCCGTTCCGCGCTTGCCGTTGCGCGTTCTTCCAAGCAGGCGCGCGTTCGGATTAGGCGTTCCTCGCAAAACACGCTCTGTTTTGCCAAGTTTATGCTTTTTAATTATATATCACGGGTATCTAAGCCGTACTTAACTCTTGGCTGCCCGTATACGAAAAATCTAAAAAGGAGAAAACTATGAAAAACGGTAAACTCTTATTCTTGCTCATGGCAATTATGAGTTTGGCAGTTCTCTTCTGCGCTTGTGATCTCTTGCCCAACGATGATACGTCCGAGCCCACCAAAGAGACAACTGCCGCTGAAAGCACTCCCATTATTGCTGAGCCTGAAAAAGTTGAGCACGAGATACGCGATTATTTCGTCATCGACAACGGAATCGATAAGATCTCTTTCGCTAACATCTCTAAGCTCGACGGCAAGATCGTTGAAGTTGACGAAGAAAACAATCTTATATCTGTCGAAATCAAGGATCTTGACAACCACAACAACGTGATCCAAACGATAAAGGTATATGATATCACCACCGGTGAATGTATTCGTAGTGACAGCGTAACCTATCCTCTCTACGCAACCGGAAAAGATGTCATCGACTTTAAAGTTGAAATCGACTACCCCATTATTCGTGTTTCTAAGACAAGCTATAGCGAGGATGGCGACGATCTTAAGCCCCAATACGAAGTTAATTATTATTTTGCAAAGAAAGACGGTGAAAACGTCCACAGCACAAAAAAAACCGACTATTCCAAAACCTATTTCAGCAACGGTCTCGTTGCCTTTGAAATGGGTGAAAAGGTCTTCTGGATAAACAGAAATATGGAAGTTGTCCGCACTGTGAACGCTATTGCCGCAAACGGCTACTACATCGACAGATTTGATGCCGAATATCAGGATTATCTCTATGCTTGGAACGAAGAGGAGATACAGGTATTCAACAAGGCAGGCTTCTGCTCCGCTAAGTACAATATCGGACACGATGGATTTATCAAGGTTCACGTTCTTAACGACGGTAACGTGCTTATTCAGGACTTTGAAACCGTTGACGCATACACTGCTTGCGATTTCGTTTGGTCCTTCAACTCAAAATCTCCCGCAAAGCGTATTAATATGACCAGCTACGTTATGAGTTGTACTGACGGTACTCTTAAGGAGGTTGAGCTTGATTTCATCGTTGAAGATCTTGAAACAGCTTACGAGGGCAGACTTGGTAACAACTCCTTCCCCTTCGCTCTTGCAGGAAACGGTCAGAATCAGGCATATATCTACAGAATCGCCAACGGCAAGATATCCCTCTGGCAGGAATACGTATCTCTCGGCAACGATCTTGAGATCAAGTACAGTGTAAAGAACTCTAAGATCGGCGCTGCCTTCAACACCGCGGAGGTTATTAATTCCAACTTCTACAGAATGAACGTTTCCGAGGGCGGCATTACTCAGAGCTACATTTTCGACCTTGACGGCAACGTAATTACCGCATCCGCCGAATATACCGAGATCACCAATACATACATTTTCAGCGGCGCGGCAATATACGATCACAAAATGAACCTGATCTATGATATCTACGAAAACGGATTTATCAGCTCTTCCGATCTGGTAGACACGTCCACCAATACCATTTATATGGTTAAGCATAATTTCAACACCGGTGCCGACGAGGTCTACGTATTCGATCACGTAACCAAGTCTCCCAAGCTCCTGATCGGCAACGCTCAGGATGTGATGGATTTAGGTGAAGGCTACTACGTTACCTACGATACGGAAAATAATGAGGCATCTGTTATAGCTACCGCAAGCAAAAATGTCATTCTCAAGGCACTTCAGATCAACGATATTCGCCAATGCGCTGACGCTGTTATCGTTGAAACCGTATTTGAGGGCAACACGCTCGTATACATTATTAAATAATGTAAACAGAATTATTTGAAAAGGAGAAAATTTATGAAATTTACTAATATCATTAAGCTTCTTTCTGTTCTGCTTTGCATTTTTGCTTTGTTCGCAGCGTGTGATTTTAACGAAGAGACCACAACAGCAACTGTTGAAACAACAGAACAGATTACCACTGAAACCGAGACCGAGGAAGAGACTCGCGGTGAGATAGAGCCCGTTCTCGACAACTTCTTCACCTTCTCCGACACTGATTCCTGGATCGAGCTTGGAGAAGCTACAAGACTTGACGGTACTTGCGTCAGCAAGACAAGCAATAACGAGATCATCGTTATGAGAAGTGCCGAGGTTGACGTTATGAACGTAGTTACCGAGACCTTTACCGTCTATAACACAGTTCTTGAAAAAATAGTTCTTACCTTTAAGAACACCTACAATTACGATAATTATTCCGCTTTCGATTGGAATAATATATACGTTACCGATGAAAATGTGAAGTATCCCGCAAGCGTAATGAAGGTTGAGGTGCTCACCGTAAGCCTTAACGCTCCGTTCATCGTTAAAGTAAGCAAAGCTACCGTTACTCCTACTCCCGAATCTACTCTTGAGGAGAATGAGAACGCAAACTACTACACAATTAACGTAAATTGCGAATTCTACGACGTGGCAGGTACAAAGATCGTTGATACCAAGTATGACTGTTGGCCTTACAGATACGGTCCTATGTCCAACTCCGACCTCCAATGCCTGGTCATCGGCAATACTAACGCATTCTTTGATGCTACCTCCATGGAGCTGGTAAAAACCGTTAATTCCGACAATCAGTCTACCATCGCAGGTTACCATAATGAGACCGAAAAGTACGGATATTTCTTTGGAAGCCATCCCTCCGCTCAAGGTCACAACGTTGAGTACGTTCAGGTTTACGACAAGGCAAGCTCTACTTGTATTCTCACTCACTATTTTGATCCCGCTTACGACGTAAAAATGTTCGTTCTTGAAAACGGCAAGATCTTCGTTCAGATCCACAACGCAGTTGAGGACCACGTCGATCTTCCCTACGACTATGAGATCTACGAGAACAAATATACCGTTGATTCTTACCTTCTCGACGTAAAGAAGGATACCTTGACCGAGATCGAATGCGATTTTATCGTAGAAGATCTTGTTCACGTCAACGAAACTATTGCAAAAGACCTTGAAACAGAGGGCATCAAGATCACCGATAACATCGACAATCTTGCTCTTGTCCGTTACATCGAAAACGGCAAGGTAGACTACTGCAAGCTTGCTGTTATCGACAATAAGTTCGATGTTCTCTTCGTTCTCGACCGCATAGTTCCCGAGCACAACGTTACTTTCGGAAATAACTTCGGCTTCACGACCATTGAAGACGACAATTACCTCGTCGAGCTTCACAATGTAGTTACCTCCAGAGCTATCGTTTCCAAGGACGGCAAGGTTCGTTGCTACCTTAACGCAGGTGACGTGGTTGTTGGCAAGTACGTTGTTAACCAGTACGGTGTCTTTGACTACGATATGAATCCTCTCTTCGATTTTGAGGAGAACGATCTGAAGCTTACCACCGTTATCGGCGATAAGATCATCGTTTCCAAGCTTATTGAAATTTTCAAAGAGCCCGAGATCAATAACGAACCGGAGAATGAAATCGAAACAGGTTTTGGATACGAAACCGAAGGCGAGACCGAGGAAGAGACCGAGGCTCCCGCTCCCATTCTCATTGATTCCTATACTTCTTACTATACTATGACCGTACGTGATAACGGAACCTTCGGTTATGAAAAATTCTACAATGTTGAAAAGATGAAATTCGAGCGTGTCGGCAAGGATTACGTTATTTTCAAGAATGCAGAAAACGGCAAATATATGCTCTTCAACGTCAAGCTTGATCACGTTCTTACTACCCAGGATGAGATGAAAATCACAGCCTGCGAGGGTAAGTACATAATCAATACTCAGCTTATGGTTGACGGTCAGATAGTTGACATCTTCTACACCGTCGGAGCGATCATCGCAGAACAACAGTAATTAAAAAAAGGAGAAACATTATGAAAAAACAAACTTTAATAATTTTGTTTTTGTCCGCTATGCTCTGTCTGACTATGCTGTTCGTTTCCTGCGACCAACTCTCTCCCGTAGAAGAAACCACTACGGTTGAAACCACACAAGAAACAACAGAAGAGATAACTACAGAAGCAGCCATCGAGGACGTAGAGGTTGACTACTCCTCTATCATCAAGGATTGGAACAACAACTTAGAGTATAAAAAGCCCGAAAGCACTCCCGTGCTGAACGGTAACGGTACCCTTCTTTTTGAGACCGAAGATAGTGATTACTACAAGGTTTCCGTTCAAACCTACAACACTTTCATTCTTGTTACAAGAATTCAGTATAACACTTGGTACAGTGACGGCGGTGTAGCCGAAGACGTACGCACGGTCTCCTACGAAATTTATAATGCTGAGACCGGCAGTGCTATCCGTAACACCTATACCGTTCCCTATTATAAGTTTAATACAGAAGACGCTGAAAAAACCTTTGACTTCAACTTTTTGGACGGCATTTTCGAATTGAAGGTGGGTACGCTCAAATACGATGCCTTCGATACGGATGACGACCCCATTACCCCTCCCCAAAGACTGTATTACTACGATTACAGCTACAGCTATTACGATCATAACGGAAAGCAGCTTGCGAGCGGTCTTAAAGAAAGCGATTACAAGTCCTCAACTACGTCAAACGGCGATACGCTTATCTACATAGCCGATAAGTGCTACCTTATCCGTGATCACAAGGTATTCTACACCTTCGATAAGGGTCAGGAAAGACCTCTTCCCTACGTCGATTTCGAATACCTTGATTATAAGTATAGCTTTGACTACGATACGGTCAGAGTATTTGACGGCAGCTTCAATCTGATCGCTCAATACACCGATCATTATGATTATGACGGCTTTACTCAAACAATACTCGACAACGGTAACGTTTACATCCAGTACGTTTACCAACTTGACAGCGATGCAAAGGATTACGATTTTGCCATGGCAAACGGTGAGAAGTTCAACGTAAAACACGTTATTCTTGACGTTGCTACAGGCAAGGCTACCGAGCTTGAGCTTGGATTTGTTGTAGAGAACCTCATATCCAATGCCGACAATAACGCTAATATGATCGTTAAGAACAACAACCAGTTCGCTGAGGTCTATAAGTTCGCCGAGGGCAAGCTTGCTGCCGATTGCAGCTTCCTTATTCTTGACAACAATATGGCTGAAGTTGCAGAGCTTCCCAAGTTCCTCAAGAATCAGTGCGCAGGAACAAGATTCACCAACACAGGAAAGCTTGTGGTTGCGATGAATAGTGTAGATCTGGATTTTGATGACCGCGTCTACTACTCCGTTGATCTCGCAAACAACAAGATAGAGCTCTCTGTTAACGTCGACAGATACGTTGAGTTGGGCGATGATGCCTTCGCCTATAATAAAACCTTATATTCCGCAGATCTCACCGAGATTTACGATCTCTCCGACGTTGTTGATTGGTCTGTCTTCGGAGACAGCCTTCTTGTAACCGAAAGATCTACCGATTCCAACGGACTTGAGATCCACACCTACAAGGTTGTCAATACAGACGGTACAGAAAACATCATCGCTACTCAGTATCTTCACAACGGATCCGCCAATACCGGTTTTAACTATAGTGAAAAGATTTCTTGCTACGTTGTACAAGAGATCGATAACATCAACCAGGTCTATTCTATCACCGTATACAACAGCAGAGGTGAAAAGATCACAGGAAGCGATCTTACAACTACGATAGTTGGCAGCTCCGACAAGGGAGTTACTATTAAAGTTCGCGACTCTATCTTTGGTGGATATACCGATTACTACTACTTCTTCAAATACTGATTCAGAAAGGGAGAAAAACAATGAAAATCAAAATTTTTGCATTGATCATGGCAATTTTTTGTCTTTCAACGTTGTTTGTTGGATGCGACCAGAAATGCGTCCCTCACGTTGATGAGAATGCCGATCTAACTTGCGATACCTGTGGCGAAGCTCTCGAGGCTCCTGCCTGCAAGCCTCACGCAGACGAAAATAAGGACTACGTTTGCGATAACTGTCCCGAAACCTTTATCAAGCCCTGCGAGGCTGACCATAAGGACGAAAATGCTGACAAGCACTGCGACGTTTGCGGTCTCGCTATCGTAGTTATTACAGAATTCGTTGAGCCCACTCCCGAAGAAAGAGTTGACATGATCGTCAATCCTATTCCCGAGAACGGTTCTATTAAGGATTACTATTCTTTCGTAGATTATTCCACGGTTATTTCCAAAGCTCAGAAGGTTGAAGGTAATATCGTTGACGTCAATTACAACAACGGATATGCTTACATCGTTATTCCTCAGGAAAACGAGGTTGACGGCTCCTTTAACAAGCACGTTGTTAAGAATCTTATTACCGATAAAACAGTTTACAGCACTTATGATATTAACAAGTATGTCCTCATCGATATCAGCGATTTCTATTTCACTGTATTCGAAAACACCTATGATGAGTTTGGCGATGTTACTAACCATGTATTCAAGTACTTGGCTTATGACGAGTCGCTTCTCTTCGACGTTGTTGCGGCATACGAAGATACCAACCTTTGGGAAGGTGTTGCCACATATGAAAAGGGCAGCGTAACGTATCTTACCTTTGACAATAAGGTTTTCGCTTACGATAGCTATACCGGCAAGCTTATAAGAGAGTTCAACAAGGCTGAGCTCGTTTACCGCCCCGATTTCGACTATGAAACCGACAAATACGGCTTCGTTGAAATGGACAACTCTGTTTTCGTTTACGATCTTACAAAGTGGGTAGACTGCGTATATTCCTACACTTATCCCTCCTTCTATGAAAATGCTGAATTCTTCAATATCAGCGGAGACAGAATTCTTCTTCAGGCAAGCGTTAAGCTTCTTGACAGTGCCGTTTCCTACGACTACATTGAGAACGGCTACAAGTATGATCTCATTTACATGATCCTCGATCCCGCTGCCAAGACAGAAACTGCCGTTGAATTCGGTTACTACATTGAGGTTGCAGGCGACAGGAGCGACGAGGATAAGACTTTCAACTACGTTGAAGCATATCCTATCGTAAACGACAGGATCGACAAAAACAACCCCCTGGTTCTCATCACCGACAAAGATCTCAAGATCACACTGAACCTTAAGAACAACAGCGTCGATTTTGTTTCCGATAACGTTATTCTTGTTTCCGAGGTTATAGACGTAGATGAAGACTATGAAGTGAAAATAACTGTAGAAAAGCTTATTAACGCTACTACAGGCAAGCTGATCGCTTACGTTCCCGAAGGCGCAAAAATTTTCTCCGATTACATCTACTATGACGGTGTTTTCTATGACTTTAATATGAAAGCGATCTTTGATCTTGAAAAGGAAGGCTTCAGCATCTGGGATTGGGATCCTTATTATTTCATAACCGATAATTTTGCTCTTCTCACCAAGATAGTCGAGGTTCCCGTTGAGGTTGATCCCAACGGTGTCATTTACGAGACCTATTTCTTTACCGCGGCGAACAAAGCTGTTAAGATCGACATTGACGATCTTGGCATTGCGTATGTCGACGACCTTGGCTTCGTTATCAGTCATGTTAAGCAGAACGGAACAGATGAGTTCACAGGTGAACCCCTTTACGAAACGGTCTACACGTTCTATAATATCGAGAACAAGCCTGTATTTACCAGCAATTCTTATATTATATCCGTTCGTAACGTTATTGATAACACCTACCTTATTTACACCGACGATGGCGCTCGCTACATCGCACAGTAATTTAATCTTATACTAATAATACCCCCTATCGGACGAGTCCGATAGGGGGTATGTTATTAGAGTATCTGACAAATATCCTTAAGACGGTTTGCAAGGTCGTAAGCAAGCTTACGAATAGCGTCGAGGTCGGGTTTTTCTTCCCGTCGCCACTTATTGATCATATATGTGGGCGGAACCGCCATAGGGATCATATCGCAGCATTCAAGGAGATTTGCCGCCTCCTCGCAGGCGTCAAGCAGCTCCTTGGGATTGCTTCTGCGGTAATCAAAGCAGTCGCATGTGTATTCCTTCAAAGCCTTTTTGATCTTTTCGATGCACACACCCGCAACACCCTCGCGGTTAGGCAGAGGCACGATGATATTTTCGCCGTCACGCTTGCGGTAGCAGCCGAACATCGCCGCTATGGTGGCAGGATCGCGGACAGTGCCGTCGGGATAGAAAATGCCGTGCTCGGTATCGCATCTGCCGTGGATCATCAGCTCGAAGAGATACCAGCCGATGTTGTATTCCTCACAGACTTGCAACACAAGATCGTAGGGATTGGCTCTGGCGAGGCATCCCGTTTCGGTGTTCATAAAGGGCTTGCCGTACTTTTCGGCGATCTCCTTTGTGATCTGATGCTCGCGCTTTATGTCCTCGTATTTGCGGTCGTAGTTGTGGATGCTGATAACGTCGCAAAGCCCCACCGTGGGCTCCATTGAAGAGGTCAGCGCGTAGCCGACGGTAATTGCGTTGATAGGGTCGCGCTCACGGATAAAGTTGATGAAATACTTGATAAATTCGTCCACTCTTGCGCGCCTCTCGGCTCTCTTTTCGGGGGGCGACTGCTGAAGAAAATAGGAGATCATCGGCTCATTCATAACGTCCCACATAAGAAGTCCCGGCTCGTCCTTGAGGGCTTCGATCATTTTTTCGCAGAACTCCTCCTGAATTTTGCGGTATTCAAGAGACAAAGTTTTCGGCTCGTCGTCGTTGGTCATTCCGTTGCCGTTGAAAAGGATCGGCATTGACGTGTAGCCGCAATCGTAAGCGATCTGCACCTTTCTTTTGATGCTCTGAATATAAGCATCTCCTTCTTGCTCGTAACGCGCCGCGCTCGTCCAAAAGCGGATGCTGTTAAGCCCAACCCTCTTGCCGTAAGAAAGCTCGCGGCGCATCTGCTCCTCGTCGTCACAACCGTTGTAACAAACGCCGCGGATAAATCTGTAATCCTGTAAGGGTTTCATATTTTCCCTCCAAAAGTCCAAAATTTCACGGATATCTCCGTTATTTTGATTGTAACACATTAAAGATAAGATTGCAAGTGGTTCGGGGGATTTTTTGTTCAAATTTTGATTTGTCGGGGACGCGCAGGGGACGGGGGGGGCGGGGGATTGGGGGGAGGCCGGGGAGG
>JAZKYL010000027.1:0-1635 GCA_045612105.1 Eubacteriales bacterium
TCCACTTGCCATAACGGAAACACGCTTACCCTTATAGGTTCCCGTGTAGCCCTGAACGCCTCTGACGTTGTTCACCAGCACAGCGTTTTCAAGATATTTTTCCGCGATCAGCTTTGCGCGGAGAGGATCGCCCGGCATAAGTACCGTGGAAGCGAAATCCTCGGGTTTTGCGTTAATATGTGCAGTTGCCATTTTTACACCTCTACTTCCTTATTATTCAAAATCAGTTTTATTCTCTTACAGTCGATATGAAAATCGCTGCGTTTTCGGATAACAGAAAGACAATATTCAAGGGTTTCCTTGACAGTGCGGATCGCCTCCATAACACCATCGGCAATATCTGCTTTATCGGTGTCGGCAATCACCACAATACTGTCCTCACGAAAACTTACTGTATGGATCGCATCGTGCTTGGAAAACTCGAAAACGTCCTTCTTGCTCATCCCTTCCATTGTTTCGGTATTATACAACAAGTCGGGGTTTCTATCAGATGCTATGTCAAGCTCGTCGCAAAGTCGGATAAGCGCCGCAAGCAAGGCAAGGTTCGCACACTGTCCGTTGCCAAGATCATAATCTGTGGGATAAAGGTTTTCATCCATCAAATCGGTCTTTCTGTGTCCGCGCCCTACCTCTGCGATAGCATTCGCATACTGTTCGCTTGGTATCTCAAGGAGCTCCCAATACTTTTTTACAAACTGCGATGAGAAATCGTTGTGAAATTTACGGATCAGATTGGACTTTGATATTTCCGGATGATCGTTTACATATCCTCTGAGTTCAGATGCATCAATAAACGAGTCGATATCCTTATCCGAAACACCCATTCCAATGTCGTGTAAAGCACAAGCCATAAGATAAATGTATATCTCACTTGCATTTAATTTTCTGACATTTTCGCGAAGCAGTTGGTTAGATATGTTGGTTACATTCAAAGTATGTAGGAGTGTATGGTCGGTAAACGTTGGGAATACGGCGAGAAACTTTTTCAGCATTTGCTCAAAAAGTGACATACAACAGGTATGCCGATATGCAAGCTCGCTATTCAGTTCCTTTAACCTATGCTCAAGCAAGAAGTCGTAATTCGGCATACAAAGACCTCCCTGAGCAATTATTCTATTGTCAGAATATCAATGAATCCCGTTACCTCAAAGATCTCATTGATGGTTTCGTTTACGTTCTTGATAATCATTTCGCCCTGCTTGTTCATTACCTTCTGAGCCGCAAGAAGAACACGAAGTCCCGCGGAAGAAAGATACTCAAGCGCGGTGAAATCAAGAACGAGCTTTTCCACTCCGTTAATGCTCTGCTTAAATTCTGCTTCGAGCTGAGGGGCGGTGGTCGTGTCAAGTCTTCCGGTAATGGTAACGGTAAGTTCAGTTCCGTTGAGATTCTTTTCGATAGTCATTGTAGTGTACCTCTTTTCTTTATTTTATTTTTTATTGTTTTTTATGTAGGGTTTCTTTATCGAGCATATCAAGCGAGTCTGCCACGTCAATCATGGTAAGCTGCCAGCCTGTTACGTTCATTGCAGTCAATGGGAAATCGGTAATAGCGTTTAATGCGATTGCGATAGCCATAGCTTCCATCGGAATGCCAAGCTGCGCAAAAACGACAGTAAAGCCCATGATCGCGCCA
>JAZKYL010000028.1:0-14070 GCA_045612105.1 Eubacteriales bacterium
CTATCGTGTTTCGGGTGTATTGCAAACTCTTTTGTTTAAAAGGTTTCAAATAAACTTGCAACACGATAGAAGATAAACTTCGGTTCAAATCAATATGGTTTCAAATGACAGCATTGGTGCAATCTTTCCCTTTTTGAGGGAAGTTTTTTGGCGCAACCTTTTTTTCAAAAAAGGTTGCACGCATCCCCCGCGTCCCCGCTAAATAGCAATTTATAATAAACATTTTGGCGAGGCTTTCGCCTCGCCCAAAAATCATATTTCGTTCAAATAATAAGCCTGAGTATTGGCTCTTCTTCCCTGCTCGTCCATAACGTCGATACGGAAATATTCGTCGGTATCCTTTATCTCAAAGACCGCCTCGGTCACGTATCCGTCAAGGCCGTTTACCGCCTTGGTTCTTCTTCCCTTTGTGGAGTAGCTGATCCTCTTCGCCTCGGAGCACTTGATATACACCTTGCCGTCCTCGACGTAAAGCTCGTCGATCACGGGACCCATAGAGGCATAGAAATTGCCCGAAAGCAGACCGTCGATAATAGAAGAATAGGTCAGCTCGTCGGTATTGACCATAACGAACGCGCCAAAGGAATCAAGCATTTTTCCCTCGGCCTTTGAATTGTGATTGTCGTCACCGCAAGACACGAAAACGCGCTTTCCGTCACGAAGCATATCATCTACCACGTTTATATCGTAATCGTAAAGACCGTGCACAGCGCAGGAATTGTTATACACCTCAACGCCCCAAAGCCCCTCGTAGTGGCAATAGTCACCGTAATTTTCAAGCGACCAACGTGGATGATTATAACAGACGAAATAGCCGTGCTCGTTGGCATTTTTAATAAGATTATTGATTCCCTCGGCACCGTAGATTCGGGGAACGTCGCCGCCCTCAGGCTTGTTAAGTCCCGTAATGCCCGATTTTTTCGAATAATGATCGTAAACCGAGTTGTAGTCAACGCAGTAATCGTTGCTCTGCTCCTTGGCATAAAAATTCAGGTGGCAGACCTTCATATTGAAATTTTTGAGGGTCGACTGCTCGGGAAACTGCTTTATTGCGTATTCAGTACTTGTAATGGTTATGAAATCCTCGTCGTCAAGCTCGGGATGAGCCTTAAAAAATTCGTGGTCGGTGATAGCGAGAAAGCTGTAACCCTTTTCCTTGTAGATCTCCTTCAACTCCTCGGGGGTGTAATGACCGTCGGACAGGGTGCTGTGGCAATGCATATTGCCCTTATAAAATCTTTTTTTCGGATCAAGTAAGTATTTTTTCATTTTTATTTCCTCATTTTTATAAAATTCAAAGTTTGCTCATATGCGGCACGACGTCACGGGAGCGTGATGCGAGGCGGTCGAGGCGCACGGTCTCAACTCCGTCTTCACGGATGAAATAGAGATCAGAACGCACGATCTCAGGCATATTAACCACAAAAGCCCAAAGATGATTTTCGTCTGAGGCTCTTTTTTTCTTTAAAAACTCGATTATTTCGTCAATTTTGCTCTGCCAGACCTCTTCGTTTGGATCTATCTGGATGCAGGTTGAGGCTCCCACTTTTCCGTTAAACTCGTACCGTTTGTAGGCATACATAGCCAGGTTCTCAGCATCCTCATCGAGAGAATTGAGGCAAAATCCCTTTTTCACAAGATCTTTTTCGTCAAGAGAAAGCCTTTTTATGCCGTCCTTCAGCCACGGAAGATCGCTTTTTTCGAATTTCGGCGCGAGGCAGGATTGAGTATCGAGGTAAACGCTGTATATCGCCATTTTTTCCATCCACTCATCCGCTACTCCGCAAGCGGTTGCCAGATCAAATATGATCCTACCGCAGGAGGATGCCTTTTTTACTAAATTCAGCGTAAACTCCGGCTCGGGCGGCGTGGTATGGTGGTCGATGCAGGCGATGACCTCGTTTTTATAGAATGTGACGTGGTGGTCGACTAAAATCAGCTTGTCCGTGGGAAGAAAGCCGTCAAAACCGATGCCTTCAAGCAATCCAAGCTCTTTCATAAGCCGCTCGGTCACTCCGTCGGGCAGCGTGCCGAATTTGACGGCGGTCTCCGCTCCCAAACGCGACAAAAGCTCGCGAAGCATCACCGCCGAAATGATGCTGTCACAGTCGGGCATATCGTGACCTGTGATCACTATGTTCGATCCGTCTGCTGCCACTGTATCGCAGAGCCTTAGCATTTCATTTTGTAAGTTTTTTTCTTCCATATTAAAACCTCAGTGTTGATACTGAAATTATACTACTTTTCTCCGCGTTTGTCAACCGATAAACTAAAGGTCGAGTGTTATTGGTTGACTTTTGATGTGAAACGTGATAAAATATAGTTAAATTCATATGGCACTAAAAAGGTTAGCAATTTATGGACATTACTTATAAAACCGCACAAATTTGCGATATAAATATCATATATCAGCTCTGCAAGCAACTGATATATGAATACGAGGACACAGAAAGCATTGATTACGATCGAGTGCTTGCCTGGGTTCGCAGAAAGATAGAGGGCTCCATCTGCGAATACACCGCGATCTATGCAGACGGACAAAAAGCCGGTTATTATCATTTTTATAAAAACGAGGACGGTGAGTATGAGCTTGACGATCTCTACGTCTTCCCCGAGTTTCAAAGTTGCGGCATCGGCACGGAGGTTTTCAGAAAATGCTGCTCGGCGGTTGACGGGAGCGTGATACTTTACGTTTTTGTCAAAAACAAAAGAGCTATTGACCTATACAAAAGGCTGGGATTTGAGATAGTTGAGACGGTCGGAAACAGCAGATACATAATGAAAAACAAAATCAAAACTCAATAAATCAAGCCTTCCTCGGCTGAGGAAGGCTTGATCTATTCAATGCTTATTACTTTCTCTTCAGCTTGCCGACAACTCTACCGCAGCAAACTATCTCCTCGAAATTCTTGAGGAGGATAGGCTCGTAATCGGGATTGAGGGAGATAAGTCTGTCGCCGCCGAATTTCTTGAAATATCCGTCTCCGTCGAGGATGAATATGCCGAGTTCACCGTATTCCACAGCGTCACATTCCTCGACAAGAAGGATATCACCGTCACGGTACTTGGGCTCCATACTGTTACCCTTGATGCGAAGGGCGAAATCAGCGTCAGAGGTATCGGGGTTGTCGGGAATATTGATATCAACAGACTCAGTGTCGGTGAGGTACACCCCTGTTCCAGCAGACACGGGAAGATCGTATAGCGAAATTTTTCTTCTGGAAAGACCCACGGCATTCTTCATAGCCGCACCGCGCGCAGAACCGCCGCCTCGGATAAGCTGACCTCCAAAGCTTCTTTCATTATTATTTTTAATACCCTCGCTACCCCTCTCGGATTCCTTGGCTATGATCATAGACACAAGCTCGCGGCTATGAGAGTCCAGCTTACGGTAATTCTCTATCATAGTCATCTCACGGTCGGTGAGGGTATAGTTATTGGTGTTCTCGGGAATACCAGTAAGGATATAGTCCACCGAGCATTCAAGGGCTGCGCAGATCGCCACGATGTTGGAAAGCTTGGGAGAATCGCTGATTCCCGCAAGGATCTTTGAAAGCGTTCCAAGCGGTATGCCCGTCATTTCGGAAAGTTGATCGTTCGTTATCTTCTTCTCGTTTTTCAGCTGCTTTATTCTATCAATATAAGTATATTCCATTCCCTGCACCTTTCCTTTTGTTTCCCTAATATCCATTTTTGGAATTCGCGGGCATCATTTTTCCTTTTATGGACTTATTATACCACATAAAAATCGATTTGTAAAGAGGTTTTTGAAAATATTTTTCCAATTTTCGAAAAATTTTTCCAAAAATTTTATCAAAAGGTATTGACAAGTTCCGATTTTGGTGTTATAATAGGCTCATAAGAACAAAATTTCGACCAATTTCGAGCTTTTAAGTTCCAAATCAAGAAATTTAATGCCATATATACCAAATCAGGAAAGGCAGGCTGAAATATGAACGCATATTACGAAAGAACAAACAGACAGGCAATAGCCGACAATCATTCTATTAATACAAGCTTTGGTGACGGACTTATCTCCCTTATCTGCGCCATAGTTGCTTTTTTCACATCCGCAGTAGCCGTCAAGGTCGAGAAGACCATTCTCTCCACCGTATGTTTCGTTGCATTCTTCGGAGTTATCGGTAGCATAGATAATGGAAGCATGGGATTAGCAAGCGGGATTCTTCTCTGCTCCCTCTTCTCTCTCGTTGAGTTCTTTATCTTCAAAAGTATGGTTAAAAGCAAGACGACATCAAATTAAAAAACACATAGCGTGTTCTCATTAATATTCCCATTTGAAATTCGGTCGGTCATTTTCGAATTTCAAAAGCGCGACCGCGCCTTCGGTCGCGCTTTCTTTTTATATTCAAATTTTGATTTGTCGGGAACGCGGGGGAGGCGCGTTCGAGAAACTTTTTGAAAAAAGTTTCTCGAGCTCTTCAAAAACTTCCCAAAAAAATGGTTGGAAGTGTAGCCATTTCATCTTGTGAAATCGTGAGAATTTTTATCAAAGCCTCACTGCTATCGTGTTGCGAGCAAGTATCAAATTGCTTGTAAATAAATAGTTTATAATGCACTAGAAACACGATAGAAGATAAACTCTGATTAAAATATCCACGGTTCCAAAAGACTTTATTGGTGAAATTTTATCCTTTTTCAGGGAAGTTTTTTGACACACTTTTTTTCAAAAAAGTGTGCCGCCGGAGGCACGCGTCTCTCCCCGCTAAATCGCAATTTTAACACTAAATCCTTCGAAAGGTATAGAAAAATGAACGAAAATCAGATAGAACTCGACCTTGGAGTTGAAATCTCCCCCGAAAAGAATAAAGTTGTGGGCGGCACCCTCTATCTTGTCGCCACCCCCGTTGGTAACCTTGCCGACATATCCGCAAGAGCCGTCAAGGTCCTCCGAGAGGTGGATTTTGTCGCCGCCGAGGACACACGCAACTCTATGCGTCTGCTCTCCTATCTCGGCATACAAAAACCAATGGTCTCATATTTTGAACATAACAAACGCACACACGGAGAGCTGATCTGCGACAGACTGGAATCGGGCGAATCCTGCGCTCTCGTTACCGACGCAGGCACTCCCGCAATAAGCGATCCCGGCGAAGATATAGTCGCCCTCTGTGCCGCCCGTGGAATCCCCGTGACAAGCATCCCCGGTGCCTGCGCGGCTATTTTAGCATTGACACTTTCCGCTCTGCCAACGGGAAAATTCTGCTTTGAGGGCTTCCTCTCTGCCGATAAAAAAGAGCGCCGCACTCGCCTTGAAGCCTTAAAAGGCGACGATCGCACCACCATATTCCACGAAGCTCCACACAAACTGAAAGCAACCCTTGCCGATATGTGCGAGATCTTTGGCGCAGACCGCAAGATCTCCCTCTGCCGAGAGCTGACCAAGCTCAACGAGGATATCCACCGAACCACTCTTTCGGGCGCGGTTGATTTCTATAACGAAAACTCACCCCGAGGAGAGTACGTCCTCGTGGTTGAAGGCGCACCCGAGGGAACTGTTACTTCGGATAAAATAGACCTCTGTTCCCTCTCGGTTGAAGACCACGTAAACCACTACGTAAATACCGGAATGACTCAAAAGGACGCAATAAAAGCCACCGCAAAAGATCGCGGCGTGCCGAAAAACGATATTTATATGGTTTTTGCAAAAAAATAAAAATGTGTGGAAGAAAAAGCTTTTTCTTCTAAAAACCTATATTTAATATTACTAAAGTGGGAAGAACTTTTCGAAAAAAGTTCTTCCCACTATCATATTAAAATCAAAGCACGTTTGCGCTGATGCTGTGAATAGCATCGTTAACGTACCAGCTCTCTTCCTTACTCCTGTATGCAAGAAGCTCCTGATCAAGAGACTCGATAGAGTCCACCTTGCCGTCACAGTATTCAAGAATGTACTGGCGAACAGTCTGCATACGTCTGATGATACCACCGATACGAAGGTCCATAACCTCCCAGCCCGAGAACTTGTTCTCCTTCTTCCACTGGATAAGATGCGCCTTACCGTAAGCGTCTATGCGCTTGCAAACCTCAACGTAATCTTCGTTTGCGAGACGGCGAAGCTCATCCTTGTCGCCCTTCTCGTAAGCCGCTCTGGTCTTGATACCAAGCTCGTACTTGATCTCCATAGCGTCGCAAAGGCGAGCGGCGGTCTCGTAAACGTAGCCGTACTTGCGGCTCTTCTTCGCCAGCGCGTGCATATCCTTTGCAACGTCTGCAAACTTATAGCTCGCACCGGGTTTAACCATCCAGTCGAGGAAGTCGTTGAGAGTATCTGCGTAAAGCATAAACTTCGAGGGGTTACGGGAGTGAGTTACGTTTCTCTCGTTGCCTGCGATGTAGTTACCGAAGTCGATTCTCATGCAAGCGTCGTAATCAAGACCGACGATGCTCTTGAACTTCTTCTTGATCTTCTCCTCATCGGTGTTACCCTTTGCGTACTCGGCAATGTAGCAGAGCGAGGGGAGAACCGAATAGAATGAGCACTCGCCGCCGTTGTTGCCCCAAAGGGTCATAAATACGTTCTTGACCTTGTTCTCTATACAAGCGTCGATAGCGGGCTTCATAGACTTGATGCTCCACTCGTTATCGGGGATAGTACCGCACCAGGTCCAAACGCCGCCTGCGAACCAGGTCTTCTTAGACATCTGCGCGTGCATCTCAAGCATATCCGAAAATTCCTGCTTCTTGCAGTGATAATAATCCCAGAAAACGGGGGTAATGTTCTTAGGAAGCGCGCTTCTGTAGGGCTCGGGAACCTCCTGCTTAGGCACTACGTAAACGTCGTTGTTCCAACCGTAGAAAAGCATATCCGACCAGATCATGGGCTCCTCGTAGCCGTATTTTGCCGCGATCTCGTTGACTCTTGCCAGATGCTTCTTCATAATATCGATCTTGGACTCGTATCCGTTCTTGTCAAGATACGCACCGCGACCAAGCATATACGCCTCGTCCATACCGATGTGAATTCGACGGGTCTTGAAGCACTTTGAAAGTGTAGCAAACATATGATCAATAAGCTCGTAAACTCTCTCGTCACCAACCATCATCTCCTGATCGTGGTCAAAGGGTACCTTGCCCCACTTCTTGTGGGTAGCAAGATGCGCGAGGGTCTGAATACAAGGAATGACCTCAATACCAATAGAGGTGCAGAACTCGTCAAGCTCCTTCATCTCGGCAACAGAATATCTGCCTCTCATATAGCCGAAATAAGGCTCGCCCTCAACCTCATAGGTGTCCTCGGTATAGAGGAACAGCGCGTTGTAGCCCATCTTGCGAAGCAGAGGCAAAAATCTCTTAAGCTCGTCAACTGTTTTAACGGCGTTTCTGGACATATCCAGCATTACGCCAAAGGTCTTGAAATTTTTCATAGTGTTCTCCTGTTTTTCTTAATAGATTTTGATAAATCTCTCATTACGTTAAACTAATACCGTCGCTGTATGAGGTCTGTGATCCGAGGCTACAACCGCGGGAATATCTGCGGATATGACCTCAATATCCCGAGAAGCGAAAATATAATCAATTTTACGATCGGGATTGTCCGAAGGAAAGCTGAGCTTCGGCTCGGCAAAGATGTCGGATACGTCCTTCATTCTTTCTCTTATGGGATCAAGAATCGGGTCTTCGGGCAGAGAGTTGAAGTCTCCCATAAGAACGCATTTTTCGTCTTTAAGGTGCTTCAGGACGGTCTTCACCGCGTTTTCTCTTTCGTCGGGATTAAGACCGAAATGAGTGACCAGAACCGTGAGTCCCCCCTCAAGCTCTGCCTTCAGAATACAACGTGTTTCATAATAGCCCTTATATTCCTTGATCTCGGGATCGGGGATCGGGATATTCTCGGCAGAGAGTATGGGCAGCTTTGATAAAAATCCGTTTCCGTAAAGTCCTCTTCCCGGTATCTCTATCGCGGGAGCAAAAAACGAATACTTGATTCCCGTTAATTTCGAAAGCTTTTCGGTCTGCCCAAGATACATTTCGTTAAGACCGACGACGTCCGCATCAAAATCGCTGATCACCCTTGCCATAAGCTCATAGTCGATCTTATTTTCAAGGTAGCTCAAACAATGTTGAGTATTAAAAGTCATAAGCTTCATAATGCGATCCTTTCCGCGCCTTCCCTACGCAAAGCTCTCGCCTTTCGTGATGATTATAGCACCGCAAGGGGCACAAGTCAACAAAATGTCCGCAAATCATCAAGAAAAGTCCTGATTTACCATAAGCCAAGGTAATTATAACAAATTATCTTGGCTTTGACAATTAAAAATCGATAAAATCTGTATGAAAAATCGATAAAACTCAATTGGGCATATACATCGCCGAGGCAGTCATATTCTTCAGCGCGTCGTTGTAATTAATGCTTGCTCCCTTTGTTCCGAAGGGCAATATCTCCTCCTCAAGCTCGGGTATCTTATCTATCTTGCGGTCAAGATAAAGATTGAGAGTCTTGCGGCAGTATTCGAGACGGCGAAGCATACCGCCAAGACGTATATCGTGACAATCGAAGCCCTGGGGCTTGTTCTCAGTAAACCACTGCTTTTCAAATGCCTTTGCAAAGTTCTCGGCAGCGCGGATCATCTCAGGATAGTCTCTCTTCGCGTAAAGCTCAAGATCCCATCTCTTGCCCTTTTGATAAGCTGTTCTCACAAGAACACCCATCTCATATTTCAGAGCTAAAACATCACAAAGACGCGCTTCTGTCTCAAAAATATAACCGAATTTGCGGTTTTTCTTAGCAATCGCGTGAAGCTGCTCCGCAAGAGCGGCATAGCGAGCGTTACCGCCCTCGGCAACGGTATAATCGGTAAAGCCGTTGAATGTATCTGCATAGAAGCAATACTTGGAGGGATTGTAGGGCAGGAAGCTCTTGGTCATCTCCTTGTCGGCAACGTAGTTGACCATATCAAGAAGCATAAAGTCGTCAAATGCGAGACCGAACTTCTTCTGGAACTTCTCTTTTATCTTCGTTTCGTCGGTGTTGCCCTTTGCGTATTCGGCAAGATAGAAGAGCACGGGCAGATTAGCGTATCTCGAGCACTCCGCGCCATTGTCACCCCACATTGTGAAGAAAACGTTCTTTGTGCGGTTCTTTCTGCAGGCATCAAGCGCGGGAAGCATGGTGCGGAGAGAATAATAGTTATTGGGAGCGAAGCCCGACCAGGTCCAAGCACCACCCGCAAACCAGAAGTCCTTGGTGAACTGCTTATGATTGTACATCATATCGTCGTAGTTCTTCTCTTCAGTGTGATAGTAATCCCAATATACAGGTTTTACGTCCTTGGGCATAGCCTCAAGTGCTTCCTTGGGCATATCTATCTTCTCGCGGTAATATCCGTGACCCGTCAGCTCGGCAAAGAACATATCCGACCACATAAGAGGCTCGTAGTCATATTTCCCCGCAAGCTCAATCACTCTCTCAAGATGCTTTTTCATAATGGAATTGACGCTTTCAAGTCCGTGCTTATCCATATATCTGCCGCGACCAAGCCCAAAAGCCTCGTCCATACCGATGTGAATTCTCTTGGAGCTGAAGCACTTTGAAAGTGTAGCAAACATACGGTCGATCAGCTGATAGCATCTCTCCTCGCCCACCATCATAGTGCGAGCGTTATCGGTGGGAAACTGACCCCAGCGGATGGTGGTCTCAAGGTGCGCGAGGGTCTGAATGCAGGGTATGACCTCCATTTTGATCGACTGACCGTATGCGTCGATCTCACGCATCTCGGCGATGGAATATCTGCCTCTCATATATCCGAAAAAGGGCTCGCCCTCAACCTCGTAGGTGTCCTCGCAGTAAAGCAGGAGCGCGTTATATCCCATCTTCTTGATTGTCAGCATATATTTTTTCAGCGCGTCTACGGTCATGACCGCGTTGCGCGACATATCCAGCATTACGCCAAAGGTCTTGAAATTTTTCATTTTTTGTTTTCCTTTCACAAAAAAAGTATTTACATATTTAATTATAACAAATAAATTTCCTTTTTGCAATAAGAAAAGATAAAATTATTGCATTTTTTCAAATTTTGATTTGTCGGGGACGCGGGGGAGGCGCGTTCGAGAAACTTTTTGAAAAAAGTTTCTCGAGCTCTTCAAAAACTTCCCTAAAAAAGGCTGGAAGTGTAGCCATTTCATCTTATGAAACCGTGAGGATTTTTATCAAAGCCTCACTGCTATCGTGTTTCGAGTGTATTGCAAACTCTTTTGTTTAAAAGGTTTCAAATAAACTTGCAACACGATAGAAGATAAACTTCGGTTAAAATCAATATGGTTTCAAATGACAGCATTGGTGCAATCTTTCCCTTTTTTGAGGGAAGTTTTTTGGCGCAACCTTTTTTTCAAAAAAGGTTGCACGCGTCCCCCGCATCTCCCCGCTAAATTGCAATTTATCATCAAAAAACGGAGCCTTTCGGCTCCGCTAAAACTATCAAACGTGCAGACAATGCTTAAATCCGCCCTCGCGATCCTTGTCCTTCTGTGCCCATTTGCCTTCAAAGGACAAGATCTTCATCCCCTTGTCAACGGTATTCTTATAAATGATCTCCATATCGTTGTACTCGGGCTGCGACATATTGATTCCGTATACGTTGGGCAACTCCGAAAGCCTGTCAATGTAATGATCTCCCCTACCGCAGAAATGAACCACACCGCCGCCGTACCTCTCAAGCAGCTTTCTGTCATATGGCATAGAAAACTCATCGTAAAGATCGGGCGAGACGTTCATCGCGCTGTCACTCCTCAAAACTATGGCTCCGCGGTGATTGAATCCGCGCCAATGTGAGCTCATCTCCTGCTTTATGGGATAGATCGTGTGCCACTTGTCGGTAACCGCAATAAACGTGTCGGTCAGAAGCGACAAAAAGGCATGCACCAGCTCAGGCTCATCGTACATCTCGTAAAACATATCGCATCCCCAAATCATCTCGCACATATCCAAGGGGCCCTGTGTGTCGGGGTGAAAAACGTCAACGTACTTCTCAATCTTTGGGTACTTGCGGAACAATTCCTTCACCGTCTCACCAAACTCAAACATACTGCCGCCAAAGCCGCCGTCAAGCGACGGAACACCCGCATCGATCAGATCACGAACCCTATCCGTGTCGTTAAAGGGCTTGGTGGTGGGAAGCGTGTTGGTCTCACGGGGCATCATAAAGATTTCCGCACCGAAAAGCGATGCCATAGTGCCCGTACCGTAGTTTGCGCGAATACCAAGAGTACCCACACCGCTCGACAGTATATCCGACACAGCCTGCATCTCAAGACGGATCATCAGATCAAGATCATTCACCGCGTCATTGATATTTACACGCGGCACCTCCACCCTCTGCGGCGCTTTTTTCTCTCTCACAGGATGAAAAATGTCGCCCTCAAAACGGTCGTACAAAAAATCCATCCACTGCGCGTTATATTTGTCCTCTACCTCAGGGTCGATTCTCGACTCAATATCCTCAAGCAAAAGCTCGGTATCTCTACTCAGCTTAAACATATCAAACTATCCTTTCTTAAATCTCAAAGCTCATATTTTCAATAAATTTTTCCGCAAAGACCTCATCCGCACTTAGATCGCAATATTCCGAAATATCAGCAATAGATGCAGGATCACTCTCGCCAAGCGCATATTTTATAACGCCCTTGAGACAGGAATCCTCTAAAATACGACATTTTCCAACCAAATCTCTTGGAATAAGACCGACAATCGCCGCCTTTGCCGTCGAAAGCTTCTTTGCAAATCCACCCGAGATATAAAGAGCGTCAACACGGCTGAAATCAATGTTCTCAACAGCCAACAGAGCCTCAATCGCCGAATGAACGGCAGATTTAGCAAGCTGGAAATTGCGCACGTCGGCGGGAGAGAGATAAACCTTGTCCGAAAGATAAAAATCCTTCTCCATATATCCGCTCTCGTCAATAATTCCGGATTGCAAAAGGCCGAAAACCGTGTCGATAAGCCCCGTGGCGCAGATGCCCTTAGGTATACAACCGCCAACAGTCTCGACAGTCACACCGCTTGCATCAATTTTCACCGAACAAACTGCCCCCGAAAGCGCGCTCATACCGCAATCGATATTTGAGCCCTCAAAACAGGGTCCTGCCGCCGCCGCGGTACAAAGTATCTTGTCCTTTGAAACAAGAGCAATTTCAGCGTTGGTTCCAAGGTCAACGAAAAGCGAATACTTCCCGTCCTTTGGCATATCTATAAGCCCAAGCCCCGCCACAACGTCAGCGCCCACAAAAGAGTGGGCCGAGGGCAAAGCACGCAGTCTTTCGCAGCCCGAAAGACCGATCTCAGCGGCGCAGACCTCCCTCTCGTCAAGGAAAACGGGAGTATAAGGAGCGACACCGATGGAAGTACAGTCAATACCCAGCAGCAGATGCAGCATAGTAGCGTTTCCCGCGGCAAACATCGTCCCGACGCGTCTGCCCACGGCATTTGTCATCTCGTTTATTCTTTTAATAAGCGGTAACTGAAGCGAAGCCGCGCCGCCCTTTGAACACTGCTCTATTCGTGAAATAACGTCCGCGCCGAAAACGCTTTGGGGATTCAGCGCATTTACTCGGCAGATCTCGCGCCCGTCAAATGCAGAGAGCGACAGCGCAAGAGTGGTGGTACCGATATCAAGAGCGTAAAAAAGCTCACCGTCGCCAAAAGCCGCTCCGTCGCAGAAGACTTCAACTTCAATGTCACGGCTCTCACAGAGAGAAACCGTCACGTCTCGCTCAACTTCATATTGACAGCTGAGTGTTTCCTCGCCGTCAACCAACACGCGGCATTTTCGGCAGCTTCCTCTGCCCGCGCATGGGTGCGGAGACTCGATGCCGTAGCGCATAAATACCTCCGACAGCCTCTCACCCTTCTCGCAGGACAAAATTCTGCCATTCACGTTTACCTTAATCATAAAGCTCACCCACACAAGCGAAATACGCGTCAAGATTTTCCCACTTTGCGTCAGCGGGAATGTCACAGCCCGACGATATCATAAAATTCTCATACCCCGAGCATTCGGCAAAGACTTTGTCAACCGCCGCGCGGACGTCCTCGGGTGCGCCGTCGCGGAATATAAGCGGATCAATATTGCCCATAACAACACTGTCGGAAGGCATTTTGCCCACAACCTCCGAAAGCTTCACCGCATTACCGAAATGATAAATATCCGCGCCGATCAAAGCTATTGACTCGGCACAAGCCGACACAGAGCCGCCGCAGTTGTGGTAGCAAAATACAAAATCCTCGTCGGCAACCTCGTCAACGATCCTCTTCACGAACTCGCTTGAAAATTCCTCGCAAAGAGAGGGCGACAAAAGCCCCGCCGCAGGCTCGGCAAGTATTACACCGTCAGCCCCTGCCGCTTTGTGCGCCTTAATGTATTCGATTATAAAATCCGTCGCCTTATTAAGCAGGATCTTGACCTCATCGGGGTCGTCGTAGCACTCCATCATAAGCTCGGTCATATCAAAGAGTCTTCCCGCCAGCGAATAAGGGCCTATGGCACCGCAAAAGATCGGCACATTCGGAAGCATTGCCCTCGCCCGTCTTGTTCCCTCAACGTAAATACCGCTTCTGCCCGCCCCCACCGAGGGTACAGTCAGCTTTTCGGCATCCATTATATCGTCAAGTATAGGGTATTCAACCGTCGGCACCTCGTCTCCCGTCATCCTGACAGGCGCGCCGAAGCACTCGGCTTCAACAGACAGATCCATAGGAGTGACAAGCGCGCCCATAGGACAGCGACCGTATACCGCCGCCATTCCCTCCGCCTGGAGAGCCGACGAGGTCACGAGGTCACCTACGCTGACACCCAAAAGACTCGCCGCAGGAAAAGATAGGATCGGAATAGTTTTGTTTTTGTTTGAAAGTAAATTATTTACTGTTTTTTTCATAATTTCATTAATTTTTGTTTTCAAATTTTGATTTGTCGGGGAGGACGCGTGCCTCCGGCGGCGAGCTTTTTAGGCAAAAAGCTCGGCAAAAACCTTCCTCGCAAAAAAGATGAAAATGTAGCCATTTCATCTTGTGAAACCGTGAGGATTTTGGACAAAGCCTCACTGCTATCGTGTTTCGAG
>JAZKYL010000029.1:0-10558 GCA_045612105.1 Eubacteriales bacterium
TTTGCTTGCCGTCACCGTTAAGTTCACTCACGGCCCTAAGGGCAGAAACGTTGTTCTTGTCATGAAGTACGGCGCTCCCCTCATCACCAACGACGGTGTTACCATCGCAAAGGAGATCGAGCTTCCCGATGAGGCAGAGAACATGGGCGCACAGCTCGTCAGAGAGGTTGCTACAAAGACCAACGACGCAGCTGGTGACGGTACAACTACCGCTACTCTTCTCGCCCAGGCGTTCGTAAGAGAGGGTATGAAGAACGTAACCGCAGGCGCAAACCCCATGGTTATCCGCAAGGGTATGAAGAAGGCTGTTGACGCGGCTGTTGAGGCTCTCGCCGTTAACTGCAAGAAGGTCAACGGTAAGGAAGACATCGCGCGCGTAGGTACTATCTCCGCAGGCGACGAGGTTATCGGTGAGCTTATTGCCGACGCTATGGAAAAGGTTACCGCTGACGGCGTTATCACCATTGAGGAGTCCAAGAGCGCTGAGACCTACTCCGAGGTCGTTGAGGGTATGCAGTTCGACCGCGGCTACCTCTCCCCCTACATGGTAACAGATACCGACAAGATGGAGGCAGTTATCGACGACGCTCTCGTTCTTATCACAGACAAGAAGATCTCTACTATAAACGACATTCTTCCTCTTCTCGAGCAGCTCGTTCAGTCGGGCAGAAAGCTCGTAATCATCGCAGAGGACGTTGAGGGTGAGGCACTTACCACTCTCGTGCTCAACAAGCTCCGCGGCACCTTTACCTGCGTTGCTGTCAAGGCTCCCGGCTTTGGCGACAGAAGAAAGGAAATGCTCCGCGATATCGCGATTCTTACCGGCGGTGAGGTTATTTCCTCCGAGATCGGACTTGAGCTCAAGGACGCATCTATTGAGATGCTGGGCCGCGCTCGTCAGGTTAAGATCACCAAGGAGAACACAGTTATCGTTGACGGCGCAGGTGATACAAACGAGATCAAGGCTCGCGTAGCGCAGATCAAGTCTGCTATCGAGACCACCACAAGCGACTTCGACCGCGAGAAGCTTCAGGAGAGACTTGCAAAGCTTTCGGGCGGTGTTGCGGTTATTAAGGTTGGTGCTGCAACCGAGGCTGAGATGAAGGAGAAGAAGCTCCGCATCGAGGACGCTCTCAATGCTACCAAGGCGGCTGTTGAAGAGGGCATCGTTGCAGGTGGCGGTACTGCTTACCTCAACGCGATCCCCGCAGTTGAAAAGCTGCTGAAGACCGTTGACGGCGACGAGAGAACCGGTGTTAAGATCGTTCTCAAGGGACTCGAAGAGCCCGTACGTCAGATCGCGGCTAACGCAGGCTTTGACGGCGCGGTTATCGTTGACAAGATCATGAGTAGCAAGAAGGTCGGCTATGGCTTCGACGCTTACAACGAGAAGTACGTTGACATGATGGCAAACGGTATCGTTGACCCCAAGAAGGTTACACGTTCCGCGCTTCAGAATGCGGCTTCCATCGCATCCGTAATTCTCACAACCGAGTCTGTTGTTGCAGACATCAAGCAGCCCGAGCCCGCAGCGGCTCCCGCGGCAGGCGGCATGGGCGGTATGTATTAATAATTGCATATAAAGCAGGGGGAGAGGGAAACTTTTTGGAAAAAGTTTCCCTCTCCCCCTGCACCCCCTCACCTTTCAAAAACCTTTTAAAAATGGGTAAGGTTTAGTGGTGGAGTATGTTTTGTAGCCGTAGGTTTTTGATAATTGTTGCGAAAAATGTTGATTTTTCGCGGTGGGTATGTTATAATTGTTCTTGATAAGCTTCGGCTTATCCGTAGGAATGCCAAAACGGTGGCGGTTGCTTCCCTCACATTGAGAGGAAGTCAAATATCTTTTTATGCCTTCCTCTTAAAGAGGGAGGTGATGACAATGTATATGACCTGGGAAATCTTCCTTGTTTTTTGCACTTTTTTAGTTGCATTAATTAGTCTTATAGTTGAAATTCATAATAAAAAAAGATAACCGCCTGACTTCCACATAAGGCGGTTATCTTTTAATCGCAAAGTGGGAAACAACCGTCATCGGTGTTCCTACGTTATTATTATAAACTATTTTATTCGTTTTGTCAACTACTTTTATCTATTTTCCCTTGTGCAAAGATAAAAAATGTGATAGAATATAGAAAACGATTTCAAAAACGGAGATTAATATGAAAAACATTCATTTGCTTGGAAAGAAAATTATTGCGGATAAATGCCCTTTGCTCGTTGACTACAAGCCCGACGAAAATTGGCGCGACCTTTGGTTGCCAAAGACCGGTGACTGGGAGGTTCAGGACGGCTGTTTTATCGGCACCGAGACGGGAAATATGGGCGGAATTATGCTTTACAAGGAGTATTTCACGAAAAACGTGATGCTGACCTTCACCGTTTCCACGGTTTTGCCCGCCACACGCGACTTGAATGCGGTTTTCTGCGCCAAGTGGGATGAAAATACCGATTATCTTGGTGACTCTTACGTGTGCGGAGTCAACGGCTGGTACGAACATAAGAGCGGACTTGAGAGAAATGCGGGCTACGGCTCAAATCTCTATTCAACCACCTCGTCTTATAAGTACGTGCCGGGAACCGAGCTTAGAATGACCTGCGGAGCCATCGACGGACACAGCTTTATGGTAGTTGACGACGAGCTTGTTTCCGAGATGATCGACCCCCAGCCCATCAAGGACGGTCACGTGGGATTCTCCGCATATTGCACCAAGCTTCGCATAAAGGACATACAGATCCACGAGATCTATTGGGAGGATTTCCCCCAGAGCTACGATCCCGAATTTTAAGGTGAAAAAATGGGGAAATTTGACGGAATACTTATCTGCACCGACCTTGACGGCACGCTTTTGCGGAACGACAAGAGCATTTCAAGAGAGAATCACGATGCGATCGAATATTTCAAGGGCGAGGGCGGATATTTTACCTTTATTACGGGCAGAATGCCGTATACCTCTAGAAGATTATACGATATGGTGAAGCCAAATGCGCCCGTAGGATGCATAAACGGCGGCGGAATTTACGATTTTGAAAAAGAGAAATATCTCTGGTCGATAACTCTGCCCGAGGGGGCAAGGGAGCTTGTGGGGGCGGTTTACGATGGCGTACCCAGCGCAGGAATACAGTTGAACGGACTTGATGCCATATATTTTTGTCGTGATAACGATGCAATGTATCATTTTCGCAAGCGTACGGGAGCGGCATTCCTGCAGGGCGATTACAGAACTGTTGACGTGCCCGTGGCAAAGGTGGTTTTCGGTGATGAGGACGAGAAAAACATCCTGCGTATTGCCGAGATTCTGCACAGCCACCCAAGAAGCGCGGAATTTGACTATATTCGCTCCGAAAGAACGCTTTACGAGATCTTACCCAAGGGGTCCAGCAAGGGCAATTTGCTTATAAAGCTCGCCGATATTTTAGGCGTGGATATGGCGAAGACTATTGCTATCGGAGACTATAACAATGATGTTTCCATGATCCGCGCCGCAGGCGTCGGCATCGCCGTGGCAAACGCGGTGGAGGAAGCCAAATCCGCCGCCGACCGCATCACCGTAAGTAATGAGGAGAGCGCGATCGCGAGGATTGTAGGTGATCTTGAAGATGGCAACATAAAGCTTTGACAATAATCAAATAACGGCTAAGCCACGCAATGCGTAGTTCAGCCGTTATTTTATAGGACTTGATGCCGATTAGTCTCCAAAAATAACCGAATAATCAAACGGTATTGCTTTTTGAAAAGAAAATGCTATACTTAAATCGCAAACAAAATATAGGAGGTTGCTTATGGAGGCAATAAAAACTGTTGATCTTACCAAGAAATACAAGAATATAGTTGCCGTTGATCGGCTGAATCTGCAGATTGAGCAAGGAGAATTATTTTCTTTGCTTGGAGTCAATGGCGCAGGCAAAACCACTACTATAAAAATGCTTTCCTGCTTAACAAAACCAACAAGCGGTGACGCTTTCATTGGAGGGCAGAGTATCGTTAGTGATGAAATGCGAGTCAAGCAGAACATTGGCGTATCTCCGCAAGAAACGGCGGTCGCTCCGGGATTGTCTGTGAAAGAAAATCTGGAGCTCATCTGCGGAATCTACGGCTTTTCAAAGGAAAAACGCCAAGCAAAAATAAAAGAGCTTTCGGATAAATTCGATCTTGACGCTATCCTTTCAAAAAAAGCGGGGAAATTGTCAGGCGGTTGGCAACGCAGGGTCAGTATTGCTATGGCGCTTATATGCGAGCCGTCGATTTTATTTCTTGATGAACCCACCTTAGGACTTGATGTTATCGCACGGAGCGAGCTGTGGGACGTAATCCATGCCTTAAAAGGAAAGGTGACGATCATACTTACAACTCACTATATGGAAGAAGCAGAAGCCTTGTCCGACCGAATTGGCATTATGAAGGATGGTAAGCTGTTAGTTGTAGGAACGGCTCGGGAGCTTATTGAAAAGAGCGGTGCTGACAGATTTGAAAACGCCTTTATTTCGATAGTTAAGGAGGAGAGAACATGAGAACGGTCACCTTCGCTAAAAGATGCGCAAAGGAGATATTGCGCGATCCGTTGAATATTATGTTCGGATTAGGATTTCCCTTAGTGTTATTGTTGCTTCTTAGCGCGATACAAGCCAACGTGCCGGTCGATTTGTTTGAGATTCAAAGACTGACTCCCGGGCTCACGGTGTTTGGATTGTCGTTTATGACTCTTTTTTCGGCTACGTTGATTGCCCGAGACAGAGAAAGCGCACTATTGCAAAGATTATATACAACACCGCTTAAGCCTGCCGACTATATCCTGGGATATATGTTTCCGATCATCCTCATAGCAATATTACAGTGCGCGGTGTGTTATCTTGTTGCGATCGCGCTTGGATTTCCGATCACGGTTAATATTATTTTTGCAATTCTCTCGATCATACCGATAGCAATCTTTTATACCGCACTCGGACTTTTGTTCGGAAGTATATTCAACGTCAAGCAGGTCGGCGGCATCTGCGGCGCACTGCTGACGAATCTGTCAGCGTGGCTTTCAGGTGTGTGGTTTGATCTTGAGCTTGTGGGAGGGGCATTTAAGAAAATAGCTAATCTGTTGCCATTCGTTCACGCTGTAGAGCTGGAAAGAGCTATGATAAATGGAGATTTCATAGGAGCATTACCGCATCTCTGGTCTGTTCTTGGATATGCGGTAGCTATAGTTTTTGGAGCGATTTTTGTGTTTTTAAGACAGATGAAAAGGCAATAATCCCCCTTTTTGTAAGCTTTTAAAAGAGGGCAAAAGCGAGCCATTTCGGCTCGCTTTTGTGTTAGCTTATTATATCCCCTTGGGTTTCAAACATTCTCTCCGCCGCAAGTCGCAACGGTTCGTGCTTTTGAAGCTTGGGGTCGGTTTTGAGGTATTCCTTCGCTTCGGCGAATGCGGTGGCTTATATAAAGGCTCCCTCCGGGAGGGAGCTGGCGCGGAGCGACTGAGGGAGAGTGCGGGATAATATTGTTAATATAAGTATAAAGTACCGCAGGCTCCTTCCACCGCAAGTGGTCCCCCCTCCCCTATCTTGGGGAGGGCTTTGGTTTAACTGCGTCGAACAATTAACTGTAGCAATTTTTTACGGCTACAGAATTGCATTAAATTACGCTTTGCGTTAGCCTTCCCAAAGGTAGGGGAACTGCAGGCAAGCTGCTGCCCCAAAAGGGGTGGATGAGGATGCACTACAAGATAAACAAAAACCACTTGCACTGTTTCGCAAGTGGTTTTTAAATGCTTTTTGAAATCTGTTCCAATCTCTTTTTTATGTCGTTCAATTCTTTTTTCAACGTAGTCTTGTTGGGAACGCTAACGTCGTTCACACCGAGGAGGTAATCGCAACTGACACCGAAGAACTCTGCAAGCTTGATTATCGCAAAGCTGTCGGGGTTGGTCTTGCCGGTTTCGTAATTTGAAAGAGTGCGCTGATCTATGCCCGTCGCCGCCGCAACGTCAGCTTGACGAAGGTCTCTGTCCTCGCGCAATTCCTTAATTCTGTGCATATATGAACCTCCTTCCTCTTTTTTATTATTATACCACAAAATTTCTAAGGAACGCTTGACAAACCAATAATTTTCTTGTATAATGTTATTTGTACCAAAATATTGGTAAATTCATCAGTTTGCATCAAAAAATTAGTTGGAGGACGAAATGAAAAAAATACAATTTGCACTTGTGTTGCTATCATTTTGCTTGGCTTTGTTTGTTTTGACAATAGTAGTGTTTGCAGATGGCAACGAAACGATTAAGGGCGACGCAAATGGTGACGGAGTGATGGACAGTAAGGACGTTATCGTAATGCGAAAGTATCTTGCGAATCTGAACTACGACACCGGAATTTCTTCGGTTGAGATAAATGCTAATGCCGATATGAACGGCGACGGTATTATACGATTGGCAGACCTCAACCTTTTGAGAGGGCATATTGTTAACGGTCATACCGAGGTAGTCGATCCTGCCGTTGCTCCCACTTGCACCGAAACAGGACTTACCGAAGGCTCTCACTGTGGCATTTGCGGCGAGGTTTTCGTGTCACAGATAGTTTTGGATGCTTTGAGTCACGATTATAATTTCGAAAACACTTGTACCGTTTGCGGAGATTATTCCGATAAGGGTGTGGTATTTACTCTTTCGGGAGAAGAATATTGTGTAACTGATTATGTTGGAAACGCGAGCGAGGTCATTATTCCTTCGACGTATAAGGGCTATCCTGTTACAAGCATTGGTGATGAGGCGTTCAAGTCTTGCTCAAATCTCGAGAACATATTAATCCCCGACAGTGTCACAAGCACTGGCTTTTTAGCGTTAGCATATTGCTCAAACCTTACAAGCATCACTATCTCAGACAGCCTCACAAGCATTGGTGATTATGCGTTTTTGGGTTGCTCAAGCCTGACAAACATAATAGTTGATGATAATAATGCAAATTATAAATTAATAGACGGTAATTTATATAGCAAGGACGGCAAAACACTTATTATGTACGCACCGGGCAAATCTGATACAAGCTTTATTATCCCCAACGGCATCACAAGCATTGGCGATTTTGCATTTAATGGTTGTTCAAAGCTTACGAGCATCACTATACCCGATAGCGTTACAAGCATTGGTGATAATGTGTTCGACCTTTGTGATGGCCTTACGAGCATAACTATCCCAAACAGTGTCACAAGCATCGGAGAGTATGCGTTCGCTGATTGTTGGAACCTTACGAGCGTAACTATCGGCAACGGTGTCACAAGCATTGGTGATTATGCATTTGACGGTTCTTCAAGTCTGACAAACATAATAGTTGATGAAAATAGTGCAAGTTATAAGTCAATAGACGGTAATTTGTATAGCAAGGATAGCAAAATGCTTATTAAATACGCTTCAGGCAAATCTGATACAAGCTTTACTATCCTCGACAGTGTCAGAAGCATTGGAGCTTCTGCGTTCAACAGTTGCTCAAGACTTACGAGCATCACTATACCCGATAGCGTCACAAGCATTGGAGATGATGCGTTCTTCGGTTGTCATAACCTTACGAGCATAACTATCCCAAACAGTGTCACAAGCATCGGAGAGTATGCGTTCGCTTATTGTTCAAGGCTTACAAGCATCACTATTCCCAACAGTGTCATAAGCGTTGGTTATTCTGCGTTCTGGAATTGCAAAAATCTCGTTTACAATGAATACGGTGACGCATATTATCTTGGAAATGAGACTAATCCTTACTTGGTGCTTGTTAAGGCAAAGAATACCTCTATTACATCGTGCGAAATAAATGCAAATACAAAGCTTATTTATGATAGTGCATTTTCCGGTTGCTCAAGCCTTACGAGTGTGAACTTGCCCGTCAGCGTTACAAGCATTGGTGATTTGGCATTTGAAGGTTGTGCAAGTCTTACGAGCGTGAACTTGCCCGACAGCGTCACAAGCATTGGTTATGGTGCGTTCTACAGTTGCTCAAGTCTTCCAAGCATCACTATCCCAAACGGTGTCATAAGCATTGGGCATTATGCGTTCTTCGGTTGCTCAAATCTTACAACGGTATATTACACCTGCTCAGAGGAGCAGTGGAACGAGATTTCGATTGGTTTATACAACGAAAATCTTACCAATTCAGAGATAATTTATAATTACAAACCCGAATAATGCGAATAAAAGCAAAAGCGAGCTGTGAGGCTCGCTTTTGTATTAGAGTATTAAATTAACTAATAATATCCCCCTGGGTTTCAAACATTCTCTCTGCCGCTTGGCGGAGGGGTTCGTGGTTTTGAAGATGGGGGTCGGTTTGGAGGTATTCCTTCGCTTCGGCGAAGGCGGTGGTCATAAGCTCACTATCCTCGCACATATCGGCGAGGTTAAAGGAGAGGGAGCCGCTTTGTCTGATCGACGCGTTGCCCGAGAGGGCGAGGAAGTCGCCGGGACCGCGTAATTTAAGGTCTTCCTCGGCAATGTCGAAGCCGTTGTAGCAATCGCACATGGTTTTGAGTCGCTGTTTTGCGTTGTCGCCAAGTCTGCCGTCGGCACCGCTGACGAGCACGCAATAGGATTTTCTCTGTCCGCGTCCAACTCGTCCTCTGAGCTGATGAAGCTGGGAGAGACCGAATCTCTCGGCGTTCTCAACAATCATCAAGCAGGCGCGGGGCACGTTGACACCCACCTCAATGACCGTGGTGGAGACCAAAATTTGTATTTCTCCCGCGGCAAAGCGGCGCATAACGTTGTCCTTTTCCGCCGTCTTCATCTTGCCATGGACGAATGCGATATTATAGCCCTGGAGTCTTTCCGAAAGCTCCTCGGCAAACTGCACCGCCGCCTTGAGGGGCGGTTTTTTGTTTCTTTCAAGTTCTTCGCCGTAGATCGCGATCTCGGAGAGGTCGATCTCGCCCTCCTCCAGCTCGCTTTCCTCAACGGCAGGGCAGACTACGTAAACCTGACCGCCCTCGTCAACGTTTTTGCGGATGAAGTTGTCAAGGCGCGGGCGGTAGCTTTCGTCAACGAAGAAGGTATCCACCCTCTGTCGTCCGGGGGGCATTTCGTCGATCTTGGACATTGAGAGGTCGCCGTACATAACGAGAGCGAGAGAGCGGGGAATAGGCGTCGCGCTCATGACCAGTACGTGGGTATGCTTGTTCTTTTCCGAGAGCAACGCGCGCTGATTTACGCCGAATCGATGCTGCTCGTCGGTGATGACAAGCCCCGGTTTTATGAATTCCGCGCCGTCCGACAAAAGTGCTTGTGTTCCAATAACTACGTCAAGACGAAGCTCTTCTATCTCGCTCTGCATTGCCGCGTGGATCTTGCGTTTTGTCGCCGCAGTGCAACTGCCCGTGAGAAGGGCGGAGCGTATGCCTAAAGCCTCGAAGATCGGCTTCAGGTCGTTATAATGCTGGGTGGCAAGGATCTCCGTAGGAGCCATAAGTGCCGCCTGGTAGCCGTTTTTCACCGCCATATATATCGCCGCCGTGGCGCAGACCGTCTTACCGCAACCGACGTCACCGATGACTATACGGCTCATAGGCTCGCTCTTCTGCATATCACTTGCAATATCGCTGATCGTTTTCTCCTGCGCCGATGTCAGGGAGTAGGGCAAAAGGGCGCGGAGAGCGGAAATGTCGGTATTCTTGCAGGCGGGAGCAGTCTGCTTTTGTATCTTGCCGCCCGACAGCGAAAGACCCGTGGCGAAAAGGAAAAATTCGTCGAAAATAAGCCGCTTTTTAGCCGTTGCCAGAGCCGCGTAGCTTTCGGGGAAATGTATCTGACGGAGAGCGTAGTAGATAGTGCAAAGTCGGTTTTTCTCGCGTATCTCCTCGGGGAGCGGATCGGGCATGGACACGCTTGCCATCTCCAAAGCCGCCTCAACGTTCTGGGATATCTGCTTCTGCGAAAGGCCCTCCGAGAGCCTGTAGACCGAGTAGAAGGAGCGAGGCGGCATCTCGTCCACCCAAGGGTCGGCGGCGGGGGAGGTCATTTCGTATCTCGTCTTGCCTTTTTCAACCTTGCCGTAAAAGCGAAATGTTGAGCCGATGGGGAACTTGTCCTTGTAATAATTCTGATTGAAATATGTTATATCGCAGACGCCGCTGTCGTCGAATGCGCGGAATTTTAGGAGAGACATTCCGCGCTTGATGTTTGCCACCTTTGGCTCTGTGGCAACGGTCAGAACCACCGCGCTTTTGCCGTCGGGCTCTGTCTCGGCGAGAAGTTTGATATTTCCTCTGTCCTCGTAGGCGCGAGGGAAGTAGTAGAGCAGGTCAAGGATTGAGTGGACTCCTGCCGCGGCATAAGCCTTTGCCTTGACACCGCCCACACCGTATAGCGCGGTGACGGGTATTTCGTTTAGATTGTTTGTGTTGTAATTCATATTTTTTTTCAATAGTTTTTGATGTGTTGTTAAATTGCAATTTGTCGGGGACTTCACGGCGAGTTTGCCGAGAAGTTTTGCTCGAGCTTTTTCAAAAGCTCGTCGGAGCCGCCGCGACCGGCGGTCGCCCTCCGCAGAGGGCGAAACTCCTTTATCCTTCCAAAGCGCCACAGAGGGGTGAATGCCGAGC
>JAZKYL010000030.1:0-2727 GCA_045612105.1 Eubacteriales bacterium
TAACGGTTTTCTCATTCAAAAAACCAATTCAAGACAGGGCCGTATGCGTCCGTGGTTCTTAATTTTCGGATTCGTTTCTGTTGCGATTGGTGGACTTATATTCTTATTTCCCGGAAAAACTCTCGGTGATGCATATTGGTATTATTTCTTCTTCCTGCTTATATGCTATCACACCGTTGGCTCGTCTT
Organism: Eubacteriales bacterium; assembly: GCA_045612105.1. Classification (GTDB taxonomy): domain Bacteria; phylum Bacillota; class Clostridia; order Oscillospirales; family CAG-272; genus SVTX01. Next base: position 189 of record JAZKYL010000030.1, read on the forward strand.
ATTTCTACCTTTTCAGAGATACGATTTGCTCACTGACAACCCGTGAGCCTAAGGAAAAGACTAAAATTCAGTTTATCCGTAAAATGTCCTGGACACTTCTTTCGGGTATTGTTATCGGTATGGTGTTCAATATGGTGCTTCTTCCCATGTGGCTTGAAAAGGATATTAACGGTTATCCTCTTCTTATGGTAATTATGTCCCTTGTTGCTATTCCTCTTGTGCTTATGGAATATTTCTACACCCGTGAGCGTATTTCGGAGGACGTATCGATTGAAGCAAGCGGTCTTCTCCAAAAAAATGAAATTCCCTTAAAGGATCAGCTCAAGGCACTCTTTACAAACAAGTATTACGTTATTCTTATAATCATCTTCACCATCAGCGGCATCGTTGATAACTTCAAGGGCGGTAACGTTCAGTATTTCTATATCAAGTTCTTGCTTGACGGCGTTAACAATCCTTTGATGTTTACCATTTATATGGTGATTACAGGAGCTCCCCTTGGCATCGGTGCTTTCTGCATCTATCCTCTTGTGAAGAAGATGGGCATTAAGAACCTAACCGTTCTCGGATACTCGCTCGTGCTTGTAGGCAGTATTATGGGTTGGCTTTTCCCGAGCAATATAGTTATTGCTTTTATCGGTGGCTTCCTTCGTAATATGGGTTGGCTTCCCAATGCATACATATTTGCAACGCTTCTGTGCTTTGCTTACGATAGCATTGAGCACAAATCACACCTTCGTCTTGAAGGACTTATGGGTGTTGCGGTGGTTACGGCTTTGCAGGCGCTCATTTACGCTCCCTTTGCAGGCGGATATGAGTCAACTATTCTCAAAATGGGCTTTGTTGACGTTGAGGGTGTAATGCCCAGCGCAGAGGTTATCAGCTTTATGAACAGCGCCTTCTATCTCTTTGACGCGGCGCTTGCCCTCGTGGTAGTTATCCTACTTCCGTTCGTTGACGTTGAGAAAAAGCTGCCCGAAATAAACGCAGAGCTTGAAAAGCGCAAGGAAGTAGCTCTTTCAAAAAATTCTGAAGAATAAAATCACTTAAAAGAGGTTCTTTTATGGAAATCACAATTGATCGAAATACACCAACGATACCAACTGATTTTTCATGGCAGTTTGGACTTGGAAACGATCACGCATACCAGCTTCACAGAACCGACGTGCGCGAGCATATTAAGCTCTCTCACGATGAGCTTGGCATCAAATACATACGCTGCCACGGTATTTTTGACGACGATATGCTCACCTATCAGCGGATGGGCGATTGCAGAATGTTCAGATCGGTTCCCTTCAACAATAAAATTAAAGAAATCAATTTCCGTCAGGTAGGACACGTTTACGATAATCTTCTATCCTGCGGTGTAAAGCCCTTCGTAGAGCTTTCATTTATGCCCTCTGCTCTTGCAAGCGGAAAAAAGCTGGGCCTCAGATACGACCCCAATATTACTATGCCGAAATCTCTTAAGGCGTGGAGCGAGTATATTAAAAAGTTTATTCGTTTTCTTATTGATAGATACGGCGAGGAAGAGGTTGAGACTTGGTATTTTGAAGTTTGGAACGAGCCAGATTTAAGCTGCTTTTTTGCCGGTACGAAAAAGGAGTATTTTAAGCTTTACGAAGCAACGGTAAGGGCTATAAAGGAAGTTTCACCCAAGTTGCGAGTAGGCGGCCCTTCAACCAGTGCTTGTCTTTGGCTTAAGGATTTTCTCGATTTTTGTGAACAAAACAATGTTCCTTGCGATTTTGTTTCTACCCACCATTATCCCGGAGATGCATTTGGAAACTTTATTAATTACAAGAATGTTAAGCAGATGTTTACCTCCGCTATGGACGCGGTCAAGAACCGCAAGCCTCTTAGCGACGCGATGACTAATATGTTCTTTCTTCCCGAGGATTTTCTCCGTTGGGATAAGGGAACGCTTGCCCGTATGGACGACGAGGCAAAGGCAAAGGTCGGAGACCTCCCCTTGTTCATTACCGAGTGGAACTCTATGGCGGTGTTCGGTTCTCCCGTACACGATGAGAAATATTCGGCGGCATTCGCGGTAAAGAGCTGTATGGATCTCAATAATACCTTGGGCGGATATATGTTTTGGTGTTGTTCTGATCTGTTTGAGGAGCAATTCATGCTGCCAAAGCCATTTGTCGGTAGCTTTGGTATAGTATCTAACGACGGTATTCCTAAGCCTAATTTCTGGGGCTTCAAAATCTTATCACAGCTCTATGGGAAGCGTCTTAAATTACCTATGCGTACAAACGAAGCAGTGGAATATGCGGCGTTCGTTGACGGAGATAAAACGCAAATTTTGCTCTTTGCACAGGATCAGGATTATTTCAAAAATGACTCTCACGAGATCAGGTTAGAAATTAACTGCAAAGCAAAAACAGCTACCGTTCAACGCATTGACGATACGCATTGTAATCCTAAGGCGGAATGGATCAAGATGGGTAGCCCCGATAATTTAACCCTTAAGCAAGTGGCGAAAATTAAGGAAAAAACAAGGCTTGTAGCTGAGGATTATCCCTTTGAAACC
>JAZKYL010000031.1:0-13020 GCA_045612105.1 Eubacteriales bacterium
AAGGATAAAAATTTCACCAATATAGTATTGGGAAACCGTATTGATTTTAACCGAAGTTTATCTTCTATCGTGTTGCAAGTTTATTTGAAACCTTTTAAACAAAAGAGTTTACAATACACCCGAAATACGATAGCAGTGAGGCTTTGATAAAAATCCTCACGGTTTCATGAGATGAAATGGCTACACTTCCAGCCTTTTTTGGGGAAGTTTTTGAAGAGCTCGAGAAACTTTTTTCAAAATGTTTCTCGAACGCGCCTCCCCCGCGTCCCCCGACAAATCAAAATTTGAAAATGACTTAGCAGCGTTGATCGCATTGGTTTTTCAGGGTGGTGTTTTTAGGCAGAAAGGGTGGTAGAATATTGTCAACGGTATTGACAATATTGAAATTGTGTTGTATAATTATTATATCAAATAGTATATTTAAATGTGATTTTGCTAATTCAAGAAAGGACGAAATTTATGAAAAACACAAGAAGATTTGCATTTATTATGGCTTTGGCAATTATGATCGCGTCGATTCCCGCGTTTGCAATGCCTACCGCGGCAGTTGAGGGTGGAGATTGGACCACATGGGGTGAAGCTATCCAGTATGGCTACAACATTGCGGACGAAGCAAAGACCGACGTTGCCGGTTACGACTATGAAGGCATATTTGATGGTTTTCATTCCGTCGGTGCTAACTGGGCTCACCAGTCACCCTTTACCCATATGCAGTCTACTCAGGCTTATGACCTGAAGCAGGGTATCTACTTTGAGGTGGTTGTTGAAGAATTTGACTACAAAGCAGGTGACAAGTGGTTCAACATTAACATCTGGAACCAGGAAAAGTTTGATCCAATGTGTGCTGATCCTCAATACGGATACGGTGTTCAGGCCCTTATCCGTCCCGGTAAAGAAGCCGGTACTTGCAAGTCTATCCAGTGGATGAAAGAGCAGTGGACCGCTTGCGGCAGCTCCAGAATCGATACTCCTCTTGTAGAGACCAAGAATGGTGTTAATTACGACAAGTTCGTTGTTGAGATCACATATGATGCTAAAACCGGTTACCACATGACCATCAACGGTTCTGCGCTTCTTGTTGCCGATGGCCACACTGCTAACAAGGTTGACGCTTACCTTAACGAGGCATTCGGTCACGATGATCCTTCCGTTTCCTCTATGGCATACATCGGTTTTGCTATGTATCACACCTCTGCAGGCGGTAAGCAGTCCGCTACCATTACCAAGTTCGGTACCAACGCAGCTGACGCATCCACTCCTACCGGATATTATTCCAAGGACCCCGAGAACTACTCTGATATGATTGAAATTGCAGGTCCTATTATTCCCGAGGAGGTTCCCGAAGGTCAGCCCGCTATACTTATGACCGGTAACTTGAGGGACAGCGATCTTTGGCAGATTCCTAACTCTCAAACCGGTTCTTTGATCCAGATCACCGATGACTTCAACGTTGCAGTAACAGGCAGAGGTGGTACAAATGACGCAGGTGTTTGGAAGGTTAAGCCGTCCAAGAGCTGCAGCATCGCAGATTTCCCCACATACATGGTAATCACCAAAAACTTCTGTACTTGCGGCGGCGATGACAAGACCGAGTGCGAGGCTTGGGAAGAAGCTAAGATCTACTATATGTTAGGCGACATCATAGCTCCCGAAAGTGCTCATGTCGCAGACATTTGGGTCTGTGATGAAGCATTTGTTATCGGTGACGACGTATATCACTACTTCACGGTAAACCTTGTTGAAGAGTACGTCGACGACGTTATCGGCAAGGATGCTGACGGTAACGATATTACCATGGCAGACGGCGGCAGAATCAACGGCGTACGTCTTGACGTTCTTGACCTTGATCCTTACACCCCCGATGCCCTCTACTTTGAGGTTTGCGAAATGGGCTTCTTCCGCAACTATGAGGATGCAGAAAACTATGCTCTTGATTACTTCGCTAGCCTTAGCGGTGACGTCGGCGGCGGTGAAACCGATACCGAAGCTCCCGATCCCAATCCCGATCCTGAAAGCAACTTCGATCCGTTCACCGGCCTTTACTTTGAACTTATAGATCACGGTACCGCCTATATGGTAACGGGGGTTGGCTCAGAGTATCTTATAGATATGATCATTCCTGCAACCTTCAACGGTCTGCCGGTTACAATTATAGGACCTGATGCATTCAATTATACTGAGATAAGAAGCGTCACCATTCCCGAAAGTGTTGTAAAGATTGATGATTTCGCGTTTTTTAGCTGCGAAAATCTTTCCGACGTTATTTTCGAAGGAGACAGTCAGCTTACAACCATTGGCATGCAGGCATTCAGCTATTGTTCGGAACTCAGGAGTATAACCGTCCCCGATAGCGTCACTTACCTTGCTTCATACGTGTTTCTCGGATGCTATAGCCTTACAGATATAACTGTTGAAGATAATAATCAATATTATAAATCGATAGACGGAAATCTCTACGATAAGAACGTTACAACTCTTATACAGTATGCTATTGGTAAAACCGATGCCGAATTTATTATTCCTGACAGTGTAGCAACTATTGGTAACTCTTCGTTCTCCGAGTGCTCAAGTCTTACGAGCCTGACCATCCCCGACAGCGTTACATACATTGACTATGATGCATTTTCTTACTGTTCAAATCTTATAAGCATAACCATCCCCGACAGCGTTACATACATTGAACATAGTGCGTTCTCTTGGTGTGAAAGTCTTGTTGATATAACGGTTGATGAAAATAATGACTATTATAAATCAATAGACGGAAATCTCTACAGTAAAGACGGAACACATCTTTTGCAATATGCTATCGGAAAAACCGACTCCGAGTTCATAATCCCCGACAGTGTAACAGATATTGGTTCTTGTGCGTTCGCTTACTGTTCAAATCTTATAAGCATAACCATCTCCGACAGCGTTATATGCATTGGATATAATGCGTTCTCTTGGTGCACAAACCTTATAAACGTAACTATCCCCAACAGTGTAATATTTATTAGTGAATTTTCGTTTAATTGGTGTACAAGTCTTGAGAGAATAATCATCCCCGACAGTGTAACAAGCATTGCTTGTGGCACTTTCTCCAATTGCACCAACCTCACCAACATAACTATCCCTGACAGTGTAACAAGCATTAATGGTGATGCATTCTATAATTGCTATAATCTGCAGTATGTGTATTATGGTGGCAGCCAACATCAGTGGGAGAATATCTTCATTGAGGAATCTAACGAATGTCTTCTTTACGCTATCATCTTGTTTAACGGCGAATTCGCCCCCGAAACCGAGACCGAGTCCGAGACCGAGTCCGAGACAGAGACCGAAACCGAGACCGAAACCGAGACCGAGTCCGAGACCGTAAGTAATGGGGAGATTGGCACCGAAACGGAAACCGAGATCTATCCTGCTCCTACACCCACACCTACACCTACTCCCAAGCCCGAACCCAATCCCGAGCCTAAGCCCGAGCCAAGTCCCGAACCCAAGCCTGAACCCAAGCCTGAACCCAAGCCTGAGCCCGAGCCTGAGCCTGAGCCCGAGGAGACTACCGGACTTAAAACAGAGACCGAGACGGAGACTGAGACAGAGACGGAGACTGAGACTGAGGTGAAAACCGAAGCCAAGGTAGAGGCTGACACGAAAGCTGATGCCAATGCAGGTGAATCGGGTGGTTGTCTCGGAAGCGTTAGCGGTGGTATTCTTGCGGTAATTGTTCCTGCGGTTTTCATTTTCATCAAAAGAAAAAAAGATGAGACTGACGAGTGAGATTCTTGAGACAATAATTTAATAATTTGGTTTTTACATAAATCCACCCCCGAATTTGTCGGGGGTGGATTTTTCGTTGTTCAAATTTTGATTTGTAGGTGAGTTTGAAATTGCAACGAGACTACTCATCCACCGCTGCAGCGGTGGATCAGTAGTCTATAAACGATTTATATTTTCATCACCACTCACCGCTAAATTGCGGTTTATCTGTGGATTGAAGCATAGTTACATTCACTAATTGGAAATAAATGTAAGAACTTGAAAAGAATTGTAAAAAGGCATCAAAAGGGGCGGTTTTGGGGTTTATGTGGGGGGATAAAAGAGGAAAAGGAATAAAAAACTTTTAAAAACTGAACGATTTATTTGGGGAATTTGAAATACCCCCTTGATTATTTTGGATTTGTATATTATAATATTTACATCCCGGTGGAGCGAAATGGAGCGAAAGTGTTGGATTGTGGTGGAGTTTTCACCCTGATCCCACGATTTACGTGTCATTGAACGTTCCGAAGACAGCGGAAAGGAGGCATTCCTAATGTTCACAGGTGAATTTGAGCACAGTGTTGATTCGAAAAACAGAATTTTTGTTCCCGCGAAGTTCAGAGAAGAGCTTGGCGAGACTTTTATGGTGGTTCGCGACATCCGCAGACCGATCCTCAAGATGTATTCACTTGAGGCGTGGCAGGAATATCTCGTTCCGATACGCGCTCAGGAGAGAAAGATCTCCGAAAAGGCATTGAGATATCTGCACCGAAACGCGGCGCAGGTCTCTCCCGATTCTCAGGGAAGGATCGTGCTGTCTGCATCTCTGCTTGCATATGCGGAGATCAAGAAAGAAGCTATGGTTGTCGGTTGCAGCGATTATTGCGAGATATGGTCGCTTGACAATTACGTAGCCGAGATCGAGGGCGAGGATGCCGATGAGATACGCGAAGAGCTTGAAAGGTTAGGACTCTGACGATGGAAAAAAAGATTAATTTTTCGCACCGTTCGGTTCTGCTTGACGAGTGCATAGATGCTTTGAATATTAAGCCCGACGGAATCTACGTTGACGGAACTGCGGGCGGCGGAGGACACTCCCTTGAGATAGTCAAGAGGCTGACTTCGGGCGGCAGGCTGATCGCCATTGACCGTGACGACGCGGCTATCGCGGCGGCAGGTGAGCGGCTTCGCGACTATAGCGACAGAGTTACCTTTGTGAGAAACAATTTTTCGTCAATAAAAGAGAGCTGCCTGATGCTTGGGGTCCACAAGATCGACGGAGTGCTGCTTGATCTTGGGGTTTCGTCCTATCAGCTTGACACGCCCGAGCGCGGGTTTACTCACAACACCGACGCGCCTCTCGATATGAGAATGGACAGGCGAAACGAGCTTGACGCTTACACGGTGGTGAACACTTACAGCGCAGATCAGCTTAAAAAGGTTATTTACAATTACGGTGAAGAGCGATTTGCCCCCAAGATTGCGGCGGCGATAGTCAAATACCGTGAAAAAGAAGATATCAAGACCACGGGTCAGCTTGTTGATATAATCAAGAGCGCGATCCCCGCATCTGCGAGAGAGGGCGGTCATCACCCCGCGAAGAGGACTTTTCAGGCGATACGCATTGAGGTCAACGGTGAGCTTGACGCTATTGAGCCCACTATACGCGACGCGGTGGACATTCTGAATCCCGAGGGCAGGGTGGCAATTATTACGTTCCATTCGCTTGAGGACAGAATAGTCAAGCAGACGTATGCCGATCTTGCCAGCGGCTGTAACTGCCCGAGGAGCTTGCCTGTTTGCGTTTGCGGACGAAAGCCCAGGGTCAACGTGATAACAAGAAAGCCGATATTGCCAAGCGATATCGAGCTTGAGGAAAATCCGCGATCGAGGAGCGCGAAGCTCCGTGTGGCGGAGAAAATATAGGGTAAACGGCGCGTTTGCTTCGTCGAAGGTCGTCGCTTTGCCCCGAAAAATGGAGGAAGTCGATGAAAAAGACGGGAGCGAGAGTTTCTGCCGCAATTTCAGAGCCTATGACGGGCAGTCCGTCGGGAGTCTTTGGCGGCATTGACATCGGTGCGCTATATATTGATATGCTGTGCGAGAAATTCAAAAATCGCGGCATAAAGACGGGTCTTTCGGAGGCGAAGAGCGCCGAGATCCGCAGAAACGCGGAAATGCTCGGAATCGAGCTTGACTGCGTGTCCGCTATGGACGAAAAATACAGAACGCTGAAGATAGACGGCAATACGTATATGAGTTCAGACGATTTTGCCGCTTATTATAAGGATCTCAGGGGCTACAAGCTACCTTCCTTCGCAACTCGCGCGGAAAATGAGTACAAGGAAGCAGAGGCGGCTGCAAAAAGTGTGCAGGAATCGGGTAAACCGCCAAAAAAAGCTCTGTGGCTCGCCGTAAAACGACGCGTTAAGGATTTCGTTCTTGACTTTTTATCGGTTTTCGTTATCGATGAGTTCAAGAAACAGTCCGAAGAGACGGTCGTTGAGGGGAAGAAGAAAAGAATCCCTCGCGGAGTGCTTTCGACTATGCTTATTGTGACTTTGTCGCTTATGCTTATCGTCAGCAGTACGGTTATGGTGAGCCGCGCCTCGAGTGACGTAAACCGGCTTGAATATCAGATCGAACAGCTTCAAATTCAGAAAAATGATCTTGACGGAAAGCTTATTGAAAACTCGAATATGATCGAGATCAAGCGGATCGCCGTGGAGGAATACGGTATGATCAGCGGTGACTACGCTACGTCGAAGTTTATCGACGTGACCGAGGATGAAGGGATCGTGATCCTTGACGAAAAGAATGATGGAGATTCTGTTATCATCAAGATCCTCAAGGCTATCGGGTTTATTAAGGACTGAGGTTCTGTCGAAGATCCCCGGTTGTGTTCATTATATTTTGGGGCAATTCACGATTGTCTGCCGTCCTTTTTTAGGTGCTTCGGGCGGCTCGTGCGGTTGCCCTAAAAATCTATTTTAGGAGCGATTTTCACCCGAAAACAGTATTGTTTTGCGGCATATTACAAGAGGACAAGGCATATAATTATTTGTAAAATTCGAACAAAAGGAGATCTGCGATGGAGGGAGGAACACCCAGCACGAAGGTAAGGCGACGGGCGGGGATACTGTGTATAGTATTGAGCTTATTGTTTATTCTGCTTTCGTTACGTATTTTTATTTATCAGACGTTTCAGTTTGGCGAATTTGAGCAAAAGGTAATAGATCAGATCACCCAGGAGACCACGGTTAGCGCAAACAGAGGAAATATATACGACACCAACGGAATCGTTATTGCTACCAACGTGACCACCTACCGTCTATTCCTTGACCCCGCGGCGATACAGAGGGCAAGCGATGAGAAGGGTGTGGATTACGCGGATATGATCGCCAAGGGTGTGGCGGAGATCGACACGCTGGGGCTGAGCTACGACGACGTGATGAAGCAGGCGGGGTACGTCAAATACCGCGACAGAACCCTGGCAAGGCACATCACGGAGGTGCAGGCAGACGCGGTAAGAGCGTTTATTGCCGAAGCCGAGATCGACGATATGGCACTTTTGCATCTGCAAGCTACCAGCAAGAGATATTATCCTTACGATGAGCTTGCTTGTCACGTCCTTGGCTTTACCAGCGGCGACGGCTCGGGTCTTTACGGACTTGAATATCAGTACGACGAGATACTTTCGGGTACTGACGGAAAGTACATAGGCGCCAAGGATTCCTTTGGAAACGAGCTGGTTTACGATTACGAAAGCTACATTCCCGCTATCGACGGTTACAATATTACCACTACCATTGACGTTTACATTCAGGCGGAGCTTGAGGAGCAGCTTAAGACCACTTATATCGAGTCGGGCGGCAAGAACCGCGCCTGCGGTATAGTGATGGACACGGATACGGGAGCTATTCTTGCTATGGCGGTCTATCCGAACTACGATCTTAACGACCCCCGTGAGCTGAATTATCAGCTCAAGGAGGTTTTGGCGGCGGGTTGCCAAGAGTTAAAGGAGCTTGGGCTCACCGAGGGAACTGAAGAATACGCGGCGGCGGCACTTGAGATATATTGCCGCAAGACAGCGCAAAAGGCGAGCACGGTCAAGGAGCCGCTTGACACCTATGAAAAGTTTGAGGATCTTCTTTCCCAGACGCTTATGATGTCGGCTTGGAGCAACAAGGCGATCAACGAGATGTATTATCCCGGTTCGACCTTCAAGGTCATCACCGCGGCGATGGCATATGAAGAAAATTTAGTTAAAGAAAATGAGCTTTTTAATTGCCCCGGTCATCATTACGTTTTGGGTCAGAGGATCCACTGTCACGACCACAAGGGTCACGGAAGAGTGACGTTTGCCCGCGGTCTTCAGCAGTCCTGCAACCCCACGCTTATGATGATGGGTGAGAAGATCGGAGCGCAGAAATATCTTGAATATTTTTCGGCTTTCGGTTATTTTGAAAAGTCGGGAATCGATATTTCGGGCGAAAGTGTTACCACAAAGGGCAGCACCTTCTGGAGTGAAAGTGATTTCCTTGATTCGCCTCAGACTCCCTTGAATTTGGCGGTTGCGTCCTTCGGACAGAACTTTAAAATCTCGCCTATCGCTCATCTTACCGCCATCAACGCGGTGGCGAACGACGGAAATCTTGTGACTCCCCACTTTATTAAGGAGGTCACCGACAACGAGGGCAACGTTATTTTCTCTTATGAAAATACGGTTCGCCGTCAGGTGATCAGCTCCGAGACCTCTTTTAAGGTCTCTTTGGTGCTTGAAGAGGGTGTTTCGGGCGACGGCGGATCGAAAAACGCTTACGTCGCGGGCTACAGGATAGCCGCGAAGACAGGTACGTCCGAGAAAAAAGATACCAAGAGCGAATATACCGACACGCCTTACGTTTGTTCGGCGGTGGCTTACGCTCCTTACGACAAGCCCAAGGTCACGGCGATGATCTTGGTTGACGAGCCGACAGAGGGTGTGCTTTACGCAAGTACCATCGCCGCGCCTTATCTTGCCAATCTTATGGAGGAGATCCTTCCTTATTGCGGTGTTGAGCGCGAGTACAGCGAAGAGGAGCTTGCTAAAAAGACTTTACAGACACCTGCTTTGGTTCACGGAAGAACCGAATTCGTCAAGGGCTTTGCCGAGAGCCTCGGATTTGAGGTTGAGGTAGTGGGCGACGGCGAGTACGTCAAGGCGCAGTCTCCTGCCATCGGTATGGAGGTTGAGCCCGAAAACGCTAAGATCATTCTTTACACCACCGACGAGGCGGTGAGAGAGAAGAGGACGGTCAAGGTTCCCGATCTTACGGGAATGACGGCGGTGGCGGCTAACGGAACGCTTGCTAATCTTAATTTGAATATTAAGATCACGGGTAATAAGAATTACCTGTCGGGCAAGGGTGTTGTCGTTTACAGTCAGTCGATCGAGCCCGGAACGGTTGTCGAAGAGGGAACCGTGGTTGAGCTTATCTTTGAATATCCCGATGACGGGGATAGGACGTAGGGTGCGGTGCGGAGCACCGCAATGAAATTTGCCACAAGGCAAATGAAATGGCTGCGCCATGAAATGTTCCTGCGGAACATGAAATGCGCAGAAGCGCATATGAATGAAGGCGAATTTCATTTCATGTGCGTAGCACATTTCATGATGCGAAGCATCATTTCATGTTTCGTTTGCGAAACATTTCATTTTAAACCGTTCGCTAAATCAAAATTTGAAATCCCTGAAGGTCATTTTTATCCGAATACGAAAATATAATGTTTTGAAACTGTATTTTCGGAGGACAGGGGATGCTTTTATCAGAGATTTTAGAAAAATTACGCAAATTTGATTACGTCACGGAAAATTTTGCCGAGGACGTTGAGATCACGGGGATATGCCCGTGTTCGTCGCGTGTGGAGCCTGGAAACCTCTATATTGCTATAGAGGGGCTCCGCACCGACGGTCACTTATATATCGGCGAGGCTATAAAAAGAGGAGCTTTGGCGGTTGCGGTGACGAGATCTGCCGTTGAAAATAAGACGGTGGATATTTCCGCGATCGGGATTCCGACGCTTATATGCGAGAACACCAGGGTGGCATCGGCAAGGCTTTTTTCGGTCTTTTACGGTGAGCCGCAGAAAAATTTGAAAATGATCGGTGTGACGGGGACTAACGGTAAGACCTCTACGTGCCGTTTGATATACGAGATACTGACAAGATCGGGTAAGAAATGCGCGCTTATCGGCACTATGGGTTGCCTTGTGTCGGGAAAGAAGATCGACGTGCGTCCCGCTGACCCCGAGGCGAATATGACCACGCCCGACCCCGAGGAGCTTTACAAGATCCTTCGCGTGGCGACGGACGAGGGCGCGGAATTTGCCGTGATGGAGGTTACTTCCCATGCGCTGTCTTTAGGCAAGGTGGAGCCGATAGTATTTGATACTGCGGTGTTTACAAACCTTACAGAGGATCACCTTGATTTTCACGGTGATATGGAAAGCTATTTTGCCGCAAAGAAAATTTTGTTTTCACAGAGTCTTCGGGCGGTGATAAATTACGATGACAGATACGGCAGACTTATTGCCGACAGAATAAATATTCCCGTCCGTCTTTGCTCGGCTGAGGGGTGGGAGACAGACGTTGCAGCCGAGGATATTCATCTGCTTGGCGAGCGCGGTGTTGAGTACAAGCTGACTTCGAGAGATTTGAGGTTGCGTGTCAGGTCGCCGCTCCCTGGCAGCTTCAACGTGATGAACACTATGCAATCTGCCATAGTTGCTCATTCTTTGGGTGTTTCTGCCGCTGACATAAAGGATGCGTTAGCCCATTTTTACGGTGCTGTGGGCAGACTTGAGCGGTTGAAGCTTGAGGGCAGGTGCGAGTTTTCGGTTTTCATTGATTACGCGCACACTCCCGACGCGCTTGAAAATCTTTTGCGGACGGCGAGGGGATTTGCCAAAGGTGGGCAGAGGATCGTTTTGCTTTTCGGTTGCGGCGGTGACAGAGACAGACAAAAGAGACCTATTATGGGTAAGATTGCGGCGAGTATGGCGGATCACGTGATAATTACGGGAGATAACAGCCGAAGCGAGCGAACGACGGATATAATCTCCGAAATTATTTCGGGGATCGACAGGGAAAATGCTGCGCCGTTTATTGTTATTGAGAGTAGGAAAGACGCTATTGAGTATGCCTTGAAGAATGCCAGACGGGGTGATATAATTCTCCTTGCGGGTAAGGGGCATGAGGAGTATGAGATAGATAAAAATGGAAAAAGACCTTTTTCGGAACGAGAGTTGGTCAAGGAGTTTGTGAGGAAGTATTACTGTTAAATTGCGATTTATGGGTGAGTGGTGGCGAAATTTTTAACCGTTTGTAGACTACTCATCCACCGCTAACGCGGTCCCCCTTCCCTCACAAGGGAAGGCTTACGCAAGGCGAAAATGTTTGCAATTTTGTAGCCGTGAAAAGGATTATTAGGCTACAGTTAAAGGCTCGATGCATCCAACCCCTAGCCTTCCCTTGTGAGGGAAGGGGGACCGCCGCAGCGGTGGATGAGTAGTCTCGTGGCAATTTCAAACTCACCGACAAATCAAAATTTGAAAAACAGAGAATTTATATAAAGACACAGTAAGAACAGCAAGAGGTACGAAATGAAGATAAAATTAGGTTTGGGAAAAGAGAGCATGGTTAATATTGCCGAGTATTGCCGCGGTGAGCTTTATGATTTTACCGGCGAGCTTGGTTGCGAATTTGAGTACGTTTGCACCGATTCCAGAGAGGCTGACGAGAACACTATGTTCGTCGCGACCCGCGGCGAGAGGGTTGACGGTCACGATTACATTATAAAGGCTATTGAGCAGGGCTGCCGTTGTGTGCTTTGCGAGTACGTGCCCACTAATATTTCGGGTAAAAAGGTTGCTTACGTCGTGGTTGAAAACTCTATCGATGCCTTTGCAGACTGCGCAAAGGGTTACAGAAGCGGAAAATATATGCCTGTGGTTGCTATAACAGGAAGCGTTGGAAAGACCACCACAAAGGAGCTTTGCGCGGCAATTCTTCGCCGCAGATTCAAGACCTATTGCACAGAGGGGAACTTCAACAGCGTGATAGGTATGCCTATGTCGCTGATGGCGGCAGGCGAGGAGTGCGAGGTCGCGGTTTTTGAAATGGGAATGAGCTCTTTTGGTGAGATCAGAAGAATGACAAATGCCGCCAATCCCACTATTGCGATGGTTACAAACATTGGCTCTTCACACCTTGAGTATCTCGGCACGAGAGAGAATATTGCGCGCGCCAAGCTTGAGATCGGCGAGGGAATTATCGACGGCGGCTTTCTTCTTCTTAATGCCGACGAGCCCTTGCTTGAGGATCATTATTCAGGCAGATACGACACCATTTATATGGACAACGTCAGCAACGTAAGAGTAGAAAATGACGGCACCCATTTCGATTTCCGCACCGTAGGCGGTATGATTTTTGACCTTCGGGTTCCGCTTATAGGTGAGCATTTTGCAATCAACGCGGGATTCGCGTGTCTTGCGGCTTATCTTATGGGTGTTGACGAAAATGACATCCGCGAGGGGCTTGCATCCTACGTTCCTACAGGTATGAGAATGAACGTTTATGAAAAGGACGGAGTCACGGTTCTTGCCGATTGCTACAACGCGGCTCCCGAGTCGATGCGCGCGGCATTTGACACGCTTTCGGCTATCAAGGTGAGCGGACGTCGTGTTGCGGTGCTGGGGGACATGAAGGAGCTTGGAGATAATTCCGATTCGATGCACAAGCGCGTGGGCAGATACCTTTATGAAAAGGGAATTGATCTGCTCTTTACCTTCGGTCAGTCCGCTTCTCTTATTGCCGAGGGGGCGATAGACGCGGGATTTGACGAAAAAAAGGTTTTTTCGGAAAAGGATCTTGAAAAAAAGGCGATTCTTGCAGAAAAGATAAAAGCGACCCTTAGGGAAGGCGACGCGGTGCTGTTCAAGGCAAGTAGGTCGATGAAGCTTGAGGAGATCATCGAGGCGGTTTTCGAATTTTGATTTGTCGGTCTGTTGTAAAACTAAATGGGGCATCCTCACCCACCGCTTCGCGGTCCCCCCTCCCCTGCCTTGGGGAGGGCTAACGCAAAGCGGAAAGTGAAGCGATTTTGTAGCCGTGATAAGGGTTTTCGGCTACAGATAAGGATGCGCTGCAGTTAAACCAAAGCCTTCCCCAAGGTAGGGGAAGGGGGACCGCGGCGGGGTTCCCCGAAGCGAGTGTACGAGCTTTGGGGGGGCGCG
>JAZKYL010000032.1:0-4068 GCA_045612105.1 Eubacteriales bacterium
CACCCCTTCCATAACTCCTCCCCCCGTTATTACCCCTCCCGTTGAGATCACTACGACCGATCCCTTCGTCTACGAAATCAAGAAAGGCACAATAACAATAACAGGATATAAGGGCAACGACACGTCTGTAACTGTTCCCAACAATATAAACGGAATCCCGGTCACTACCATTGGCGAAGCCGCATTCAAGGACAGCAAGATCGAAAAGGTAATATTACCCGAAAGCGTCACGTATATAGATTGGTTCGCTTTTTCGGGATGCGCAAAGCTCTGTGAGATCTCTATACCGTCCTCTGTAACGTCGGTTGGCTACGGTGCCTTTGAAAATTGCTCGGGATTTCTTGTGATCAAATGCGCCAAGGGTTCTTACATAGAGGCATATGCCGCAAGCTGGGGAATTCTCGCGGTGGCGAAATAAAATCTTCATTATTATAATATATAATAAATCGGTCTGCCGAGGCAGACCGATTTATTTTAAAATATTACTTAAATTTTACAACGTAAGACTTTCCTTCAAACTTATAGCTGACAAGGAATCCGCCTGCGCTTCTCTTCACCTTGACGTCGGTCGCCTTGGTAAGATCGCACATTTTCTTGAAACGACGCTTCTTCTTCTGATCATACGCCGCGGTGCTGTCGTTAGCGATAAGCACCGAGGTAAAGAGTCCTTCAAGATTGGTAAGTACGTTCTGCTCAGCCACGTTAAGTCTGCCGTCGAGGAAGAACTCCTTATCGTCAAGAGATACGGAACAAGGAGCGGACAGGAAAGCTCTCTTATTAAGTCCGCGTCTGAACACGATATCTGCGGAAGCATTTCTGACAGATGCGCTTTCACGGTAAAATCTCTTTGAATATGCAGAAGGCAGGATATCAGACACCGCGTCGCAACTGACCGCGCAGTAATCCGCAATACCGAATGCGGGCATAAGGGGAGTATGATCGGCATACATCAGCTTACCGCCGCAGCACTCACGCAAGAATGCCATAGCCGAGCACATCTTCTCTCCTCTGCTCTTGCCGCCCGAGGGAATAATTCCCGCAACGTAGAGGTCGTCGAGCTTAACAAGATCAAATCCCCACATATAAAGAACCGTATGAAGTACCTCTCTTACGTATTCACGAACATTGGCATTTTCGGAATCGAGCACGTAAAGATTCTTCTTTGCTCGAAGGAACTTGCCATCGGGCTTGCAAAGGATCCAATCCTTGTGATCCTCAAATATCTTTGAATTTTCACTGACAGTAAAGGGAGAGATGCAAAGTCCCGACATAAGTCCGCTTGCCTTAATGGCATCGGACAAAGGCTCCAGTCCCTCGGGGAATTTTTCCTCATCGTATGCCATCCAATCGCCTGCAACACAGTACTCACCGTCGATGATATAGACGTTGGGCTTTACGGGGAAGCAAGTATTGACCGCATTAAGCTTACGCTCGATACGTCCCGCGTCGATAGCGTCCAGCTTCTTGGTAGTGTATCCAACAAGGGCGGGCGCGGGATGATTCTCGCTCTTGCCCAGGATCTCAAACCATTTGTCAAAGACCTCAGCCTCGGTTCCCTCTGCGTAGAAGAGAGAGACAGCCTTATAATTATTAAAGCATTTCACTCCCTCAATATCCTTGGATATCTTAAGTGTAGAGGTCCATGCGTCGTACTTGAATACGGTATATCCGGTGGATTCATCGAGAGAGGCAAAAAGTCTAATCTTATCGCCGCTTCTGAAATAACAATAGGAAAATCCGTGAGTAACACCGGGCTTATTCTTATATTTAACGATAGAATAATCTCCGCCAACCATTTCTGCAAAAAGGTTGCGTGTATAAGCAGAAACCACGTCTATACCGCGCATTTTCTCCGCAACGGTACGCTCACGGCTCTCGGTAGCCGACTGGAATCCGTTCATAAATACGGTATCGCCAACCTCGATCTCAACGGGGATGCGAACAGAGACCGCAGCGGGAGAATACTCCGCGGTCACGTAAAGAGTGTAAGTATTATCACCGCATTCCTCGGTATACTGAGCGTATTTGGGGTTTTTCACGGTATCGGCAACGATGCCCTCGGGAGTAAAGTAAGCGCCAACGGCTTTTATTTTAATATCCATTTATAACCTCCGCGGTATGATTATGCAGTCAAATTTATTACTTAAGAACTACACATACATATATTTTATCATAAATTAATGAAAAAAGCAACATCTAAACGGCAATTTGGTAAAATATTTTCAAAAAACTTTCAAAATAACGCGTTTTTTAGTTTTTTTGTGAAAAATTTAAAAAATTTGCATTTTGCTATTGCATTTTCATAAAAAGTATGATATAATACTACGTACGCGATTTGACATAGGTCGTCGCAACTGATTTTTGATAATCGATTTTTAATGATCACGCGCAAAGGAGGTCGAAAAAATGTTGGAAATAATTCTCGGTATCGTTCTGTTGGTTCTTGCACTCGCTCTGGTAGTTCTCGTGCTTTTCCAGTCCGGCAAGGACAAGAAGCTCTCCGGCACAATCGCGGGTGGAGCAGAAACCTTCTTTGGTAAATCCAAGGCAGCAGACTACAACAAGGCGCTTTCCGTCGCTACTACCGTTGTATCTATCGTATTTGTGGTTTTGGTCCTCACAATGTATTTCATCCTCTGATAATTCAGAGAAATAAAAGAGTCCGCTGATTTTGCGGACTTTTTTATTGTTCAAAATTTTTGGTTGACAAACAGCTTTGAATATGTTAAAATAAATTTAGTATTTATGATTTTATGGAAAGGAGCGGTCATTTTATGGCTCCGTTCAATTCAAAAAAAGAAAAGATAAAAAAGCTGATTGTTATTGACGACGGCACCTTGAATATAATTATGGTGTTGATCGCGGCAATTCTGGCTATATTAATAATTACCGGGGTTTATTTCTTGACAGTAAATCTCGCCTCCGAGCCTCAATCCCCCACCACCGACGTAGGAAGTAAGCCTGTTTCGGGTAATAGCAAATATCCGTTCAAGCAAAATATATCCCTGGCTCTGCCCGGCTACCGTGAGGATTCAGCCACGATTTCGGGCACAAACTCAGAGTTTTCCGCTTTGTTGGATATGACTACCGGAGAAATAGTCGCATCGAGAAGGTCTACAGCTACCATATATCCCGCGTCTATGACAAAGATCATGACCTTGATAGTGGTATATGAGAATCTTCCAAGCGAAAAGTCTCTCGACGAGGTGCTGACAATTTCCGCGGAGATCGGCGAACACTCGGGATACGGATTCAAGCCGGGCGAAAAGCTTACGGTCAAAGATCTAATTTACGCGTCTATTCTCCAATCAGACGGAGTTGCTTGTGTAACTCTTGCCGAGTACGTTGCGGGAAGCGAAGCGGCATTTGTCAGGATGATGAACGATAAGGTCAGGGAGCTTGGACTTCTTGACGGGGACCCCGAAAACCATCCCTCAACAAATTTCACTAACTGCTCGGGACTTCACGAGCAATATCACTTTTCAACGGCTTACGATATGTCGGTAATAATGGCATACGCTATGAAAAATACTTTCTGCGCGGAAATACTTACTTCTCTTAGCCATAAGCCAAGCGACAATTTCCGTCCGGGAGAGGGCTGCACCTTCTGGCACAGCTTCTTGCATAACAGATTGAACGACGGAACCCTTCAGCCCACTACCGCCGAAATCAAGGGTGGAAAGACCGGTTGGACAGGCGAGGAAAGCGGATATTGCGTAGCATCGTTTGCTCAGGGAAATAACGGTCACAAATACGTGCTTATAACCGCAAAAGCGGAAAGCTGGGTGGCAGCTGTAGACGATGCTTTGAACATATATAAAAACTACGCTAAATAATAATTTGAATAATCAAAACGTAAACGGTCTGCTTATTTTGAGCAGACCGTCGTTTTTTTGATGTAATTGTTGTTTCAAATTTTGATTTGTCGGGGACGCGGGTGAGGCGCGTTCGAGAAACTTTTTGAAAAAAGTTTCTCGAGCTCTTCAAAAACTTCCCAAAAAAATGGTTGGAAGTGTAGCCATTTCATCTTATGAAATCGTGAGGATTTTTATCAAAGCCTCACTGCTA
>JAZKYL010000033.1:0-8082 GCA_045612105.1 Eubacteriales bacterium
ACCTTTTACAAGTGCCATAACAGTGCCGACAAAAAGAGACCACCCTTGGTCGAGTTTGACCTCGAACAAGGGTGGTCGATATTCATTTGAGAATATTTAGTTTTGTCTCAGACACACTGTTTGGGTGTGTTTGGGAACATATGGATTATTCCCACTCGATTGTGCCCGTAGGCTTGGGAGTAATGTCGTAAAGCACGCGGTTAATACCCTCAACTTCAGAGGTAATTCTTGCGCAGATCTTATGGAGAACTGCGTAGGGGATCTCTTCGATGGTAGCGGTCATAGCGTCCTTGGTGTTTACGGCGCGGATGATTGCGGGCCAGCCCTCGTAGCGGCTGTCGTCCTTAACGCCGACGCTCTTGATATCGGGGATAACTACGAAATACTGCCATACCTTTTCTGCAAGACCGTTCTTGTCGAACTCATCACGAAGGATAGCGTCTGCCTCGCGGAGCGCGTGGAGACGGTCGCGGGTAATTGCGCCGAGACATCTTACGCCAAGCCCGGGGCCGGGGAAGGGCTGACGGTAAACCATAGCGTGGGGAAGACCAAGCGCCTCACCAACTACTCTTACCTCGTCCTTGAAGAGGAGCTTGATGGGCTCGCAGAGCTCGAACTTGAGGTCCTCGGGAAGTCCGCCAACGTTGTGGTGAGACTTAACCGCCTTCTTGCCCTCTGCCGCCTTAACGCTCTCGAGAATGTCGGGGTAGATAGTACCCTGAGCGAGGAACTCGATGCCCTCAAGCTTTCTTGCTTCCTCAGCGAAGATTTCAATAAATTCCTTACCGATGATCTTTCTCTTGCTCTCGGGGTCGGAAACGCCTGCGAGAAGATCGAGATAGCGGTCGGTTGCGTCGATGTAAATAAGGTTAGCCTCAAGCGCGTTACCGAACATTTCGATAACAGCCTCGCTCTCGCCTTTTCTCATAAGACCGTGGTTAACGTGAACGCAAACAAGCTGCTTGCCGATAGCCTTGATAAGAAGCGCGGCTACGACGGAGGAGTCAACACCGCCGGAAAGAGCAAGAAGAACCTTCTTGTCGCCAACCTGCGCGCGGATCTCCTTGACCTGCTCGTCGATAAACGCGTTTGCAAGGTCAAAGTTCGTAATTCTTTCCATTGTTTCGGGACGAACGTTGCTCATATATTTTTTCCTCCACTATTAGTTAGTATAGTTGTCGAAATAACCCTGAACGAGAACGACGGGGGTACCCTTATCACCCGAACCGCTTGTCAGGTCACAGAGAGAACCGATAAGGTCGGTGAGCTGACGGGGGGTAGTACCCTGGGCCGCCATGTTACCAACCAGACTGGAGCCGTCCTTTGCCTTGATGGATGCCGAGATAGCCGCTTTAAGCTCCTCTCCGGAGAGGTCGGCGAAATCGTTGTCGGCAAGATACTTGAGCTTAAGCTCGTTGGGAGTACCGATAAGTCCGTCGGGATAAGCGGGGGAAACAACGGGGTCTGCAAGCTCCCAGATCTTACCCTGAGGATCCTTGAACGCGCCGTCGCCGTATACCATGACTTCTACTTTCTTGCCGGTCTTAGCAAGAACTCTCGCCTGAATGTCGAGAACGAGATCGCGGCAGTCACGGGGGAAGAGCTTGACGCTGTCCTCGGTGGACTTGTTGGAGCCGAGAAGACCGTATTTTTCATTGTATCCGCTGCCATTTATAGGAGCGGTCATAATATCGTCGAGGGAACAAACTACCTTTGCGCCGTTCTCAAGGAGAATTCTCTTGGTGCGCGCGCGGGTGTGGATATCGCAGTTGATGATGTGGTCGGCATAGCCTAAAATTGCCTTTGCCTGGTTGGCGAAGATTATCTCGACCTCGGCACCGCACTCCTTAACGAGATTTCCGTAATATTCGACGTAGTCAACGCCGGTAAACTCGTGCTTTTCATATCCGAAAAGTTCGCGGTACTTTTCAAGGGAAAGAACGTCGCTGTAGGGGTTAACGCCCGACGCGTCGATAGCATCCATAGAAACGAGATGGTTTCCAACCTCGTCGGAGGGATAGCTGAGCATCAGCACTACCTTTTTGCATCCCTTAGCGATACCGCGCAGGCAGATTGCGAAGCGGTTTCTGGAGAGGATGGGGAAGATAACGCCGACGGTGCCGCCGCCAAGCTTGTTCTTTACGTCCTCGGCGATAGCGTCGACGGGAACGTAGTTACCCTGAACGCGGGCTACTACCGATTCGGTGATCGAGATAACGTCCTTGTCGCGAAGTTCAAATCCCTCGCACTCAGCCGCCTCGATGACGGTATCGGTTACGATTGCCGCAAGGTCATCACCCTCGCGGAAGATGGGGCAACGAATACCGCGGGATACCGTACCAACTTTTCTTGTGTTCTGTTCCATAAATTTTTATCTCCTAAATATTAAGAATCAAAGGATAAACGTGTAAATTCACTCGTCTTGAGGAACAAAAAATAAATTTACATTATATTATATCAAAATTTCGGGCGAAATTCAATGTATATTTTTTGAACAAGTGAAATTTTTTTCGAAAAATTGCGATATTTCTGTTTTTTACATTGTGAATTATAGCACTACGTATATTATTTGTCAATATTTTGAAAAAAATTGACCCTTCCGAAATTATTTATCCCGAAAATATATTTTTTTGTTTATTTTCACAAAAACAAGAATTCGGTTTTGACATTTTCGGTGTTTTCCTCGGAGTATTCAAGTTCCTCGGAGACCGTTCGGGCAAGATCCCAAAAATCACGGTCGGCGTGTGCCTTTGCAAGAGAGCAGAGAAGCCTTTCGGAGAAAAGGCAGAAGCCGAGAGCGGCACGAAGCTCACTTTCATCATAGGTTGCCGCCAGGTGGCGGTATATGAAGTAGGCAAGAGCTCTCTCAAGGGGCTTTTCAAGCTTTTGGGGTGTGGATAGGTCGGACGAATAGCAGGAAAACAGCTTTTTGTTATCTTCGTTAAGGTATTCGAGAGAGGACAAAATTTTTCTCCAATCTTCGTCGGGGAGAGATGAGGGGGAGACCTCGTATTTCTTTGAAATTAAAGATAATCTTTCTATGTAAGGCGGATTTTCGTCGGAAAGTATCGAAAAGAGCTTATTGCGGTGGGGGTGGACGTCGAAGTCTATTTCGTCGGGAATCTCGTCTATTTCTCCGACCTCGACTATTTCACGGTACCCATCGGATGAGAGAATTATTCTGCAGGCCTCTTCGCAGGACATACCAAGGCCTACCTCTTTGCCGAGGGCTGTATAGTTGTAAAATCTCGGATGCTCGCGGCAGATGTGACAGAGGTAGTCTTCGCCGAGATTTAAGATTATGTTGCAAAGCCCTTTTTCGTTAAGATGGGGGCATCTTTCGCCCTGTAAAAGGTGAAAATGGGGACAGTCGCCCGAATGATCGATGCTTTTTCTTATTGTTTCTCCGTAGGGAGCATTGATGCTTTCATATTTTTCGAGAGCGGCTTCGTCCACGTCGATCTCCCAGCCGATACAGCAGCTGTGGTTGCATTTATCGGCTATGCAGACGAAATCCTTGTAGTATTTGGGGGCGTATAGCTTCATAATTATTTATTCCTTTCGGAGTCGTCGATAAATACTCCTTTTTCCTTTAAATGCGGGATCAGCTTATCCTCGTAATACTCGATCTCGTCAAGCTCATAAAGGTCGATCTCGTTGCCGTCTTTTAGCTTGATTACCCAAGAGGGATATTCTATGGTCTCGCCTAAGCCGTTGACTCTGTTTGGCAGATAATACACCTTTTCTATCTCACTGTACGAGTATGTTTCGCCTTTAACAGACAGGAATTTTGAGTTGTCAATAAAGCCGTTTTCTTTGAAATTCAAATTCCATTTTGCCAGAAGCACGCTTCCGATTATTGCTATAATTACTATTATTATGAGCAGACCCTTGATCAATTTGTCGTCGCTTTTGCCGTTTTGTATCTGGTCGGTCTCGCGGTAGGTATCGTATTGCTTTGGGAACAAGAGCTTATAAAAGAAGAATCTAAGATAATAGCTCGTGGCGATGGCGGAGAGAAATGCGAAAAGTATGCAATATGGGATATTGGATAGGGAGCCGAGAACAAGAATTGAATTTTGACTTTCCAGTGTTACAAGAAGCATATAAAAGCCAACGTAGACTGCCGAATAGGGGATGGTCAGAACTATCCAGGACAAAAAGAACGCGAAAAATTCTCTTGCCGATTGGTTAGGGACACCGCTTTTGTTGAGGGCTTTAGCATATTTTTGCACGTGATTCAGCTCTTTTACGGAAATTTGATCGCTTTCCCAAAGGCGCAACATTCTATCCTCGTATCCCATACGCTTTTTTTGCTTTTTTAACTGCTTTGCCGCCGTAGTAAGATCTCCCTTGATAGCGTTGATAAAGGGTGCGGCGCAAAATCTCAGGGTGATAAAAGAGTAGAGATAGTCGTTGTCAAGTATATATGGCAAAGCGCGGTTTTCACCGTCGCAGATTATGGGCGAGGGCAGCTTCATATCCAGAATTATATTTACCTCCTCGCAAAAGGCTTGTATCACGTTATATTTACGATCTTCGTCGTTACATATTGCATCAAGTGTCGAAAGAAGGTCAAGGAGGGTATCGCCGATATGGTCGAATGCCTGGCGCATTCCGTCAGTAGATGCTATCATAGGAATACACAGTGGGGTGGGCTCGTCAACGTTGCAATAGTCGAGAAGAAGGGGCAGAGGAATTGCTATGGCATATTCGTCTTTTTCGAGATAAACGTAACATTCAAGAATGCTTTGCGCAACGTTCAAAAAGCTTTTCGCGGTGTATTTGAATTCAATGATGAAGGAATTGTAGGATATGCGGGAGGATAAGGTTTTAAGGTTTTCTGCGGTCTCGTCGCCTTTGTATTCGGGCAGAATTTCAACAAATAAGCCTCCGCTTTTGTTGCAAAAGGCATTGGCGCAGGAGATGAAGGTGTCGTGCAGCTGTTTTAGCTTTTGTTCTCTGGTCATTTTTAGAAAATTATCCTTTCGCGGGTGTTATTTGTCTATGATTTTGGCTACAAGGGTAGACTATCTCCCTGGTGATGATGGGAGTTGTCCCCCCTACGCTATTTTCCAGTGCTACTCCATGCTTGCAAACGAATCGATGTAATAATTATTTACACAAATCTTCAAGCTCGCTTTTGGTGAATTTTTTATATCTGTTGCTTGTATACATGGATGTTGTTGTGTCAGGTATTTTATTTATTAACTTTTCAATATCAATGTTTTTGGGTAGTTCTAATAATTCACCATTTTCGTTTTCGGTTTTATATGCGCAGATGATGAATTGACGGTTTTCCCAATCCATATAAAAATGATCTGTAACCGATACGGGATCAACGTCTAAATAGGTGTCTTGTTCATCGATAAATTTTTCATATATGAACTCATACAAAGCTTCTTCGCTGATTTTGATAACGCGGACTTCATCATTTGTTAGTGGAGCATATTTCTTTTTCATTTTGCGTTCTCCTTCGTCGTATTGATAGAGGCGATTAACAGTCTGCGGATTGTTCCACATTGATTATATAAATCTTTTGCAATCTCACGATCGAGCAATTCAGATTTTACAAACAGTTCAAGCCAATATTCCGTTTCGTAGCACTCCTTCAGCGCAATTTGAAACTTGGCAACAAAGTCGGCTTTGCTATGGGCATAATTCGCCTCGTGAATATTTGCACCGATAGAGGTGGAGGAACGCTCCAACTGATTGACGAGAGAATAATGCCCTTTTATACCATCACACATTTTGATGACCTTAACTGCAAAATCTGTAGATAAATCACGCAGCTTTGAATCTGCCATAACAACACCGCCTTTCTACTGTTATTATATCATAAACTCGTTTGTTTTTCAAGTGAAATATTCGGCGATGCCGAATGTGAAATATTTCACTCGCCGAAGGCGAATTTCACTGAAAAAAGCCAGGTCGAATTTCGACTTGGCTTTTTTGGCTGTAAGTAGATATCTTTCGCAGAATACAGTTAAGCAATATTCAACTAAGATATTTTTTTTCGAACTTGGTATTCATTTTTTTAAATGGAAAATCAAGCTTGTAATCTTCTCCCTTGCACGTCTTATATAATCTTATTCGTATTTTTATCAAGGCAACTGCCAAGGGAAAAATTCTTTCAAGGCAAAGTATTGCATATTCACTGCAAGACGGAACACACATACATCTTCGCCGAGTTTCCTCTTTTGCGTAATGTTGGTAGCATTTTACTGTTTGAACCAAACAAAATCTTACGTATAATTCGGATATGAAAAGAAGCAAAATGAGAAACACGAGTATTCTGTACACTGTAAAAGTCTGCCAAGCGAATGAGAAAAGAACCGCACAAAGTAAAAGTAACGGTATGGCAGAAAACAATAAGATCACGTGCCATTTTTTTGTGTTTGGTCTTTTAAGCTGCCTTTGGCAGACGAATTGCTCAAGCTTTCTCTGTTTTTCATATTCCTTTCGGCAAAGATCAACGTCCGCTTGAATAGATGGCATTAGTTCTTATTACCTGAGAAAGAGATACAGCCTGCCTTCTTGGGCATCTCGTAAGAAGGATCGATCTTCTTGATCTTTTCAGCGTAGACCTCAGCCTCTCCCTTGGGAGGATAAGAGTACCATTTCTGCGCGAGAGAAACGTATTCTTTCCAAGCCAATACAGCGATCGCCATAGCACCCGCATCGCCGTCATAAAGCTTTTCGATCTCGTTACCAAGATCACGGATCGCAAACATACCGTTCTTACAAGTGGAAACGATAGCGCTCTGATCAAACACCTTAACGTAAGAATCGCCAACCTTGGTCTCGCGGTTCTTGTGGTTCATGTATCTGTTCAAGGACCACGTCTCAGGAATAAATGCGTTCACTATTTCGGAAATGGTTGCATACTGCTCTGCCACGGGAGCTTCGGAATTTTTTATCATCTTGATTGCCGAGAAAACTACCTGACATACGTTGGCAAATCTCTTGGGGATCTCTCCGTTCGTGCCTTCATACAACGCATAAAAAGCATAGAAGAATTTTGCTTCGCCGTCATCGGGATTTTCCTCTCTGACCTTGTTGTAGTAGGTCTTTGCGTCTTCGCTGTTGCCTTCCGCACGTGCCTGACGTGCCAAGGTTAAGTATTTGTTGTTTTCCATAGAGTTTTTCTCCTTAATGTTATTATTCCGATTTGGAATTGTATACATTATAATTCTATTTTGGAATTTTGTCAAGGCTTTTTCGATATATAATTCTAAAAAAGAATAAAAAAGAGGTTTTTCATGAAAATTCGCAAAAAAGAATATGGAAATGCTAATATGGTTGGCAAGAAAATTGAGCAGTTGAGAAAAGACAAGGGAGTCAAGCAAAAGGATTTTATTGCAAAAATGCAGGTAATGGGGTGCGATATTAATCCGACCAGCTATTCAAAGCTTGAGGGTCAAGTGCGAAGCGCAACCGACAAGGAGATATTTGTGATATCGAAAATACTTGACGTGCCAATGGAAGATTTGTTTGGTGAATTAGAATAAAAAAGACCGCCGTTGTAGCGAACGCGGGCTTGAGAAGAGAAACAAAGCTGAAGGCGTGTATGGGATCCGCAGCTTGTCTGCGGTATGGAATTGCTCACTTGCGAGCGTATGTAATCATTCCGAAGGGAAATAAACGCTGGCGCGTGATGCCATGCGCCTGCGGCGATTCCATCCTCACCTGCGGTGAGATTACATACCAATCCTTCGGATTGGATAAAAAATCCCATCGCGATTGCGATGGGATTTTTTTGGCAGGGGCAGAAGGACTGGGTCTCAGCGCAACGACGCAAAGCCGAGGGAAATTTCGGCTTTGCTATGGGCATAATTCGCCTCGTGAATATTTGCACCGATAGAGGTGGAGGAACGCTCCAACTGATTGACAAGCGAATAATGTCCTTTTATACCATCACACATTTTGATGACCTTAACTGCAAAATCTGTAGATAAATCACGCAGCTTTGAATCTGCCATAACAACACCGCCTTTCTACTGTTATTATATCATAAACTCGTTCGTTTTTCAAGTGAAATATTCGGCTATGCCGAATGTGAAATAATTCACTTCGTGAATT
>JAZKYL010000034.1:0-22962 GCA_045612105.1 Eubacteriales bacterium
ATTATATCATTTTTCCTCACAATGTCAAGACTTTTTTGCGATTTTTCGCAATATCGCGATATCATTTGAAATTTCAAATTTTGATTTATTGGTTAGATGAACTTTGTCTGTTTGAAAGTTTTTCCGTCGCTTTTTTCAAAAAGCGACCGCCGATCCAACGCGCGGAGCGTTGGTCGCCTCCGCAGAGGCGAAATCTCCTACACGCGCTTTTCTTTTTGCTAAGCTTTTTCTTTTGCGCTTCTTCTGCCAAAAGAAAAAGCGGACAAATGATTTGAAAAGGCTTTATGGGATAAGGGGACCCCCCCACTTGTGCGGTTCCCGTCTGCCGAGCTGGGGCCCGGCATTCCCCCCTCTGTGGCGCTTTGGAAGGATAAGGGAGTTTCGCCCTCTGCGGAGGGCGCCCGCCGATCGCGGCGGCTCCGACGAGCTTTTGAAAAAGCTCGAGCAAAACTTTCAAACGGCTTCGCCCTGTCTCCCCTATAAATTGCAATTTATCAAAGAAAGCCGCCCGAAGGCGGCTTATCAATATTAATCACACCAAGCTAGTCTTCTTCAGAACAAGATTACTTACAGCTCCAAGTCCGAAGCCGAACATCGCTCCGCCCGCAAGGCAAAGAACCACGTGTATCCCCCCCGCATTCAAGGGCGACACCATAGGGATCATCATAAAGAGAAACATTCCCACACCCATAGATAGCAGAATAGACAACCAGAGCTTTTCCTTCGCCGCAACGCTCATCACAAGATAGATCGGCACAAAGACCGTCACCAGAAGCACCTTTGCAAGAAGGCAGAAAACAAGCTCTACTGCATTAAATCCAACCATCTCGAAGGGCAATCCCGCAACCGCGCCGCCGATCATAGAGCCTACTATGAACGCCAACACCATACAAGCCGCTCCAAGTGAGCAAACTATGGTCTTTGACGCCACGTAATCGGTCTTTTTCGCGCGAACGGTAAAGAGATTCTTCGCGTAACCGCTTCTGAAATCCTCGGACACAAAAATGCAGACCTGAGCCGCAATGGCGAAATAAAGCATATTGATGTTACACATTGCAGTAATGTCCATAGCCCCCATAGCCGCCGATGGGTCACTGCCTTCGCCGCCCATAGAGCCTGCCGCATCCATATCACTGACCGAGCCGATGATCTGCCATACGTTGTCAAAGCCCTCCAAGGGCTCCCCCGGAATACCCGTCTGAGGGTCTACCGAAACGGTACCCTCCATCATGGTAACCATAACCAAAATCAGAATGGGAGCAACAAGACAGGAGGCAACGATAATATAAAATGCGCGTGATCTAAGCATTCTTCGCATATCCACCTTCAGCATAGTGGAAAAACGCTTGCCAAATCCGTTTTTTTCAAATTTCTTTTCCATTATCTTCTGCCTCCCTTCATAAGATCGATATAGTATTCCTCAAGTCCGATCTTGGACTTTCCGATCTCGTTAATTACGATCCCCTCGCCGTAAAGATACGTCACGATCTCCTCAGCCTCCACCGAGTCGTACACGCGCAGGTATCCGCTCTCGTCCTCTTCAACTCGCATATATTTGCAGGAAAGCAGAGCCTTGGCGCGGCTGAACCACCGGTCGCTCACCTTCAGTCCCGTGAATGTACGGCAGCTTGCCTCAAGCTCCTCGGCGGTCATCTCGCAGAGCATCCTTCCGCCGCGGACGATACCGTAATGGGTGGCTATCTTCTCAAGCTCGCCGAGGACGTGCGAGGAAACGACCACGGTCACACCGTGATTCTCGGCAAGATCGGTCAAGACCTCGCGCATAATTCTCATACCGTCAGCATCAAGACCGTTGATCGGCTCGTCAAGCACAAGCAGCTCGGGAGAGCCGATAAGCGCCATAGCGATACCGATCCTCTGCTTCATACCGAGGGAGCAGTTCTTATATTTGTTACCTGCCGCGCCCTCCATTCTCACGGTCTTGAGTATCTTGATTATCTCCTCGTCGGCGTTCTTAATGCCGAGATTCGCCGCCTGAAGCTTCATATTCTCCCAAACGGTAAGCCCCGAGAAGCAACCTGGAGCCTCGATAAGCACTCCGACCCTGGCTCTTACGTCACCGTCGGTGTGAGGCCTTCCGAAAAGACGTACCGAGCCGCCGCTCTCGTGAATAAGACCGCAGATTATCTTTTCGGTGGTGGACTTACCCGAGCCATTCTCGCCGATAAGGCCGTAGATCGCGCCCACGGGCACAGTCATATCGAGTCCCGAAAGCGCCTGCTTGGGGCCGAAATTTTTAGTAAGACCCTTTATTTCAATCGCATTAATTACATTCATAAGCTTATCCCCCATCAATAAACGTCGCATCTGTTAAGCACCATAGTGCCCACAACGTTGTAGATCACCGCCCAGGCAAGTGAGCAAATAAGACAGATAACAAAGGTCAGAGGCGTTGCCGAAAGGCAAGCGAAGACCGACGAGCCGTAAAGGAAGATATTGAGGAAGCTTGCGGGAAGCAAGCCCTCTATAATAGCCGCCGCGCCGATGATCAGTATACCTGTACCGAAAAAGAAGGATGATGCCACCGAAACACCGAAATATTTTCTGAAAATTACGTTCAAAAAGGTGTAAAGGCTTGCCCAACCGAGACTCATCACCATCTTGCCGAGAATTGCGAAGATAAGTGAGAGGGCATCCACCGTCATGGGAAGCCCCGTGAACATACCTGCTCCCACAGAGCCCAGAAGGTAGGTTATGCACATACAAGCCATAGCAAAGGCGCAGGTCAGCGACTTTGAGATCATATAATCCTGCTTTTTCGCGTGGGTGGTGAAAAGCTGCTTGACGTAGCCCGACCTGTAGTCGTGACCGATAAATATCGACACCATGATACCGCCGAAAATGAAGACCATATTCATATTGGCGTATTCAGCGATGTCGGAGATAACGTAGATCGGCTTGTCGGCGGCGATTATCTGCCAGACGTTTGAGTAAAGCGCCTCGCCCACCTCGCCCGTCTGGGGATTTTCCATTCCCATAGTGCCAAGTATCATAGTGGGGATGACGGCGGCGATCGCCAAAAAGATATAGAAAAGCGGAGTGTGGAAAAGACGGTAAAAATCAACGCCAAGCATTCCCTTTATTCTCTTCAGGAGACTTGGCGACTCAAAGCTAAGCTCACGTGTCATCTCACTTCTCCTCCTTTCTCGACATTATCTCAACGTAGTATTCTTCAAGACCTATCTTGTTTTTCTTGATCTCGCTTACAACGTGACCCTTTTCCATAAGCAGCTCAACGATAGCCTCGGTGTCGTTCTCGTCGTAAACGCGGATATATCCATCCTCGAGCCTCACGTCGCCGTACCTTTCGGAAAGAGCCGCCATAGCGCCCTCCATATCATTGGTCTTCAGCGAGGTAAATACCCTTGCTCTGCCCTCCATCTCCTCGGCGGAAAGCTCCATGATCATCTTGCCCTGACGGATAATACCGTAGTGGGTTGCGATCTTCTCAAGCTCACCAAGCAGGTGAGAGGAAATAAGAACGGTACAGCCGTAGGTCTTGGTTATGTCAACCAAAATCTCGCGCATGATTCTCATACCGTCGGTGTCGAGACCGTTAATAGGCTCGTCAAGAATAAGCAGGGCGGGGTCGCCGAGCAGCGCCATAGCGATACCGATCCTCTGCTTCATACCGAGCGAGCAGCTCTTGAATTTAATATGAGCCGACTCTGACATACGCACGATCTCCAGCACACGGGAAATCTCGCCGTCGGGATCCTCAAGACCCAGATTTATCGCCTGCATCATAAGATTCTGATAGACGCTGGAGCCCTTAAAGCAGCCCGCGTTCTCAATAAGCGCGCCGACCCTTACTCTTACGCCGGGATCGGTGTAGTCTCTGCCGAAAAGCTTGATAGAGCCGCAGTCGGGAACAAGGTGACCGCAGATAAGCTTCTCCGTGGTGGACTTACCCGAGCCGTTCTCGCCGATAAAGCCGTAGATCGCGCCCACGGGAACCGTCATATTAAGCCCGTCAACCGCGTAAAGCGAGCGAAAGCTCTTTGAAAGTCCGCGAATTTCAATTGCATTCATGTCTTAACCCCCTGATTTTCCATTTTACAAAGTAATTTTACAACTTCAGTATTTATGAATTGATAAAAAAATGTTTCTTTTTTGTTTAAGTTGGATTTTTCTTATATATTTGTATTAAGGTTTCTTAACTATTCGTGTAATTGCCGTTGCGAGTTAAGGTTGCTTAATGCAGTAACAGATAATGTTAAGTATATTTAACTCTCGCGTAATTTTTACCTTAATTAATAACGATAAATTGCAATTTAGCGGGGAGGCGAACAGCAGAATAGGCTCCCTCCGGGAGGGAGCTGGCGCCGTTAGGCGGCTGAGGGAGAACGCGTCGCAATGAAGTAAATATAAGCTTTTTGTCACGCAGGCTCCTTCCACCACTTCGTGGTCCCCCTCCCTCGCGGAGGGAGGCTTTCGCGAAGTTCATCCCACAGATAAATCAAAATTTGAAAAATTTTCATAATCCCCTCAACCTTTTTGAAAAAAACGACACTATATATATGAAGGCTCCTCTCAATCTACGTTTAATGTGGGTAACGTCACTTTCTACCGTTGACAACACCGGGTTCTACCGTAGATAACACACTTTCAACTAACGGTATATTGACAAACGGAGAAAAATGCCCTATAATATATATAATCAATTCCTTCGGAGGCAAAAAATGCAAAACGAAAAGCTCGATAAACAAACGAAAGACAGCATCAATTACTTTCAAAAATCCGACACACTTAAATACGTAGGCGGCGGAGTCCTTATCGCGGGTCTCATCTCCCTCTGGCTCGGCTTTGGCTGGATCGGATACATCCTCGCCATCATCGGCATCCCCACAGGTCTCATCCTCTTCTTCATAGGATCTGCAAACAAGATAACCGATGCCGATATCGACAGCGTCATCACCAACAAAATGGCAGACCTTATGATCGACATTGACAACGACCGTTCTTATAAATTGAAGCTATTGAAGTATCAAAAGGATATAACCCTCGAAAGCTATAAATTTACCGATGGCGTAATGCTGAAAAAGCTGAAAAGCGGCGAAATACGCACAAGCGAATTTTCAAGAACCAAAATGCGTATCCTCAGCGACAGACTCTATATCCTCCGCCGCGAGATCTCCCTCATCTACAACGACAGGGTCCAAAACGACCTTTTCGAGCTTCCCTACGACGATATCCTATCGGTAGAGGTCGTAAGAAACGAAAGAAGCGTAGTTTTT
This sequence comes from Eubacteriales bacterium, assembly GCA_045612105.1. Taxonomy (GTDB): domain Bacteria; phylum Bacillota; class Clostridia; order Oscillospirales; family CAG-272; genus SVTX01. The sequence goes on from JAZKYL010000034.1 coordinate 5,259, forward strand.
AATAAAAACACATTCTTCATCAAGCCCTGTGAGCTCGTGATCACCACAAAAAGCGCTGAATTTCGCTTCCCTTGCGCCAATGCCGTCACCAGCGACGAGATCGTCACCGCCATTAACCGCCAAAAGCAGGCGTATAACGAAAGTAAGAATACAAACGAATAAATTTTCTTTTCTCTAAAAAAAGTCTCCCATAGGCTCGTCCTATGGGAGACTTTTTTCTATATGATTTAACTCAAACCCCAAAACGCAGATTCGGGAAAACCCTTTTTGGAAAAGGGTCTTCCCGAAATAATCATAATAGATATTACTCTGCGGTAAGTCCGGAACGCTCGATTCCTTCAACCAGGTATCTCTGCAAGAAGACGTAGATAACGACCAGAGGCAGAATTATCATAATACCCGCCGTATTGCGTATCGCAGTCTCGTAGAGGTTCTTTCCTGCATAATCGGTCTCCAGCGTATTCGGTATCGACATAAACTTGCTCGACGACAAGACCAGAGGAGCCTTATTCGGGTTAGTAAAGAACATACCCGTGTAGAAGCTGTCGGTCCACTGCCAGCAGAATGCGAACAGGAATACCGTGATCATCATAGGCACAGACATGGGCAGGATGATCTGAATAAAGGTTCTGAAATCACCCGAACCGTCGATATAAGCGGACTCTTCAAGAGAGTCGGGAATACCGCGGAAGAACTGTCTGAGCATGAAGATGTAAAGTCCGTTCTTAAATGCCAATCCTGTCAAAGAAAGGATAAGCAAAGGCCAGAAGGTGTTGATAAGATTGACTCCGTTAGGAAGATCGAGCAGGTGGATCGATGCCAAGAAGTTATCGATTCCTTCGATTCCGACAGACGCGCCGCCGCTGAGGAACGAAATAATTCCCATAACATCGAAGTAAGTAAACTTAAGAGCCATAGAAGCCTGCAGGGTCTTGTGGGGAACCAACATCGTCAGCATAACCAGCATAAAGATCGCGTTATTACCCTTAAACTTGTACTTTGCAAGACCGTACGCAATAAAGCAGCATACGAATGTCTGAAGCAATGCACATGCAAGAGAGATAAGAAGCGTATTGCTGAATGCCTCAATGTAATTATTATCCGTCCATATAGCCTTGTAGATATCAAGAGTCCAGTTCTTGGGGATAAGTCGAACAGTAACGTCGACGAAATCCTGCTTATCCATAAAGGAACCCGCGATCTTGGTAAAGAAGGGGTAAAGCACGACGTAAGCAATTCCCAAAAGGAATACAAATCTGAACAGCTTGACAACAACGTTCTGGAAGAAGTAGTAGTTTAAGAACTTCGCCTTCAATCTTTCCTTAAGAGGAGAACGTTCAAAATCAACTTTTATCTTGTTTTTAGATTCTTTTTTGATCTTAGGTGTTGAATTATTCATTATTTCTCCTCCCTTCTTAGTCTTTTCTCTGATAGAAGACGAACATCGACATAATACCTGCCACCGCAGCAAGGATAAGCACAACTATCAAGAAGTATATCCAAGCCATAGCGGTACTGATGACTTCTCCGTTTTCTTTTCCGGCAATACCGGAAATATAGGACATAACCGAGTTGGATTCAGTAGTAAAGGAGTCTATGATCGTATAGACCGCATTTACAAGGATCATGGGGGAGATCATGGGGAAGGTGATCTTCCAGAAGGTCTCCCAACCGGTAGCACCGTCGATCTTACAAGCCTCGTAGATAGCAGGCGAAATGGACTGCAGACCTGCAAGGAATATAAGCATCTGAACACCGGAACGGTTGACTATGGAGTAGATATCATTGATGATACCAACAACGTACTGAACCAATTCCTGACCGACCTTCATGTTTTCAAAGAGTGTTTCGATATCCATAGCGGAAACGATTCCACCCGAGGACGCGTCACCGGAGCCGTCCACACTTCCCGACTCACCCATATAGGAGCCGAGAATGTTAGACATTTCGATGCTTTCCATAATACCTGTTGCCAAAACAACGGGAAGGAAGAATATCGCACGGAAAGCTGCGCGTCCCATCATCTTCTGATTCAAAAGCACCGCCATAAAGAGCGAGAACAAAAGAATTGCGGGAACCTCAAATATCAGCTGTCCGATACCCTCTACGAGGGTACGTACGTAATCGTTACCGTACGTACCCAAAAGGGCTTCCTGGTAGTTTTCGAGGCCTACGAAATCCAACGTGTAGCCACCGCCCATAACGATAGACATTCTGTTGAAAGATAACCAGAAGGAATCCACTATAATGGGCAGATAAACAAATACGAAACCGATAAGGAAGGGTAATATGAATATCCAACCGACACGGGCTTTTCTTTTATCAAGAGAAGCTATTTTTCTTTTTTTAGGAGTGTTCTGCTTTACGTTAAGCTTAACTTCGTTTGTCATATTATATTATCCTCCTTTCTTATTTCGACTTGTGATTTATTACAACGAACTCATACGCAGCGATGGTATACTCGACGTCGCCGTAAACCACCTTAACACTGTAGTTGTTGTAGTTAAGGACCACTGTCTTGTAGGGAGAATTATCATCTCCGTAGGTTACCGCAACAATATTTTCGGTAGCATACTTGGAGATCTCTTCCTCCACTACTTCCTCTTCAACGTTGTCATTAATGTTTTCGCGGTTGATTCTTGCCTTAACGTCCTCCTCGAAGGTGGTGTCAAGACCGTCACATCCGGCGATCATAGCATAAGCGTTCTTCAAGGTAGTTGCGGAATCGCTCATAGCCTGATTGTAGTAATCCATGATAGACATTCTGTACTCGTACCTTGTGTACATTCCATATTCATTAATGGAATAGTAGACGTTGGCATTGCTGTCGTAGAAGATCTCGGTGCCGTCGTCAAGAGTTGCTCTGAGAGTACCGTTGTAAACGGTGTCAGGTCTCTTCTCATATCTATCGTAATACTTGTTATAGGTAAGATAGGTATAACCGGGCTTGACCTCATCGGTTCCTTCGAGAGAGAATACGTAAGCGGTAGTGCCTTCGGCATAAACTCTGAGGTCAGGGTTTCCATTATAAATATAACCGTTCAGGTTAGCCTTATCGTTAAGACCCTTCTCGCACATAGAGAAGCTACCGTCCTCGTTTCTCTTGAGGTAGGTGTAACCGGTCTCCTTAGAGCCGTAGAAATATCTGATCTCACTATTTTCATTTCTTACGTAATAGAGAGGTATCTCAACACCGTCAACCTCAAATACGTACTCGGAAAGTCTTCCCTCAACGATTTCCGTGAAATTAGACTTACCGTTGAGATATTCAGCAACCGCATCAGCTCTGTCGCGAGCCTGATCAACTATTCTGTCGCTGTAGTTGCCGCTTGAAAGGATATCAACAGCCGCGTTTGCCTTTTCGAGGTGCATCTGAACGTTATCCATTACCGCGATAAGGCTCTTAAGGCTGCTTCCGTCAAGCACTGCCAAAGAGGAGATCGCAGTTTTTCTCGAGGACTGAAGAACGTTCATAGCGTTAGTGTAAGTCTTCTTCATAGACTCGTCAGCATCCTCAGAATCATATCCCAGCTCCTTAAGAGCAGCAACGTCAGCAAGAGCAGCCGCGTACTTGTCGAGATTTCCCTTCTTCTTAGAAGCGTTGATCGCCTTGGACTCATCCTCAAGCGCTATCTTAGCCTTGTCAGCATTAGCGTATGCATCAAATCCATTGTAGAAGATGTCAGCCAGGCATGCGGGAAGCTCACCGGATCTGGCAATATTCTGGAAGGACTTATAATAGCTGCTATACTTGTGATAATTGAAATATACTTCAACGCAGGTGTTGTAATCAAGGTTAAATCCGGAAGAAATAACCAGATTCATCGCGTCTTTTGCGGCAAGATCCATAAATCCTGCATCAGCAATCTTATCAAAGAGAGGAGCCTCAACCATAAGCGTATTATAAGCCTTAGCCATTGTGCCGTCAACTACAGCGTAGTTAACGAATGCGGTCTTACCGTTCGTAATAGCAGATATGATCTTAGCATCAACGGTCTTTTCAAATGCCGCAACAGCCTTGTCAAGCTCAGCCTTCAGATTCTCGTCTCCTGCTTCATAGTAAGCAGTGTATGCCTCATCGTATGCGAGCATCGCGGGTTCAAGAACGTTCTGGAACGCGATCGCGAATACTGCATCGAGAGCATCATCGTAAGCCTGCTGTGCAGCAATAAGCTCTGCCTCAAGCTCTGCCTTTGTCTTGGGACCTTCGGACTCGGTCTCAGACTCGGTTTCAGACTCGGTCTCAGACTCGGTTTCAGACTCGGTTTCAGACTCGGTCTCAGACTCGGTCTCAGACTCGGTTTCAGACTCGGTCTCGGTCTCGGTCTCAACTGTGGTCTCAGCTGTGGTCTCAGCCGTGGTCTCGACTGTGGTCTCAGCTGTGGTCTCAACTGTGGTCTCAGCCTCGGTCTCGACTGTGGTCTCAGCTGTGGTCTCAGCCTCGGTCTCGACTGTGGTCTCAGCCTCGGTCTCAGCCGTGGTCTCATTGTTTGCCGCAGCCTCATATCTGTTACCGTATGTAATACCAACTACAGCAACGTCTTCGGGAGCAGCATCATAAGCCGCCTGAGCCTTTGCAAGTACGTCCTTAGCATTTGCAAGTGCCTCAAAAGCATCGGCTATAGTATCTATAGCATCAAAGTAAGCCTTTTCAGCTTCCTCGAAAGCTACTCTGGTCTCTTCGTCAACAGAAGCCGCATAAGCTGCCTTAGCATTCTGGTATGCTTCATTAGCGTCAGCAAGAGTGTTGTATGCGCCAACAGCATTGTTAAGAGCAACAATATCACTGCTATGTTTGTTGATTCGCTTCATAAGCTCGATAACGGCATTGTTAAGTCCGCCGAACATTGCGCCAACAGTTGCCATTCCGTTTTCGGGCTTCAAATAGGAGTTGATCTCTTTTGAAAGCGACTTTGCGAAGTTTTCGGGAAGCTTAGCGGATTCGGAAACGTTCTTCTTATCGGAAATATAATCCTTAATGAACTTCTCCAGATCAGTAGCAGTCTTTCCTTCGTAATCCGCAAGAATTGCTTCAGCAAGCTTATCTGCAAGATCCTCAGTGCCTTCAATATTATTAGTAGCAATAAACTTGGTAATAGCACCGGGCAGATATTCCTTGATAAATTCACTGTGGTCGGCTGCAAGAGCGTTAGCAAAGGACTTAACACTTGCGCTCATATCGTCGTATATCTTTTCAAATACGTCGGAAGAAACGTTGTAGTCGTTAACGGCGAAAAGAATGTTTGAATACTTATCTGTAGCCTCTTTGTCACCGCTTGCTTTTGCCTTGTAGTAGTTAAGATATGCCTTCTTGGAATTGTCGAAATATCCATTACCGAATACCAAAGCGGCATTCTTGTTGTTAATGCTGTTCGTGTAAAGCGCAACTGCCTTAAGAAGAGCCTCAGCAGCATATTCTTCGGCAATTCTACCGTCCTTTCTTGCCTGACTTGCTCTGAACGCAAGCTCGTTTGCAAGAATATCAGCAGCATTCTTTTCGGTCTCAAGATCAGCAAGATACTCATTATAAATATCAGCCTCAAGCTCTCCGGAATCGGGAATACGATCACCCTCAAGGAACTCGTGGTTTATAATGTACTTATCCTGAACGTCACAAAGAACGTCGTTCAAAACGTTGTATACGTCAGCAATGTCGTCCTTCCAGATATCATATCTGATGGAGTAATACTGGCTAAGGTCAAAATATTCCTTAAGAGCCTGAGTATTAGCCATAGAAAGAATGAAGTAAGGAGAAGCACCGTTCTCGATCGCCTTGAGGATAGCGTATTGCATATCGCCCTCCATATTCAAGGGCTCGCCGGTAAAGCTGACGGAACCGTGTAATACTACTCCAATGAAAGGAACAGCATTTGCGGAGAAGTTATAACGAGAAGAGTCAAGGGATACGTTAAGAATATGGTCTGCATACTTCCAAACGTAAGCGTTTCCGCCCTCAGTCATAACGTTGCCATAGGTTTTGTCAAGATACTCAAACGCTTCAACGGTAAAGCCCTTGGAATCCTCACGGTTGTAAGGTTCGTCCTCGTCAAAGTCGGAGTTGAGCCACTGACCGAGCGTGGATACGGAAATACCCATTACGTTTTCGTACTTGTTAGCATAATTCTTTGCAAGTCTTTCGTAAAGAACGTTGAAATATGCGGGAGAGATAACCAACTCATAGTAGTTCATATACTTCTGCTGAGTCGCGCTGTATTCTCTTCTCGAAGCATATCTGTCGTCGATGGTCTTAGCGGCATGATCTCTGGTTGAATAACCGTCGAACCAATCGTCACCAAGCTGGTAAACAAAGTCGAAATCGGGATAGATTCCGATGCTTCCCTCCTTGTCGGACTTGTTGATCTCATCCGCCTTGTCAAGAAGCGCCTGGAAGCCCTTGTTTCCGCCAACCGACTTCTCGAACTTAAGATTACCGGGAACGGTATAATACATACCGCCGTTTGCGTAACCTGTAAGCTTGAAATTGATATTTTTGATACCGGGAACGGTAACGTCGCCGTTTTCATCAAGCTCATCCTTGGAAAGCTCTTCATACATCTGGATTATCTGCTCAAACGTAGTAAGAGGAGCCATTACGGTAACAGGGATAGAGAGATATTTCTCAATAGTCTCAACAGTACCGAAGGTCTCAATGTAAAGCGGGATGTCATCGTTAATGTCATTTTCGGTAAGCTTGGAGATCACCTTGTTATCAGTGAGGTAATCACGGTAAGCGATCGCCATACCGAGCCAGGATGCGTCATAGTAGGTTCCCTTCTTGTCCGCAACGTTTTCGGTATCGGAAAGCATGATGTATCTCATCTTGTAGCTTCCAACGTACTTACGCTCGCTGACGACGGTCTGCATAGAGTTGGAACCGACGGAAATAGAGTCCTGAATGTTGTAAGAGTCCTTAGGTCTGGGGATGAAGGACATCTTGATAGTATTGTAGTCACTAAGAGAACCTGCGTGGTAAGTGGTAAGCGAAGCAAGTGCGTCACCCTCTTCGATAATTGCCACAAAACCGCGTTTCTTTGTCTCAACAGTTTCTTTACCCTTCATCAAGCTGCCAAACTTGCTGTAAAGAGTACCCTCTTTACCCTTGCAAGCCTTCGAGGCATCTCCTGCGAGGTATGCCTCAATAGCCTCGACCATAGAGCCTGCTATAGTGTACTGGGACTTGATATCACCGGTTTCAACGTCGGTCTCAACGTAGGTGTGATACGTAGTATCCTCAACTATACCGAATACAGGATAACGGACCGCCTTCTGATACTTTCCTGTGATCTCATGGTAAGCATAGTCGGGACCGTAAATGTTACTTGTAACGGAACGGGTCTGAGTAGTGTTAAGATCCTCGAAATCGAAGAGTGTACCCGAGCCGTCAGGGAAGAAGTTGTAACCCGAGTAACCGCTGTTACCTGCGCCCATATAGGGGAGGACTTCAATACCCTCAAGGGTATAAAGCGACTCGTTGAAACGGATACCGTTTGCGGGAAGTCTTACGGAAAGACCCTGTGCGTCAAGTCTGTACTCAAGAGCAAGTCTGAATACGGGAGGATTCTCATCCTCAGACTCGTAATCGGTAAGAGCGTGGTCGTAATCCATCTCCTCGTAGGTGTACTCAGGGCAATATGTAAGAATGATCTGCTCACATCTTGCAAGTACCGCATCACTGGGGTCTGTGGGGAATACGTAGAACGCCATATTATCGATTATAGGATACTTTTCACGATAAGTAGCCATCAGACGGTCGGAATTACCGATACCGTCGGTGATCATACCAATAACGTTGTCCTTCTTTGCCTTCTCTGCGGGATCAAGGGTATCCTTGGAGTAAAGAGTGTAGTACAGAAGGAATTTCTGAACGTTAGCAATCTCAATATTCTGAGTATCGGGATTGTACAGCTCATCTCCAAACGCCTCTTCAAGAGCCTTAAGGATAATGCCCTCGAATCTGTCCTTGGAAATAAGTCTGGGGACGAGAGTCTTGGACTGCTCACGTCCGATAGTGTATTCTACACGAATACCGTTCTTAATAGGCTCAGCTACGACCTGATCACGAAGAACAGCCTGCTCATAGCTGGTAAAGATCTTGTCCTGGTTCTGATTATCCTTGAACTTAACGATAACCTGAGACAACACCTCGTACTTGGTGGTCTCGTTACCGGTGGAAGCACCAACGTCATAAGGGTTGGTGAAGATCTTGTCGCCCGTAACCTTATTTACGCAAGCAACCTCACCGGACTTATGGTCAACGTAAAGGAGATAATTATCCTTTTCGAGCATAAGCTCCATAGTAGCAAGCTTTTCCTCGGGCGTAGCAAAAATATGGGTAATATAATCGATCTCTTCTTTTTCTACTTCAACCGCAGCAGTCTCTGTAGTTGTTTCTTCTTTGCCCTTGTCGGCAGAACTGCCTGAAGAAGCACCCGAAGAAGCATTATCATCTGCAGAAACCGGCACTACCAAGGTAGCGGATATAGCGCTGACGATCATGAAAACAGCCAAGAGCATCGATACTATCTTATTAAATTTTCTCATTTTATCACTCTCCTGTCTTCATTACATTCTATATCTTATCTCATTTACGATGTTGGTAACAAGGTTGACCATCTTTCCTACGAGAGTCGTAAAGAGCAGCACAATAAATATGATAAATACCATACCGACTGCTGTTCCGAGGATGGTGACAACGTTCTTACCCATCGAATAGTCGTGAGTTACCTGAGTACCGAAGAAGATAAGCAATCCAAGCCAAATAAACGCGATGGTAGAAAGCATGGAAACGATACCAATCTCAGAAAGGGTAACCACGTTAGAGAAAATGGTTGCGGGGATAATGAGCAAAGGAAGGGGCAGTAAGCTGTAAGAGCAAGCGATGAAAATATCCTTAAAGCTTCCTTCACCTTCAAACAAAGTGGTAAGACACCAGTTTGCGAGAATGAAGAGGAAGAGAGGCACAAGAACGCCAATCGCCTGCATCCAGATTGAGGAATAAAGTCCCTCGGGGTTAAACAGATAGCCCTGACCGATAGACTGATAGTAGAAAGCGGCGATTGCAACCGCAATATAAACTATCGAAGCTCTAACAGAACCTCTGCGTTCATGCTTAAGATCCCAGAAGCCATCGAAAGGATGGAACATCAGATAGAAGCCGTAAAGCAGCTCTTGAACAAAGGTCCTCTTGCCGCCCGCGGTAGCGGTTCTGGTGTTGACTTCCTTGATCTTTTTATTAAGGAAGGAAACTACCAATATTACCGCAACGATACCAACGATCAGAAGTAAGAAGTACTTGGACATAGCCTCACGTCTTATCTCCTGGAAGGACTTGGACCAGTTTTCGGTATCATAAGCCGCCTCAAAGTATTCAAGGGAGCCCTCGTAATCCTTGTTACGGTACATAGCCTGACCGATACCAACGTAAGCGGCATCGAAGTTAGAGTTGCTCTTAAGAACCTCAGTCCACTTGTGAATAGCGAGAGTAAAGTCCTGATCGTTTTCAGCCGCAATAGCCTCGACCAGAGTATCACCGTACTTAGTTCTCTTAAATACGGTAAAGGCTGCGCTGGACTTATCAAGAACGAGCATCTTGTCGCCCTGATATGTAATACCTTCAATACTTGTAAGGTTACCGAGCATAGTTCCCTTGTCACCGAATGCGAAGAGAAGGTTTCCGTTAGCGTCGTAGGTATAAATTCTCTGTCTCTTCTCGTCGATTATCGACCAGGTTCCCTCTTCACCGATAGCAACGTCGGTAACCTTGGATACACCGGTAATATCGTCGGTAGACTTGATAGAGTAATCAACCTCACCTGCGGGAGGCCAAAAGCCGTTTCTCTTCATGATCTCATCACCGTTGGTGTTGAGCATCTTGACAGGCATATACTTACCGTCCTTGGCATTCTGCTGAATAGCTGATGCAACAGAGTTGTCGTCAATGGACGAAGTGGTTACGTAAATAAAACCGTCATCATCAATAGTGATATTGTTAAACTCGGTAGAAACGTTTGCCTCTGAAAGTTCTCTCTGCTCTTCGGTCTGGAATCTTCTCCAAAGGATCTCCCACGCGGAGATAGTGACCGCCTGCGCACCAATAAATCCGGTAAACTCGCCTTCCTCGGTCATAACGATAATACCCTGATAGGTAGTCGAAGAAACGATGAAAAGTCTGTTATACTGGTCTACCGCAATAGCAACGGGGCTGAAGAGCGACGAATCGCCGAACAGATTGGATCTGGGCTCTTCAATGATCTTAACGGTATCGTAGTTTACCGAATCACCCTCGCGATCGAAAACGACGATTCTCGAAGCACCGGTATCGCAGATCCAGATCTTGTCATCTGTAACGTAAAGTCCCTGAGGAGCGGTAAGAGCATCGTTAACACCCTCGCCGTTAATGAAAGTGCTGAGAGTATATTTAACGTCATAGTGGGGACCCAAGCAAACGATTCTGTTGTTACCGGTATCAGCGATATAAACGTTTCCCTGCTTATCGGTAACGATATCGTTAGGATTGTTGATAGGAGTTTCAAGTCCCATCTTTTCGGAGTCAATGACTCCGCTGTTATCTGCCGTGTATGCATCGGGCGAATACAGAGCGTAGCCGCCGATAGCGTAAGTGTAGGTCTGGTAAGCCGAGCTTGCACCCGAGCCTATGACCATGCAGGAGGCTATCATTACGATGATAAACAACGCACAGAGTATTCTTGCTGAATTTTTCATTGTAAAACCTCCTTATTAGTCTTTCATTCCGCTGGATCCCATCGTTTCAACGATGTTAGACTGCGAGAATACGAATACCATGATAGGTACGAGCATCATAACCACCTGAGCCGCTGCGGATGCGCCTGCGCGCTTGATACCGCCGGCGGTGATCTGTCCTATTGCGTAGTTGAAGGACTTGAGCTGCTCGGAGTGAATGTACATCGACGCACCCTGATTCCAGAGAGCCTGGAAGGAGTACACGATAAGGGTCAGCCACGCGGGCTTAACCATGGGCATCGCGATGACCCAGTAGGTCTTAAGCTCACTTGCGCCGTCAAGACGTGCAGACTCAAGAACCGTGTCGGGAACCGCACTGTCCATAAACTGCTTCATAAGGTAAAGACCGAGTGTGGAGCCCCACGCGGGAACGATAATTGCCCAGTAAGTATCCAACCAACCGAAAGCGGACATTATAATAAAGGAAGTAATTCCGGTAACGGTGGAGTGGAACATAAGGGATGTCTGAACCGTTTTGAACATCAGCTTTCCGCCGGGGAACTTGATCTTCGCCATAGTGTAAGCCGCCAAAGACGCGATAAACAAGTGACCGAAGGTACCCGAAATCGAAGTAAATACAGTATTGAATATGTATCTTGAGAAAGGCACCCAGTTCAAGCTCATAAGCTGGAAGAGAGACGCGAAGTTCTTAAGAGAGGGGTTAGTAACGAAGAAACGAGGAGGATACATCCAAAGCTCGTCAAGAGGCTTCAGAGACTGCATTACAACGTAAAGCATGGGGAGGAACATGAATGCTCCGAGAAGCACGAGCATGATTGTAATACCCGCGTCACCGCCTGCCGAACGGGCAAGTACGACTTTATGATTTCTTGTTCTAAGCTTTGCCATATTACGTACCTACCTTTGAAAGAATCTTCTTAACGAGTGCATTTGCGCCAACCATCACCGCAAAGAGCACTACCGCTATCGCCGAAGCGTAACCAACCTCATATCTCTGTCCGCCGTAGTCCTCAAGGTGGTGCATGATGGTGTGACCCGAGTACTCAACGGAGGGGAAACCGCAGAGCGCGGTAACGATACCGCCGAAACCGAACGCGCCGGTGATCGCCATGACCGCACCGAACATAAGCTGCGGCTTCATGGAAGGCAGGGTGATGTAGTAAAGCTCCTGCCAACGGTTTTTGACACCGTCCACGGCACCTGCCTCGTAAAGCGAGCGGTCGACACCCTGAAGACCCGCGATAAATGAAAGGAACGCGGTACCAAGTGACGTCCACAGCGCAACTACGATACACAGAGGCATGACGTAGTTGGCATCCTTAAAGAACGCAATTTCTTTGTTAATAAGTCCCAATTCCAATAGCGTCGCGTTTACCCAACCGTAAGAGTCCGCCGAGAAGAGCGTACCCCAGATAAGGTAGACCTGACCGGAAATAGAGGGAGCGTAGAAAATAAGTGTTACTACCGCACGGATCTTCGGAGGAAGCTCATTGATAAACCAAGCAACCAGGAAGGAGAGCAAGTAGGAAGCAGGACCAACGATACCTGCGAAAATAAGAGTGTTGGTACATGCCGTCAGGAATATATCGTCATCAAAGAACAACGCGATGTAGTTGTCCATGAAAACGAAATCAGGCCATTCCAGCATATTAAAGTTTGTAAAGCTGATAACCGCGGACAAAACGACCGGGAGGATGGTGAATATGGTGAATATGAGCATATAGGGCGCGACCATAACGTACGCGATCCAGTTACGCTTCATTTCCTTCCATATCCACTGCCTCATAGTCATGTCTTTGCGGGCAACAGCTTGTTTTTCTGCTGTTTTCTTAGACATTTTAAATCTCCTTTAATAAGTAAGATGAAGTTTATCAATAAGTTAAGATAGCGTCTGCAATATCACCGAGAGCGATCGCGACGTAGTAAAGAAGCTCTTCGTTGGAAAGCTCGGTAATATCAGGACCGGTAGCGATCTTGACCGTCTCAGCGTAATTTGCGCTGGTCATAGTCATGATCTCTTCAGCCAGAGTATTGAGAGTAACGTCATCTTCGCTGTTAACAGCCTTAACTATTCTTTCGCTGAGAGCCGCGTAAGAATTACTTCTTTCCTTAAGCTCCTCAGCCGCCGCCGTAGCCTGATTGGATCTCTTGACGGCAAGAGTTGCCTCGTCCTCACCGAGAACCTCAAGTCCGAACTCAGCGCGCTTACGGGTTATTTCCTTATTAATAGTATGGATGTAACCGAGAAGTGCCTGAGTGGGATCTTCACCGTCGTTGTAAGCAGCAAGGAAAGCGAAGTCGGTATATCTTGCAATGATGTAAGAACCGGGGTAATTGGGAACCGACGCAAGGTTGTTGAACTGAGCCTCGATTCTGCGGAATTCCTCGGTAGTCCAAGGCAGATTAGCGAGAGCCTTCTTGTTAGCAGTATTGTACTTCGCGGAGGGACCCATAATAGCGACCATCTCGTTAGCGTACTCAGCCTGGCACTCGTCGCCGGTGAACCACTTGATATACGTCCACGCGTCATCCATCTTGTCCTCAGCACCGGAAACCATTACGGATGCGTTGACAGAAGAGATCGCGCAGTTGTTGATCGTACCGTCCTCCTGCTTAACACCGGGAACGGGAACCATGCTCCAGAGACCCTCGATCTCGGTAGCGAATACCTTGAGCTGGTTGTAAAGACCTGTGTAGTCACCGATAAGAATAGGCATCTCACCGGTTCTGAAACGGTTAGCCGCGTCGTAGGTGTAGGGGAAGCTGTACTTGGTAAAGAGCTCACACATCTTCTTGAATGCCGCAAGACCGACCTGAGAGTCAAGGTTGATTCTCATACCGTTGTCGGCGAAGAGTGTACCGCCCATCTGATAAAGGTGAATATTAGCGTCTGTAGTAAGACCCATCTCCATGTTTCTCGCCTGGAGCTTAGGAATAGCAGCCATGATGTCATCCCAGGTTCTGGGGATCTCGATGCCGAGCTCTGCAAGGATATCAACGCGGACGAACATCATCGAGAAGCCCTGTGCCTCGGGCAGACCGTAATAATGCATCGTTCCTTCCGCGTCCTCCATACCGAGAACGATCATAGCGGATTCGTTAAAGGAATCTGTAACCTCATTGAAGTCCTCAAATCCTTCAATAGGAAGTATCGCGCCACGGATAGCGTAGTTAATTACGTCACCCTGACCGAGACCGTGATAAACGTCAGGACCCTGCTTAGCAAGGATTGAAGGAAGAAGCGTACCGGCAGCAACGAGCTTAAGCTCGACCGCGATATCCGTAGCGGGTGTAAACTCGTTGTTAACAAGGTTACGCTTTACCTGAGCCTGGTCACGACCGGTTGCGAGCCAGACCTCAAGGCTCTCCTCGGTGGTAGGCTCCATAGCGCCCATGCTGTCGTAGTCACGGAAGAATGACCAGAAGAATCTGCTTACCTCGTGAGTAAACGCATTCCACCAGTTAGCCTCAGCTCTGGGCTCTTCGCTTCCCGCCGCCTGAATAAGAATGTAGTCAAGCTGAAGAGGCTGTGTCTTCGCGTCGGAGAGGAATGTACCGAGAGTACCGATGTAGGACTTCAATCTTTCAAGAGAAGCCGCGATCTCGGTCTCGTCACCGCTCATCTTGAGCAGAAGGTCGGAGATCTTCTGAAGAGTACCGACGCTGGAGGACTTCTGTCCCGCAAGCGCGGTAAGCTGCTGAGCGATACCGGGCTTGGTCTTGCTTTCGTTGTTAAGAACCAATGCCTGGTCTCTCATATCAACCAGAGTGTCGGGCATTATTCTCGAGAAACCGTAATCACGGTAAGCGTCGGGAGTAGCTCCGGTCAGCTGAATGATAGCAAGATAGTCGTCGTTTATAGAGTTAAGAGCGTTCTGAACAGTATTGATAAGCTTACCCATAGAACCAAGAGTAACTTCGAGCTTAAGGGTATAAACCTTGCCCGCCTCGAAATAGAACTCAAAGGAAGTGTTTCCATCGGTAGCCTGAGTTATCTGCCAGTTGTCGCCGTAATTGTACGTCAGGTTCTTCGCCTCAGCAAAGGGCGCGCCGTTGTAATATCCGTCGGTTCCCTCGGCGACTCCCTCACTGTAAAGGTAAAGAGAACGGTTGACGTACATACCGTCAAGGATATTCTGTCTGAAGCGGGTCACGATATCGTACATACCCGACTTGTCAACAGTAAATTTGTAGGTGACCCACTGTCCGGCAGTCTGCCACTTCTCTCCTCCAATGGTGTTAAGAACCGTTCTGGAGGGGTCGTGAGGATAAGTAAGCGCGTCGGCACTGTCCTCAATAGCATATATGGTCTTGTCGGAAGCCGCGTCCATATATTCAGCTTCAATGGTAACCGAGCCGCCGCCCGCAGGCTTGCCTTTATACTGCTCGGAGTACTCCTTGTAAGTGGGAAGATCCTCCACGGGGGACAGATAGATAGCAGAGATCGCCATCATAGCGTTTTTACCCTCAAGGGTTATGGTGTTTTCGCCCGCAGGAAGAACAAACTCAAACGCCTCGGTGTAATAACCGGTGGAGTCGGAGAAAGTGTATTCATCCCATACGGGGGTCTGATTGGCACTCGGGCGAAGCTCGTTGTCGTGATAGTCGGTCCTGAAGAATCTGAGATCGTACTTCACACACAGATCAGAAACCGCAGTGCTCCATACCTGAGGATATTTAACTCTCAGCTTGCCATCCTTGTCGTAATAGCACTCAAGTCCTTCCTGTTCAGCCTCAGCCTTTACAGTCTTATCGGATGTCTCGCCGGAATATATGGCATCCTCGTACTCGCTGACCCAGTTTTTCTTGATCGTGAGATAACGCGCCTCAGCAAAGGGCACCTTTTCGTTGATGTAGAACACACGCTCCACAGAGTTAGACTTTCCGTCGTCAACGGCATAATACTCGATTCTGATAGTGTATTTTGCCTTTGAGGGAACCGACACCTTCCAGGTGACCGAGCCGGTACCGGGGGTGACGAGAGCGTCCTTTCCGCCGTAGTCCTTGGACTTGCCGACAAAATAATCGGCATCGGACAAATCAGAGACAACGTCGTTGATCGCGTCGACCTTGATCTCGGTCTTTGCGCCCTTGACCGTCTTGTTGGCATCACTGTACTTATCGTAAGTGATAGCGTCAATAAGGGCTAACATCTCGTCCATATCGTAGATAGATGAGGACGAGCCCGATCCGCCTTCAGCCGTTTCTCCGTTCTTATCAGAGGTTGCCGCACCGTCGACAGCCATGGTAGTTACAGAGAAACAACCGAGGGCGAAGATCAAACAAAGAACCAAAGATAATGATCTTTGAAAGATTGTTTTCTTCATAAAAATTCCTCCTGTTATTTGAGGGGACATCTAAATAAATATTCAGCGCGCGTCGAGCAGTGAAAAGATTTTTCGTCAGTCTAAACAAAAAATCGTACGCACAGTAAATCCTCTGCGAAGATTTTTTGTAACGAATGACGGAAAAGCTTACGCAGCTTCGGCGGGTGATAAATTTTTAGAGGTTCCCTTGTTATAGGGCAAATGCTTCCGTCAATAACACCGTGCGTAGCGGACTGTCAAGCCAAAACAACCAAAGTCCGCTCGCAACCCTTTGGTCTACTCCGGGATAAACGGTGTCACACGGAGGCATTACCAACGGTGCGGCGTGACTCGGATCAGGATCTTAGCCTTCACAAGCGTTGAGGTCGCATAATGCGTGAGCATACGCACACGCGCGTAAAAGCTTCACTCCCGCAATCGGGAGCAAAAGACCGAGATATCACACTGCAGCAGCATTATTACTATGCAATTTAACGTACGCCGATATCATCACCCGGCACAAGGCGTTGAAGATATAAGCGACGGAACGAGTCCGACCAAAAGCTTTTTGCTACATTAATTTTATGCAAAAATTCAACTTCACATCGGATTCGAGGCTATTGCACTGAAAATCAAATTGCAAGATACCCTAAATTTATTTAATATACTATCACAAAAACGTTTTTTTGTCAAGCACTGTAAAGTTTACAAACCTTAACAAAATCGGCTTGTTTTTCCCAATTTCAAAAGCCATTTTTTACGCGTGCCCTCGTCCAAAAACCGCCTTTTGTTGCGTTTTTCACAGTACCGTATAAAACGTTGTATCCATAGTAATTTAAATTTACCCCAGAGTGCTCCAATGTTGCGCTTTTTGAGTCAAATTTGTGCATTTTTTGTAAAATCCGCCTCTTGATTTTTTCGTTGAGATCGTTCTAATTTTCTCGGGTAAATTATTTTTACCCACATTTTGCCATCCGATCGGTTTTTGCCGCTTTTTCCATTCGTCGTTTTATCACGTTGTTTTTTGTGATTATTGCACAAAAATCAAGCTCTTTTTTTTACACTTCCAAAATATGAATTTTTTGTTAATTTGTTGCCGCTTTTTCAAAATCATTCAAATTTTGTCAAACAATTAGCCCCAATCGCCGCAAAATCATCGATGTTACACCGTATCCTCAGCATAAATTTCCATAATTTCCCATTTATTGGCTTTGTTGCCGCATGGCGCGATTTTACCCCAAACAACCTCGACACAACTACCAGGACCACTATTCAAATTTTGATTTGTCGGTGGGATGAAAGTTGTCTGTTTGAAAGTTTTTGCGTCGCTTTTTTCAAAAAGCGACCGCCGATCCAACGCGCGGAGCGTTGGTCACCGCGCGCACGCGGCGAAATTTCTTACACGCGCTTTTCTTTTTGCTAAGCTTTTTCTTTTGCGCTTCTTCTGCCAAAAGAAAAAGCGAGCAAACGATTTGAAAAAGTTTTATGGGATAAGGGGAACCCCCCACTTGTGCGGTTCCCCTCTGCCGAGCAAGGCTCGGCATTCACCCCTCTGTGGCGCTTTGGAAGGATAAAGGAGTTTCGCCCTCTGCGGAGGGCGACCGCCGGTCGCGGCGGCTCCGACGAGCTTTTGAAAAAGCTCGAGCAAAACTTCTCGGCAAACTCGCCGTGAAGTC
>JAZKYL010000035.1:0-6787 GCA_045612105.1 Eubacteriales bacterium
AGGGGGAGATGTTGAGCGCAGCGAAACCTCCGCTCTCTTTGGCGGCGTTTCTTTTGTAACTTTTCTTGTCGCTGGTGACAAGAAAAGTTAGTATACAACGCACCGATAAATTGCAATTTGACGGTTAATACATAAAAAGAGATCGGGGCGATGACCCGATCTCTTTTTATGTATTGCAACGTAATTATTACTCTGCAACAGCCTCTGCAGGCTCTGCCTCTACTGCTTCTTCAGCTACGTAGTTCTGAGCTTCAAGAATAACAGCACCAAGCTCATTAACCATCTCAAACGCAACCTCAGGGTTAACCTTGATAGCAAGAACATCGTTGTTAGTACCAACGTGGTGCTTAAGAATGAGGCGTCTGGTAGAAGACGTAAGAGCAAGCGTGGGAACAACCAGCTTATCGGAGCTGATAGTACAGGTAACAGTTGACTTACGAACAAACACGAAAAGAATAAATCCAAGTGCGGCAACGATCAAGCCGAGCACGATAAAGATACCCTTAGAGTCTGACTTAAGAACGATGCCCATCATCATAAGAGCAATACCGATAAGAGCCATGATCAACCATGCGAAATTGCCCTCTCTTCTAAACTTTGTTTTTACGTACTGCGCTCTGTCGATAGGCATTTCGGAACGAACAACTCTCTCGTTTCTCTTAACGTCGCATACTTTTTCCTCGATAACGCGCTTATTGGTTACGATAAGGTGTGATCTGATGCCCAACGCACCGCTCTGTGTTTTGGAGTAGTCGTACTGCTTTACGATTACTTCGTCTTTAGCAAGCTTAATTGACATTTTGCTTCTCCTTTGTTGTTTTTTGGTATTATTGATACCATTTGGTTAATTATATCACTTCGATTTACATATGTCAAGTGCATTGATTAAAAAATCTACATATTTTTTACATTTTGAACTTTATCGCTAAACAGATTCATAATCGATCGCAGCGCATTTTAAATCTCGCCAAAAATCAATTATCGATATGTATTGCACGAAACAAATCACATCAATAAATTCATTAATTAAATATATGTACAAATCACATAATGTATGAGTATTTTTCAAAAAACATCAATCTTTCTCAATTCTTCCATCTAAAAAACTAAATTCTCGTTAAAAAATCATCGTTTTTTTTCGAAAAACTCTTTACATTTGGAGTGAAATGTGGTATTATTAATGGTGGATTATTATGCCCTTTTGCTTTTAGGCATAAATCCGCGCAAATTTTTGTTTAAAAAATTTTTAATAAACTTTCAGGAGGTATTGCAAACATGGCAATCGAAAGAAAAAAGCTTTCCATGGACGGTAACCAGGCTGCCGCTCATGTAAGCTACGCTTTCACAGAAGTTGCGGGTATTTACCCCATCACACCTTCCAGCCCTATGGCTGACTACACCGATCAGTGGGCAGCTCAGGGTCTCAAGAACGTTTTCGGAACCACCGTTAACGTTATCGAAATGGAGTCCGAGGCAGGTGCCGCAGGTACTGTTCACGGTTCTCTCGCATCCGGTGCTCTCACCACCACTTATACCGCTTCTCAGGGTCTTCTTCTGATGATCCCCAACATGTATAAGATCGCCGGTGAGCTTCTTCCCGGTGTATTCCACGTTTCCGCTCGTTGCGTTGCGTCCCACGCGCTGAACATCTTCGGCGACCACTCCGACGTATACGCTTGCCGTCAGACCGGTTTCGCTATGCTGGCTGACACCAACCCTCAGGAGGTTATGGACCTCGGTGCGGTTGCTCACCTTTCCGCTATTAAGGGCCGCGTTCCTTTCCTTAACTTCTTCGACGGTTTCCGTACTTCTCACGAGATCCAGAAGATCGAGGCTTGGGACTATGCTGACCTCGAAGAGATGCTCGACAAGGACGCTGTTGCAGCATTCCGCGCTCACGCTCTCAATCCTAACAATCCTGCTCTCCGCGGTACCGCTCAGAACGGCGACATCTTCTTCCAGAACAGAGAAGCATGTAACAAGTACTACGATGCTCTTCCCGCAATCGTTGAGGAATATATGGGTAAGGTAAACGAGAAGATCGGTACCAACTACCAGCTCTTCAACTACTACGGTGCTCCCGACGCAGAGAGAGTTATCATCGCTATGGGCTCTGTTTGTGACGTTATCGAGGAAGTTATCGACTATATGAACGCTAAGGGCGAAAAGGTTGGTCTCATTAAGGTAAGACTTTACCGTCCCTTCTGCGCAGACAAGCTTGCTGCTGCTATCCCCGCAACCTGCAAGAAGATCGCCGTTCTCGACAGAACCAAGGAGCCCGGCTCCCTCGGCGAGCCTCTCTACCTCGACGTTGTTACCGCTCTCGCTACTCAGGGCAAGGGTGACATCAAGGTAGTTGGCGGTCGTTACGGTCTTGGTAGTAAGGACACCACTCCCGCGAGCGTATTCGCAGTTTACGAGAACCTCGCAGCAGAGGCTCCCAAGGCTAACTTTACTATCGGAATCGTTGACGACGTTACCGGTCTCTCTCTCGAAGAGAAGCCCGCTCCCGACACCGCTCCCGCAGGCACTATCGCTTGCAAGTTCTGGGGTCTCGGCGGCGACGGTACCGTTGGTGCTAACAAGAACTCCATCAAGATCATCGGTGACCACACCGACAAGTATATCCAGGCATACTTCCAGTATGACTCCAAGAAGACCGGCGGTATCACCATTTCTCACCTTCGTTTCGGTGACACTCCCATTAAGTCTCCTTACTACATCAACAAGGCTGACTTCGTAGCTTGCCACAACCAAGCATACCTCAAGAAGTACGACATGGTTTCCGACGTTAAACCCGGCGGTACCTTCCTTCTTGACTGCCAGTGGAACGGCGTAGAGGAGCTCTCTGCTCACCTTCCCGCAGCTGTTAAGCAGTACCTTGCAAAGAACAACGTAAACTTCTACACCATCGACGCTACCAGCCTTGCTATCAAGCAGATCGGTAACGCAAAGGTTAAGAATACCATTCTTCAGTCCGCATTCTTCGCACTCGCTAAGATCCTTCCCGCAGAGGAAGCTATCGAGTACATGAAGAAGATGGCATACAAGTCCTACATCAAGAAGGGACAGGCTATGGTTGACCTCAACTATGCCGCTATCGACGCAGGCGCTGACGCATTCGTTAAGGTAGAGGTTCCCGCTGAGTGGGCTAACTGCGAAGCAGACGCTCCCGCAGCTCTCGTTACAGGTGACCGCGCTGACCTCGTTGATTTCGTTAACAACGTTGTTAACCCCACCAACGCTATGAAGGGCGATAGCCTCCCCGTATCTGCTTTCGAAGCATACGTTGACGGTCAGTTCCCCCAGGGCTCCGCAGCTTACGAGAAGAGAGGAATCGCTGTTATGGTTCCCGAGTGGAATCCCGACAAGTGTGTTCAGTGTAACAGCTGTGCATTCGTATGTCCTCACGCAACCCTCCGTCCCTTCGCTATGACCGAGGAGGAGGCTGCAAACGCTCCCGAATCCACCAAGTTCTGCGCTAAGCCCGTTATCAAGACCAACTATAAGTTCACCATGGCTGTTTCTCCCCTTGACTGTATGGGTTGTACCCTCTGTGTAAAGGCTTGTCCTGTTAACGCTACCGCAGACAAGAAGGCTGCTGCTGCAGGTGAAAAGGCAGACGCTTCCGCTTACGCTATCCGTATGGTTCCTCAGGCAACTCAGGCAGACCAGCAGGCAGCATTCGATTATGCTGTTGCTAACGTAACCGAGAAGCCCGAGATCATCAATAACACCGTTAAGGGCTCTCAGTTCAAGCAGCCTCTGCTTGAATTCTCCGGCTCTTGCGCAGGCTGTGCTGAGACCTCTTATGCTCGTCTCGTAACACAGCTCTTCGGTGAGAGAATGTATATCTCCAACGCAACCGGATGTTCTTCCATCTGGGGCGGTTCCGCTCCTTGCACTCCTTACACGGTAAACAAGGAGACAGGCCGTGGTCCCGCTTGGGCTAACTCCCTCTTCGAGGACAACGCTGAGCACGGTCTCGGTATGTACCTCGGTCAGAAGGCTATCCGCGACAGACTTATCGCTAAGGTCAAGGCTCTTGAGACTCCTTGCGACAAGTGTAAGGCTATCGTTGACGAGTATCTTAACACTCTTGACGACGGTGCAGCAAATGAAAAGGCCACCAAGGCTCTCATCGAGCTTCTCGAGGGCTGGGCTGCAGACGGCAACGAGGCAGCTGCTGACATCCTCGCTGAAAAGAACTACCTCAACAAGAAGTCCATGTGGATCTTCGGTGGTGACGGTTGGGCATACGATATCGGTTTCGGCGGTCTTGACCACGTGCTTGCTTCCGGCGAGAACGTAAACATCTTCGTATTCGATACCGAGGTTTACTCCAACACCGGTGGACAGGCTTCCAAGGCTTCCAACATCGGTCAGGTTGCTCAGTTCGCAGCTGCAGGTAAGGCAATCGGCAAGAAGAATCTTGCAGAGATCGCTATGTCCTACGGTTACGTTTACACCGCTCAGGTTGCTATGGGCTACGAAATGAACCAGCTCCACAAGGCTCATACCGAGGCTGAGGCTTACAACGGTCCTTCTCTTATCATCGGTTACGCTCCCTGTGAGATGCACGGTGTTAAGGGCGGCATGCAGAACTGCCAGCGCGAAATGAAGAAGGCAGTTGAGGCAGGCTACTGGCAGACCTTCAGATACAATCCTACCCTTGAAAACAACAAGTTGACCATCGACTCCAAGGAGCCCACTGGCAACTACGTTGACTTCATCAAGTCTGAGACCCGTTACGCTCGTCTTGCACAGTCCAATCCCGAAAGAGCTGCTGCTCTCTTCGCTAAGGCTGAGGCTAACGCAAAGGCTAAGTACGACAGACTCCAGAAAATGGGTAAGCTCTACGAGTAATTTCTAAATAGAATTTACTAAAATATTCGGCGCATCCGCGAAAGCGGGTGCGCCTTTTTTAAGCTTTTCCGTCGACCGGAGGACTTTTTTGTTTTTTACATTGACAAAACGCTTGTTTATAGTATAATTATAGTGTAGAAAATTTTTCGGAGGTTCCATTATGCGCGAGAGAGCTTACAAATTAATGAAGGAATGGTGCGACACTCTTCTTTCCTATCAGGTTAGAACGAAAACACCCTACACCGACGGCGGTCTTCTCTGCCCTGCCTGCCACGTCATTCACGGGCGAATTGCCGACCTTTGTTTTCCTCTGACGGTAATATGGTCGAGGACAGGAGAGGAAAGATATCTTGAAGAGGCTGACAGACTGATATATTGGTCGGAATACAATCTTCAGACTCATGATAAGCTTTGGTACAATGATATAACCAACCGCTGGTACGCAACCAGCGCGTTTTCGGCGATGTCTATGGGCGAGGCTGTCTATCATTTTGGCGACACACTCCCCGAAAAATACAAGGAAAAATGGATGTCGATATTCGTGAGAATGTGCGATGTTTTTATGACACTCGACACTCGCGAGAGCTTCAAGCCCGTTACCAACTACTATTGCGGAATCGCCGCTCTTTTAGCTATGGCATGGAGATTGACCGGCGATGGCAAATACTACGAAAAGTCCAAATATTGGGTAGGGGTCGCGCTCTCAAGATTTGACAGTGACGGTCTGCTTTATGGCGAGGGGTATCCTGTGGACTCAAAGGACGGTACTCACACTATTGATATGGGCTATGATCTTGAGGAGTCGCTACCTCTGCTTCTCCGTTACGCGGAACTCACGGGAGACTACAAAGAGCTTTTCCACGACAGATTTATGAAGCATCTTATCTTCCTTCTGCCCGATGGAGCTATTGACGACAGCTTCGGTGTTCGCCACAACAAGTGGACCTACTGGGGCAGTCGCACCAGCGACGGCGTAATCGAGGGCTTAGCGCTCCTTCTTGATGACCCGATCTGTGCAAACGCTTGCGAGAGAGTGCTGACGCTTTACGAAAAATGCACCCGGGACAGGCTTTTAACAATGCCCATGGCGCATATTACGGGCGAGCCCACCTGTCTGCATCACACATTTACTCACGCAAAGGCTTTAGCGGCTTTAGTTTGTGCAAAGAATGTTCACGAGGTGCAAAAAGTGAAGCTTCCTTGCGAAGAAAAATTTGGAATAAAGAGCTATCAGGGCGGTCACTTACTTTTAGTTTCTCACGGTAGCTTCAGGGCTACCTTTTCGACAATTCACAACGATTGTCAAGCACCGCACACCGCAAACGCGGGCGGCTCGATGAATCTGTTGTATCACGACAAATACGGTATTCTTTGCGCGGCGACCTCGGCGGAATATTTCCCCACCGAGCAACTAAATCAGCAATATTTGAGAAAAGCCGACAATCCCCCTTGCATGACGGCGCAATTTGTGATCGGCGGAGCTCAGGCTTGCCGCGACAGAAGCGCAAGGCTGACTTATGAGGGCACGAGGGTCACAGCGGTGGCTGATAAATGGCAGGCAAAGTATGATTTTGGAGAAGATGAGCTGACGATTTATCTTGAGTGCAGTGACGGCGTTTACGATCTGCCTATCGTTTGTGGCAGAGAGCAAAGGGTTATTATTTCCGAGGACAAAAAGACATTGGCGATCGAGGGCGGCGTGACCGTTATATCGGAAGCTCCGATGAACGTTGATCCCGACAGGCGCGTTTTCCACCAGGTTGGCGGTCTTGCTTATCTGCCGATTTCAATACCTGTAAACGATCACGTAAATATTGTTATTAAATAAAAATTTAGCCTTGCAGATTTCGGATCCGCAAGGCTTTTAAATTTCAGTTTATCGGGGACGCGGGGGATGCGGGGGAGGTGCGGTTTCGAACTT
>JAZKYL010000036.1:0-7847 GCA_045612105.1 Eubacteriales bacterium
AAAAAGCGACCGCCGATCCAACGCGCGGAGCGTTGGTCGCCTCCGCAGAGGCGAAATCTCCTGCACGCGCTTTTCTTTTTGCTAAGCTTTTTCTTTTGCGCTTCTTCTGCCAAAAGAAAAAGCGGATAAAGGCTTAAGTTAGCTTTTGCGTAGAAAGTGAAAACCCCCACTTGTGTGTTTTCCCTCTTTCGGCTTCGCCGAAATTCACCCTTTCGTGGTGCTTTGGAAGGATAAAGGAGTTTCGCCCTCTGCGGAGGGCGACCGCCGATCACGACGTGTTACTTCGGGCACAAGTGCCCTCGTCGTGAGTTTTCTTCGAAAACGTCACCAAGCGACGAGCTTTTGAAAAAGCTCGAGCGAAACTTTTGACAAGCTTCGCCGTAAACTCCCCGATAAATCCCAATTTATCACATCAACAAAAAACACGGACGAGTTTTCTCGTCCGTGTTATAATATTTCAATTATTGAGCAGCCTCGGTCTCTGTAACTGTCTCAGTTGCAGCTTCGGTAGTGGCCTGGGTGGTAGCTTCGGTAGCAACCTCGTCACCCTCGTACCAAGCCTCGTTGTATCTTACGTAAACCGCGCCCTCGTATTCAGACGCAAATTCGATCTTGAGCCAACCTGTCTCGGTGTTTTCAGCGATTACCTTGATAGTGTCATCCTTTGCGAGAGAACCGATAACGTTGTACTGAGTAACCTCGCCTGCAAGCTCGGTAACCTCGGGAGCGATACGAACGTTAACGTTTGCAACAACCTTATAGGTCTTGTCGACTTTAACAAATCCTGCGTCGAGATCTGCAAGAGTAGTAAGTGCCTGAGAAGCTACGTAGTAGGACTCGCCTTCGTATTTAACCTTGCTCCACTCGCCGTTATCACTGATCTCAACTCTTTCAAGCTGAGTTCCGTTTGCAACGGAAAGAGTCGATCCGTCAGAATAGCTGGGGGAGTTGTGAAGAATTACTGCCTTGTTCTTGTGAAGCACGTAAACAGCTTGAGTGCCGTTGATAGGATTGAATACCAAGTTGTTTTCGGTCTCTTCCTCGGTCTTAGCCTCGGTCTTGCCCTCGGTTTCTTCGGTCTCGGTCTTCTTAGCGGTGGTCTCACCCTCGGTGGTGGGAACTTCTATTTTAGTGCCGGTGGTGGTCTCCTCGGTCTTTTCTTCATCGTTACAAGCGACAAGGGAAACGGAGAGAAGAAGAGCGGCGAAAATTGCGATAATCTTTCTGGTCATTTTAATATTCCTCCTGATTTTTTAGGTCATAATATTTTAAGACATATTTACCTTATAAGTATAACACATTTGAAAAATATTGTCAATATATAAAATCGAAATTTGAAGAAAAATTTTTTTGTTGAAAAACAGTTCATTAACGCTGAAAATCACAGTTTTTTTCAAAAATGCCGCCCTTTTCTTGACAATCGGGTGACTTTTGTGGTAAAATACTAATATAAAACTCATTCTTGGAGAAAAAGATGAAAAAATTACTCTGTATCGACGGTAACAGTATCCTGAACCGTCAGTTTTACGGCATAAGACCGCTGTCCACTCCCGACGGTTTTCCAACCAATGCGCTTTTTGGTCTGGTGAACGTCCTTTCAAAGCAGCTTGAAACGTTAAAACCCGATTTCGCGGCGGTTGCCTTCGACCTGAAAGCACCCACATTCCGCCATGAAATGTATAGCGAATATAAGGCGGGCAGAAAGCCGATGCCTGAGGACTTGGCGCGTCAGTTGCCTGTTGCAAAAGAGATCTGCGAAGCTATGGGACTTCACGTCCTTGAGCTTGCGGGCTTTGAGGCAGACGATATCCTCGGAACCCTTTCTTCAATGGCTGAGGCTGATGACGGCTGTGAAGCCTATGTTCTCACGGGCGACCGCGACTCGCTCCAGCTTATTTCCGATAAAACACGTGTGCTTCTTGCCACAAATACCGATACAGTCACTATGGACGGCGCGGCATTCTTTGAAAAATACGGAGTCAGAGCCGACCAGTATGTTGACGTCAAGTCGCTTATGGGTGACAGCTCCGACAACATTCCGGGAGTGCCGGGTGTGGGCGAGAAGACCGCCTTCAAGCTGATCGCCGAGGAGGGAAGCCTTGATAATATTTATGCGCGGCTCGACGAGATAAAGCTGACTCCCTCGGTACGTACCAAAATGGAGAACGGCAAGGACAGCGCTTATATGTCAAAGGCTCTTGCCACCATCAAGCGCGACGTGCCCCTAGGTCTTGCGCTTTGCGATATCGCTCACTCGGGAATCCACCGCGCCGAGACTCGTAAGCTGCTTCTGCGTTACAATTTGCTCTCGGCTCTCAAACGCTTGGGGCTTGACAAGGACGAGGATGAGACAACAGTTACAATCGACGAACCCACCGCCGAAAAGCCCACCGTGGAGACTATCTCCGCAGATACCCTTGCGGCTCTTGACGGTGAGTTTTACGCGCTTTCGGTCACGGGCGATAAGGTCTGCGTTTCCGACGGAGAAAAGCTTTTTGAGACCGATATAACAGGAGCACTCTCGGTATTTATCAGCTCGAAAAAAATAATTGCCTACGATTGCAAGGAGCTTTACAAAGCCCTTGAATCAAAAGGGATTTTCTGGCGCGATTGCTACTTTGACGTGATGCTTGGCGCATACGTGGACGACTCGTCGCGAAGCGGTTATCCTATGGAATCTCTTGTCAGCTCATATCTTGGCGACGCTCACGACTATACTCTTCCTGATGCCCTCTATGCCGCAAAAATGTGGCAGAAGATCGAGGAAAGACTCTCCGAGAGCGGTCAGCTGAAGCTCCTTTACGAGATTGAAATGCCCCTTGCCGCGGTGCTCTGTGATATGGAAAACGAGGGCTTTAAGATCGACAGAGAGGGAATCGCGAAGTACGGCGAGGAGCTTGAAGAGGAAGCACGCGCCCTAGAATTCCGCATCTATATGGCGGCGGGCGGAGAGTTCAATATCAACTCCCCCAAGCAGCTTGGCGAGGTGCTTTTCGATCGTCTTATGCTCCCCTCGGGCAAAAAGACCAAGACGGGATATTCGACAAATGCCGAAGTTCTTGAAAAGCTGCGTAAATATCACCCCATAATCGACGATATTCTTGAATACAGACAGGTCACCAAGCTGAAAAGCACCTACGTTGACGGGCTTCTGAAGGCAGCCGACGAAAGTGGACGCTGCCACACCACTTTCAAGCAGACGGGAACCGCTACGGGCAGACTTTCCTCTGTCAATCCCAATCTGCAAAATATCCCGATCAGAACCGAGGCGGGAAGACGTTTTCGCGAGTATTTCATCGCCAAGGACGAAAGACGCGTGCTGATCGATGCCGACTATTCACAGATCGAGCTTCGCGTTCTGGCACATATCTCGGCAGACGAGCATATGATAGATGCCTTTATGTCGGGCGAGGATATTCACACCGCAACTTCTTGTCGAGTGTTTGGCGTTGAGCCCGAAGAAGTAACCGTGGAAATGAGAAAGAGGGCAAAGGCGGTCAACTTCGGAATCCTTTACGGAATGGGCGAATTCTCTCTTGCAGAGGATCTGAAGATCTCACGCGCTCAGGCTAAAGAATATATAGAAAGCTATCTTTCAAGCTATCCCGCAATCGATGATTATCTTCACAACGTGGCAAAGGATGCGAGAGCCGACGGCTACGTGACTACTATGTTCGGTCGCCGCCGCTACATTCCCGAGCTTTCCGCGTCCAATAAAAATATGCAGGCATTCGGCGAGCGAGTTGCCCGTAACAGCCCAATTCAGGGAAGCTCTGCCGATATTATCAAGATCGCTATGATAAACGTGTCGAAAAAGCTCCGTGAAAGCGGACTTGATGCCAAGCTGCTCCTTCAGGTTCACGACGAGCTTTTGATCGAAAGTAGCCGTGATTGCGCAGACACAGTCCTCGCGCTATTGAAAACCGAAATGGAAAATGCAGTTTCGATCTCGGTTCCTCTTAAGGTCGAAGCCAATATCGGTGAAAACTGGCTTGAGTGTCATTGATAAAAGACGTTCAAATTTTGATTTGTCGGAGATGCGGGAGAGACGCGATCTACTTTTCTTGAAAGAAAAGTAGGCAAAAGAACTTCCCCACAAAAAGGATTAAAATGTAGCAATTTCATTTTGTGAAACCGTGAGGATTTTTGTCAAAGCCTCACTGCTATCGTGTTGCAAGTTTAGTTTGAAACCTTTTTAACAAAAGAGTTTGTTATACACCAACGAGGGCACTTGTGCCCGAAGTAACAACACTGATAGAAGATAAACTCTGATTAAAATCCCCGCGGTTTCAAAAAACTATATTGGTGAAATTTTTATCCTTTTTCAGGGAAGTTTTTTGGCTCCACCTTTTTTTCAAAAAAGGTGGAAAACCGCGTCCCCCGCGTCCCCGCTAAATTGCAATTTATCAAACAAAAAACCGCCCCGAGGCGGTTTTTTTGATTATTTTTTCTTTGGTGGCTTGTATCTCTTCATAGGCTTTTGGGGCTTCTGCTTTTTTTCTTTTTTGAGGATAAGCGTGCCCGTTTTTTTGTCGATCTTACCAAGCTTTTTGACCTTCTTTTTCTTCTTTTTAGCGTTCTTTTTACGCACCTGATTTATCTGTGCCAGCTTGACCGCCACCTTTTCGGCAACGTTGAGAAAATTGTAAATTTTGGCCTCAACGTCAACCTTTTCCTCTGTCTTTGGGCAGTTTTCAGGCTCTATGCAGGGGTGATTTTCGCAATTTATATTTTTTTTATTTTTTTTCATAATTATCATCCTTTTTTATCCGCATTTATCAATAATTTCAAAGCCTCAATGCCGATCTTTATGGCGTCAGCCGTGTCGTGATTTTCGTCGGAGTCGTTGTCAAGTCCCGCGTCGGCTCGTTCCTGATTCCAGACCACGGAAAATACCGCGCCGCAACGCACGCGAAGATAGCTTGCCACGCAAAAGAGCGTTCCCGACTCCATTTCGCTGGCAAGGACACCAAGCCGCTTCCAAGCCTCCCATTTTTCGAGAAGGTCACCCGCCGTGGGCATTCTCCCCGGGGAGTGCTGACCGTAAAAGGAGTCCTTCGCCTGAACCACTCCCGTGTGGTTGGGGGTGCCAAGCCTTTTTGCCGCCTTTCTCAAAGCGATCATAACGTCGGGGTCGCTTACGGCAGGAAACTCAATGGGAGCGTATTCTCTTGAGGTTCCGTCCTGTCTGACCGCGCCGCTGGCAATTACCGCGTCTCCCGCCTTGACAGAGAGATCTATTCCTCCGCAAGTTCCGACGCGGATGAACGTGTGCGCGCCGCAAGCCACCAGCTCCTCCATGGCGATCGCCGCAGAAGGGCCGCCGATGCCCGTGGAGCAGACGGTCACAAGCTCATTTTCGAGATAGCCGTTCCAGATGCAATACTCGCGGTTGGTGGAGACGTGATAGGGCTTATCGAATAAAGCCGCGATCTTCTCGCATCTGCCCGGGTCACCGGGAACGATGCAATATTTGCCGATCTCGCCCTCGGCTACGTTTATATGATACTGTTTTTCGTGTGAGGATAACATATTGACCTCCGAAATTTATTTCTGATTTTAGTATAACATAATTATCGCCCGATTTCAATATATTTTTTATATTTTGCATCCTAAAAGAGTGCTTGTGTCGATAAATTCTACCTTTTGGATAGTTTTTGGCGATGTTTCCGAAAAAGTTATTGAAATGTAGAATTTTACGTGGTATAATGAGTTCATAGATCAGGTTGGAGGGATGAAAATGAGCAACGAATTTTTAGCGTTAAACATCCGAAAAAACAGAAAAAATAAGGGGCTGACCCAGCTTCAGCTTGCAGAGGTGCTTTACGTTTCACCGCAGACCGTGTCGAAGTGGGAAAACGGATTCTCCGAGCCCGATTCCGAAAAGCTCTGCGCTATGGCTGATCTTTTCGGCATTTCTTTGGATAATCTGGTGAGAGCACAGGGAAAAAATGAAGAAACCGCCTATATTGCCGTTGACGGCGGCGGCACCAAGACCGATTTTCTGCTTTTCTCAGTCGAGGGCGAGATCTTTGACAGAATACAGCTTGGCGGTTGCAATCCCAATGCCTACGGACTCTCCCACACCGAAAGCATACTTAGCGAGGGAATAGACAAAATGATTTCAAGCGGTAAGAAGATCGTAGGAATGTTTGCGGGCATCTCGGGAGCCTCGGCGGGGAAGAACCGAGAGGATCTGAATGCTTTTCTCGCAAAGCGTTACCAGTATTTCAAATGCCGTGTTGAGGGCGACATTTATAACGTTATCGGCTCTGTTGAGGGGGCGGAAAAGTGCATCGCCGTGATCTCGGGCACAGGTTCGGTGGCATACGGCTACGACGGAGAAAAGCTTAACCGTCTGGGCGGCTGGGGATACCTTTTCGACGAGGCGGGAAGCGGCTTTGATATCGGTCGCGACCTCTTCCGTCATTGTCTTGCCTGCGAGGACGAGGGCAGACTTTCGGACGAGCTTTATATTTACCTCAGCGAAGCCCTCGGCGGCGGTGTGTTTGCCAATATCAGCACGGTCTATGCCAAGGGAAAGGACTATATCGCCTCTTTTGCGCCCGTCGTATTTGATTTTTACGACAAGGGAAATCCTGCTGCTAAAGCCATAGTAAAAAAGACCGCAACGAGGCTTGCAGACTTGATAAACCAAGCCAACAAAAGCTACGATTGCGGCAATCTTGCGGTGATCGCGGGAGGCTTAACATCAAGACGGGATATCCTTGAACCCCTTATACGAAAAGAAATTCACTCAGGAATCAAATTGGTTTTTCCCAGTGAGACACCCATATTCGGCGCGGCGGTCAGATGCCTGAAGCTCTTCGGCGAGAGTGTTGATATGAAGGCTTTTAAAGATAGTTTTAAGATATAATGGAGAATGAAAAATGAGCAGAACAGAGAAAAGAAATCCGAGAACCACGAATTTCAGTAAGGAAAGCACCAAAACGATGCTTGAGATAATCAACGACGAAAATATGCGCTCGGTCAGAGCCGTGGGCGACGCTATCGAGGATATCGCCAAGGCAGTTGATGCCGTCACCGAGGCATTCCTTATGGGTGGCAGACTTATCTACGTCGGCGCGGGAACCTCGGGAAGGATCGCCGTGATGGATGCCGCCGAGTGTCCTCCAACATTCGGTGTGGATTACGATACAGTCATTACCGTAATGGCGGGCGGCAGAGATGCTATGTTTCGCGCCTCCGAAAACGTTGAGGACTCCGCCGAGGCGGGAAGGGCTGACCTGCTTGAAAAATGCCCCACGAAAGCCGACGTGGTAATGGGTATTTCCGCGTCGGGCAATGCCGAATACGTGGCAAGCGCACTCATCGCCGCAAAGGAGATAGGTTGCGTCACCGTGTCGCTGAGCAGTAACGACGATTGCAAGATAGGAAGAATTGCCGATATTCCGATCTTCGTGGATACGGGTGCCGAGGTCATCTCGGGCTCGACGAGAATGAAGGCGGGAAATTCGCAGAAGTTTGTGCTAAATATGATAACTACCTGCGCTATGGCAAAGACGGGCAAGGTGTATGAAAATCTGATGATCAACCTGCGCCCCACTAATAAAAAACTGAAGCAGAGAATGATCGGTATCGTCGCCGAGATCTGCGAGGTGGACGAGGAAGAGGCACTTTCTCTGCTTGAAGAAAACGATTTCAGTATAAGACGTGTGTTTGAAAAATTCGGAAAGGTTTAATTGATAAATTGCAATTTAGCGGTGGGACGCGGGGGAGACGCGTGTTACTTTTCTTGAAAGAAAAGTAACCAAAAGAACTTCCCTGAAAAAAGGAAATAATTGCTCCCATTTTGCCATTCAAAATCTGTTTGATTTTAATCGAAA
>JAZKYL010000037.1:0-17098 GCA_045612105.1 Eubacteriales bacterium
CAAGTCCGCTGGCTCCTGCCTGCATAAGAAGGGTGTCACCCGCCTTTGCCTTTCCTTCATGGAAAATGTTAAGATAAGCGGTTGCAAATGCCTCAGGCATAGCCGCAGCCTCTGCCATAGTGCTGTTTTCGGGCACGGGCATAAGCATATCGTACTTTACGTTAACGTATTCAGCGTATCCGCCGCCGCCAAGAAGTGCGCATACCTTGTCGCCAAGCTTCCAATTAGAAAGCTCTGCAACCTTTTCGCCAAGCTCAACGATCTCTCCTGAGATCTCAAGTCCCATCCACTCGGGGCAACCGGGAGGGGGAGGATAATCTCCTGCTCTCTGCATAAGGTCAGCACGGTTAAGCGCCGCATATTCGATCTTTACAAGCACATCCTCTGCTCCAACGATAGGATCCGGAACGTCACTCCAAGTTAATTCTCTGTTCTTTCCAACAAGTATTGCTTTCATAATAATCCTTTCTGAAGGATGCGCGCGGGGAAACCCTTTTGGGCAAAAGGGTTTCCACGCACCCCTTCCTAAAACCTTTCAAAAAATGGTTTTTACGCTAAATATTGTGTATCAAAAATAGTTTCTTAAATATTTTCCCCGCAAGCCATAAGCAAGTATTTAAAGAGAGTAAGCTCGTAATCGGGGGTGTATTCGTTTACTCTTTCGCCACGGCAGATCTCGGCAAAACCCTGCATCATAGTATCGTAGCGGTCGTGTACCTCACCGACGGTTTTTTCTCCGCGAGTGCGCCAGTCTGTTCCCTTATCGTAGTATATCTTCTCGGTGAACTGATTTGCCTTCTGCCCCGTAAGCCACTCAAGAGGACAGAGCTCAACCGCGCCCTTCGTTCCGCAAACCACAAGTCTGCGACGCTCAAATCCTCCGTGTTCGAGATTGCAGGTCTTGGCGATAGACATTCCCTCGGGGTATTCGAGAAGTGCCAGACCGTAATCGCAGGAGGTCACACCGTCAACTCCGGTTGAGCGGTTGAAGGGATATACCTTTTCGGGCAGACCCTTGATGGTGAGAATAAGGTCGATCAGATGGCAACCGAGATAGAACATCATGCCGCCGGGGAAGACCTCAAGCCACTGGCGCATCTGTGCGACCCCGTAACCGTTCATTTGCGCTTCGACACTGATTATGTCGCCGTAAACGCCGTTTTTCGCATTGTCAATAACCTCGCGTATGGTGGGATTATAGCGGTACATATAACCGGTATGGAAAACGAGATTCTTCTCCTTGACGAGAGAAATAAGCTTTTCAAACTCTTCGAGAGAGGTGCCGCCCGGCTTCTCCATGTGGATCATCTTGCCGTGCTCTGCCGCCATAATGGCATACTTGGTCAGATGGATCTCCTCGGTCTCAATTGTCACCGCCTCAATGGTGGGATCGTTCAAGATCTCCTCCAGCGTCAATTCGGGATAGCCCTTGAAAACGAAAAGCTCCTTTTCAAATCTTTCCTTTTCGCCCTCAACGAGACAGTATCCCGCAATGTCAAAAATCTCGGGCTGAGTCTTCATACTGTTGAAAACAGACAGCGCGTGAGAATATCTGTTCACGCCGATCTGCGCAATTCTTATCTTTTTCATATTTTTATCCTTTCTTAAGAAAGATTTACATTTTTATTATAAACGATTGACATTATTTTGTAAATATGTTATACTGTTCAAAAAGGAAACAATTCTGCTGTTTTAGAGGTGAAAAATGCCCAACAACATCGAAATACACAAAAAAAAGCTTTGCATGACCGAGCTTGAGGTCAGGCATTCGATTTTTGAATCCAGCCACTATTACGACGCGAGCGCGGGAAGCCCAAGCTCCAGTTTTATTTGTATAGTCAGTGGCAGCCTTACCGTAAACGCAGGTGCAAACAAATTGGAGCTTGCAGAGGGCGATCTTTTCTATATTCCCGAGGGCGTCCGCTACACCGCTATATGGAGCGGAAATCCGCGAATAGAATATTACAGTCTCAACGTCCTGTCAAATAGCTACGACAGCTCACTTTCCTCGGGCGGTTTTGCGCTTCAAAAGATAGAAAAGCTGTCAACGCAGGAGACCTTCGATACCGTCAAGCAGATATTTGCACTTATGCAGACCGAGATGAGAGTGAAGAAGATCGAGGCATTAGGTCTCTATTATGCATTTTACGCAAAGACTTTTCCCCTTCTTGTTACCGCTGAGCCGGAAAAGTACAGCCCCGTACTTGTAAAGGCTATCGAGCACATCGAAAAAAACTATACAGAAAACTTTTCCATCGCCGAACTCGCTGCTACTTGCTTCGTCAGCGAATCAAGATTGCACCACATCTTCACCGAAAAGCTTGGAATCACGCCAATAAAATACCGAAATCAGCTCAGAGTCGAGCGCGCCGCCCACGACCTGCGCTCCTCCTCTCTGCCCATTGAATCAATAGCCGAAAGGCACGGCTTCAATTCGCCCACCTACTTCCGCGAGACGTTTAAGGAATACACGGGATTGACACCAACGGAATACCGTCGCATCGCGGGGAATAAATAAAATTAGGCAATGCCGCTTAAATTGTGGCATTGCCTTTTTTCTTAATCGCTTAAGTCGAGCTTGCAATACGATAGCAGTTGCACTTTGTCCGAACTCAAGAAGATTTTATTAAACTCTCGGGATTCTAATTTCCCTTTTCAAAGAAGTTCTTTGTCAGGCAGAGTTTGCTTGCAAACTCGTGCAAATCCCGCTTGCGGGTTTGCTGTTTTCATTTTAAGAAAGCTTGCCGCCTGAGGAATTCGCGTCCTTTCCCTCAAACTTCTCATCCGCCATCTTGGCAAGCTGCTGGATAAGCTCGATCTCGGTCTTATCGTAAGGATAGCCGTTGAAGTGATATAGATCGTGCATCCACTTTTTGGTGTCATACATGGGATTATGCTCTTCCATTCTGTAAATGGGCAGAACCGGCTCGTAGGTCTGGGAATATCCCTGAATAAGACCCCAATGGAAGCTGCCGACGTTCTCTATATAGAAAACGGGAAGCACACGGTGAATACTGTTCTCAAAAATTCGGTTCAGCCACTCACTGTTGATGATAGGTCTGCCGTAGTCCTCCTTCAGTGCCTCGATAACACCAACCACATCATGAACAGGCTGATAGCAATGGAAGGAAATGATATCCGAAAGCTCCATAGCGCGAAGCTCGATATTATCAACGACGCGGAACTGTCCCTTGCGGACGTATTTCCATGACGCGGTGGTTATAGGCTGTATCTGATCGTGAGAGCGTATTATCTCAAAGCACTTTTCCATAAGAGCGCAGGACATTTCGCCACGCTTGGAGTTTCCGGGCTCGTTCCAGACGTCCCAGATGTGAAGCCTTGCATCCTTCGCGTACTTTGCCGCTATCTCGTCAACCATCTCGAAGAATTTTTCAGCGTATTCGGGCTCGTCGTAAAGCGCATATCCGTGCTCTGCATTAAGCCCCGAATGCTGACCTCTCTTTATACCGCTATGATATCCCCAATCCACCTTCTGCTCGCCGAAATGGTCTTTGTCAAAGCGGTAAAGCTCTCGAGGAACGTTGCAGTCGCCTGCCAGAGTCAGCATTACCTTGATACCGTACTTGTCGGCAAGAGTTAAATATTCCTCAAGGTTATTCATAAAGCTGTCGTGCTCGTAGAGCCAGACCTCAAATTGAATGATCGCTCTCACACAGTTAAGTCCGGTCTTTCTTGCAAGGTCAAATTCATATTCTATCTGCTCGAAAACCTCCTTGTGATTGTACTCCTGCCAAAAAGCGATACGGTTTACACAATTTGAGGGATATCCGTTAAATCCGCGCATCCAGGGCTGAGAATTGTACCATTCCCAAGCTTTTTCACGCGACCATTTGCCTTTAATTACCTTTTCTTCGAGCATAATGCACCTCCGAATTTATATTTTGGAAATCTTTGTTTCAAATCTGATCTTTTCATGGGGCGGCAGAACGATATGCCCCCCGTCCATATTCAAGCCGTTGACCTTACCCGCCTGAGGCTCAACGCAAAGCAGTCCGCTCTCTCCACGACCGTTGAAGAATATCCAATGGTCGAAATTCTCCGAAACCGAGTAAATATAGTCACCGACGCGTGCTGTATTTCCGCAGGCGCGGTAATATCCCGAGATAATTCTGCCCTTTGAGGGAGATTTTTCGGCGATCTCGCTCTCCTCTGCTTTAAGCGGAATATATCTGCCCGTAGGGATGTGGTGAGCGTCCTTTTCCTGACACATGTCGATGGGCGCCGAGAAGCTCTCGGGCTCGACGAACGTGGTGTGGAGGCAGAATGTCAGGGGCATATTGCTCTCTCCAACGTTTTCGACCTCGTAATCGGCAGAAAGTCCGTTATCCGACAAGGAATAGGTCACGGTCAGGGCGAAGGGGAAAGGATAGCTTTTGCAACGCTTATCAACAAGTCTTAAAACCACGCTGTTTTCGGTCACACACGCAACATCAAAAGCCTCGTAAAGCACGCTTCCGTGAAGATTGCAGTTGTTCTGCGGCTCGTTGAGGGGCAGACAATATTCCTTGCCCTCGAAAACGAATTTACCCTCAAATGTTCTGTTTGCCGGCATCAGAATCGGTGCTCCCTGAAGATACGGGTTGATTTTCAGTTGTTCCTCGCTCTCCAGAGGTCGGAGAACGTCGCATCCTCTATATGTCAGTTTAATTATATTACCGCCAATCGGGGGGCAGATATCTGCCCCCCAATCACCGTAATTTATCGAAATTACGTCTTTTATCATAAGATAAAGCTCCTTGGCATAAATCTAAGATAATTTTACATCAATTAAAAGATCTATGTGTTAATCAGATGTTAATTCTTCCCTTCTGAGCGTCGAAAACGAATAGATCGAAGTTATAGGGATCAAGCTCTCTTACCGCCTTGACAGTCTCCTCTGCCTCAGCAAGCTTGCCGTAACCCAAGAGAGCAAATGCCTTGAGGATCGAGCCCTCGCAGGTATTCTGCTTGATGATATCGTACTCAAAGGGCATGGGCGAGGGCGAGCCAACACCGTAATAGGTTCTCATATCGCGGTTATTCAGCTTATTGTCTGCAACGGTGATCATCTCGTCAAGAACAGCTTTTGCCTCGGTCTCTTCTCCAAGCTTGAAAAGAGCCAAAGCACGCCAGAGGGATATGGGCGAGCAAGCCGCTTTGTATTCAGCCGCTTTTTCATATGCCGCCTTTGCCGCTTCCTTATCTCCCGCATTCTCAGCGATAAGACCGATGTTGTAGTAGATGTGAGCCTCCTGGTTGAAGAAGGTCTTTGCTTCACCGTAAGACTTGGGCATATTAACTCCCGCCGCAAGAGCCGCGGAAGCTTCGTCTGCCTTACCTGCATCAAGAAGCTGTGCGCCGTAAAGCACGTGCATCCATGCGTGGAGCTTGGTCAGCTTGCCTTCGCCGCCCTCGTAAATATGGAAACGCTTAACTGCCGCCATATCAATAGCAGCCTTGTATTCGCCGATCTGGGTGGTAAGGAATACCTTATCAAGATAGCAGTCGTCACGCATTGCGAGAAGATCTGCATATTTTTCGTAAACTTCAAGACGCTCCGCAGGGGTATAGTTCATATTCTTCAAAAGCTGCTGATACTCAAAGAGAATTCTGGGATCCTCCCTCTTGAATATAAGAGCCTTTTCCATACAAAGCTTTGCTTTTTCGGCATCGTCTGCCTTATCGAAATAATAAAGCGAAAGGTTTCTCCAAGCCGCGCCGTTATTTTCGTCGATCTCAACCGACTTTTCCCAAGCCACAGAGGCGTCCTCGTATCTCTTTCTGTCGTAATAGATGCAACCGAGATAGTAGTTGGCATTAGCGCACTTGTCTGCCGTGACCGCCCACTCGAGCACAAGCATATCCCACTGGGTGTAGGGGAAGCAATAGGGAGTGTTAAGTGACTTTGCAGTGGCAAGCTCATCGGCAAAATCCTTACCCAACTGCGCCTTGCAATAGGCCTTGTAATAGTTTATCATAGGACTTTCGGTCTCACCGAAAAGCTCTGCTACGGCAAGAGCCGACTCGAAAAGTCCCGCATCCATATAGTCCGCAAGCACAGTCAGCACGTTTTCGGGCTTTGCCGCAAAGCCTGAAATCGCATCCTCATTGTTCTTGTGGAAATTAAGCTCGCACTGAGCGAAGAGATCAAGCATATCGAATTCCGCATTCTCTTCAGCAACCGCCTTTGCGCTCTTGCAACCAACAAGACGAAGAATTGCCGCACGGAGATTTCTCGCCTTAGTGTGTCCCGCGTTAAGTCCGAGAGAAATATCTATCTTTTCAAGAGCCTCGGTATATTCGCCTCTCGCGCAATCGATCTCGGCAAGGGCAAAGTATGCCGCCGAGCGGTGATTATAATTCCAAGCCGCAAGCCAGAGGGTATCGTATGCCTCGTCAAGTCTACCAAGATACTTGAGTGCCATTCCCTTATTGTAAAGTGCCTCGGTATCGGTGGGGTGCATATTGCGGAGAGTCAGACGCTTGATGGCAACGTCGGCATACTCTACGCACTTTTCATACTCACCGTCACGGAGAGCGAGACGGGAAAGGGCGGTATTACAACGGCTGTCCGAGGGGTCGCGACGAAGACCTTCAAGATAATAATCCTTCGCCTCGTAGTTGTGCTGCTTGTACTGCTCAAGGTGAAGCGCGTTGATATAAAGCTCCTCCATATTCTCGATCTCGGAAGGACGCTTAACGGGCTGACGGGGCTCGATAGGCTTCTTCTGTCCTCTGATATAAGGCTTGTAGGAAACCAGCACCTTGCCGTCCTCGGAAACAAGACTTGCTGTAATATTGTTGAAATCAAGCTCGCCGAGGGGCAGAGTCAACTGATAAGCCTCGGTGGGATCAAGAGTTACGGTCTCGGAATAGATAACGTCCTTGCCGCTCTCCACTATGACCTCTGCGTTTTTGAACGTGCCGGTAACGTTAAGGCCAACAAAAATCTCATTTTCTCTCTTTTCAAGATTAAGTGCTGCGTCGATGGTCGCGTTCTTGACCTCGCCGATGTTGCGAACAGGATACCAATACTGCTCGAACTCCTTAGTCTCATAAGGAGCTATCCAGGTAAAGTCGGGCTGGTTGTCGGTGTAAACGCCGGTCATAAGCTCGATATAAGGACCGTTATTGTCGGTAAGATTGGAACACCACATGTCTCCAAAGTCGCCAACTCCCCAATGCCACATCTTCTTACCGGGGGAGATGTGATGGTTAGCAACGGTAACGAATCCCTGCTCCTCCTTCATATCGTAGCCCGAAACGAAGTCCATATCGGACTGACCCTGAGAGATCAGGAAGGAGGAAGGCACCTTTACGGCATCGCAAAGAGAAAGATCGGTTCCCTCTCCGTAATTGAAGGGACGCGCGGTGTGATAAACTCCCTTAGCGATAGGCCACTCCAGAACTGCTCTTCTGTCGTGGTCGTTTACCCACTCAACGTCGGGGGGGAATACAGTCTTGACGTTTTCATTAGCGGGGAATGCCATATTTGCCCACCACATAAAGGTCTTTGCCTCGGCGGTGCGGTTATAGATGCGAATTTTTGCCTTGATGTAACTTCTGCCGGGATCGACAGTCACACCCATCATTCCCTTCATACCGTAAAGGGGATCGATCTCGCCCATCCATACGGTCTTGCCGCCGTCTGCGTTCTCCTCAACTGCTGCTTCAAGGGGCATAAAGGTGGTAGGACGGTGGTGCTGGGGCCAGTTGAACTCAATACCGCCCGAGATCCACGCGCCTGCAATTCCGACCAGCGCGGGCTTGATGACTTCGTTGTAATAAATGAAATCCTTATCGGCAACCTTGTCGTACGCGCGAAGGATCTTGCCGCCTACCTCGGGAAGCAGCTTTGTGTAGATGTACTCGTTTTCGAGAGTGTAGACCGTATAGTCAACGTCCTTTTTCTCATCGGTTATTCCATCGGAATAAGGAATGGGATAAAGCTTGCCCGACGCGCCCTGATAGGGCTTCTTTTCAAAGAACATAGGCAGAGTGTTCGCCGCCTTGGGGATATAAGTTGGGATATTTTCGCTTTTTTTGATCAAATCTACTTTTTTCATTGCAATTTCTCCTAAAAAATGCTATAATGTTTTATACACACTAATTATAATTCATTTTTGCAATCAAAAAAAGACAAATTAGAGGTCAAAATTTTCACAGGATTTTATCCCGAAGGAAAGGAGAGCTTATGCTGGTCATCATTGAAGAATCCTATAAAATAACGGTCTGGTGCCGCGAGATAATTGACGGCTTGCGCCAGGAAGCGAGAAAAAAACGCGTAAGCATAACTCTTTCCACCGATGTTGACGATATTGATCGAAATACGGATGACTCCTGCATAATGATCGTCGGAGCCGAGACCGATTGGCTGAATCTCGCCGCAAATCGAGTAAAAAAATCCGGAAAACACCCAATAATTCTAAGCAATCAATCCGAAAGCGACCGCCAGAACGAAGCCAGCCGCGTAACCGAAGATATTTCAGGCTCAATGAGCGAGATAATGACTCTTTTTGCCGCAAAAGGCTTTGATAACGTCACCCTTTATGCCTACAATCCGAATTCGGCATCGGATAGCTTCAAAAAAGAAGCCTTTTTGAGGTCGGGCGGCAAAGCTGAGGACA
The DNA here is from genome assembly GCA_045612105.1 of Eubacteriales bacterium. GTDB lineage: Bacteria > Bacillota > Clostridia > Oscillospirales > CAG-272 > SVTX01. The sequence continues at coordinate 8,628 of JAZKYL010000037.1, forward strand.
TCTTTACAAATGACGGCTCGCTTCGGGAGTGCTTTGATGCCTTTTACGAAAAGCACAAGAACAAAAGATACGGGGGTATAGTATGCACCAACGATTTTGCCGCTATTTCCCTTATACAGCACTTAAAGGACATAGGTGAAAGCATCGACGGCATCGATATTATCAGCTATTCCAACACAATTATCGCAAGATGCACCTCCCCTGCAGTTTCAACCGTGAAGGCTAATTTCAAGCACTTCGGTCAGCTCGCCTTTATGATAGTCGATTGCATTTCAAAGGGCAACGGAATCCGAGGCATCCACATCTTTTGCGATTGGGAGATAATCCACCGCGAGACCTCTTCTTCCCGCACGGATGTTCCGGCACTCGCTCTTACTGCCGCTCCGCAAGGATCGGGAAGCTTCTACTGTGACGAGGAGCTTATGGAAATGATGCATATTGAGACTCTGCTCTCCCTGTCCGACGCGACCGACCTTGAGATAATCAGTCTTATCCTTGACGGTAAAAAGACCGCGGAGATCGTCGATTCCTGCTATCTTACCGAGACCGCGGTGAAATACAGGATCAAAAAAATGAAGGAGTGCTGTGATAAAAATACTCGTGCAGACCTTCGAGCCCTTTTGTGCAAATACATCTCAAAGCCTTGACAAATATCACTTTATGACTTATAATAAGCTATCAATTTTCGGAGTTTTTTATGAATATAGTATCTTTAATAATGGCGATATTCGCCGCCATAGCCGCAGTTGACCTGATAATCGGCAACAAGTTGGGGCTTGGAGGTGAATTTGAAAAAGGAATAAATATGCTGGGTAACCTGACACTGTCGATGCTCGGTATGATCGTACTATCCCCTCTTATTTCAAATCTGCTTTCCTCTCCACTCAAAGCATTCTCGGAAATGATCCCGATCGACCCCTCGGCTTTTATTTCTTCTATCCTCGCCAACGATATGGGCGGTGCGCAGGTGTCTAAAGAGATCGCCAATTCCGAGGCCGTGGGATATTTCAACGGTCTTATCGTCGGTTCGATGATGGGCGCGACGATCTCCTTCACTCTTCCCTTCGTTATGGGCGCGGTTAGTAAGGAGCAGAGAAAAAACGTACTTTTAGGTCTGCTCTGCGGTATCTGTACCATTCCCGTTGGCTGCTTCGTGGCGGGACTTATTGTAGGCATATCTCCCCTTACCGTTCTGCTTAATCTTCTTCCCCTTATTCTGCTGTCTGCGATCCTCGCAGTAGGACTTCTTCTCTTCCGCAATGCTTCTGTGAAAATATTCAATGTTTTTGGAATAATTATCAGAACTGTGGTTATCGCGGGACTTGTGGTTGGTATTCTCGAATACTTATTGGGAGTTGACATTCTGCCATACACCACTCCCGAAACGACGCTTGAGGGCATTGAGATAATTTTCAACATAGCTTGCGTAATGGCGGGAGCGTTCCCTCTGCTTTATATTATTTCAAAGCTTATCGCAAAGCCACTCTCCGCCCTTGGCAAAAAGACGGGAATGAACGAAAAAAGTCTTTTAGGCTTTATTTCTACCCTTGCTACAAGTGTAACCACCTTTGGTATGATGAAGGAAATGGACGACAGAGGCGCCGTACTCAACTCGGCATTCGCCGTCAGCGCGGCATTTACCCTTGCCGATCATTTGGCATTCACGCTCTCATTCAAATCCGATTATCTCGGAGCCGTAATCGTCGGAAAGCTGCTTTCGGGTATCCTTGCGGTCACTCTTGCGGCAATAATATACAAAAAGACGACGAAAGCTTCAGAAAATCTAGTAAAATAAAATTCTCAAAAACATATTGACAAAGCTTCCTTTTAATGATATACTCTTACCTTGGTTTGTGTTTGAGTATATTAAGTAAAGGAAGCTTTTTTATGAACAGATCAACGGCTGTACGCCCTCACAGGCATCACCATAATCACCATATCGATATTATAGGACTTTTGCGCCGCACGGGAGCTCTTGTTAAGGATTTCGCGTCGAAGAATACCGTGCTCCTTATCGCCTCGACTCTCGCGATAATCTCCTGCTTTATCGTCAAGCCCGACGCTGAATATATCACTTATTTCGATTTCAAGACCCTGACCTGTCTTTTCTGCACTCTGGCGGTCATCTGCGCTCTGAAAAACATCAGGTTTTTCACCATAACCGCAAGAAAGATCGTAAGATGCGCGGGAAATACGAGAACGCTTTCATTAGCGTTGGTTTACATCACCTTTATAGGCTCTATGTTCCTCGCCAACGATATGGCGCTTCTGACCTTCTTGCCCCTGGGATACATTTCCCTCACTGCAACGGGCAAAGAAAAATATATGGCCCCCATATTCATTTTCCAGAATATCGCCGCAAACCTCGGCGGTATGCTGACACCCTTCGGAAATCCTCAAAACCTTTACATATATACCAAATTTAATATCCCCACGGGCGAGTTTATGGCTGTTATGCTTCTGCCCTTTGCTCTCTCGATCGTTCTCTTTACCCTGTGCTGCTTCTTTATTCCCAAGGAGTCGCTGACTCTTGAGGATGACGGCAGCGAAAGCTTCCCTAAGGGCCGTACCGCCTTTTATCTCGTGCTTTTCGCGCTGACTATCGTAACGGTCTTCAGACTTGTTCCCTATTACGTCTGTCTTCCCATTATATTTATAGCGGTATTCATTGCGGACAAAAAAGCTCTCACCAAGGTAGACTACCCCCTTCTCCTCACCTTTGTGGCATTCTTCCTTCTTGCGGGAAACGTATCGAGAATAGGCGCGGTCAGCAATTTCTTCTCCTTCCTTCTTGAAAAAAACACGCTCTTGACAAGCGTGCTTTCCTGCCAGGTCATCAGTAACGTGCCCTCGGCAATATTGCTCTCGGAGTTCACGACGAACTGGAGAGAGCTTTTGGTGGGTGTAAATATCGGCGGTGTAGGAACGCTCATCTCCTCCTTGGCAAGCCTTATCACCTTCCGCGAGTACACCTCTCACGTCAAGGGAAAGACCCTGAAATACATCGGTCTTTTCTCGGCACTCAATTTCGGATTTTTAATAATTCTGACCACTGTCATGATGATAGTTATATAAAAGAAAAAAACTGCGAGCTTAAGCTCGCAGTTTTTTTGTCGGATCACTTATTGAATCCCACTCCGTTTTTCATGCTCTCAAGCATGATTCTTGCGCTTCCCGCATTGGTAGCGAGAGGAATGCTCTGCACGTCGCTGAGACGGAGGAGAGCAGACACATCAGGCTCGTGAGGCTGCGCGGTAAGAGGGTCGCGGAGGAAGATGATAAGGTCGATCTTGCCCTCTGCAACCATAGCTCCTATCTGCTGGTCGCCGCCGAGAGGACCGCTCTTCATTCTGTGAATCGAAAGACCGGTCTCGCCCATAATAAGCGTTCCCGTAGTACCCGTAGCATAAAGCTTGTGACCTGCCAGCACGTCCTTGTAATTCTTAGCTATCTCGATTATTTCGTTTTTCTTTTTGTCGTGCGCAATAAGTGCTATTCTCATTTGTTTTTCCTTATTTTATTTAGTATTTATTTAGTATTATCAAATTCTTTTTGCAATTCTGAGTCCCGTCTGAGCAAGCTCTCTCTCAAGTCTGTCTCTCTCCTCACCTGCGGGGATGTCACCGGAAACGCAGGTTTCAAAAGAAAGGCAGCCCTCAAATCCGATCTCCGCAAGAGCGTTTGAGAAGTCCTCCCAATCGATGTTTCCGTTGCCGGGTGTCTGGTGCTGGTCAGCCTTACCGTTGTTATCGTGAACGTGGAGCGCACCGAGATATTCCTTGCCAAGCATTCTCACCGCATCCGCAGGATTTTCTCCGCAAAAATTGGAGTGACCCGTATCAAGGCAGACCTTGAACATATCGCCGCCAAGCTCTCTGTTCATTCTCTTGGCAAAATCAAGGCACTGATTGGTGTGGTTGATGGGGAGCGCAGGAAAAGGCAGATTTTCAATATCTATGTGCTTAACGCCGTACTCCTTTGCCTCTTTCGCAAGTCTTGTCATAAATTCGGCATTCATATCGCGCATCAGCTCGGGATGGTCGGGACTGTTTGTGCCAAAGGGCATGATAGCGTGCAGAACAAAGTGGGTAGCACCGAGATATCCCGCACCTCTAATTGCCTTGAGGAAGGATTGAAGTCTCTCTGCTCTCTCCTCTGGTGTCGTATCTCTTGCAGGATGACGCCAAGGGGAGTGTACCTGCCAGACAACCATGCCCTCCGCCTCAATCAGCTTTCTCTGACGAATCAGCTCTGCCTTGAATTCAGCCTCGGGAAGTTGAAAAAATGCTGTCTCAGTATCTACAAATCCGCCGAAATCAAAGCAATCATAACCGTGCTCATGTGCCTTTTGGGAGCCTTCGCTGATTCCGTAACGGGTATATGATCCCGCAGTAATTCCTATTTTCATCATAATTATTCCTTTCTCAAAAGCAAATTTAGATTACAAAAAAATTATATCATATAAAAGAGTCAGTGTCAATTAAATTAATAAAAATTTGTCCGAAAAAAGCATTGATTTCACGCGAAATATTATGTATAATTATTCTATAAACAACACGGAGGAAAAGCTTATGCCAAAATACGTAATAGGAATAGATTTCGGCACACTTTCGGGCAGAGCTGTGCTTATGGACACCGTCACAGGTAGAGAAATTGCCGAGACCACTATGGAATACAAGCACGCAGTCATGGACGTCTGCCTACCCTCGGGCAAAAAGCTCCCTCCAAACTATGCGCTTCAGCACCCCGCCGACTATCTTGATGTGCTGGGTGTTACAGTCAGAGACGTTGTGGCAAAATCGGGAGTTGACGTCGCCAATATCATAGGCATTGGCATCGACTTCACCTCTTGCACCCTTATAGCTCTTGATGAAAATATGCAACCCCTCTGCTTCAAGGAAAAATACATAGACGAGCCCCACGCTTACGTCAAGCTTTGGAAGCACCACGGCGCTCAGCCCGAGGCAGATGAAATAAACGCTCTAGCAAAAAAGCGCGGAGAAAAATGGTTCCCTTATTTCGGTGACAGAATATCCTCCGAGTGGGTTTTGCCAAAAATTCTTGAAATTCTGCGCGACGCGCCCGAAATATACAACGAGACCTACCGCTTTATGGAGGTTGGAGAGTGGATGACCTATCTGCTCTGCGAAAACGAGGTACATAACCCCAATTTTGCGGGATTCAAGAATCTCTGGACAAAGGAATGGGGGTACCCCGACGATGCGTTCTTCACCGCCCTCGATCCTCGCCTTTCGGGCATTATGGGAACAAAGCTCTGCGACAAGGTGAGTAAAATGAGCGACCCTGCGGGCAAAATGACCGAATATGGTGCAAGTCTGACCGGTCTTTCGGTAGGCACAGCCATTAGTACACCTATAATCGACGCTCACTCGGCAATTCCCGCCCTCAACATGGTGCGCGACGGCGATATGACCATGACCATAGGCACAAGTGCGTGCTACATGCTTAACACCAAGGACGCAATAACAGTTAACGGCATCTGCGCCACAGTGGGTGACGGACTTTTCGACGGTCTCTATATCCACGAAGCGGGACAGAGTGCTGTCGGCGACATCTTCGCCTGGTTTACAAATAACTGCGTTCCCGAAAGCTACGAAAATGAAGCAAAAGAAAAAGGAGTCAGCATCCACAAGCTGCTCCGTGAAAAGGCAAAAACTCTTCGTCCCGGTGAAAGCGGACTTTTAGCCCTTGACTGGTACAACGGCAACCGAAGCGTCCTTGATAACGGCGACCTCTCGGGTCTTATTCTCGGTCTCACTCTTCAGACTCGCCCCGAGGAGATCTATCGCGCCCTTATCGAGTCGGTAGTCTTCGGCACGAAAGTAATTTTCGACCGCTTCGAGGAATGCGGTGCGAATATCAAAAACGTCTGCGCGGCAGGCGGAATCGCTCAAAAAGACGAAATGATGATGCAGATCTATGCCGACGTGCTTAATCGCCCGATCCATATCGCGGGAACCAAGCAGGCATGCGCCAGAGGCGCAGCAATTAATGCAACCGTAGCGGCAGGCTGTTACCCCGATATCTTCACCGCCTGCAATGCCCTCGCCCTCCCCGACTATTGCGTTTATTATCCCAACGAGGAAAACCGAGAAGCTTACGAAAAGCTCTTTGCGGAATATAAAATTCTCCACGATTACTTCGGCACGGGAGTCAACAAGGTTATGGAAAGACTCACCGATATGAAGAGGAGCATTTAGTTTTCAAATTTTGATTTGTCGGGGAGGACGCGGGGATGCGTGCCTCCGGCGGGTCGCTTTTTAGAAAAAAGCTCCGCAAAAACTTTCCCGAAAAATGGTTTAAGGTGTAGCCGTTAGTTTTAGTAAAACCGTGAGGATTTTAGTTAAAACCTCACTGCTATCGTATTCCAAGTAAATTTTGTCGGCTTTGCCGACAGGTGAGTGGGGTTCATAGGGGAGAGAGGATGTCGCAGAAAAATCAAATGCGGCTTGCTGCGTTTGATTTTTCAAGACCCTCTTTCTCCTATGCGGCGTTTCTTTAGTTCGTTTCTTTCCGCTGGTGGAAAGAAATGAACAAAAAACAAACTCACCGCTAAATCGCAATTTATCAAAAAATCCTTCCCGTGGGAAGGATTTTTTGATTATATTATCTTCTCGTAAGCAACTCTCTCGTCACCGCTCTCAAGATAAATGGTTCCGCAATGCTGAAATCCATTTTTCTCAAGCATTCGTCTCATAACTACGTTGCCGCGATGGGTGTCGATCCGCAGGCTCTTTCTTCTCTTTTGCTTGGCAAAATCCGTGGCATATCCGATGATCCTACCCGAAAGACCGCTTCCGCGGCTCGAAACCGAGATCGCCACGCGATGAATGGCAATATAGTCTTGGCTCTCGTCACCCGTCAGCCAATGACCGTCAAAAATTTTATCGTAGGTTGGCTCGCCATCCTCAAGCATGGCAAAAGTGCCGCAGATTCTTCCGTCAAGCTCGCAAAGATAGGACTGATCTTTTTCAATATCAGCCAAAATGACCTCCTCCGAGGGATATCCGTTCTGCCATTGGTCGATGCCCAGGGCGGCGATAGTTTTCCTTGCCTCCTCGAATATGGGCATGATCTCTTTTATATCTTCTTTTGTTGTTTTTCTGATCAACATAAAAACATCCTTTCACATTTAAAATATCCCTGCAAGCTTTAATAAAAACGACGCCAAAAATACGGTAACAGCCGACACAAGCGTAGTCCATACCACAAGCTGACCTGCCAAGGTGTGGTCGGCTCCCATCTCCTGCGCCATAGGTACGCTTGACACCGCCACGGGTGTGGCAAAGAGCGCCACCAGCGCGGCGAATTTCGCCCCGTCAAAAGCTTGACGGAAGAAAAAGAAGGCTATTCCAAGACCAAGCGCGGGAACGATAACGGTTCGCATCATAGTGCCGAAGATGATCTCCTTCTTCAGCTCTTTCACCGCCGAAAACTCAAACTGAACACCCAGCATAAGCAGAGCAAGCGGAGTTGCGAGCCTTGAGAGATAATCGAGCACGGTGAACATCGGCTTGATCTCGGTCAGTCGGAATCCAATGCCGTTTTGAGTAAATATCGTCCTCACTCCAAGAACAACAAGCCCTATGAAAATGCTTTGGATCAAAGGGTTTTTCACAATGCCAAGCAATATTTTCTTCACGCTTGGCTTCTGCTCGCCCTTGCCGAAAACAGACAGACTGACCACCGCTAAAATATTAAATATCGGTATCGACACCGCCGACAAGACCGTCGCCACCGACACGCCCTCCTGACCGAAAAGCGACTCCGCCAATGGAATGCCGATCAACGCGTAATTTGATCTGAAGCAAGCTTGCAAAAGGGCTCCCCGTCGCTCTCCCTGCTTCGTCACAAAAATCACAGCAGGAATGCACAAGGCAAAAACCAAGACCGTGGCTATGGCGGCGTAAATTATGTAGTCAAGTTCAATTTTCTCAAGACTTTCTATCTTATAAACGTTCAAAAATAGCATCACGGGCAGGAATACGCGAAAGACCAGCTTGTTGATAACTTTCGCCATATCCGCAGTCAAAAGCCCTATTCTTTTTATCAAATAACCGATCGCCACCACAATAATGATCGGCAAAACCGCCTCAAGGGCGAAAATCAATGAATCCATAATTCCCATCCAAATAAATAATGATATATAAATTCTATCATAATTCGCCCAATATGTCAACGAATAGGGTAAAAAAAGCGAAAAATCAAAAAATTTAAATTATTTTTCAAAAAACTATTGCTTTTTCCGAAAACTTGTGATATAATATTCAAGCCGTCGAAAAAACGGCACAAAATACAGGGGTATAGCTCAGTTGGTAGAGTACTGGTCTCCAAAACCAAGGGTCGTGGGTTCAAGTCCTTCTGCCCCTGCCAAGAAAAAAGACATTCGCTTTTGCGAATGGCTTTTTTCAGTGAAATTCGCCTTCGGCGAGTGGAATGCTCCTCCGGAG
>JAZKYL010000038.1:0-20451 GCA_045612105.1 Eubacteriales bacterium
TTTTAGCTCCGCAGGAGCGAAAAATCCTGCGCCACCCTTAGAGAACCCCCTTTTCCAGGAAAGTTTTTGCCAAGCTTTTTTCAAAAAGCTTGCCGCCGGAGGCACGCATCCCTCGCGCCCCGCGTCCCCGATAAATCAAAATTTGATGGAATATTTGCCAAACGGGAGGTTAAACTCTTGACTTTTGGGGATTATGTGTTTATAATATTAAGTAAGTAGAGTACAGCGTGAAAGTTAATTCCTTAATCTAATAGTGAAATAAGCTTTTTCACGCATGAATTATGCCTGTGGCAAAATTCAACGATTATTATTTACACCGTCGCTTGCGACGAACTTTGGAGGTTGTTATGAACAAAAGATTATTTGATTATATCGAGAATTCCCCCACCGCGTACCATGCCTGTGCTCACACCGCCGAAATACTGAAAAAAGCGGGATATAAGGAGCTTTTTGAAACCGATTCGTGGAAGGTCAAGTCGGGCAGAGGATATTTTGTCAGAAGAAACGGCTCGTCGCTGATATCCTTCAGAATTCCCAATGCCGAGGCAACCGGATTTATGATCACGGCATCCCACGGCGACAGCCCCTGTCTCAAGATCAAAGAGAATCCTGAGATCGCGGACAAGTATTACGTCAAGCTCTCGACCGAGGTCTACGGTGGAATGATCTACTCATCCTGGTTTGACCGCCCCCTGGCGGTTGCGGGCAGAGTGACCGTCAAAACCGAGAAGGGCATCGAAGTGAGACTTGTCGATTCCAAGGAGCCGATCGCCATAATTCCTAATGTTGCGATCCATATGAACAGGCAGGTAAACAGCGGATTTAATTATAACGCATCTGTTGACCTTTTGCCGCTTTTTGGTGGAGAAAAAGAGAGTTTTAAGAGCATTTTGGCGGGATTTGCCAAGGTTTCGGAGGGTGATATTGTCACCACAGATCTCTTCATTTATAATCCACAGAGGGGTTACGAATGGGGAAATTACGTAAGCGCGCCCCGTCTTGATGATCTTCAGTGCGCCTTTGGAGCCCTTACGGCATATATGGAATCGGCAGAAGCACTTGTAGTCAACAGCTCGATTCCTGTTTATGCTCTCTTTGATAATGAGGAAGTGGGTAGCCAGACCAAGCAGGGAGCTGCTTCAACCTTCCTTTCCGACGTTGTTTCAAGGGTCGCGAAAGCTCTTGAAAAAGACGCGGAAACCCTTGTGGCAAATAGCTTTATGGTATCTTGTGATAACGCTCATGCCTGCCACCCCAACCACCCTGAATACTCGGATAAAAACCATACCGTACATATGAATGACGGTATCGTGATCAAATATAATGCTAACCAAAGATACACCACCGACGCAGTTTCGGCAGCCCTTTTCAGGCTTATTTGTGACGAGGCAAAGGTCCCGGTTCAGTATTACGCGAACCGCGCCGATATGCCTGGCGGATCTACCCTCGGAAACATCGCAAATACCCAAGTTTCCCTTAATACAATTGACATAGGCCTCGCTCAGCTTGCTATGCATTCTTCCTTTGAAACAGCAGGAAATAAGGATACGAAGTACCTTGTCCGTGCCCTTTCAAAGTTCTATTCAAAAGCGCTCAAGGCTACCGAAAACGGCTACGAATTTTAATTTGAGTTTTTGATGAAATTCTCTCGGATTTGCTTGAAATCGCTCTGATTTGAAGAAATATTTATGCAAATTTGGTCGCAAATCAAACGGATTTGATTAGATTTTAAATCGATTTTAAAATATTAATACGCAAAATGAAATATTAACGCAAGAAAATGCATAGGAGGAGAACCACCGGGTTCTCCTCCTGAATTTATTTGTTTTTTTCTGCTTTTCTGTAATTAAGAAGCAATATTCCCGATGAGACGAGGGCGAGGGTTATGACGAGGTTGATTGGATTGACAGCACTCGATTCGCCGGGGAGCAGGAGCATTGTGAGGAACGTTCCGAAGATAGGTGTCGAGCAGGTGAAGACTGCCACACGTGAGACCGGGTTATGCTTTAAGAGTATTCCCCAGAGGGAATAAGCGATAGCAGAGAGGAGGGCGAGATAGATTAAGTCAAGGACACCTCCGAGGTTTGCGAGTGTGATCTTGCCTCCTGCGATAAGTCCGACTACCGCCATAAACGCACCGCCTATGATAAACTGATAGCCGCTGATAGTAACGGGATCCTCGTAAGGCGAGTAACGCTTGATAAGCACAGACGAGAATGCATACGCTACGGTGGAAAGCACCACGAAGCCGACCCCCATAAGGTCAAGCCAGTCGCCGCCGAAGGAGAGACCGTTGAGGTTTATTATCACAATGCCTATAAAGCCCATAACGCAGGCGATTATCTTCTTTAACGTCAGCTTTTCTTGCTTGAAGATAAGGGTTGCGATAAGCACCGAGAAGAATGCGCCCGTGCCGCTTGCGACGGTCCCCTTGACACCGCTTGTATAGGCTAATCCCAGGTAAAAGAGGATATACTGAATTACTGTCTGAAATACCGACACGGTTAGGACTTTGCCCCAGTTTTCCTTTTTAGGAAAAAGAATTTTTCTACGTGCGATACTGAAGATCAGCACGGTAAATATGCCTGCTAAGAAAAAGCGAATACCTGCGAAGAGCATAATTGAGGGAACGCCTTCTACCTCAAGCAGTCTGTATCCGGTTTTGATGGCAGGGGTCGCGCTTCCCCAGAGGGCACAGCAGAGCAGGGCGATGAGGGTTAGGATTATGGGGTTTTGGAATGCGTTTTGCTTTTTGAGTTGTTGTTCCATTTTTGTTTCCTTGTTGATCTGTGTTGTTGTTTTGAGTCTTGGATAGTATAGCATAATTTAGCGAAAAAATCAAGAGCTTTTTTTTACATCAGCACCGAAACACCGTTTTCTTTAAGGGCTTCGGAAACCTCGGGGGTAAGGTGACCGTTTGTCACTATGTAATCGGCGACGGAGAGGTCGCTTATTTTGGCAAATGCGCTGTGACCGAATATGGAATGGTCAGCGGCAACGATACAGCAATCCGATTGCTCGATCATTGCCATAGCGACGGTTGCTTCTTTATTGTAGTACGTTGTAAAGCCCTGATGAGTATCGATTCCGTCTACCGATAAGATCAGCTTGTCTGCGTGATACTTTTGGAGCTGCCGCGACGCATCGTTTCCGTAAGTAAACTGATATTTGGTATTTACCGAGCCGCCCACGAGTATTACGTTATAATTGGGATTTCCCGCCGCCTCTAGGGCGATTGAGATAGAATTTGTAACAATGCTGAGGTTATAGTTTTCGGGGAATTTACGGAATACGAGTAACGTCGTGGTGCCTGCGTTCAGCATTACCGTGTCGTTGGGCTGAATAAGTGCCGCAACCTTCTCCGCGATCTCCACCTTTGCCTGCTGGTTGGTTTCCAGACGCTGGTTGAGATTCATACTGTAATAGGGCTTGTAGGAGCTTACCGCGCCGCCGTGAACGCGGGAAAGCAGCCCCTTTTTCTCCATATCCTCGAGGTAGGTGCGTATGGTTACCTCACTGACACCGAACTGTCGGGCGAGATTCGTAACTCTCACCGAGTCCTTTTCTTTGAGTAATTCAAGTATTTTTTGTTTTCTTTGTTCAGCGGTCATAATTGGCCTCCAAATTTGATCTTTTGATTAATTATATCATCATCTTTCGTTTTTGTCAACAATGCTTTCGGTTTTATTGTGCATTTTAAAAAATCGAAAGTAGAAGGCAAATTTTTCTTGACAATATATATTGCCCGTTGTATAATTAAAATGTATAAATTTGTAAGATGCAAGGAGGTATCTTATGCTTAAAAATTTTGACATCAAGCCACCTTTCTTTGAGGTAGGACCCAAGGCTATCATCTGGGGCGACGCGATGCTGGCTCTGGCGAAGGTTATTGATAAAACAGCAATGAAGTACGACGTTGACGTTATCGTAACCCCCCAGTATACCGACATTAAGCTGCTCGCGGACAACACCGAGAGAATTCTCGTTTTCGCTCAGCACATGGATGCGCTTGTCCCCGGTCGCGGACTTGGAAGTGTGCTTCCCGAGGCGGTAAAGGCAGCGGGAGCGAAGGGCGTTATGCTTAACCATGCAGAAAAGCCCCTCGATATGGAAACGCTTGAAAAAACCATTCGCCGCGCGGATGAAGTCGGACTTGCAACCATCGTTTGCGCCGACACCGTTGAGGACGTAAAGAGAATTGCTCATATGGCGCCCAATCTTATCGTTGCCGAGCCCACCGAGCTTATCGGTACGGGAACGACCAGCGATTCCAATTACGTAATCGAGACCATCAAGACCGTAAATGAGATCAATCCCGACATTATGGTGCTTCAGGGCGCGGGAATCTCAAACGGTCAGGACGTTTATAACACTATCAAGCTTGGCGCACAGGCGACAGGATCCACCAGCGGAATCCTCAAGGCTGCCGACCCCTACGCTATGGTTGAGGAGATGCTTTACAATCTCCGTAAGGCTTGGGACGAGCTTCATCCCTGAGGTGAAAAATGAAAAAAGAAGCATTAGCTGCCGCAAAAGCGGCTTATGAGATCGAATATGAGTGCATAAAAAATATGCTCGATTATTTCGACGACGAAGCGTTTGGACAAGCTGTTGAGCTTCTGAAAAACGCGCCCAGGATCGGTTCGTCGGGCTGCGGTCACTCTGGCATTATCTGTCAGCATTTCGCTCACCTTATGTGCTGCATCGAGCAGCCTGCAAGGTTTGTTTCTCCCGCCGAGGCGGTTCACGGAGGAATGGGATTTTTGCAGGAGGGTGACGTTATGGTCTTCGCTTCACGCGGAGGAAAGACCAAGGAGCTGCTTCCCATACTTGACATCTGTAAGAGAAAGGGAATCAAGGTGATCACTATCACCGAGAATCTTGAGTCACCTTTGGCGACGGGAGCCGACGTGGTGCTGAAGCAGTACGTTAACCGCGAGACCGACAAGTACAATTCCCAGGGAACCACTTCGTCCACCGCCCTTTGTATGATCTTCCACGCGCTCCAGACCGCGCTTATCGAGGAGACCGACTACAAGAACGAGCAGTTTGCGCTGATACATCCCGGCGGAGCGGTCGGCGAGCGCTTGAACAAGTAACCGAAGCGAAGTGTATCTGCGCTCGCTGACAGTGAAATTCGCCTTCGGCGAGTGAAATGTTTGCTTATCCTGCAAGCAAGCTGCGCAAACGTGAAATTTGCGCTAAAGCGCAAGTGAAATGTTCACTTTCCCTGCAAGGCAGGTCGAGCGAACGTTAAGGAAGAAAATCGCAAGCGATTTTCAAAAAATGATTAAAAAATAAAAATTTTTATAAAACAAAAGGAGAATTTTATTATGGAATTCAAGATTTATCAGAAAGAACTCGAGCTTCAGTCCAGAGGTTGGATCCCCACCTTCCACGACATCAGAAAAGAGATCCTCGAAATGGTTGAGGACTCCGGCATCAAGAACGGTACCGTTGCTATCGTTTCCCACCACACCACCTGCTCCGTAATGGTTCAGGAGTGCTCTCACGACATCGACTCCTTCGACCTCGAGTACCTCCAGCACGACCTTCTCGACATTATGAGAAAGATGATCCCCGACTTCGCTGAGGAGCATCAGTACCGTCATCCCGGTCCTATCCACGCTCAGTACGGCAGATACGTAAACGAGCCCGGCGACTATTCTTCCATGAACACCGACGGTCACCTTCGTTCCTGCTTCTTCGGCAGAAGCGAGACCCTCACCATTAAGGACGGCAAGCTCGACCTCGGCCTCTTCGCACACATCTACTTCATCGACTGGGACCACGTTATCGCTCGTCGCCGCCAGGTAAATATCACTATTATGGGTACTGCTGAGGACATTAACGACAGGAAGTGGAACGACGGTAAGGTTATCGATACCAAGCACAAGTTCACCGAAGAGGAAAAGGCATACGACATCCACTACGATCTCCAGCAGATGAGATAATTAACGCAAAGCGTAACCATTAAAAACCACTTCAACGCCGTGTTAACGCAAGGCGTAACCATTGGCGAACATTTCAACGCCGTGTTAACGCAAAGCGTAACCATTGGCGAACATTTCAACGCCGTATAAAAAGGAATTTTTGATATGAACTTTATGGGAATAGACATTGGCACCACGTCGATCAAGACGGCGGTGTTCAATGAAGCTCTCGAACAGAAAATATCGCTGACCGCCGACTATACCCTCGATTCTCACGGGGATATAGTCGAGTTTGACGGCGAAAAATATTGGGATATCGTGAAGGGAGAGATCGAGAAGGTGAAAAAAGAGCTTTCCGTCGATGCTCTTGCGGTTGATACCCAATGCGAAACGTTAATTTTGACCGATGAAGAGGGAAATCCCGTCCGTCCCGCTATCGTATGGCTCGACAACAGAGCCACCGAGGAGGCGGAGATCATTGCTGAGCATTTCGGTCACAAAAAGGTGTATGAGATCACGGGTCAGCCCGAGATCACTGCGACCTGGCCTGCCTGCAAGCTGCTTTGGGTCAAGAGACACGAGCCCGAGGTTTGGGCGAAGACAAAAAAGGTCTTTTTGCTTGAAGACTGGATCCTTTACAAGCTGACGGGCAGATTTATCTCGGAAAAGACGCTTCAGTCGTCCACGATCTATTTCGACATACATAAAGCCGAGTGGTGGGGAGAGATGCTGGACTTCATCGGTGTTTCTAAGGAAATGTTGCCCGAGCTTTATTCAAGCGCGAAGAAGGTAGGCGAATATGACGGAATGCAGGTAGTCACCGGTGCTATCGACCAGATCGCGGGTGCTATCGGCGCAGGTGTGGTCAAGCAGGGAATCGTCAGCGTGATGACAGGAACCACTATGGTCATTTTCCTGCCCTCGGACAGCGTTCCCGAGTACGATGAAAAGAGCATCGTGCCCTGTCATTATAATTATGATGACAAATACTGTCTCCTTTCCTGGACTCCTACTGCGGGAATGGCGCTAAAATGGTTCAGAAACGCTCTTTGTGAGAATTTTTCATTCAGAGAGCTTGACGAATTGGCGGCGGCTGTGCCTGCGGGTAGCGACGGTGTGACGTTCTTGCCCTATCTCTGCGGCTCGACTATGCCCAAGTATAATCCTGCGGCAAGGGGAAGCTTCACTGGTCTTACCACCGAGCACACACGCGGTCATTTTGTAAGAGCCGTAATGGAATCGGTGGCTTGTATGCTGAAGTCCAACCTTGATTATCTCGGTCTTGACGTAGACGAGATAAGAGCCATGGGCGGCGGCGCAAGCAGCCCGCTTTGGTGCCAAATGAAGGCGGATATGACCGGCAAAAAGCTTGTCACTCTTAAAAATAAAGAAACGGCTTGTCTCGGCTCCGCGATCTTGGCGGCGGTGGGCATTGGCTATTTTGCAAGCGTCGAGGAAGCGGCGAAGATGATCGAGCTTGATAAGACCTTTGAGAGTCAGGGTGTTGATTATGCTGAATGTTACAATAGGTATTTAGCATATGACAAATTACTTAACAACTAATTTTTGAAAGGAAATATTACATGGCAAAGATTGGATTTGTCGGCTTCGGAGAGGTAAACACTCCCGTTGACGTAATAATCAGAAAATGCTCTGCAGCGGAAAAGGCTCTCCGTGACGAGGGACTTGAGCTTGTGAGCGTATATCCCGTTGCCGATGACTACGAGGAAACTCAGGTAAAGGGCGCAGTCGAGGCACTTAAGAAGGAAAGCTTCGACGCTCTCGTCGTTTGCGTTGCGGGTTGGATACCCACCCACGCGGTAATTAAGGTAACCGAGCACTACCGTCACCTGCCTATGGTTCTTTGGGGACTTTGCGGCTGGTACGAGGGTGACAGACTTGTAACTACCGCCGATCAGGCGGGTACTACCGGTCTTCGCGCAACCTTTGAAGGACTTGGATACAAGTTCAAATACGTTTACGATATTATCGGCAAGAAGACAAGAAGCGATGTTGTTGCAGACTACTGCAGAGCGGCTATCGCGGCAAAGCAGCTTCTCTGTGACAAGGTCGGAATGGCGGGATATCGCGATATGAATCTCTACGGCACTCTTTACGACGGAATGTCACTGAAGAAGACTACCGGCGTTGAGATCGAGACCTTTGAGATGCTGGAGATCCAGCAGAGATACGAGGCTCTTGACGAAGCGGCAAAGCGTGAGATTGTGAACAACAGAATTCTCAAGTGGAACTTCCTCAAGCCCGCCAACGATGACGCTATGATGAAGGCGGCAGGCTATTATCTTGCGGTCAAGGCTATTGCCGACGAGAGAGGATACAAGGCTATTTCTCTCAAGGACGTTGACGGTATGAAGAAGCTCTGCGGATTCCCCCCTGCTCCCATCTTTATGCTTCTTAGCGAGGACGGATATACCACCGTTCCCGAGAACGATTCTTTGGGTGCTGTCACTCAGCTTATGATGAACAGACTGACAGGTCAGCTTGCGGGTTATCTTGAATTCTACGAATTCTTCGATAATAGCGTGCTTGCTGGTGTGCCCGACTTTGTGGCTGCCGATATGGTTGACGGTGAGACCTATACCGTTCTTCCCGCGGCATTCGGTATGCTCTCTCAGGGTATTCTCAACGTTTCCAAGGTCAAGACCGGAACCGTTACTATGAGCCGTCTCGTTTACAAGGACGGCAAGTACACTATGCAGGTGATTCTTGGCGACGGCAAGAATCCTCCCAAGTGGGAAGAGTGCGGCTGGGATCAGCCCGCGCCTCAGCTTTCTGCTCTCGAGATCGTTATTGGCGACGTAGAGACCTTTGCTGATAACGTTGCTTGCCAGCACTACATTATCACCTACGGCGATAACAGAGCGAAGATCAAGAATCTTTGCGACATCCTCGGCATCGAATTTTTCGAGGTTGTTAAAAACTGATAAAGGAATTAATTATTATGATTTACATTCTCGACACCGCAGATCTTGCGGCTATCAAACATTGTAACGAATTCTATCCCTTGGCTGGAGTTACCACAAACCCCTCCATCATTGCCAAGGCAAATACCGATTTCTGGCCTCTCGTTGAAGAGATCAGAAATATAATCGGTCCCGACAAGATGCTTCACGTCCAAACCACTAAGGAAAAGGCAGAGGACATCGTTGAAGAAGCAAAGCTTTTGAATGAAAGACTTGGCGGCTGCTTCTTCGTAAAGATCCCGATCGGCGAGGAGGGTCTTAAGGCTACTATGATGCTGAAAAAGCTTGGCATCGGCGTTACCATGACCGCTATCTTCACTCCCACTCAGGCGCTTATGGCGGCTATGGCGGGCGCGGATTTTGTAGCTCCTTACGTAAACCGTCTTGATAACATCCTCGGTGACGGCTGTGAGGTTGTTGCCGAGATCGTCAGCCAGCTTGAAAACTACGGCTCTGACTGTAAGGTTCTTGCCGCAAGCTTCAAGAACGCAGAGCAGGTTCACAAGTGCGCTTCTGTTGCTTGTCACAGCGTGACCGTTACCGCTGACATCCTCAAGATGCTCATCAGCCATCCTATGACCGACGCCGCTATCGCAGGCTTCAATAAGGATTGGAAGAGCGTTTACGGAGATAAGACCATTAAGGATTTTTAATAAACACATTTTGTGTCGTCTTTTTCACTCAAATGCCTTCGGGCATTTGAGTGAGCGAGAATATACAAAAGAGGTGGAAGAAAAATGATTGTTGATAATGATTATATTGTTAAAATAAGACATGAAATACACCGTTTCCCCGAGCTTGGCTTCGATCTGCCGCGTACCGTGGCACTCGTAAAGCGCGAGCTTGATGAAATCGGCATTTCTTACACCGAAAAATACGGAAAAAGCTCGATAGTTGCCGACTTGAACTCCGAAAAGATCGGTTTTACGATAGCTATCCGCGCCGATATGGACGCATTGCCGATAAAGGAGCAATCGGGAGTTGACTACGCTTCCGAGATTGACGGACAGATGCACGCCTGCGGTCATGATGCTCACACGGCAATACTTTTGGCGACGGTCAAGGCTCTTTGGGATATAAGAGAGCAGATTTCTTGCCGCGTTCGTTTTATTTTCCAACCCAGCGAGGAATGTCCCGAAAGCGGCGCAAAAATGATGGTGGAAAACGGCGTTATGGACGGAGTTGACGTAATAATCGGACTTCACGTTGGCGGTTGCAAGTCGGGTGAAATTGGAATCTGCGTCGGTCCTCACATGGCGGCAAGCAGACCCTTTAAACTGGAGTTTTTCGGTCAGTCGACCCACGCGGCAACCCCACATAATGGTAAGGATGCCCTTGCGGCTGCGGTTCGTGCTTATATGTCTATTAAGCTGATGATATCTACCGAAATGTCTGCTAAGGAGAGTTATATCTGCTCCATTGGAAAGCTGAACGCGGGCACGGCGCAGAATATTATTCCCGATTATGCCGAAATGGTGGGAACAATACGATCCTTCAATCTTGATATCGATAAATACATCATTGACCGCATTGAGGGAATTGCAGAGAGCATTAAGCGTGAGACGGGAATCGATTATAAGCTGACCACGCATCTCAAATCGGGTGTGGTTTACAACGATCCGAATATTTCCAAGCTTGTAAAAGCCGCCGCCGTCAAGGTGGTAGGTGAAGAGAACACCGTGGAGGCGGAAATGAGGCTTGGTGCCGAGGATTTCGCTTTCTACGGCGAGAAAGCACCTGCTACATTCTTCCGTCTTGGCAATTACAACGAGGAAAAGGGCTGTGTCGCGGCGGCGCACAACAGTGATTTCAAGGTGGACGACGACGTGTTGCACCTTGGTGCCGAGACCTTTGTGCAATTCGTCCTTGACAATATGAACGGTATCGAAAACAACTAACAGTTTACATAAATTTCAGCATTTTAACATTTTGGAGGCGATTTTTTTGAAGGAGACAAAAGAAAACGAAGAAATATTGCTCCGCGACGGAGCAAAAAAAGGAAGATTTGATTACAAATGGGTCATTATTGTGTGCTGCTTTCTTATGGAGATGATAGCTCTTGGATTTTGCAGCTCCACGAGAAGCTATTTTATAGGTCCTGTTACAACACATCTCGGTATTGAGAGAAGCGCGTATGCCATAAATGACACGGTAAGATATCTTTCAAGCTCTGTAGTTACTCTGTTTTTTGGCTATCTTATCGGTAAATTCGGTGCCAGAAAGCTTATCTGCGCAGGATTTATCTGTCTTATAGGCTCCAGCTTGTGCTATGCTTTAGCGCCTAACGTGTGGATTATCTATCTTGGCGGTATGCTGCTGGGTACGGGCTTGGCTTGGTGCGGAACTACTATGATTGGTTACGTTATCAATAAATGGAGCAAGCATAACAAGGGTACTATTATGGGCGCGGTTCTGGCGGCAAACGGCGTCGGCGGAGCAATTGCTATGCAGATAGTGTCTCCTATTATCGAAAGACAGAGTAAAATTCCCGGATATAAGATCGCTTATTTCGTTATCGCTTGCGTCCTGTTCTGCTTCGGAACGCTTATCGTGTGCTTTTTCAGAAACAATCCCAAAAACAGCCAGGGTAATTTGGTCGATGAGATCCCGAAGAAAAAATCCCGCGGAGAGAGCTGGGTGGGCTTAGATTATTCCGTTTTGAAGAAGCAGTGGTATTTTTACGTTGCGCTTATCTGTATCTTCTTTACGGGCTTTTCACTGACAGCAATAAACGGTGTGGCGGTTCAGCATATGAAGGACGTAGGTCTTGATATCGTGTACGTTACCAACATATGGAGTGTTCACTCGTTGTTTTTGGCGGTGTTCAAATTCCTTACGGGATTTTTCTACGATAAGCTTGGACTTAGAAAGACCATGCTTATCTGCTCGGTAACTACCGTGATTGTAATGGTCTCTCTCGCCTGCGTTACGCCTACCTTTGAAGGTATGATCTTGGCGGCGATATATTCGATATTCTCGGGATTGGCTCTTCCGCTTGAGACTATTATGCTTCCCATTATTGCAGGCGACCTTTTCGGACAAAAATCCTTTGTAAAAGTGCTTGGTATCATATCGGCGGTAAGCACTGCGGGATATGCTCTTGCGTCTCCGATTATGAATCTTGTTTATGACAGGCTCGGAAATTACAGATTCGGTCTTTTGGGAAGCGGAGCAGTTATGGTGATCGTAATAATAGTTATGCAGTTTATTATTACGAAGGCAAATAAGGAAAAGAAGCGTATAATTGCCGAGGAAAAAGAAAAGACCGCTGAAGCGGTTGTCTGATATCTGCGCAACACAAATAATTATTCACATACATAAAAGGAGATTTTGCTATGAACAAGATCAAGATAGGCTGGAGCGAGGTAAGCATCGTTCCCGAAGGCAGAAGAGTAGACCTTGTAGGTCAGTTTTATGAGAGAATTTCCGGAGAGGTCGAGACACCCATTGCGGTAACCGCCCTTGCTATGGAGTGTGGCGACGATCATATGGTCTTCGTTTCCTGTGATCTGGTTTCCACCAGCCATAAGCTTCTTGACTCGGTAAGAGCTTATCTTCCCGATGATTGCGGCTTTGATAAGAGCAAGCTTATAATCAGCGCTATACATACGCATACCTCTATCGGATATGCGGGCAGAAGCGACAGCTTTTCAAACGTAACGCAGAATCTTAATCTTTACAAGCCCGAGCACGTTAAATACGTTCCTTTGGTACACGACGACTCTGCCGACATCCTGCGCGGCGAGGAAGCGAAGCAGTTTATAGTAGAAAGAATTGCCAAGGCGGCGTGCGAGGCTTGGAATAAGAGAGCCGAGGGTGCTTATGCTTGCGGATTTGGTCGCGCGGCGGTCGGTATGTGCCGCAGAGTCTGCTACGATGACGGCTCTGCAAAGATGTGGGGTAACTCTAACCTTGCGAACTTTACCGAGCTTGAGTCCGGCAACGACAGCGGTATCGAGCTTATGTTTACATACGATACCGACAAGAAGCTGACGGGCGTTATCGCAAACGTGGCTTGCCCCGCGCAGGTGCTTGAGCATCAGAGCTTTATTTCCTCCGACTATATGGGTAAGGTCAGAGAGCATATTCAGGCAAAGTACGGCAAGGACGTATGCTTCCTGGGTATTATTTCTCCCGGAGGAGACATGTGCCCCAGAGATCTTATCCGCTGGGTCGATGCTCCCGTTTGCAAGAACGACCCTAACATCCACCGCGACAAGGTAATCGAGAGACGCGCAGACCCCTCTATGTTTGAGGTCAAGGGCTGTGAGCTTGCGGCTCGCCGCGTTGCAACCGAGATATTTTGGGCGCTTGATGACGTACAGGAGTACGTAACCGAGACCGTGCTGAAGCACAAAAATCTCACCGTTGAAATGCCTCTCCGTAAGGTAACTATTGCGGAATATCTTGCCGCTGAAAAGGTGGTCAAGGACTTCTTTGCTACCCTTGAAGGCGACATCACCTACGAGGACAACGCGAGAATGCAGATACATAGCGGAATTATCGCGAGATATAAGCTTCAGCAGACTATGGAGCTTTATCCTATTGAGATTCACGTTGCGCGTCTTGGCGACGTTGCCTTTGCAACCAATCCCTACGAGCTTTTCTTGAATTACGGAAATCAGATAAGAGCCCGTAGCCTTGCAAAGCAGACCTTCCTCTCTCAGCTTACCTGCGGAGCGTACGGATATTTGCCTACCGAGAAGGCAGAAGCGGGTAGCCACTACTCGGCATTCGTCGGAAGCGGAACTGCGGGACATGAGGGCGGCGCACTTCTCGTTCGCAAGACCGTAAAAGAGATCAACGAGATGTTTGAGAGCGCACAAGATAGCGGCGAGACGGTTGAGGAATAATTCCTGCTGATAAATTGCAAAAATTACCGTCAGTCCCTGCTTCACTTTAATAATTACGTCGCCGTGTGGCAAATTGGAGAACTTTCAAAATGAAACTCTTGTCGGATACCAATATCCACTTTGAAAACAAGCGCGCCAGTAGGATATTTTTCGCATTTATTTGGCTTATGTACGCTTTAGTTTATATGACCAAAAGCTGTTTTTCCGGCGCGCTTGCATCGATCGTTGCCGAAGGGTCGCTTACCTTGACCGAGACCAGTATTATCAGCGCGGCATTTTACGTTGCATATACTCCTTTGCAGATATTCGGAGGAATATTTGCCGATAAATACAGCCCCGAAAAGCTTATTCTGATAGGTCTCTTAGGTAGTGCTGCGTCAAACGTAGTCATTTACTTCAACCAGAGCTTCTGGGTGATGCTTGTAGCTTGGGTGTTCAGCGCAATCATTCAGTTTGCCCTTTGGCCCGCGGTATATAAAATTATGTCGAGTCAGCTTGTGCGAAGCGACAGATCAAAAATGATATTCTTTATGTCCTTTGCAAACTCGGGCGGACTTATACTGACCTACGTTATTTCGGCATTTTTGCCCGATTGGAGAATGAATTTTGCCATTTCGGCAATAACCCTTATAGCACTTGCAATAATCTTACTTATCTTTTGCAGGATATATAATCCCATAATGAAAAGGGATGCTTCTCCCCGTGTTATTGAGGATCTTGATCCTCGCGATAATCCTTCAACGGGACTCAGCCCTATGGGAATATTTTGCATAAGCGGATTTATGGCGCTTCTTCCCGCCGTTCTTATGCGGACTATGGTGGAGCAGGGAGCAAAAACCCTTTCTCCTACTATGCTTAGCCAGAGCTACGAAAGTATATCTCCCACCTTAGCAAACCTTTTGAACGTACTGATAATTATTGCGGGTGTGGCAGGAACGTTTTTACTGAAATTTTTGATATTCCCAAGATTTATCAAGAACGAGCTGGTATGCTATCTTGTGCTGTTGGGAATAACTCTGCCTTTTTCGGTCATATTGCGTTTTGTAGGTGAGCTTCCCGTTGGAGTGATAGTTTTCGCTCTTTGTATGACCTCGCTGTTCTTGAGCGCGACGCATCTGCTCACTCAGTATTTCAATATGCATTTCGTCAAATATGGTCTTAACGGAACGGCGGCGGGAATCCTCAACGCGGCGGCTTCCTTCGGCCTTGTGCTCAACTTTTGTGTTTTCGGTCCTACCGCCGAGGCTATGGGCTGGACCACCGTTACCACGCTCTGGATAGTAATGGTCGTTGTCGGAATGGTCGGAGTGGCATTTGGAATAAAGCCCTCTATAAAATTTATCAAAAGTCTTCAGAAACATAACGAATTACAGGAGAAAACCGAAAAATGATGAAAGAATTTGCAAAGAAGCATGAAGAAATTCAGCTTGATATAATCAGAGACCTCTGTCACATCCCCGCACCCTCTCACGACGAGGGAAGAAGGGCAGAGTATTGCAAGGCTTATTTTGAGTCCTTCGGTGCTGAGGGGGTATATATCGACGAGGTCAAAAACGTTATTTTTCCCTTGAATTGCGAGGGAAGTAATGAAATTACCGTCTTTGCGGCTCACACTGACACGGTTTTCCCCGATACCGAGAGCTATCCCGAATTTTGTGAGGATGAGGACAGAATCTACTGTCCCGGTGTTGGCGACGATACCGCCAGCGTTGCCGCACTGATACTTACGGCAAAATATTTCGTTGAAAATAAAATCTCTCCCCGAGGCGGTATGCTTTTCGTTTGCAACAGCTGCGAGGAAGGACTTGGAAACCTTACGGGTGTAAAGCAACTTTTTAAGGACTACGAGGGCAGAATCAAGCAGTTCGTGACCATCGACTCTCAGATTGGTGGTGTGGTCAATATGGCGGTGGGCTCTCACCGTTATGAGGTCATAGCCGAGACTGAGGGAGGACATTCCTTCTCGAAATTCGGCAACAAGAACGCGATTGCCGCACTTTCCGAGGTGGTTTGCGAGATATACAAGCTTCATGTGCCGAAAAAGGATAACACCATTACGACCTATAATGTCGGTATTATTGAGGGCGGAACCAGCGTAAACACTATCGCGCAGAAGGCAAGCATGCTTTGCGAATACCGTTCCAACGACCGCGAGTGTCTTGCGATCATGAAGTCGGAGTTTGAACGCATCTTTGCGGCGGCTGATACCGAGGAAACAAAGCTTACCGTCAGTATGATCGGAAACAGACCCTGCAAGGGTGAGGTTGACCCGACTGCAGAGGCAGAGCTTATCGATGCTTACAGACAGGCGGTGAAGGTGGTCACGGGCGAGGATATCATACTTCGAATGGCTTCCACCGACGCTAATATTCCTATGTCGCTTGGTATCCCCGCTATCGACGTAGGCTCTTATATCGGCGCGGGCGCGCACAGAAGGGAAGAGTATATCGAAAAGAATTCTCTCCTTCCCGGTCTTGAAATTATTATCAGAACCGCGCTCACACTTGCGAAATAAGAAGGTAATATATTTAGGAGGATTTATATTATGAAATTTACGGCTGTTGGCGACATTCTCGTTCAAAAAAGATTGCCGCAATCTTATGAGGGCTTTGATGAGATCAAGGCTTTTATAGAGCAGGGTGACGCGAGATTTTTTAATCTTGAGACTACTCTCAATTACGAGGGCGAGTGCTTCGCTTCTCAGTTTTCGGGCGGCACGTACATCAGAACCAACCCCGAAATGTATTACGATATGCTGCGCTACGGCTTCAATATGGTCAGCGCAAACAATAATCATGCCTTTGATTTTTCCTTCGAGGGCTTTGCGAAAACTCTTGAGACTTTGAACGAGAGCGGAATTACTCACGCAGGTATAGGTAACAATCTGCATCAGGCATCTGCCCCCGCTTATCTTGAAACTCCCAACGGACGCGTGGCACTTATTTCGGTAAATACCACCTTTAATCCTGCTATGATGGCAGGAGTTCAGTCGAGACGCGTTGCGGGCAGACCCGGAATCAACGGACTACGCATAACCCGAAAGGTGGTTGTTCCGAAGGAGGAGTTTGATGCGATACGGCGCGTTGGAGACAGATGCGGCATCAACTGTGCCAAGATGATAACTCGCGGAGAGGGATATTATCCTTATCTTCCCGAGGGCGTTTGCGAGGTCGGAGACCAGCAGTTTATATTGGGTGACGACTACGGCCTTATTTACGAGATCAACCCTAAGGATATAGAGCGGCTCAAGGCTTCTATCAGGGAGGCGGAGATGTGCGCAGATTATGTTATCGTTTCGGTTCATCACCATCAGATCGAGGGCATGGACAAGACCACCGTTCCCGAATTCCACAAGACGCTCTTCCGTAATATTGCGGATTGGGGCGCCGATGCGGTCATCGGTCACGGCCCTCACCTGCTTCGTGCCATCGAGGTGTATAACGATAAGCCGATCTTCTATTCTCTCGGCGATTTCCTTATCCAGCTTTATGACGTGGCGTTTGCTCCCGAGGATTTTTATTCTCAGTACGGAATGGATAGCGATGACAGCGTTATCGAGCTTTTGAAGAAGCGCTCCCGTGATTTTACAACCGGGCTTATGGCGCAGAAGGAGATGCGAGAGGCGATAATTCCTCTTTGGGAGACCGAGGGCAAGAAGCTCACGAGTCTTAAGCTCATGCCGGTATATGCAAGCTGCGGAGAAGGCAAGCATCTTGAAGGATTGCCGCAGAGAGCAAAGGATACCGCGTTTATGGATAAGCTTGCCAAGCTTTCAAAGCCTTACGGCGTTGAGATAAAAGAAGAGAATGGACTTTGGGTCTGTTATTGGTAATAAATTTTGTTTTTAAATACAGAAAGGAAAATGAATTATGAAACACAATGTAGCAGTAATTGCAGGTGACGGAATTGGCCCCGAGGTGCTCTCAGAGGGCGTAAAGGTTCTTAATGCGGTAGCAGAGAAGGACGGTAGCTTTGAATTTAACTTTACCGATTTCCCCTGGGGATGTCAGTACTACCTTGAGACTGGCAGAATGATGGCTGAGGACGGAATGGAGACTCTCAAAAAGTTCGACGCTATTTTCCTCGGTGCCGTTGGATATCCCGGTGTGCCCGATCACATATCCCTCTGGGATCTTTTGCTGGTTATCCGCAAAAAGTTCGATCAGTACATCAACGTCCGCCCCGTAAAGCTCCTTCACGGCGCGCCCACTCCTCTCAAGGACGTTAAGTGCGAGGATATCGACATGATATTCATTCGCGAGAACAGCGAGGGCGAGTACGCGGGAAGCGGAAGCTGGCTCTATCCCGGTCAGGACAACGAGGTCGTTATCCAGAACGGCGTTTTCTCCCGTAAGGGCTGTGAGAGAGTTATCCGTTATGCCTTCGAGCTTGCGAGAAAAGAGAAAAAGACCCTTACCAGCATCAGTAAGGGTAATGCGCTTAATTATTCGATGGTATTCTGGGATCAGATATTTAAGGAGGTTTCCGAGGATTATCCCGACGTTAAGACCTATTCCTATCTCGTTGACGCGGCAAGTATGTTTATGGTGAAGGACCCCAAGAGATTCCAGGTCGTTGTTACGTCCAACCTTTTCGGTGATATTCTTACCGACCTTGGCGCGGCAATTTCGGGCGGTATGGGTCTTGCGGCTGGAGCTAACCTCAACCCCGAGAGAAAATTCCCCTCGATGTTCGAGCCTATCCACGGCTCGGCACCCGATATTGCTGGCAAGCAGATTGCTAACCCCTTGGCGACCGTTTGGTCGGTTTCTCAGATGCTTGAATATTTCGGATATCAGGAATGGGCGGATAGAATTATCGACATTATCGAGGAAATTCTCGTCGAAAAGCAGGTTCTTACCCCCGATATGGGCGGTAACGCCACTACCGCGCAGGTCGGCGACGAGGTTGTCAGAAAGATAAGAGAGAAGTTTTAATACTTAAAAGACGTCCGCCGATAGGCGGATGTCTTTTTTGTAATACGAAAATCACCGCAAGCAAAACGCTTGCGGTGGGGGGTTGTTTATGTGTAAAGATACACACTCACTTATTCTAAAAAATACACACTCAATTATCCTCACACTTATTACCGACACACACTAATACACACACATTAAGATGCATTACACTGTGATAGTAAGTAAGGATTGTAACTTATGATTTGTAAGTATATAGTCCAATAGTTTACCCATTTTAACTAACACAGTAAAAACCTTTATTTTACTTATGTTTTGTGGCAAAATGGGGGCAATTTATATTTAATTAAGGCACATAACAAGGCACTTGAACAAGGTGCTTTAGCACAATTATGTGTGCCATAAAAGTGCCGAAATGAAAAAGACAACCCCTTGTCAAGAGCACCTTGACAAGGGGTTGTTGTCCTCAATAGAGGATATTTAGTTTTGTTCTAAGCACACTGTTTGGGTGTGTGTTGAAACAAATTCTGTTACAAAACAATTCGGTACAGCTTCAAAAGACAAATTCAAATATTCTGCACCGTGTTTAGAATTAAATCAAGGAAAGATATAATAAATATAATATATTTGGCTTGGTTTTTAGATGAGATAGAATATATATTTATATAACAACAACCATCATCAACATCATAAACATCAACAGTATCAAAAGCTATTACAGCTATTAAAACATCACCATAATAAAAACAATAATAAAATCAATGCGAAAACAAGCTTTTACGGCTTGGGAATATATTTATATGCCCCTATTCCTTTTTGTCGCAAATTTACTCTGTTTTTATTATTAAATAATAATGGATAAGCCTGCTGGAACGATTGAGTGGGAATGATGTGTGTCAATTGGATAAAGAAAAGCCCTGTAAAATTGCTTTTACAAGGCTTTTTAAGAATATTCGATTTTGGCTTTTTAAGCTGTTATCAATTGTGGTTTGACAAATTCTGTTCAAACATTTTCTCTCCATCAATTTCAGGGCAAACATTTTTATCTTCATGGATATCATGATTTTTCATATCATAATCCAAAAAATTATCTCACTTGTATTTATAATTGGCTTTCCATTCTCACTTATTTTCATAAGTCATTTTCAAATCCAAATTATATTTATAAAAGGGTTTTCATGAATCATTTCTCATGAAATCTCAATAATAAATACAAGCCATTTTTCATTCCAACTTATATTTATAAATGACTTTTTTCATCCCATTTCCATTCATAAAAATGCTCATTTTCCCTTGATTTTTCAAGCTTTTTCAAGCATTTTCATAAATTCATTTGGAATTACAATTGAGATATTTTCACTTGTAAAAACAATTGATTTTTGCCATCCATATTCATAATTTAATTATGATTACAAGTGACTTTTTTCAGCTCATTATTCAAAAGTTAATTCTAAATACAAGTGACTTTTGCCCCGGCTTTTCAAAGAAAAAAGCATAGAAAAAAGACCTCGATTCATCATTGCGATGAAGCAAGGTCTTTTCTTTTTATTGTAGTGCAAAAACGCTCGAATGATAAACGAATTTACCTTTTTGGCGATAATTTGTTTTTGCTATGATAATATGGTGTAAGCAAACACACTTACATATCCTCACTGATACAAATTAATTTATCCTCACCACTACACACATAACCACATATAACTTGTACTTAATCTGTGAGCAGTACAGTGACAGTTAATTGTTCTTTTACTTGTATCAGTATAGT
>JAZKYL010000039.1:0-1953 GCA_045612105.1 Eubacteriales bacterium
TCAAATTGCTTGTAAATAAATAGTTTATAATGCACTAGAAACACGATAGAAGATAAACTCTGATTAAAATATCCACGGTTTCAAAAGACTTTATTGGTGAAATTTTATCCTTTTTCAGGGAAGTTTTTTGACACACTTTTTCCAAAAAAGTGTGCCGCCGGAGGCACCGCGTTCTCCCCGCTAAATTGCAATTTATCTATTACTTCACGTACTCCTTCACCACGTCGAGCATATCATTTGCGTCGATAACGCGGGTGAATCTGACCTCTCTCTCGGAAAGACCGCGGAGAGGGTAGCTGATCTCGGTCTTGGAAAATTCAGAAAGCATATCGAGAGCGTCCATATCGTCTGCAGGTCTTTCCATACCGAGAGATTTGCATACGTCCGCCGCGAACTTATAGGGGCTTGCGGTGGATGCCACGATCATAGGAGTGTTGTCACCGCTCTCGGCGATGTACTTTTCAGCGGAGCAGAGAGCAACCGCGGTGTGGGTGTCGGAAAGATAGCCGTACTTATTGTAATACGTGTTGATAATCTCGGCGGTCTCGGCTTCGTCGGCGAAATAGCCCTTGAAGTTTTCGTCGATCTTCGCCTTTACGTCGGCACTGACCGTGTAAACTCCATTTGCTGCAAGGTCGTCCATATACTTGGCAGTCTCTTCCTTACCTGCGGTGAAGCAGAGAAGACGCTCAAGGTTAGAGGAGATGAGAATGTCCATAGAGGGCGACATAGTAAGGTGGAAGTCACGGTTTCTGTCATAAACACCGGTGTTCAGGAAATCGGTGAGGATGTTATTCTGATTGGATGCGCAGATCAGCTTGCCCAGGGGAAGTCCCATGAGCTTTGCAAGATATGCCGCAAAAATGTTACCGAAATTGCCCGTAGGAACGCAGACGTTGATCTTGTCGCCGTACTTGATAGTGCCGTTATTCAAAAGATCGCAATACGCAGATACGTAGTAAACGATCTGGGGAGCAAGTCTGCCCCAGTTGATGGAGTTTGCGCTGGAGAAGAAGTGACCGTTTTCGTCAAGGAATGCAACGGCATCCTTGTCGGAGAAGATCTTCTTGACACCGCTCTGCGCGTCGTCAAAGTTGCCGTGAATTGCAACTACGTCAACGTTGCTTCCGGTCTGTGTCGCCATCTGCATCTTCTGCACGCGGCTTACACCGTCTACGGGATAGAATACCATCATCTTGATGCCGTCAATATCCTTGTAGCCCTCAAGAGCCGCCTTGCCTGTGTCGCCCGATGTGGCAACGAGAATGAGAGCGGTGCGCTTCTCACCGGTTTTGGTGAGCGCGCGGGAGAGCAGACGGGGCATGATCTGAAGCGCCATATCCTTAAATGCCGCCGTAGGGCCGTGCCAGAGCTCAAGTGAGTATATGCCCTCGCGAGTCTTAACTACGGGTGCCGCTCCGCCGGGAAAGCTTGCGTCGCAGTATGCCTTTTCGCAATCAGCTAAAAGTTCCTCGTAGGTGTAGTCGGAAAGGTATTTTGAGAGGATCGTCGCCGCTCTTTCGGGGTAGGACTTTTTGCAAAGTGCCTTGATCTCATCTTCGGTAAGTGCGGGGATCTCCTCGGGGATGAAAAGACCGCCGTCAAGAGCCAAGCCCTGTTTGATTATTTCTGCCGCCGAGCGAATCTCGCCCGATCTTCCTCTTGTGCTTGTGTAGTTCATAATACTGGTTCCTTTGCTTTTTGTATGTAGATTTATATTTGATTTCAAATTTTGATTTGTCGAGGACGCGGGGGAGGCGCGTTCGAGAAACTTTTTGAAAAAAGTTTCTCGAGCTCTTCAAAAACTTCCCAAAAAAATGGTTGGAAGTGTAGCCATTTCATCTTATGAAATCGTGAGGATTTTTATCAAAGCCTCACTGCTATCGTGTTTCGAGTGTATTGTAAACTCTTTTGTTTAAAAGGTTTCAAATAAACTTGCAACACGATAGAAGA
>JAZKYL010000040.1:0-15493 GCA_045612105.1 Eubacteriales bacterium
TCCTTTTTTGTTGTTTTTTCTTTTTTTTTGGGGGGGGGGGGGGGGGGGGGGGAAAAGAGAGAAGTCAATTGACTTTTTTAAGAAAATATCGTATAATAAAAATGAAATGAAAAGTTGATTTGAAAAGATAAAATGAAACGAAAAATTGATTTGAAAAAATGAAAAGGAAAAATGAAATGAAAAATTCATGGTGGAGTTATGATAATTTAAGACAGTTGGAGAAAGAAAATAAGAGGGTCGGCACTTATAATGGAAAGGGAGTATATCCAACTTCGCGTGATGATTTGCGTTATAGACTGGCCGGCAATTATTATGTTATCTACACTCTTGGAAATAAATTTGTTTATAAGGAATTGGATGGTAGCTTGACTACTTTGGGTTGGATTAAAGCCGATGGTGATTTTATTGCTGCTGAAGATGATGTTGGAATTATTGATATTAAAGTGAAAAGTGAAGTAGATAAAGTATCGAATGATGCTCGCGTGACTATTGATAATTATTTAAAGGATTTAATTATGATTTGGAATAAGATTAAGAGATGGGTTTTTGTGCTTTTGGAAATTATTGAAGAAATTGCAGAGTTGGATGCTATTTAATAAGCAAAAAGAATTGCGGTGGTCTTTCGTAGTTAATTAGAAAATAAATACATGAAGAGAGCTTCAAAAAGAAATTTTTGAGGCTTTTTATTTTATATATGAATAATTTACTAGGGGTTAATATGGTTTAATGACAATGGGGAATAATTAAATATAAGTATAGAATATTATATATTATAATTAAAGGGGAGGAAGAG
Organism: Eubacteriales bacterium; assembly: GCA_045612105.1. Taxonomy (GTDB): domain Bacteria; phylum Bacillota; class Clostridia; order Oscillospirales; family CAG-272; genus SVTX01. Next base: position 794 of record JAZKYL010000040.1, read on the forward strand.
AAGTGGTAGAACATAAGTAAGACAAAAGAGGGGGTTAAAGCGGTAGAAAAATAGTCGTTATGGAAGTAGAAATTATTAAAATTATTGAGATTATAAAAATTAAAAAATTATTGAAAATTATAAAACATTATTGAAAATTGTGGAAATTGCAAAAATTATAAAAATTATAAAAATTATAAAAATTGTAGTTGTGTCCTGGCCCTCTCGAGACCCAGTCCATGTGAGCGACGAGACTGGCTACCGTCCTCGGCAACACCTAAAAAAAATCCCAACCTTTTCAGGCAGGGATTAAAAATTATATTAGCGTAGCTCAACTGGGGGTAGCTAGAAACTAATTATTTTGTTTTTGTGACTAATTCTTTACGAAAGGCTCTTCAGAAAGTTTTCCAGGGCCAAATCATCAACATCCAACTTAAATTCTACGGTCTTATGAGCGGGCACACCCAGCAGGGCGGCACTAAGCATTCCAAACTCCTTCTCAAATGCTTTCTCAAACTCATCCACTTCTTCACTGGTCAGATTGGGAATATTTTCAACGCCGGTCAAACGACCATATTCCGCAATCGCATCGGCAATAGTCTGAATCAGTTCATGCTTTCTTGCCTTGATTTCTCTTTCCCGCTCCTGGGCCTTGGCTTCTTCAATCGCGGCCTGCAGGGCAGTCATCATTTCCTCAGGGTTTGCGCCATTCAGCAGATACTTCATAAATTCATCCTTGTACATAAGAAATACCTCTCTTTTCTTTATTGTATTATTATTATATCATATTTTTTTTATTTTTTCAACTTGACTTTTTTAAAAAAATATATTATAATATTAAAAAAAACTTTTTTGCTGAGCGGGACCAGTCCGGTTTCACTTTCAACGGGGGGCGTGGCCATATAGGTTACTTTCGGGAAAAATAAGGGCCATATGAAAAGTCGCTAGAAGTCGCAAAAAATTTGCATATGGGACTGGAGTGGGGAATTCCGGAGCTGGCGACCCAGCTCCGGAGGGTGAATTTAGGGAAAAAAGGTCTTTTCTGGGTTTGTTGGGATTTGATGGGAAAAATGTTGAAATGTGCAAATAAAAGGAAAAACGTGCCAAGAACGCCAGTCCTTGGCACGCTAAAAGAAAAAAGCCCACTCCGGCAAGAGTGGGCTTTTTCTTAAGACTCATACTCAAGTTCGTCATAGGTCATTTCGGTATCTTCGGATTCAAAATACCAGTCATCTTCTTCGCAGGGAGCAACTCCCCACCCCTCATTCCAAAAATGACATCTGGAAAAACCCTCATCTTCGTCACGATAATAGTACAAACAATCTTCACATCTCATATTTACCACCCTCTTTTCCCAATCATTTTCAGCCAACCCCCGGCAATAACCCACTTAAAGGTCTCCCATGTTTCATACAAGCACTCACCCGGATAACGAGCATCGGGAATTTGTTCATTCCAATACCAGTCCCAAAAGGCTTCCTTATCCGCAAACTTGCGGTAAGCGAACAAGCCGGCAATCATCGTTTTGAACATTCTCATACAGTTAAGCATTTTTATTAACTCCCTTTCCTTTACTGTAATAACAGTATATCACATTACGCACGAATTGTCAAGCAGTTTCAGATAACTTTTCAAAGTTTTTTCTGCCAAGGCTAAGCACGAAGCATAAGCAAGGGCAAAGTACGAAATGGTGTAAACACACACATCTGCACAATAAATGTGGACTTTGGTTTTTGTGGGCGAAATAAACTCAATAGCGCAATCGTAGGTTCGTCCGGCTTCTCTAAAACTAATAATCATTTTCGCATCACCTCATGTATATAGTATAGCAGACTTCTGGGAAAATAGCAATTGGCAAGTTGCACAAACTTTTGGGGTAAAAAATTGTGAAATGTATACAAGATTCTAAATTCCTCTCCTGGGCATCCGCTCAGGAGAGGACAAAAAGACCTGCCCCCAACAGAGGACAGGTCTTTTTTATGAGACTATTTTATCTCATTCTTCGGTTTCAATCAGCTGGAAATAGGTCTTTTTCTTGTCCGCAATGCGCTTGACATAGACATCTTCCATCTGAGTGCGGATGATACCGGATACCCGCTGGTTGGTCAGCTCGGCGCAAGCTGGGATTTCCTTAATCATGTCGGTTACGGTGTACATCTTGCCGGGTTCCATGCCATCGGCAATTTCCTGAGCGATGCCCTTATTGATTTTCTGCTGTTTGGTCTCCGCACCGCCGGCAGAAGCCTTGCGCATCAGCAGTTCCTTTTCGTGGGAGATGAACGACAGGAAATCTTCGGTGGAAATGGTTTCCGTGCAGATACCGGATGCCTTGATTTCGTCGTACAGGGCAGAGTAGTAGTCACGCTTGGTCAGTTTCTTTACAGAAGAAGAAGTAGCCATAGTATCAGTCTCCATTTCTTGCTATGAGGTAGCAACCCTTTTGTTTTTTTTGTTCCTCTCTTGGAACATCTTTATTATACCATACTCATTTCGATTTGTCAAGAGGTTTTTTGATTTTTTTTGGATTTTTTTTCTGACCGTTTGCTCTTGGCTCTCTCTTGAGTACATGACTATTATATCACTGTTATGTCCAAAAGTCAAGGGGTTTTTTGAAAATAATTGATACCACTTTTGAGAATGGGGAGGGCTATTTATGGGAATAATCTTGCGAGTGGGATTGGTCGCATTTGCGAGATAAAAATTCAGAAGGGTTACATTGAAATAAAATAAGTGCCCTTGGCGTGCGTCAAGGGCACTTTAAGAAGTCAAGGGGAAAATAAAAAAATCTACCCAATGTTTCCATTGAGTAGATTTTTAATGTTATTTCCAAATAATAGCGTCCATCAAGTCGCAAGTCTGGCAAAAATAGTCAATGGGAATATCAATCCCAAAAAAGCGGTCGTTTTTGTGCCACGCTTCGCCATATTTTCCCATGAACACCGACCGAAGAAAACTCTCCAGTCGTTCCGGCTTCCCTGTCCCACAGTCAACAATTTTGCAAATGTCGGTTGACCGAATGTCAAAACCCCTTTTGCGGTAATAAGCAATTTCATCTCGCAGACGCTTTTCTACCGTGCGCTCGGTCGTACCAATCTTGGAAAATACTGGGGTTTCTCGGTCATCAGTATAAAATTTAATCAGATAGACAGTGTTCTGTCCCGGCACATCATCACCGCATCCCGGCAGAAAATTCATCGGAATTTCCACCCCACCATGACGGCGAATTACAGTGCGAATCGCAGGAATCTCTACCACAATTTCGCACACTTTATTCTCGGGTACGCTGTCAACTTCGCCGAACAGAGTAACTGCCAAATCCGCATATTCAGACAGATTGTTTTTCATTTTGGACAGATAAGACTTGGCATACCCGGTAATATCGGCAACCTCTCTCCGGGGCAATTCGCACTCACAATACAGCCGGTAAGCTTGCGCTCTGTGAACGGCGGTGGGATTCATGCCATTTGCAAGGGCAAAGCTTTCCAGGTCCTCATAAGAAGAAAATACAGAAATCATTTTTTATCAATTCCTTTCGTTTGATTGTGACTATATTATATCATAGACTTTTGGATTTGTCAAGGGGTTTTTCAAAAAAATTTTGGGGATTTTTGTGGAAAAAATCCCCAAATCTTTTAGGTTTTGGGCTTGCGCTTCTGAACCAGGGTCAATTCATAGTCATTTTCACCAATTTTGAACGAAATTTGTCGCTCTTTGTTGGTAATATTGACATTTTCATACCCTTTTTCTGCCAAAAATGCGAAAATATCGGCAATAATCTGCGATTTTGTCGCATTTTCCTTGCGAACTGGGGTCTTTTTGGGCGTTCTGACGGTCTTTTCACGCACATTTGCGTATTTTTTGGCTTCTTTTTCCGTTTCTTTGTCCAAATCGAAGTCCATGCGTTCGCCCCGGTCAATCGCTTTATCAGCTTGAATGATTTCTATGGCTTCCTCTCGGCTACACTTCAAACCGGACATAATTCGTTGAATCTGTTTTTCATCCATTGGTATCAGCTCCTTTCGACTCTTATATTATAGCAGACTTATGGGAAAAATACAATTGGTAAGTTGCACAAACTTTTGGGTCAATTTTTATGCAAAGTGCCTATTGATTCTAAAAAAGTGCCAAGCAGGTTCCCTGCTCGGCACTTTGAAAAAAGGTATAAAAAAAGGGATGCCCCCACTTTTTAGTGGGAGCATCCCAATTGGTCAGCCCTGAGCAATGCGAAACAGAGACTTCTTTTTGTCGGCAATCTTTTCCACACGGTTCGATTCAACCATCGGGCGCATGATGGCGGTCACACGCTGATTGGTCAGCTCGGCACACGCAGGAACTTCCTTAATCAGCTCCGTAATGGTGTACAGCTGAGTCGGATGGTCGGACAGAAAGTCCTCGATGGCATCTGCAATGGAGCGGTTTTCCATCTGCTGGGCGGTGGGCTTGCGCTCGGAGGACGACTTCTTAGCCAGCAGGTCAATCTCGTGTTCGATGAACGCTTTCAGCGTTGCATCATTCTGAACATCGGGCAGGGACAGGATGCGGATGAAGTTGTCCATCTTGGTGGGCTTGCGAACAGAAGAAGAAGAAGTAGCCATAGTATCAATTCCTTTCGGTTTTAGAGACTTGAACCTGTCTTTGATGTATTTATTATATCATAGGTAGAGCCGTTTGTCAAGAGGTTTTTGAAAAGTTTTTCAAAAACTTTTTTGTCTCTGTCTGGTAGCTCTCTCCATCTGACAGTATTATTATACCACGGCAGGACATGAAATGCAATAGGCAAATTGTACAATTTTAGGATAAAATATTTGTGCAACTTTTTTTGAAAAACCCCTTGACAAATTGCCAGGACTATGGTATAATGGAAATTTCGGCCCACGCACAAGTGCGCGGGCCTTTGAAAGTTATAAAAAAAGTGGGGTCGCCCCCACTTTTTTATTTGCCAGTTTTAACCGGCGGTTTTACTTTTGCTTCCGGATATCTCCGCAGTCTTGCTTCTATATAACTACACATTTTACTACACCTCCTTAATCGGTCAGGGTGTCATAACCCCACATTTCTGCCACAAAGTCAGATACCTTGTCCAGATATTCGTAGTTATCGGGGTCAAATCCGTCCAGTTGTTCTTCCATAATCCGGAGTGCGTTCTTATGGTCGGAAGTCCGCACAAACAGGATTTCGCCAGTTTCGATATTTTCAAAAGCATAATTCCACATTTTTATTTCTCTCCCTTTTCATACAGCATTTGGTGATACAGGCTAATACTCAAAAACCGCAATTCTTTTGCTTCTTTGAACAGCTGTTCTACCAAATCCGAATCGGACAAGTTACAATGGCACAAATGTTCAAAGTTTCGAGCGTGTTCTGCAATGCGCTGAGATACTCTAATGTAAGTCAGCAGGTCTGTCGGGTTCATACTATCACTACCAATCATTTTTTTGTCCCTCTCTTGGAACATCTATATTATAACAAATAAAGTTATGAATGTCAATAGTTTTGGGAAAAATAATTTTCAAAAGATTTTTGCCAAAACCTCTTGACAAATTGCTGAAAACATGGTACAATGAAAATTTCGGCCCACTCACTTGTGAGCGGGCCGAGCAAAAAAGCATAAGAAAAAACCGCCCTCTGCCGGGGGCGGTTTTTCTTTTAGATTTCTACGATGGTTGCCAGGCTTTCAGCATCTTCTGCCATGATAATGCGCTCCTCGGCATGGTCTCGACCGTCCCGGAGGAAGTCATACATCTTACGACCAGTAGCATCTTCCAACAGTGCCCAGGCGGTGTCGTACTGTTCCTGCGTTCCGGTCTCACTGACCCACAGGTCACGCAGTTCCTCAAATACCGGGTGGTCGATTTCTACCTGCATCACTCTGGTAACAACAACATTCAGTTTCATAATATCAGTTCCTTTCATTTGACTGTACTATTATTATAGCATGGTTTTGTTGGTTTGTCAAGGGGTTTCAATAATAAAAGTTCTGCTCGTCCATTCATCCTTGATGACTGCAATCTGTTCTTCGACATAAACGGTGAGAATTTCCTCAGCTTTTTCCGAAGACATTAACAGCAATTCAAAAGGAGAGTAGCTCTGCAACAGCCACTCAGAAAAATCATCATCATCATATTCCACCTTATTCCGAACATAAGATTCCAGTTCTTCTTCGAGCAACATTTCTTCGCCATTGGAGTTAACATACACGGTAAATTCTTTCATTCAAATCATTTCCTTTCGTTTCGTTGTGATTATATTATAGCACATTACTTTTGGTTTGTCAAGGGGTTTTTGAAAAATATTTAGTGAAAATAAACAACATGCGAATTGCTATCGTTTGTATATTGCATTTTATTTTCGCGCGTGCTATAATTAGATAAATTAAGCAAAATCCACCTACCGAGGACGTAAAATGAAAGAATTGTTAGAAAAAACGCTTAAAAGCTGTGCGCCGTACACCTCTATGGGCGCTGTTGCATCATATATTCCCGAGCTGTCAAAGGCTAACCCAAACGATTTCGGCATTTGCATTATCGGCAAGGACGGCAACACAACGACCGTTGGCGATTGCGACAAAAAATTCACGATGCAAAGCGTTATAAAGCCCGTAATCCTCTTGCTTGCACTTGAAGATAACGGCATCGAGGCGGTAAACAAGCTGTGCGGAGTTGAGGCAACAGGCAAGCCTTTCGATGCATTTAATTACAGCGACCGCGCACTGACGAGCGAGCATATTAACCCTATGATAAACGCCGGCGCGATTGCGCTTTGCACGCTTATAAACGGTAAGACGTACGAGGAAAAATTTGACCGCCTTCTCGCCCTGGCAAGGCGGCTTTCGGGCAACGATGAGCTTTCGATAAATGAAGCGGTATACCTTTCTGAAAAGGCGACCGGAAACAAGAACCGCGCGCTCGGCTATATGCTCAAGGCCTACCACATGATAGACGGCGATATTGAAGACGTGCTTGACGCATATTTCAAGGCATGCTCCGTTCAGGCGACCTGCCGCGACCTTGCCAACATAGCATTCGTGCTTGCAAACCACGGTTATTCCAAAACCAAAAACGAGCAGATAATTTCGCGCGAGCATGCGCGCTACGTCAACGCGATAATGGCAATATGCGGAATGTACGACGGCTCAGGCGAGTTTGCGCTCAACGTCGGAATACCCGCAAAGAGCGGTGTCGGCGGCGGCATAATGGCGGTCGCGCCACGCAGAATGGGAATAGGCATATACTCCCCTGCGCTTGACAAAAAAGGAAACAGCATCGCAGGCGTTAAGGTGCTCGAGATGCTTGGCAAGGAAATTGATTTAAGCGTGTTTTAATCAAGCGCGCTCGAAGAAAGGGCTAAAACATGAAAAAGCTTGCTATAATCCACGGTGAGTTAAAAACCGAGCTTCAAAAGCGCGCGCTTGAGGTGCTTTCCTCGGTGTTGCTTGAATACACGCTGGAATATCCGATATGTATAAAATGCAACACGGGTGCGGACATATCGGCATACAGCCCTATTTATATAGGCACAAAGGAGTCTAATTCCTACATACGCGACCACTCCACGCACATTCTCACGAGAAGTGAAGAATACGTAATAAGCGTTAAAGGCGGGGTTGCCGTTATCGAGGGATACGACGACAGCGGCGCACTTTACGGCGCACTCGATTTTTATAACAAATACGTGCTTAAATACGAATATCCCGACAGCGATGATTACTGTGTGAATTTCTTAGCTGATGGCAAGCTTCCAGATTTTGAATACCGCTCCGCACCTTCTGTAAGGGAGCGCGGTCTTTGGACGTGGGGACACGTGATATACGACTATCGCGGATACCTTGGCAATATGATGAAGCTGAAGATGAACCGCGTCGTTATATGGAACGACCACGTGCCGACGAACGCAGAGGACATCGTAAATTACGCGCACTCGGTCGGCATCAAGGTTATATGGGGATTTTCCTGGCTTTGGGACACAAATTGCGCACGGTTTGACCTTGAAAATCTCGACGGCTTTTCAGAAGAGATATTCAACAAATACGAAAAGGATTACGCGTACCTTGGCGGCGACGGAATTTACTTCCAAACATTCACCGAGCTACACACCGACAACATAGGCGGAGTTAATATTGCAGGCGCGGCGGCAGGCTTTGTCAACCGTACGGCGGCGCTTTTCTTTGAAAAATATCCCGATATGGAAATACAATTCGGCCTGCACGCGACGTCGGTAAAGGAAAGACTCGACCTTATTGCCGCGACCGATAAAAGAATACGGATAGTCTGGGAGGATCTTGGAGCATTTCCCTTCTCATATATCCCGAACGACGTAAAGGATTTCGATAAGACCATGGGGCTTGTCAACAACGTAGCAAATCTGCGCGGCGATGGCGACCGCTTTGGCGTTGTAACAAAGGGACTCGTCAAGCTTGACTGGTCGGAGTTCGAGCATCTTGAGGGCAGACAGCTTATCGGAGTAAGCTCCAGGGCACTGAAGAAAAACCGAACAGATCGAAAGCATAAGATTTGGAAATACATTCAAGCCTGCTGGCTCGCCAACGCTGACAAGGCATACGCGGCTGTAAAAAGAATGTGCGAGCTTAAGAGCGGCGAGCTTTCGATGCTTGCACTCGTTGAGGACGGAATGTTTGAAGAAAACATTATGTTCCCTGTTGCGCTTTATTCCGAAATGCTTTGGGACACCGACACGGATCTTAACGACATGATAAAAAGCGTGGCAATGCGAAGCTACGTTGATTTTGCATAAAAACGCATTTTAAAGAGGTAATACAATGAATGAAAAGCTCATTGAACTGATCGACAAGGAAATCGAAGAATTCGAGGCGCGACTTGCCGCCGATACCATAAAGCTTGTAAACATTAAAAGCGTAAGATCGGAGCCTTTACCCGGTGCGCCGTTTGGTGAAGGGGCAAGAAGGGTGCTTGACACCTTTATGGATATGGCGAATGGCGAGGGCTTTTACACCACCGATTACGGTGTTGGAGTCATCAGCGCGGCTATGAAGAATGCCGAGCCGGAGCTTGGCATATGGTTGCACGGCGACGTTGTGCCGGAGGGTGATGGCTGGAGCTTTGAGCCTTATAACGCAACCGAATACAAGGGCTGTATAATAGGCCGCGGAGCTACCGACAACAAGGGGCAGCTCGCCGCAGTTTTTAACCTTTTCAGAATATTCAAAAAGCTTGGAATAAAGCTTAACTACAATCCCGCGATATACCTTGGAAGTGCTGAGGAAACCGGAATGCACGATATGATCGGAATTCCCGACAATCCTGATGCACGCGGATTTTTGAACGTATGCAAGCCTCCAAAGCTCTCGCTCGTACCCGACAGCGGTTTTCCTCTCGGATACGGCGGCAAGGGTTCGCTCAACGTGACTCTTACCGCAAAAACACAGCTCTGCGGGTACACCTTTGCAGCAGGGCACCCGGACGCACCGGGAAACGCCACCGCGACCTTTGCCGGCAAGGCTATACCCGAGATTGACGGTTGTACCGTAAACGACGGCGAGATTTCCACGTTTTCACCGCCAAGACACGGCGCGCATCCCGACCCCGAGGGTAATATGATAACTTCGCTTTCCTCTATTTTACTTGAAAACGACCTCATACCCGAGTCGGACAGATACATATTTGAATTTTTGCGCGACGTATCACACGAGGTATACGGCGAAACGTTCGGGATCGAAACCGAACACGAAAGAATGCGCAAGCTTACTGTGTTCTCGCGGCGCGTTGATTGCGAGGACGGATACATCACCCTTTCGCTCAACATCAGATACCCGCTTGGTATAACCTACGACGAGATAGTTGAGAAAATCACCGCTGTGTCAGATAAGCGCGGATTTATTCTGACAAGTGCGGCACCTGGAACGATGCCGTATATTATCGACCCGGACAGCGAGGTGTCCCGCGCGCTTTACAAGGCGGCAAACGACGTAACGAAGGATGACAAAAAGCCGTACACCTTGAGCGGTGGCACTTATGCGCATAGGCTTCCCAACGCATATGCCTACGGTATGGACGGAAATCTGCCCCCGGAGGACTTTCCGAAGGGGCGCGGTGGTGCGCACGGAATTGACGAGGCGGTATCACTTTTCAGGCTCAAGAGAGCTATGAAAATATACGCAAGAGCCTTGTTATCGCTTAACGACATTAGATGGTAAGGTACGAAAAATGACGACACGTATACGTCTTATGACGCACAATATATGGAATAACGACGACAACCAGCCAAGCTGGGAGGAAAAAGGAAACGATTGTTCAGCCGAAGCGCGCGTAGGGGGTCTGTTGCGCGTTTGGCGCGAAACACAGCCGGACGTTATCGGTTGCCAGGAGGCATCCGCGAGGATGGCAGACCTTTTAAAGGAGGGACTGCAAAACGAGGGTGTCAACTACACGCTTATATGGGGACGCTACACTCCAATCCTCTACAATGCATCAAAGCTTGAGCTTGTGGATTCGGAGTTCGGCACTTATCCGGAAAATATAGACGGCTACGAGGGCATCTTCAACGACGGACGAACGAAGTCGTGGAATTTAGGCGTTTTTAGAGTTAAGGAAAGCGGAAAGACGTTCGTTTTTGCAACGACGCATCTGTGGTGGAAGCAATCACCGTCGGACAAGCTTTTCTCGAAAGGGTCGGCGATACAGGCGTATTCGGACGAAGCGCGCGAGTATCAGCTTGCCTCGCTTATCGACAAGGCGGAATTTTACCGCAAAAAGTACAATTGCCAAGCGATAGTAGTCGGAGATATGAATACCGGCTACAACTCAAAGGCAATACAGTCAGCGCTTGAGCGCGGGTATTTTCACGCCCACGACGTGGCAAGCGAATACAGCGAGGAGAGCGTAGGATACCACAACTGCTTCCCCTGGGGATTTGAAACCGAATATTTCGACCGACCGTTCGAAACGGCATTAGATCACATTTTGGTTTCCGAGGAGCTTGGCGGTGCGGTAAAGCGCTTTGAGCGATACTCACCCGAATATTACTTTCCGATTTCTGACCATTCTGCCGCGTATATAGATATGGAGCTTTGATATGTTGGATATAGAAAAGAAAAAGCTGCTCGCGAGAGATAACGAGTATTTAAGTATAGGAATAACAGAGGACGGCAAGCCGTTCGATGTGATTTCCGTGCCCTGGGAGAAGACGGCACACGCGCACAATATGAAGCTGCCCGACGTTTATATAACACCCGATGACCTCAAGGACGAGGATCTGTTAAAAACGTTACACGGGTACAGAGTTATCGGCTGTTACATATACTCACCGCTAGATGATTACAGCTTTTTATCAGATTTTACCGAGCTGCGCGATCTTAATATAAGATGTGCAGATCGCCTCACGAGCATCGCATTTTTAAGTGAGCTTCGCGAGTGCGATATGCTCACGCTTGAAGGCGCGAGGCTTGAAAGCTTAAACGTTATTACAGACGTAAAAAAGAGTGTCAAGGGCATATTCGGCGGATTTCGCTGTCTTGCACTTTTTGATTGCGAAATAAAAGATATATCCTCGCTTTGTGACGTATCCTTTTCCGAGCTTATTGTAGGCGCTAAGAACGAGGAGGCGCGCTGGCGCAAGATTCCCGCCCACACATTCAGATACTACGAAATCAATAATGAAAGGTAACTAATATGAATTGCGTACATCTCGATTTTCACACAAGCCCCGACATTGATAAGATAGGCGAAAGCTTTGACAAGGCGGAGTTTGCAAAAACGCTAAAAGAAGCAAACGTTGACCTGATTACAGTGTTTGCAAAATGCCACCACGGATACACCTACTACCCCTCGAAGGTATCGACGATGCACCCCGGACTCAAATTCAATCTTGTAAAAGAAGAGATCGAAGCGGCGCACTCGGTTGGAATCAAGGCGCCGATATACATAACCATAGGCTGGAGCAAGAAGGACGCCGATGAGCATCCCGAGTGGCACCATATAAACTTTGACGGTAATCCCAGATGGACGGCAAAGATACCCGAGGACGAGAACGCCACCCTTCCCGACTGCGCGTGGATGACGCTGTGCCCCGTTGGCGGATATATGGAGCATCTTGAGGCTATCACGCGCGAGGTGTGCGAAAGCTTTGACGTTTCGGACGGTATATTCTACGACATCTGCTTTAACGGCAACGCCTGCGTGTGCGAGTCCTGCTCTGCCGGTATGCGAGAGAGGGGACTTGACCCCACGGTGCTTGCCGATGCGCAGAAATATTTTATTGAAAAGCGCGTATGGATGATGAAGCACCTGACCGGCATAGTTCACAGCTACTCAAAGGACGCGCCCGTATTCTACAACGGCGGCGCAAATATGAACAACACCGCCTTCCACCCCTACCAGACTCACTACGAGCTTGAGGATCTGCCTACCGCGTGGGGCGGCTACGACCTTATGCCGATGCGCGCAAAGTTCTTTGAAAAATACGGCAAGCACTTCGTTGGCATGACCGGAAAGTTCCACCATGCATGGGGCGAGTTTGGCGGCTTTAAGAACAAGGACGCACTCAAATACGAGGTTGCGGATATGCTCAGCGTTGGCGCGTCTATATCCATCGGCGACCACCTTCACCCCTCGGGCAAGATGGACAAAAGCACTTATGCGACAATCGGCTATGCGTTTGATTACTCAAAGAAGATAGAAAAGTTCTCCGAGCATACGCACGCTTACACCGACCTTGCTATATGGCGCTCCTGCCGCAACAGCTCGGATATGGCGGCATCAAAAATCCTTCAGATAATGCACCTCGAATACGACGTTATCGGCTCCGGGGAGGATATTTCAAAATACAAGTGCATAGTAATGCCCGACGAGGTTACGTTTACCGAGGAGGACAAGAAACGACTTGTTGATTTTGTTGCACGGGGTGGCAGCTTGGTAGCCAGCTACGCGAGCGTGTTCGATGAGCTTGGTATTCAAAAAATCGAGCCCTCAGAGTTTGATATGGACTATATCGAGTGCCCGCTCGGCGACTACACAACCCCCTTTCTCTCTTACTCAAAGGCGTACAAGGTAAAGTCATCGGGCGATGTTTTGGCGCGCGTTTACGAGCCGTACTTCTGCCGCACGCCCAAGCATTTCTGCGGACATAAGAACACGCCCAACAAGACCGAGGCGGCGGATTATCCTGCACTTGTCAAGCTTGGCAATATCATATATTTTGCACACCCTGTTTTCGACGCTTACGAAAGATCGGGCAACTACGTGCTTGAAAACTACGTTATAGAGGGCATAAAGAGAGTATACTCCCCTGCCATCACGACCGAAGAGCTACCCACCTGTGCAAGAGTCAGACTGCGCGAGAGTGACGACAAGGATTTCCTTGCACTTCACCTTCTTTACGCGCCGCCTGTAAACCGCGGCAACGTTTGCCTGCTTCCCGATTTCCCGAAGCTGCATGACGTCAAGGTTACGCTTAAGGTTGACAAGAAGATCACCTCGGCAGTATCCGAGCCGGACGCCGAAGCAATCCCATTCACCCAAAGCGGCGAGCTTGTAACCCTCTCGCTTCCCCCATTCAGACTTCATAAGCTTGTGATCTTAAGATAAAACACTATCGACAAGAAAGGGCGCACAAAATGAAAACCGGTATAGTGTCTTACAAGGTCAAAAACGTTATCGAACCGATTGCTGACCTGTCGAAGATCAGACTTAACGGAATCAGCCGCAACATAACCGAAAGGTTTTACGAAAAGAGAGTTTTTTCGGACTTTGCTAAAAACGTCATCTACAAGGAGGCGGAGGACGCCTTCAGAACCAAGCGCGACGGCCAAAAATACGTCGGCCTGTGGCAGGGTGAGTTTTGGGGCAAGCTTGTGCTTAGCGCAACGGAGGTCTACAAAAACACCGGGGACGACGAGCTAAAGAAATTTTTACACGGGGCGGCGCTTACACTGATTACCCTCCAGCGCGAGGACGGATATTTGAACACCTACGAGAACTCGATGAACGTTTTTGAGGTGGATCCAAGGAAGGCTGTGGAGCATGGCTGTGCGGCTTTTAACTGGAACTGGAACGTATGGTGCAGAAAGTACACCCTGTGGGGACTTATCGCCGTTTACGAGATAACCGAGGACGAAAAAATACTGAGCGCCGCGCGCCGCATGGCGGATCAGATGATAGACGAATTTCAAAAAAACGGTCTTTCACTCAAGAAAACAGGAGTTTTGTGCGGTCTTCCCAGCTGTTCAATACTCAAGCCTTTAATGCTTCTATACAAGCATACAGGCAACGAAAAATACTATACGTATGCAAAAGATGAGATCATAGACAACTGGCAGCGTCCGGACGGCGAGATGCCAAACCTTATTACAAACGCCCTCTCAAAAAAGCCTATTGCCGAGTGGTATCCCGAGCCAAACAAATGGGCAAAGGCGTACGAGATGATGTCCTGCTTTGAAGGAATTTTGGAGTTTTACCGCTTTGACGGCGATCCGAAATATCTGACGGCGGCAGAACGCTTCTATGACATACTCACCAAGCACGAGCTGAATCCGATTTTCAGCGTGGCATACAACGATATGTTTGGAAACGCGGCCGATTATATCAACGCGATCAGCGAACCGTGTGACTCGATACACTTTATGCGCCTGTGCTACGAGCTTTATCTTCTCACCGGAGAAAAGAAATACACCGACAGCATAGAGCTTACCTACTATAACGCCTTCCTTGCCGGAGTTTTCCGCAACGGAGAATTCGGCTCACGAGCAGT
>JAZKYL010000041.1:0-9391 GCA_045612105.1 Eubacteriales bacterium
GTGGCGACCCGAAGGGGACTCGAACCCCTGACCTCTAGCGTGACAGGCTAGCGTTCTAACCAACTGAACTACCGGGCCGTGTGGTGGAAACAATAGGGCTCGAACCTATGACCCTCTGCTTGTAAGGCAGATGCTCTCCCAGCTGAGCTATGCTTCCATCGTCGTAGCTTTCTCGCGGCGACTTGTAAATTATATCACACAATATTCGGTTTGTCAATAGGTTTTTTGAAATTTTTTTGAAAAATTTTTCTTTTGTTAAAACCTACAAAAAACCCTTATTTTTCAAGCGAAATTGCCGTAATTCTTACCAAAACGCCACTAATTCCGAAACGTCTTGAACGGATCGGCATACTTCTGCCGACCCGTTCAATTTAATGTTAAGCTTTCTTAACTCTTCTTGTCGATCACTCATTTACCACCTTGATCTGACATACCTTCATCGCCTCAAGTGCGCGTTTATGGCTCTCGGGTGTAACTCCCGCGCAAGCCTTTGCATCAACGATGAGCTTTAGCTCGGGATAGAAAGCCTTTACCACCATAGCGTTTGAAATAACGCAGATATCGGTACAGAGTCCAACAAATGTGACGCTTTCGATATTCTCTTCCCTTGCCAGAACTTCTACAAGCTCCTTTGAGCCGAAGGTCAGCTTGTCCACAGGCTCGGTAGAACGCAACGCGTCAAGCTCGGCGCGGATCTGCCAGCCGTCGGTGTCCTTGATACAATGAGGCACGGGCAGATTGCTTCCCTCCTGGGTCTCCATATAGTTTTTAAAATGAGTATCTCTCGTGTAATAGACCTTGCCGTCAAAATTCTCAATAACCTGTTTTACATATGGCACGA
Source organism: Eubacteriales bacterium (assembly GCA_045612105.1). Lineage (GTDB taxonomy): Bacteria > Bacillota > Clostridia > Oscillospirales > CAG-272 > SVTX01. The sequence goes on from JAZKYL010000041.1 coordinate 842, forward strand.
TCGCCACCGCCTCGGCGGTACCAAGCGCGCCGTCGATAAAATCGTTCTGCATATCAACTACAACAAGTATTTTTCCCATATCAATGCTCCTTTCAGGATCAATTATCGTTAGTTACGTCTCCGCTACCGTCAAGTGATATTTTATCACCAAGGTAGGTAGGCTCGGGCTTGAATATTGCTGATATAAAGTCCTTATTTCGAGCAAGGATCTCTCGGACATCGTATTTCGCCTGACCTACGTAAGATCGAAGGTTGGCGGAAATTCCGTATGCCTCAACACCGAGAGACTCTGCTATATAAAGAGCGCGGTAGAGGTGATATTCCTGAGTCACAATGATTATTTTCTTCGCGCCGAATATCTCCTTGGCACGGTAGATGCTCTCGTAGGTGGAAAATCCCGCGTGATCCATAAATATCTCGCTTGAAGCTATGCCTTTATCGATGGCAAACTGCTTCATAGCCTCGACCTCGTTATACTCCACGGTGCCGTGGTCTCCGCTAACAAGGATCTTAGGTGCTCTTCCCTCCACTACCTGTCCGAAATAGGCATCCACGCCCACCTCCATGCGGTCATTCAGCATATGGCTGAGTGTGCCGTCGGACTGAACCTTGCAGCCGAGTATCAGAATGCAATCTATCTCCTCAAGTCCTGCGGAATTATGTAAGTCAACTATCTTATCCTTTGTGGACTCGACCACGTAAGCATTAACACCGAAGACGTATAAGATCGCGAGAAGACAGAGCGACAAAAGAGCTACGACGGTTATAAAAAAAGCCTTGCTTGCAAATATCTTTTTCATTTTCTTTCCTTTATAAAATAACAGCTAAGCCGAAGAGGTCAGGTGCTGTGCGCCGCGTTTGATGCCGCCACGCTTGCCGCGATAGCCGCGCAGGTCGCCGCCTGCTGTGCCGCGATAAGCGAGAGGGTACTGCCCACCGCCGCGCCAACCATAGCGCCCGACGAGCCTAAATGCTCGCTTGTGACGATCATTGCCGCGTGCATAAGCGTTTGCGACTTGTTGAAGCCAAAGAATCCGTATCCCTTTTGGGTTTTCAAAAATTCGTATGTGTTAATAAGGTCTTGAACCGTTTCGTCAATACCGCAAGGAAGCATAGCAAGCACACCGAGAGTGGCAAGCTCGTAGCCTGTGCCGTATCTATACTTTTTCTCCTTCAAAATGTCAAAAAGTCTCATTGTATCACGGCATTTGTCGATTGCCGTTCTCACTCCGTCGTCGGAAAGAGCAAGCACGTGAGAAAGAGACTGGATCGCGTTTTTATCAAAAAACTTCTCTTTTAATATATTGTAGCAGGTCTCGGTCTCGCGGACAATCTCGTCGTCAGATTTTTCAGAAAGGGCAAGCATTGCAGAGAAAACACTGTCCTCGCTTGAGGTGAGAAATGGGTGATTTGACTTCATAAGATCGTAGACTCTGCGAGTCTTTTCGCAGATTTCGGCATACCTCTCGCGCTCCACGTCACCCGACAGAATCATTGCCGCCACGGGCAGATATTCGGAGCCGAAAAAATGCTCTCGCAGACCGCCGTAGACCTCGATGGCATCGTCAAGTCTTTTTTCGGGATCGTCGCAAAGGGCAAGCATGGCGACGATTGAAAGCTCGGCATGGCTTCTGAAATTTGAAAATGCATTCACGCGGCTTTTCAGCAAAGCTCGACAATCTTTAAGGTACAAAGGATCAGCAATCTTGCCCGCATCCACGAAAAATGATGCGCAGATCGGGTAAAAATAAGAGCTTTCCCAAGGAAATGCCGATTTGAATGCGTCGCGGTTTTGGATAAAAAGATTACATTTGTTATTTAATGATTCTTTCATACTATTTCTCCTAAAGTTAAGGATGCTTAACTCCATTCTGCGGTTGTTTGTTGTGTGAACTTTTCAAATTTTGATTTGTCGGGGACGCGGGGATGCGATTTCCACCTTTTTTGAAAAAAAGGTGGAGCCAAAAAACTTCCCCGCAAAAAGAATTAAAATGTAGCCATTTCATCTTGTGAAACCGTGAGGATTTTGGACAAAGCCTCACTGCTATCGTGTTTCGAGTTTTTTGCAAACTCTTTTGTTTAAAAGGTTTCAAATAAACTTGCAACACGATAGAAGATATATTTCGATTAAAAATCAAACAGATTTTGAATGGCAAAATGGGAGCAATTATTTCCTTTTTTCAGGGAAGTTCTTTTGGTTACTTTTCTTTCAAGAAAAGTAACACGCGTCTCCCCCCGCGTCCCCGCTAAATCGCAATTTATCAAAGCCCAAGCTTTGAAAACACCTTAAAAATATCTCCCGCGCCCATCACGATCACCATATCGTCCTTCTGCGCGGTCTTTTTAATGATCTCCGCGATAGAATCGAGATCACCGCCATAGATTGCTTTATCGCCAACAATCGCGGCAAGTTTTTCCGACGAAATACCGTATATATTCTCTTCTCTTGCGGCATAAATATCGGTCAAAATGACTTTATCCGCCCCGGAAAAGGCAGACACAAATTGCTCGGCAAGAGCGGCGGTGCGACTATAAGTATGAGGCTGAAAAACGCAAATAAGCCTTCCGCGGCAAGCTTTTTTCGCGCCCGTAAGTGTTGCTTTAACCTCGGTGGGATGATGACCGTAATCGTCGTAAACAAGCGCGCCGCCAAGCTCTCCCTTATATTCCATTCTGCGTCCCGCGCCCTTGAAATTTGCAAGACCTTTAGTAATAGTCTCCGCTGAAATTCCGCAGGCAAGACTCGCCGCAGTCGCCGCCAAGGCATTATAAACGCTATGTATACCAAATGACGGCAGCTTTATATGCGCAAAATGCTCACACTCCACCTCAATATCAAATTCAATTGGGAAAGAATCAAGATCAATATTTGTCGCCCTCACAAGAGCCGCGTCGGAAAGACCGAAGCTCACCTTTCCGGCTTCAACTCTATCGGCAGAGATCACCGTGTCGGGATCGTCAATATTATAAACCACAACTCCGTCTCTGCCTACAAGCGACGCATATTTCGTAAAGGAATCACGTATCTGCTCAATGCTCTTGAAATAGTCCACGTGCTCGATCTCCTCATTGAGCAGAACTGCAACCGTGGGATTAAAATCAAGAAAGCTGTCCATATATTCGCAAGCCTCAAAAACAAAATTGTCGCGCTCGCCAAGGTAATATGCTCCTCCCATAGGCGAATAAGTCGCGCCCGAGACTATTGTTGGGTCGCTTGCTTCACCCGATTCAGCTGCGTCAAGGAATATCTGCGCGCACATCGAGGTGCAAGAGCTTTTTCCGTGCATACCCGCAATTCCAACGCGGTTCTTGTATTCTGTCATTATGTAACCGAGATAGTCCGCGCGAGAGATACAAGGAATATGCTCTCTCTGCGCCATAGCGTACTCGGGATTGTCGGGCGACACCGCCACAGTATAAACCACCGCGCCGCAGCTCTCTCCAAGATTGCTTTCGGCATGAGAGTAAAACATCTCAATACCCGCCGCCTCAAGCTTCTCGGTCAAAGCCGAACTCGCCCTGTCAGAACCGCGCACAGAAAAGCCTGCTTTTTTTGTCAGCAGTGCCAGCGAGGACATCATAATTCCTCCCGCGCCAAGGAAAAAGATCACCTTGTTTTTGCTTTGCGCCATTATCTCGCGTATATTCTCGAAACCAAAGTGAGTATTGGGTGTAGACATAAGAAAACTCCTTAAAAATCAACAGAATTCTAAATTATACTTTTTTCGCCGATAAACGCCAAAAAAAGAGAGAAAAAAATTACCTTTGTTCACAAAAAAAACACTGTTTCGGTTTATTTACCGTCACACAAGGCAATTATAATTTTATAGTAGAAAAGTTTTTAAAGCTAACGGAGGTTTAAACACTATGCAGATCACAGATATCATGGTAAGAAAGCTATTTGAAGAGGGCCCTATGAAGGCGATCGTTTCGGTAACCTTCGACGGTCAGCTTGCAGTCCACGACATCAAGGTAATCAACGCACGCGACAAATTCTTTATCGTAATGCCCAGCAGAAAGAACCCCGACGACACGTACCGTGACATAGTACATCCTATCAATTCTCAGTTCAGAGCCATGCTCGAACAGACTGTAATCGCAGCTTACGAGGAAGCACTGACTCACGCAGAAGATTTCGCTCAAACCGAGGAGCCCGCAGAGGTTTGATAAGAGACGAGGAAGACCGAAAAAACGGTTTTCCTTTTTTCTTTTGTTCAAATTTTGATTTATCGGCCGACGGGGACGCGGGGGACGCGTTCCCGACAAATCGCAATTTAAAGCCCTCCGTGGGACAATATGACCTCACCGCTCTCTTTTATCTCTATATTACCGAAGGACGGCTCATATCCACCCACACTTCCGGGATTGAAGAGATACAGCGGCTTTTTCAGGGTGATACCGTATTCACTCTCCCCCGCAGGCAGATATTTTTCAAAAGCGGCATGAGTGTGACCGAAAAGCACGATGTCAACGTCCTTTTCACTCGCCGCCTTCACAAGTCTTGCCATACCAAGCTTGACGGCATATCTGTCACCGTGAGTCATCATTATTTTTTTGCCGCCGAGAGTCATAACTATCTCGTCCTCCGCGTTTCCTCTGCCGAAAAAGGTAAAGGTATCGCAATTTCCGCAGACCGCAAGGAGCGGAATATCTCCAAATTCACAGTAAGAAATATCCCTTAGCCCGTCGCCGAGAAAAACTATGGCATCGGGCCTTATTATTTGTCTTGAGAGTGCCTCAAGCATATTTGACCCCCTGCCGTGGGAGTCCGAAAAAAACAAGAATATTCATAAAATCGCTCCCTCCCGCATATAAATCGAAAAACGTCGAGCCTATTACTAATTATAGCAAATTTTTCCGCGTTTGTCTATATAAAAAGAATATATTTTTTCATACAAGTAAAAAAACGTTCCCGTTCAGCCGATTTTTCAAATTTTGTTTTGTAGGTTAGCCTCCTCCAGCGGAGAAGGGGGACCGCTGCGGGGTTCCCCGAAGCGAGTGTGCGAGCTTTGGGGGTTCGCGCGATGCGGTGGATGAGGAGAGCATTTGCAGGTTGATGTCACGGTTTCTCAACCATCGTCACCCATAACAAACCCATTTAGAATAACGCTTTTGGTGAAATCCTTTTAAGACGGTTCATCCTTTAAAGGGCGACCTCCTCATCCACCACCTTCGGTGGTCCCCCTTCTCCGCTGGAGAAGGCATTTCACACCCATAAATCGCAATTTTTAGATTTTGTCTGAATATTTACAAAAAAAATCTTTCGAAAAAAACACCTATCCCCCCACCCGAAGGCAGGGGGATAGTGAATAATTTGATATTGTGTTATTCTTCGGTGGGAACGTAATTTTAAATTATCGCGCACCTATTATGTCGGTATTATTTGTAATACTCAATACGAAAATACGCAAACTCCAATTCTTCAGGGGAGTAATACCAATCGTATTGAAAATAGCTATCCTTAATATAAACAAAGGTTATCTTGTCTCCCTCACTCGCATAAAATGAATAGTCTTCTGAACCAGAGGAATAGTCATTCCACCATTTGCAGTTTGGAGAAAGAAGGAACAACATCTCTCCGTTCAGATACACAGACAAAGAATCATATTCGCTGGTAGTATAAACCTTGCAGAATAGCGAAACATAGCAATCCTCTTCCACAACTATTTCTTTTTTTGCCAATGAATTGTTACCGTTCGTAGATTTCCAGCCAAGAGGCTCCTCCTCTTCTTCCACATCTGTTTCTGTTCCCTCCGGCGCCCAGGTTTCATAGGGCTCGTCATAACCATAGCAGCTTTCGAACTCATATGCATCGCTTGAAGGCATCATTTCAACCCGGAAATACGCATACTCTTCCGTAGCACCACCGTAACTATCCTTAGTATAAACAAATGTTAACCTATCTCCCTCGTCCACCAAATAATGATTTGGCTCGTATACGTCATGTGAACCAATACTGAATAATACCTCTCCGTTCAAATACACACACAAACTATCATTATCACTATCTGAACGTACGTCGCAGTATATCATAACATAGCCTGCTTCGTCCACAATTATTTCTTTTATTGCAACGCAATTATTGCGACCATTTGTCGCCACCCAAACCTCGGAAGCTTCCACATTGGTTTCGTAATGATAAATATCATCAATTTCAAACTCAAAAATACAGGTTGTTTCGGTTTCGGTTTCAGATGTTATTTCAATTGTTGTTTCAATTGTTGTTTCAGTTCTTGATTCAGTCTCAATTGATGTTACACTTGTTGTTTCAGTTCTTGATTCAGTTTCGATCTCAGTTTCGATCTCGGTTTCGATTTCAGCTGTTGTTTCAGGTTGGATTTCAATTTCGGTCTCGATCTCGGTTCCGATTGTCTCAGAATTTTCGGGATATGGCTCATTTTTATCTTCAACACCTACGAATCCCGCGTCAATCTTTCTTCCATCTGAAAGAACTATCCAAAGATGCAGATTTCTATCAATGTAAGAATCAACAACACTTACACCGGGTTCGCCCTGGACTCCTTGAACTCCCTGAGATCCGATTTCTCCTTTTTCGCCGTCAGCCCCGTCAGAACCATTTTCACCCTTAAGTGACTCAAGCCACTCGTCAACAGTTCCGACGAAACCGTTCTCAACCGCGATCTCGTAAGCACTCTTACCATTCTCACAGTCAGAGTCATCCTCACCATCCAAAGCTGTACTAAGGCTTTCTTCTACCTTTTCCTGTGTCTCTTGCGGTTTAGTTGTAATATCCTCTTTATTGCACGCAACAAGCAACGGCAAACAGATACAAAAAACCAACAAAAGCGCAATAAAACTTTTTTTCATTTTCTTTTCCTCCTAATGAAAATATAAAATAAAAAGTGCGCAGCCGAAGCCACGCACAAAAAATACGTCGCTCCATTTGCTGCGACACAATTTCGTTACTTTTGATTATTAGACCAAGTATGCGAAAAAGGAGTACGTATTTTTATCGAAATAAAAATACCTACTTAATCTAATAATCAACGTATTTAATTGTGTCGCAGTGTAATTATAGCACCTTTTGGGGAATTTGTCAATATCTATATGAATTTACTTCAACCCGCAAAAAATTCACGCAAACAAATTTTTCGCATAAACTGAAAATGAGAACCTACAAGAAAGGAACCTTCGCTATGATGCTTGATAAACGTGCAATTGATATGTTACTGACCCTTGACGATGCAAAGCTTGCCCTGGTAATAAAAAAGATCGCCTCCGACGCAGGGATAGATCCCTCCTCCGTCAACATAGGCGAGCGCGAGCTTGCGGGTCTCCGCGCGGCTCTGTCGGGTGCCACCGACGGAGATATAGCCAGGGCGGGCGAGCTTTTGAAGCAGTACAAAAACGGCAAAAAGAACAGCTGAGGCAACAAATATGGCAGAATACGACAACAACCAACAAGAGCGCGCCTCTCCCATGGGTAGCGATTATCTGACCGAGCTAATAAAAAGTGTCACAAGCAGCGACGCACCGCCACAAAAAAGCGAACAGTCTAAAGAGGCAACGGCTCAAGCCTCTGCCCCAACGTCCGACATACTCTCCGCCATTTTGTCCAATCCCGACCTCATAAGCAAGCTTCCTACCATAATTTCTACCGTCAAACCTATTTTGGAGATGCTCGGCGGAGCGACAAAAGCAAGCGAACCCCAAACCGTTCCCACAGCGGCAAGCTCTACCGAAAAGGAGGTCTTTGCACCTACAAAAGGAGGGCAGGATCGCCGCGCGGCACTTCTATGCGCTATGAAGCCATATCTCAGCCATGACCGTCGGGAAGCCATAGACTACATCATAAAATTGAGCCGCCTGGGCGACGTACTGAAATCTCTGTAAGGAGGTGAGCAAGTGTACGTAAGACAACCCGATCCAAACCGTCAAAAAGTAAAGATCCCCGAGAATTACAGCGGTCACGCATTCCGTGACGGAAGTCCGTATAACGATATGCCACCGCCAACAAGAATAGATCTTCCGCCAACGGAACGCAGTCTTACATCCGCTGTCGAGCAGTTTTCTCCCGAACCCCCAATCGAACCTCAAGAGACTGCATTTGAGGAAGAAGACGACAGCCATAGCAACTTCGAAAGCGTGAGCGCGCCAACAAATACCAAGCCCTCAATATTTTCTTCCCTACTGCCCACAAATTTCGCCTCGGCAAGTCATTTCCCCTTCGGGCACGGTATAGGCAGCGAAGAAATACTTATTCTTGCTATGATGCTCTTGGTCTTTCTTTCGGATAAAAATGGGGATGCCCCCGATCACGAGCTTTTACTGCTTTTAGGGCTCTTGCTCTTTGCAGGATAAAAATCGCCCGAAACACGTGATTTCGTGTCTCGGGCATTTTTATATTGGAATGCGGAGCTTGATTGATATACAAATTGCGATTTAGCGGGGATGCGGGGGAGACGCGTGTTACTTTTCTTGAAAGAAAAGTAACCAAAAGAACTTCCCTGAAAAAAGGAAATAATTGCTCCCATTTTGCCATTCAAAATCTGTTTGATTTTAATCGAAATATATCTTCTATCGTGTTGC
>JAZKYL010000042.1:0-2175 GCA_045612105.1 Eubacteriales bacterium
CCTAAGGGTGTTAAACCCAGCCAAAGCGTTTATCTTAAAGTAAAATTCAACTAAGTTATAGTATGAAAATGCTTCAATAGTACTCGCAACCCGATAGCAGTAAGGCTTAGATTAAAATCCTCACGGTTTTATAAGACAATACAGCTACGCTTTCAGCCATTTTTTCGGGAAGTTTTTGAAGAGCTCGAGGAAATTTTTTCAAAAAGTTTCTCGAACGCGCCTCCCCCCGCCTTCCCTATAAATCAAAATTTGAAAAAGGAGAATTGTTATGCCTATCAAGGAAGACGAATTGAAGATTTTGCTTGAAAAGGCAAACTCTCTGCCGCTGCGTCCCGGCGTTTACATTATGAAGAACGCTCAGGGAAACGTAATTTACGTTGGCAAGTCGAGAAAGCTGAAAAATCGCGTGTCGCAGTATTTTCAGAACAGCGAGAAGAACGCGAAGACCGCGGGAATGGTCAGGGCAGTCAAGGATTTTGACTATTACGTCTGTGACACCGAGATCGAGGCTTTGTCTCTTGAAAACACGCTGATCAAGCAATACAATCCTAAATACAACATCAGATTGAAGGATGCAAAAAGCTATCCTTATATAAAAATTACCGACGAGCTTTATCCACGTCTTGTTATGACGAGAACGAGGGGGGAGAGCGGAAAATATTTCGGGCCCTATTCGGGTACGTCCACGGTTTTTTCGGTCATCAACACGCTGTCGGGCATTTTGGCTCTGCCTACCTGCACGAGAAGGTTTCCCAAGGACTTCGGTAAGGAGCGTCCTTGTCTATATTATCAGATGGGTAAGTGTTGCGGTGTTTGCACGGGCAACGTTGACGTTGACGAGTATCTTGAAAGAATCAAGCACGCTTCTGATATTCTGCGCGGAAACACCTCGGCAGTCAAGAGAGAATTGACCGAGCAGATGTACGTTTATGCCGAGGACGAAAAATATGAGCTTGCGGCAAAGTGCAGAGATACTATCGCCGCTCTTGACCGATTGAGTCAGAAGCAGAAGGTGGTGGCACCCTCTGATACCGAGCACGATATTATCGGTCTTTATAACGACGAGATTTGTTCCTGTATTTCGGTCTTTTTCATCCGTGACGGAGCTGTCAGCGACAAGCAGGAGTTTGTATTTGGCACTGACAGGATCGTTGATGAGCAGAACATTACCGCCTTTATCTGCGAGCTTTATCAGATAAGGGAATATATACCTAAAAGCATACTTTTGTCCTTTGCGCTTGAAGATGAGGAGCTTGAGACTCTTTCGGTTTATCTCAGTGAAAGGGCAGGCAGAAAGGTCACTGTTTGCACACCCGAGAGGGGTGATAGCAAGACCCTATGCGAGATGGTGCGCGACAATGCTGCCGAGCGGGCGAAGAACTACCGAAACGAAGCCGAGAAGGACGAAAAGGTCTTGCTTCGTCTTGCTGAGCTACTCTCTCTTGAGACATATCCCGAGAGGATCGAGGCTTACGATATTTCAAACTTAGGTCACGAGCATATTACTGCGGGAATGATCGTTACGGAGGGCACGAAATTCAAAAAAAGCGATTACAGGAGCTTTAAAATCGGTTCGGTCACCGAGGGAACAGACGACTATCGGAGTATGAGAGAGGCACTTTCCCGACGTTTGGCGCATCTTAACGATGAAAGCGGTTCCTTTTCGGAGCTGCCCGATCTTATACTGCTTGACGGCGGTCGCGGTCACGTTTCTGTGGTTCGCGAGCTGCTTCGGGAGATGGATATTGAGATTCCAGTTTTCGGTATGGTCAAGGACGATTACCACAAGACGAGGGCACTTTGCACTGACTCGGAGGAGATCAGCATTGCCAAGGAAAACGCTGTTTTCGTATTTATTTATAAGATACAAGAAGAGGTTCACCGATTTACCGTATCCAAGATGGACAGCGCGAAGAGAAAGACTTTGACGAAGTCGTCCTTAACGAAAATTGAGGGAATTGGCGACGCAAAGGCGAAGATCTTGCTTAAAGCCTTCGGTGGAATTGGTAAGATCAAGACCGCGACTGTTGACGAGCTTGCCGCCGTTAAAGGCATTGGTGAGAGTGACGCGAAAAGAATTTTTGATTTTTTCCACGAATGATAAATTGCAATTTAGCGGGGACGCGGGGGGGCGCGGTTTGGGCCACCTCTTTGTATAAGTAAGGGGGATAAAAA
>JAZKYL010000043.1:0-22571 GCA_045612105.1 Eubacteriales bacterium
GCATTATAAACTCTTTATTTACAAGCAATTTGATACTTGCTCGCAACACGATAGCAGTGAGGGTTAGACTGAAATCCTCACGGTTTTATAGCATGAAATGGGTACACTTCCAATTAATTTTTGGGGAAGCTTTTTGGCTCCCCCTTTTTCCCGAAAAAGGTGCAAATCGCATCCCCCGCCTCCCCGACAAATCAAAATTTGAAAACAAAAAATCACTCTTTCCGATCTTCAGAAAGAGTGATTTTGTTTTTTTACATATCAATGTCTGTAAAGCTTCGCAAGGCCGCCCTCGCTGGTCTCGCGGTAGATATGCGACAGATCGATTCCCGTCTGATACATCGTTTCCACCACAAGGTCGAAGGATATTTTTCGGCTGTCGGACAGGAAATTCGCCAACGAAAGTGAATTTATTGCTCTCATCGCCGCTACAGCATTTCTCTCAATACAAGGAATTTGAACCAGACCGCACACAGGGTCACAGGTAAGCCCCAAATGATGCTCAAGAGAGATCTCCGCCGCGTACTCAATCTGATCGATTCCCATCTCAAAAATCTCGGCAAGAGCTGCCGCAGCCATAGAGCAAGCTGTACCGACCTCTGCCTGACATCCGCACTCCGCACCGCTGACAGACGCATTGGTCGCCACAAGCTGACCTATAAGACCCGCAACCGCAAGCGCGCGTATAACGTCCTTATCGGAAAAACCGTTTTTCTCCTGCATATAACAAAGCACCGCGGGCAAAACACCGCAAGAACCGCAGGTAGGGGCGGTAACTATGGTACCGCAGTCTGCGTTCTGCTCACTGACCGCAAAAGCGTAGGAGCAAACAAGCCTGTTCTCTCTTGTCTGAGGGCTCTCGTCAATATGTCTTTGATTGTGAAGTCTTTGCGCCTTTCTATTGACACCAAGACCTCCCGGAAGCACACCCGTGTGAGTCAAGCCCTCGCGGATGGCATTCTGCATCGTATGCCAGACCTCAAGAAGAAAGCTCTTGAAATTCTCATCCTCATGCTCAAAAACGTAGTCAGAAAGACGAATATTTCTCTCCTTGCACTCCTTGGCTATCTCGGTAAAGCTGTTTTTGTCGTAGATCTCCGCCGCGTCGTCCTTTTTGTCCTCGCCAACCACCTCGATCTCGCCGCCGCCAACCGACAGAACCGTCATTTTCGCCACCTCGTCGCCGCCAATATAACCCAAAAGCTCCATGGTGTTGGGATGAAGCAGAGTCAGACTGTCGTCATAATTGAATATGATCTCGCAGGGTATGGGAGACAGTGCCTGCTCGATAGCTCGATCAGTACCGTGACCCTTGCCCGTCTTGGAAAGCGAACCGTAAAGAATGACCCTTATCATTTCAATCTCGGGGTATTTTTCAATAAATCTCTTTGCCGCAAAGGTGGGACCCATAGTGTGAGAGCTTGAAGGTCCAACACCGATTTTATAAATATTCCTAACCGATTTCATAATTCTTCCTCCAATTACATTAATTGTTCTCGGTTGCCTGTCGCGCGCTCAAGGGGCTCATACCCTTGATTTTTTTAAATATTCGAGAAAAATAATTCGCATCCTCAAATCCACAGCAATAAGCGATCTCGGTAACCGTCATCTCGGTCTTCTTTAGCATCTTCTCTGCCTTATCAACCCTCAGATGATTAAGATACTCCATCGCGGTCTTTCCCGTGACCTCCTTGAATATCTGACAGAAATACCCCTCGCTGAGATGAACCGCCGCCGCAAGAGTCTTGGTGGACAACGGCTTGTCATAATTGCTGCCCATATATTTTATCGTCTCGTTCACACGGTTCAGCTTGCTGACGTATCCCGGATAGACCGTATCTCCCAAACGCTTTACGGTATACTTTCGAATAAGATGGGACACCAGGAAGTACATGTTGCCTCTGAGCTCAAGCATATCCGCTCCCTCTCCCGACAAATACAGCTTGTGTATTCTTTCAATAAGCTCCGATACGTACTCATCACTAATCACTTTTTCAAAAATCGAATGATTTTGCTCAAAAAAGTCCGGCGGAATAATCAGACAAATATAGTCACATTTGCCTCCCGCTCCTCGGTGAAGCTCGTTGCCGTTGATCACAGCAAGATCTCCCTTTCCAAGTTCAAAAAGCTCTTCGCCATACCTCAAACGGCAATTACCATCAAAAATATAGTGTATCTCGGTATGCTCGTGCCAATGCGGAGGAAAATCATAACCGTGGTTGTGATAGAGCAGAATTCTTACGGGAAACTGCCCGTGTGGAATCTTTTCATAAAGCTTTATGTCGTTCAAACCGTCTCCTCCTCTCCCAAAATATAAATAAAAATGAAAAAAATGCTATAAAACCATAAAATTATTATTGACTTAGCCTCAAACATATTATATAATAAAATTAACGACAAGTCAATAGAAAGGACGGTCATTTTTTAATGAAAGTTGGAGTACAGACCTTTTTAGGTCCCGATATTAAGGAAAGATTCAAGCTGATGCGCGAAATGGGCTTTGACAACTGCCAGATGACTAACTGGAACGTAAGCCTCTATACAGATGAGATGGCAGCACTTGTAAACGAAGCCTGCAAAGAGTACGGCATCACTATCACCGCTCACTGGGCAGGATGGTGTCCTCCCGCGGCATGGAATTTCACCGAAGGTCCCACAACTCTGGGTATCGTTCCCCGCGAATGGAGAGAACAGAGAGTCAAGGAGCTGAAGCTTGGCGCTGATTTTGCAAAAAAGATCGGCGTTACAGACGTAATAACCCACGCAGGCTTCCTTCCCGAATGCCCCACAGACCCCACTTACTCCGAAATTCTTGAGTGCCTCAAGGATCTCTGTCAGTATATGAAGGCTCAGGGACAGTATTTTCTCTTTGAGACCGGTCAGGAGACCCCCACTACCCTTCTCAGATTCATTGAAGCTATCGGAACCGGCAACGTAGGTGTAAACCTCGACTCGGCAAACCTTATCCTCTACGGAAAGGCAAACCCCGTTGACGCACTTGACGTTATCGGCAAATACGTCCGCGGAATCCACGCAAAGGACGGCTTCTACCCCACAAACGGCATGGAGCTTGGCCGCGAGGTAAAGGTTGGAGAGGGCAAGGTCAACTTCCCCGTCTTCGTCGCAAAGCTTAAGGAAGTCGGATACGACGGTTGCCTTACCATCGAGCGCGAGATCTCGGGCGAGCAGCAAAGACTTGATATTATTGAAACCAAAGCGTATCTTGAAACACTTATTTAATAGGAGGCAGTTATGAAAATAGCATTGGTTGGCGTTGGCGGAATGGGCAGCGTTCATTTCAATATTTACAAGGGAATGAAGGATATAGAGCTTGTTGCTCTTTGTGATATCCGTTTGGATATGCTGAAGGAAAAGGCGGGCGATCTCCCCGTAAGACTCTACGCGGACATCGATGAAATGTTAGCGGCGGAAAAGCCCGACATGGTTGACATCTGTACACCTACCTATCTTCACGTTGAAATGGCTATCAAGGCAATGGAGGCAGGTGCACACGTCCTTTCGGAAAAGCCTATGGCATTGAACGGTGAGGAAACGGACAAGCTTCTTGAGGCTATTAAGAAGACCGGCAAGAGATATATGACCGCTCAGGTGGTCCGCTTTATGAATGCATACGCTTATCTCAAGGGGATTATTGACAGCAAAAAATACGGCAAGCTCGAATCCCTCAGCATGCACAGAGTCAGCCAAGCACCCAGATGGAGCTGGGATAACTGGTTCCTTGACGAAAAGCGAAGCGGACACGTTGTTATGGACCTTATGATCCATGATATTGACTTTATGCAGTCTGTTCTTGGCGAGCCTCGTGAGATCGTCGGCGTATACCACCCTATGTCCGATAATTACACAAACTATGCCATTGCCAATTATATCTATGACGGTTGCTCCGCTACTATCGAGACGGGCTGGTACAATTACCCCAAAATGAGCTTTGAGGTAGGCTTCAGAGCACTGTTTGAGGACGGATGCCTTCTCTTCAAGGAAGGAGTGCTGACCGAGTGCGGTGAGACTGTCGATTTCAACAACACCGAAAAGATCGGAGAGACCGGAATCAACATCTCCAATGTTGACGGCTACGCAGGAGAGATCAGATATTTCGTCGACTGCATTAAGAATGACAGTCCCAGCGATATGATCACTCCCGAAAGTGCTACCGCTACAATCAAGCTCATCGAAAGAACTCTTAATTCTTTAGTTAAGGTATAAAATTTACATAAAAATGGGGCTTACTCAGACGCAAAAATCTGAGTAAGCCCATTTTATATGTGATCCGCGCTATATCCAAACAAATATATTAAGTATGATTTTAAATGACGTTTTAATATCCTACCGCCAATCCAAAAAGCAAAATGGCAGAGGTCAGAAAAATATTGACAGTTTGGAATTTCCAGCTCCATTTAAACCAATCGTTATAGCTTGTATCTGCAAGACCGAGACTTATAAGAAGCGCGGGGTTGGTAGGATAAAAGACGTTGGAAAAACCGTCTCCGAATGCAAATGCTACGACACAAAGCTGTGCAGATATTCCGAATATCTGTGCCATTGGTACGATGAGGGGGATCAGCATAAATGCTTTTGCCGAGCCCGAGGGGATGAAGAAATTCATCACGAGGACTATGAGGTAGATAAATAGAATTACAGCAAAGCGCGGCATAGTCTCGGCAAGACCGACTGCTCCGTAGAGGATCGTATCCAACACACTTGCCTCTTGGAGAGTATATTTGATCGAAGATGCCATCAGAATCATTGCTACCGCGGGAAGGATGCTGATTATTCCGCCAAGAGAACTTTTTCCCAGCTCTTTTACGCTCATTCCCGAGACGAGAGTTGATACAACACCTGCTACGAGGAAGGTAATGGCAACTATTACCATAGTCAAACTCTGAAGGGCAGGAATAAAACCTGCAAGCAATACGGTAAGAATTCCTGTGCCAAGGATTAGCGCGAAGCAGGTTGTGGCTTTGTCCATTTTACGGTCCGGAACGAATTCCTGATCCGTATCGGTTTTTACGGGCTTCTCTATCTTTTTTGCGTAGAGGTAAATGAAGATAAAAAGTAGCGCGTAGATAAGTACAAATGCAAGAACGCGGAGCCAAGCACCCGAGAACATAGGAAGTCCCGCCAGCTGTTGAGCAACTCCGACGGTAAACGGGTTACAGATACCCGAGGCAAAGCCGCAGCCTACCGAGAGCAGACTCATTCCGATTCCCGTGAATCTGTCCCAACCCAGCTTGACAGCAAGCGCTACCACAATAGGCACTAATGGAACGCACTCCTCAAAAGAGCCGACCATAGCACCAAGTGCCATAAAGAAAAAAATAATTATTGCCATAAGACGGTACCGGACACCGCCGAATCTTGCAGCCATTTTGTCCAGCATATAGCGCATAAGACCGCATCTATCAAGAGCGGTAAAAATACCGCCGATGACGAGTAGAAAGGCGATTACGGCGATCAGGGCACCATTACCCTCAGCTCCGAGAACAAGTATGGGGGAGAGCAGCCACTTCCAGAAGGGGATATTTCCCTCGATGTATTTAAATCCTGCCGAAGTGTCGATCACCAAGTTGCCATTTTCATCCGGCACCCTTTGGTATTCTCCTGCGGGGATAACAAGAGTCAAAATATAGCAAACCACCATAAGAATGAAGATAACAATTATGGCTGTTATAAAGGATTTTACGCTGATATTCAGCTGCTTTTTCGGTTTATTTTCCATTTTTTCTCCTTGACGGACGATTTCACTGAACTAAAGTAATATAGGCATTATTTTACAACAAATTTTAAAAAAAGTCAAGGGATTTACGGCAACAAAAATCTTGATATAAATATTTCGTAGCTTTTTACAGACTTTTTATTGATTTTTTATGATAATTGTGTTATTATGATGTTAAGAAAGACGTTTTTTAGGCGTTAAACGGGTATTATTTGAAAGGATTATCGGCATGGCGATTATTAATATTGATCAGAACAAGATAGTTAAGAAAATGAAGCCTCTTCACGGCGGCGGTCAGCCTCCGAGCCCCACAAGCAACGCTATGTATCACTACGTAACCGAGGCGGGTATTCCTTTTTGCCGTCTCCACGACATGGGCGGAGCCTTCGGAAGCAACCGTTTTGTTGATATTCCCAATATTTTCCGCGATTTCGACGCTGACGAGAACGATCCCGCAAGCTATGATTTTACCTTTACAGATCTGCTTATTACCAATTTGGTAAATGCGGGCATCGAGCCTTACTACCGTCTAGGTGTCACCATTGAAAACCAGGCGCTTATCAAGCCCTATTATACGGTTCCGCCCAAGGACTTTGCAAAATGGGCGCGTATTTGCGAGCACATAATTATGCACTACACCGAGGGCTGGGCTGACGGATTTAACTACAAGATCCGCTATTGGGAGATCTGGAACGAGCCCGAGGTTCAGGACAAGATGATGTGGAACGGCACACCCGAGGAGTATTACGAGCTTTACAGTGTGGCGGCGAAGCATTTGAAGGTGCGTTTCCCTCACCTGAAGATCGGCGGCTACGCATCCTGCGGCTTCTATGCCATCGCTCCCGTGGATTACGTCGATCCCACTACTCAACTGAAGGGAACTATCCCTCCCAATGCCCACGAGCAGTCGCTGATGGACTTTTTCTACGGATTTTTCGCTTATATAAAGGAACATAACGCTCCTATCGATTTCTTCTCCTGGCACAACTATGCGGGAGTTGACCGAGTAGAGAGAATGGACGCTTGGCTTCATACCGAGCTTGAAAAGCTTGGATACGGCGGTCTTGAAACCCACATCAACGAGTGGAATCCTTATCCTCAGGAGTATGGCACGGCACACCACTCTGCCGAGGTTGCGGGTATGATGATCGCGATGCAGAGAGGATTTACCGACGTTATGTGTATTTACGATATGAGGGCGAATACCGCGCCTTACTGTCCTCTCTTTGACATCAAGACCAAGAAACCGATCCACGCATACTATTCTTTGGTTGCGTTCAATCAGCTTTACAAGCTGGGCAACGAGATCGAATGTGAGTCTGATACTAAGGGGCTTTACTCTATTGCGGCATCCAACGGAAAGAATCACGCGGTTCTTATCTCCAATCTTACAAAGAAAACACAGCCTCTCCGCATTGATGGGGTTGATCTTACGGGCGCGAGGTTTTACGTTATAGATCAAGAAAGGCTGCTTTCCTGGTCTGCTCCCATACATAAGATACTTCCCAATGAGGTTTTCCTTATTGAATGGTGACAAATATCATTGCAAAGCGACGAAAGTCGCTTTGTTTTTTTAATAAAAATCGCATCGGGATAAAACCGATGCGATTTTTATTAAAGTGATTTCAAAAATCCTGCAAGCCTTTTTGCCATAAGCGCATGACCTGCGTCGTTGGGATGAAGACCGTCGGGGCAATACTTTTGTTTGATAACCGGAACTCTGGGCTGAATTCCGCTGACCGACCACATATCAAGCAGGGGGAGTGAATAATACTCGGCGACCTCTTTGATTATCTTAACGTAGGTCGAGAGGGGGGCTACCTCCTCTGCCTTGAAGCCGTCACCGCGCAGATTATCTTCGTTACATCTGTGAAGGGGGGTCATAATAACGATTGTTGCTTCGGGATAGGTTTCAATAAGATAGGTAAACAAAGTATGGCAGGCACCGTAGAAGGTGTCGGGAGTGCGGTCTGTAAACTGACCGAGGGGGGCATCGCCGTGACCGAAGTCGTTTGTGCCGCCGAACACCACTACCATATCGGCATCCTTATCCATTTCACGTGCTCTCATCTGAAAATCGAGATCGTGACGGGGATTAGCCGACGGTTTCTTCTGAATGGAGAATCTGGTACCGCCAACGCCGTATCCGCGCACGATTGCGCCTTCTTCTCTGCCGAGAACGTTCCAAAACGCGTACTCTTTATTTGAAGTTCCATGTCCCTCGGTTATGCTATCGCCGAGAAAGTTGATTTTAAGTCCTTTAAGTTCCATAATTATGCCTTTCTTAATAAGTAGGCGAATCAAGATACCAATTTCCATTTTCGTATGAAAATGAGAGATAAACTACTCTTCTTATACTGTCTGCAATAGAATAACTCTCTACTGAGACGTTGATATAGTCAGCGGTTGACGGATCGACTATCTTCATAGTCGAATAGTCGTATATTCTTTCATCAACCTTAAAATCATTGATATTTCTGTTCTGATGCAGCCACTCGCCGTCATCATAGAATCTAACGTATGCATTTGCGTCTCCGATCATAATTCCGTCGGTAGCACTTTCAAATATTTCTGATGCATATTCCTCGGAATAGATTCCACTTGCCGCCGTTTTGATCTCGTCGATGCTCATAAAGGACGAGTTTTCCATTACGCGGTCATATGCCGAAAGATTGCTGTTAAAATACACCATTTTACGGTCGGAGAGCTCGCTATCCTGTCTATAAACCGGAAGTCCTTTGCCAAAGAAAAGAACGTTCAGCTCCTTCGATTCTTCAACAAGGTATACAAGCCTTTCCTTGATGCCATCAAGCTTGGGCGCTTTACCTGCGCATGATACGAGCGGTAATATCATTGTTATTGCGAGTATTACCGTCAATATAGAAGCAATTATTTTCTTATTCATAAGGACCTCCTTCTTTCGGTTTTATAGATAATTATTCTTAGCTTTCATCGCCCGAGGCTTCTTCGTCTGCATCTGCAATTTCAGCGACTTCGACTGCCTCGCCTATCTCGGCATTTTCGGAAACTTCAACGTTTTCAACAATTTCCGTATTCTCCTCGGTCTCCTCTTCCTTTTCCTCTTCCTTGGCGGTCTTGGTGACGTTAACGATTCTCTGTCCGTCCTCAAGTCTCATCATAATTACGCCCGACGCGGTTCTGGAATAGGTCGATACACCGGACGCGGGAGTTCTGATAATAATACCCGAGTCGGTTATCATCATAATATCGTCTTCCTCGTCTACGGATATAATTCCCGCAAGGAGACCTGTCTTTTCGGTAAGGTTATGGCAGATAACTCCTCCGCCGCCTCTGTTCTTCATAAGTCTGAAGTCATCGAAGTCTGTTCTCTTACCAAATCCGTTTTCGGTAACTGTCAGCAGCTTCTTGCCTTCTTCAACATTGACTACGCCCACAACGAAGTCGTCGCCCTTAAGTCTGATACCGCGAACACCGCGCGCGCTTCTTCCCATAGGACGAACCTCGCCCTCGTCAAATCTGACTGCATTACCTTCCTTGGTGGCGATGATAAGCTGATTTTCACCGTTTGTCTTGGTGACGAAGAGCAACTCGTCTCCCTCGTCAAGGTTAATGGCGATCTTACCGCCCTTTCTCTGATATGCGTACTCGGTAAGGAGAGTCTTCTTGATAATACCCTGACGTGTTACCATAGTGAGATATTCACCCTCGGCAAACTCATTTACGCTGATCATTGCGGTTATCTTCTCGCCGTTCTGCAGCTCAAGCAGATTGACGATATTTGAGCCCTTGGCGGTTCTGGATGCCTCGGGGATCTGGAATGCTCTCATAGCCTGAACTCTTCCCGTATTTGTAAAGAACAGCAGAGTTGAATGGCTGTAAACTACCGAAAGCTTCTCTATAAAGTCCTCTTCACGGGTAGCCATACCTGTAATTCCCTTACCGCCTCTGTGCTGAGCGGAGTAGGTGTCGGAGGGAAGTCTCTTGATATATCCCGCCTGGGTCATAGTAATTACGCAGTTGTGCTTTTCGATAAGGTCCTCAAGGTCAATATCGTCGATTGCCTGCTCGATTCTTGTGCGACGCTCATCGGCATATTTTCTCTTGATCTCAAGCATTTCTTCCTTGATGATCTCGATGATCTTATTTTCATCAGCAAGTATCGCTTCAAGCTCCTCAATAAGTGCGTGAAGTCTTTCAAGCTCTTCCTCTATCTTCTGTCTCTCCATACCTGTAAGGCGGCCGAGAGTCATTTCAACGATTGCCTGAGCCTGAATATCGGTAAGTCCGAATCTCTCCATCAACGTGATTTTAGAAGCGTTAATAGAAGGGCTGGTCTTCATTATCTGAACGATCTCATCGATATTATCGAGAGCGATCTTATATCCCTCATAGATATGTGCTCTTGCCTTTGCCTTTTCCAGATCAAACTCGGTACGGCGACGGATGACAGACTTCTGGTGCTCGATATAGTAGTCGAGGATCTGCGCAAGGTTCAAAACCTTAGGCTGCTGACCTACGACCGCCAAGAAGTTAGCGGAGCAGGTGCTCTGAAGCTCGGTATATTTATAGAGCTGATTGAGAATCACCTGACCGTTTGCGTCTCTCTTGTATTCGATAACGATTCTCATACCGTCTCTGCCCGATTCATCGCGCAGGGCGGTAATTCCCTCGATTCTCTTATCCTTAACAAGACCTGCGATAGACTCAACAAGGAGGCTCTTATTTACCATATAGGGGATCTCGGTTATAACTATTCTGTAATTCTCTTCCTCGACCTCTGCCTTTGCTCTGACGTAGATTCTACCCTTACCTGTGGTATAAGCGTCAATAATACCGGACGTGCCGTGGATGGTCGCATAGGTGGGGAAATCGGGGCCCTTAATGAACTCCATAAGGTCCATGATCGAACAGTCGGGATTCTCCATACGGTAGATAGTACCGTCGATTACCTCACCCAGGTTATGGGGAGGCACATTGGTCGCCATACCGACGGCAATACCTACAGAACCGTTTACCAGGAAGTTAGGGAAACGGGAAGGAAGAACGCTTGGCTCTCTCAGTCTGTTATCAAAGTTGGGGACGAACTCGACGACCTCTTTTTCAAGGTCTCTTGTCATCTCGTTGGAAATTTTATCAAGTCTTGCCTCGGTATAACGGTATGCCGCAGGGGGGTCTCCGTCCACGGAACCGAAGTTTCCGTGACCCTCTACGAGAGGATAGCGGAGACTGAAGGGCTGTGCCATACGAACCATAGTACCGTAGACCGACGAGTCACCGTGAGGATGGTAACGTCCCAGAACGTTACCGACGGTGGTTGCGGACTTACGGAAGGGCTTATCATGGGTCAGGTGATCCTCATACATCGCATAGATAACGCGACGCTGACCGGGCTTCATACCGTCTCTTACGTCGGGCAATGCTCTCGACATAATTACCGACATTGAATACTCGATAAAGGATTTCTTGACCTCCTTTTCCATATTTATGTCAACGATCTTTTGATTTTCAAATAAGTATACGTCGTTGTCGTGCTTGTTCTTCTCTGTTGCCATTGAAAATTCCTTTCTTTGAAAAAGCCTTTTTAAATATTACGCTTTTCCTTTACGTCCTTTCCTTTGAATAAACGAAAAATACCTAAAACTGCTCCGTAAGCAGGTAAAACGCATAAAATATACGCAAAATATTCGGGTATGACCACGCTTGTAAATATATTCCACAGCGAAAATGACGCTGAGAATAGACCGAAATAAACAAACGTGAATATCTCTTTGAAAATGCCTGCTATTGCGGCGAAAATGATAAACGAGGGAAGGTTTTTTGACAAAAACCATCCTACAAAGGCTCCGCAGCAATATCCGCAAAGCATAAATACTATGGGAGAGAATGAAAAACCGCTGCTGCCGAGAATATCGGTCAACATACCGGTCAATATTCCCGCAATTCCTCCCGCTCTCTCTCCGAAAACAAATCCTATAGCGCAGACCAGTGCAAAGGTTAGCGCCGGGACCTTACCGAAAAACGTGAGGCAGGTAGTCTGCAACACCGCCGAAATAAATATCAACAACGACAGGCAGACCGAATATATAACCGTTCTGTACAGGTTTATTTTTTCTCCTCTTTCTCTCCGTCCGACTCGATTCTTTACTGTCATAGGCTATTCCTCGGTATAAGCATCAAAATCGGTCACTATAAGAACGTATTTAAGGTCTGTGAAATCTACAGCAAGCTCAACTACCGCCTCTTTAGTTCTTAAGTGAGTATTCGTTTTTACCTCTGTTACTTTACCGACAAGCAGGTCTCGCGGAAAAACGCTTCCCATACCGCTTGTATAGACTATATCTCCGATCTCGACGTCGGCATCGGCACTAAGATATTTCAGATAACAGTTTCCGGTATCTTTAAGAGAAATATCTCCGTCAATAATTCCTAGCTCTCCGCTTCTTGAAATATAAGCTCCCGCTGACGCGGATGCCTCTGAAACGGCGCGGACACGGCACCAATCAGAGCCCACCTCACAGACAGATCCCACAAGACCGTCGCCAACTAATATTGGCATTCCCAGCTTTACACCGTCTCGTTTTCCCTTATTAAGAGTAAATATTGACGTAAGATTCTCGGACTCTCTGCTTACTACAAGTGCCTCGATCATTTTGAAATCGGGATAGGTCTTTTTGATCTCAAGATAGTCTCGAAGTCTTTCGTTTTCCTCGCGTATTGCATTTGCATCTGCAAGCTGACTCTCAAGGCGGTCTATCTCGCTCTCAAGGGCATTATTCTCACTTTCAAGCTTATTTACGGTGCTAAAATATTTTGAATAGCCTTCAAAGGACTCTTTTATTGTGTTTCCGAGAGCTCTGAACGGTGTTGCGACAGTGTTAGCCAGGTCTTTTATCGGATCGGTTACGTTCATTACCGAAAGCGTGGCGGTAAGTATCGCCGCAAACACTGCTATCGACAAGAGGATGATGAAAAATTTATTTTTAAAAAATTTCATAAGATCCCAACAATTCCGCACAGAGTTTTCAACATGTATTTCCACAGTCTGTTGAAAACTTTTTATTCGGTTGAAAACTATGTTGATCTTCTATCCGAAATCTATGCGGATAATACTAAATATTTCAAATTTTCCTTAATTTGTAAGAAAAATTACGTTTTTTAAGTTTGTTTTATCTGATCAAAACCAAATTGTGGAAAACTCTGTTAATTTTTAAATAAAGTGACATTTCAACACTGAAATACAAGTGTTTTTACACTAAAAGTTGAAAACTTAATTTTAAATGTCAAGATTTTCCGCAAGGTAAGCGTTCTGCTCGATAAATATACGTCTGGGCTCGACTTTATCACCCATAAGAAGTGAGAACATCTCGTCACAAGCGATAGCATCCTCGATAGTTACCTTAAGAATAGTTCTGGTTGCGGGGTCCATTGTGGTCTCCCAGAGCTGATCGGCATCCATCTCACCAAGACCCTTATATCTGTCGGCTTCGATGTTGGATGTGTTTCCGCTCTCTCCCGCAAGCTCTGCTATATACATGTCTCTTTCCGCATCGGAGAACGCATACTTTTCGTTACCCTCCTTAGCGCCTCTCTTATAAACCTTATAAAGAGGAGGCTGAGCCAAGAATACGTGTCCGTCCTCTATCAGCTGTCTCATATGACGGAAGAGGAAGGTCAGAATAAGAATTCTGATATGAGAACCGTCTACGTCCGCATCGGCCATGATGATTATCTTACCGTAACGGAGCTTTTCAATATCGAATTCGTCGCCGATACCGCAGCCCAGTGCCTGAATAATAGGCAGGAGCGAAAGGTTACCGTAGACCTTGTCAACTCTTGTCTTTTCAACGTTAAGAACCTTACCTCTGAGGGGCAGGATCGCCTGGAACTTTGAGTTTCTTCCCTGCTTAGCGGAGCCTCCCGCGGAGTCTCCCTCTACGAGATAGAGCTCAGTGAGAGTCGCGTCCTTTTCCTGACAGTCGGCAAGCTTACCGGGAAGGGTGCTTCCCTTAAGAAAGTCCTTTCTCGTTGCCTCTCTTGCCTTTCTTGCCGCCTCTCTTGCGCGGGATGCAGCAAGCGCTTTATCGAGGATCGCTTTACCCGTTGCGGGGTTCTCCTCAAGATAATCGGCAAGCTTTTGTGAAACTATATTATCAACAAGAGTTCTGATCTCACTGTTACCAAGCTTTGCTTTGGTCTGGCTCTCGAACTGAGCATCCTCAAGCTTAACGGAAACGATAGCACAAAGTCCTTCTCTTACGTCCTCACCCGAAAGGTTTTTATCCTTTTCCTTTAGGATTCCTGCCTTTCTTCCGTAGTCGTTGAGAACTCTGGTCAGCGCGGTCTTGAATCCGGTCTCGTGAGTACCGCCCTCGATTGTATTCATATTATTAGCGAAGGTCATAACGCACTCATTATAACCGTCGTTATACTGAAGGGCAACCTCGCAAACGCTGGTGTTCTTCTCGCCTCTCATATAAACTACGTCGGGATGTACTGGCTCGTTATGTCTGGTCTCTGTAAGATATTCTACGAAGCTCTTAATACCGCCCTCAAAGCAAAGCTCATTTACTACGGGCTCGTTGCCTCTGTCGTCGATAAGAATGATCTTTATACCCGCGTTAAGAAAGCTCTGCTCTCTCATACGGTTGAGAAGAGTATCATAATCAAATACCGTTTCCTCGAAAATCTCGGGGTCGGGCTTAAAGGTGACCTTAACTCCGTGGGGACGCTCGGGGCTTTCTCCCTCACAGACGAATTTTCTCGCTACAACGCCTCTTTCAAATCTTTCGGTATATCTCTTGCCCTCATAGCAGTCGTCAAGCTCTACCCACAAAGAAAGAGCGTTTACGACAGATGCGCCAACACCGTGAAGACCTCCGGCGATCTTATAACCGCCACCGCCGAATTTTCCGCCCGCGTGAAGAATGGTATAAACCACCTCGGGTGTAGGGATACCCTCTTTGGGGTGTATTCCCGCGGGGATTCCTCGACCGTTATCCTCAACGGTTACGCTGTTATCGTAATTAAGCGTTACCTTGATACAGTCGCAATATCCCGCCAGCGCCTCGTCGATAGAGTTATCCACTATCTCATAGACAAGATGGTGAAGTCCGCGGATAGAGGTTGTACCGATATACATACCCGGTCTCTTTCTTACCGCCTCAAGTCCTTCAAGCACTTGAATCTCATTTTCGCCGTAGTGCTGCTCGTTTATCTCTTCGGATTTTTTGATCTCTTCAGACATTTCTATACCTACCTTTTCTAAATTGACCTTGCTGAATTAAATGATAATTTTATAAGTTGTTCTCGGTTCTTCCTAAAAGTGCCGAGGTTGAGATCTGTGAAAAACAGATCATATATTTTCCGTTTTCTTTATAGAGAATAAAGGATTTTGGTATCTCATCCTTTGCAGAGACAACCAATTCTTCTCTTTCTGCGTCGGAAAGGAATTTTCTCGTTATACCCGACACGGTACAATTATCCATATCGAATATGCCCAAAATATCCTTTTCTCTGATATTTTTGTTATTTCCCGCGTGAAGGTACATTTTTATACCTCTATCAGTTTAAATTTGCCGTTTTCAACCGAAATAAGTCTGTCGGCATTGATGCAATTACTTTCACAACAAGTCAGAATGACCTGCTTGTCCGAAAGATTTGACAAAAGATACTGTCTTCGTCCGCAATCGAGCTCGCTGAGTACGTCATCAAATAGGAAAACCGGATAATCGCCGCTGCATTCGTCCTTGATGATTTCACCCTCGGCAAGCTTCAAGGCAAGGGACAGTGACCTTTGCTGACCCTGGGAGGCGAAAATTCGCGCTCTGTTGCCGTTTATATATATTTCCATATCATCCTTGTGAATTCCCCACAAGGTCGAGCCTACGCAAATCTCTCGGTCGTGAAAACCGAAATATAGCTTTCTGTAAGCTTCTCTGCATTTTTCAAAGTCAAAGCACTCTTCTTCAGATAGCTTACAGGACGATACGTACACAATCTCGGGAAGCTCGCGCTCTCCTGTCATATCCGCAAAGCATTTTGCAACGTATTTTTTAAGCTTTTCAACGTATCTTACTCTGTAACCTGTAATCTGTGCCGCTTCATTTGCCAGCTGTTCTGAAAATAAGTCTATAGTTGAATCGAATGCCGCTCTGTTTTCTTCGGCATCTTTTATTAAAGCGTTTCGCTCTTTTAATATCGTAGCATACCTTTGAAGAGATTTGATGTAGAGCGGTCTTATCTGTGATATTGCCACGTCGAGGAAATTTCTTCTCAGTTGAGGACCTTCCTTGATAATCGACAAATGCTCGGGACAGAAAAGCACGACCTTGAAGCTTCCTACCATCTCGGAAGTTCTTGCTATCTTGACTTTATTCTGCTCTACACGCTTTGCTCTTCGGTCAGAAAATATTCTCATAGATATTTCCATATCTCTGGTATCGTCTTTATAACTGTTTTTTATAAAACAGTATTCTTCTCCAAAGCGTATGGTATCTTTGTCGGTTCCCTGCCTGAAGCTCTTGCCTAAGGCAGTCATATATATCGCTTCAAGTAAATTAGTCTTTCCTTGAGCGTTCTCTCCGATCAGTACGTTTGTCCCCGGGCAGAAATCAACGTCTGCCGACTCAATATTTCTGAAATTTTCTACGTAAATATTTCGACAGAACATTGTTTTTCCTTTCTTTTAGGGGAATGCGAGGAATGCGTGCCTCCGGAGGGGACGCGTGTTACTTTTCTTGAAAGAAAAGTAACCAAAAGAACTTCCCGTAATTTTTTTGCACTCTAGTAGTAAGCAGGATTTTTCGCTCCTGCGGAGCTAAAAAATCCCCCACTGACGTTTTTGTATTTAAATGGTGTTAAACCCAGCCAAAGCGTTTATCTTGAAACATAATTTACTTAAGTTGAAGCAAGAAAAAGTTTCAAAAACAACTCGCAACACGGTAGCCGTGAAATTTTGATCAAAATCCTCACGGTTTTATTTAAACTTAACGGCTATGTTTCCAAATATTATGGGTGGAAGCTTT
The DNA here is from genome assembly GCA_045612105.1 of Eubacteriales bacterium. Taxonomy (GTDB): domain Bacteria; phylum Bacillota; class Clostridia; order Oscillospirales; family CAG-272; genus SVTX01. Next base: position 16,738 of record JAZKYL010000043.1, read on the forward strand.
TTGCCAAGCTTTTTCTCGAAAAAGCGGAAATCGCATCCTCGCGTCCCCCGCGTTCCCTTAGTCTCTGGTTCTGACAGGAAGGAGCATAAAGAGCTCGCTGCCGGATTCTTCGTCACAGGGCTCTACGTTAATACCCATAAGGGGAGAGGACATAGAGAGCTTTACTGTTTCGCTGCGACATGCTTTAATACTATCGATAAGGAATCTGTTATTGAAAGCGATAGTAATATCGTCGCCGGTATGTTCTACGTTAAATTCATCGTAGATACTACCTGCGGAGGAGACTGCGGATACTTTAAGAATATCCTCGTTGACTTCTATCTTAACGTGAGAACGGACGCTTCCCGCGATTCTTTCTTCGGTAATAAGAGAAGCCTTTTCGAGAGCTGCCAAAAGCTGCTGCTTTGAAGCCTTGACCTCTATCTTATGATTCTTGATAATAATGCTGTTGTAGTTAACGAACTCGCCTACGATAAGTCTTGTGAAGAAAGTAAGATCTTCAAATGCTATGACCATATTCTTATGGCTCATATAAACGGTAACAACGTCTTCATCATCATCAGAAAGAAGCTTCGTAAGCTCGTTTACGGATTTAACGGGAACGATAAAGGAGAAATCAACTCCTCTTTCGGAATTTGCAAGCTTTTTAAGCTCTGCCTCGGCGGTACATACGGCAAGCTTAAATCCGTCGCAGGCAACTACGTTTATCTCATCCTCTGCAGTTTTGATGAAACAGCCGTTGAGCACGGGTCTGGGCTCGTTAACACCCATAGCGTAGGATACCTTTGCAAGCATCTTTTTAAGCTGTGCCTGACTTACGATAAATCCCTTTTCGGAAACGAGGTCGGGAATCTCGGGGAAATCCTCTGCCTTAAGCGCACCTGTTCTGTGAGAGCTCTTTCCACACTCAAAGAGTACGCCAAGCTTTGAATCAACGGTAAGTGTGATCTCTTCACCGTCCATAACGCGGAGAGTCTGATTGAACTTCTGCGCGTTTATAATGTAGGAGCCTTCCTCAAGTACGTCGCAATCAACAGTGATCTTCATTCCCTTTTCAAGGTCAAAAGCTGTCATTGTGCAGCTGTCGGGATTATTTGCTTCGATAAGAATACCCTCAACTGCCGTAAGTGTGCTCTTACCGGAAACTACACTCATAAGAGGAGCGATCTTATTGCTTATTTCTTGTCTATTGAACGTTATTTTCATGATTTTATTTCGCCCTTTGTGGGCGTCCTTTCAAAAATTCGTTTTTTATTCGGTTTACTCACGCACACGCGCTATGAGAGAAAGACCGAATGATTGATTGAATGAATTAAATAAAGTAGTATCAGTAATATAGGTTGACGGATTGTTGAAAACATAAAATTTTCCTTTTGTGGAAAGAGATTTAAATCCACAGAGATCTGTAGAATTTTAAATGATTTCTTTTGAAAACTTTGTGCTTTTTTTTTATTTGATTCAGAGTTTTCTTACTTTTGCGAGACTTTTAAAAAAAACGTTTATTACCGTTATTTTTCAACAATTAGAAAATAATGTTGAAAAAGGTAAATAGTTGATATTTTTCTTTGGTGCAAAAGGTTTTTAATGTTGAAAAGTCTGTTGAAAAGCTTATTTATTCCTTAATTTCTTTAATAAGCTCGTTAATTTCGATCTCCATAGCGGGAGATGAGGCTATCTTCTTTTCAATAACCTCTACTGAAGAAATTATCGTAGAGTGATTTCGGTTGAATATCTTTCCGATGCTGGGATAGGATATATCGGTTATTGTTTTTATAAGATATATTGCTACGTGTCTTGCCTGAGCAACGTTTTTAACTCTGGAATTTCCCGTAAGCTCATTTTTGCTGACGTCGTATTTTTTCTCGATAGCGGAAAATATCTTATCAACTGTTATGCTGGTAGGCTCTGCACCGCCGAGCAGCTCTGTCATGATGTTTTTAGCTCTATCGATAGTGATCTCGTTTCCTTCAAGGAATTTGATCGCTACAAGCTTTTTAACGGCTCCTTCGATCTGACGGATGTGAGTCCTGAGGTTTTCGGCAAGATAGGTTATTATTTCATCGGAAACGGTAATTCCCGCCTGAGATATTTTGTTCTTGAATATCGCGATTCGAAGCTCAAGATCCGGAGGCTGAATATCTGCGATAAGTCCCCATTCAAATCTTGTCTTAAGTCTGTCCTCAAGAGTCTGAATATCCTTTGGAGGACGGTCGGAGGTTAGAATGATCTGTTTGCCTTCCTCGTACAGTGCGTTAAAGGTATGGAAAAATTCTTCCTGTGTTGATTCCTTGCCCGCGATAAACTGAATATCGTCGATAAGCAACACGTCGCAAGTACGGTATTTATCTCTGAACTTTGACATCGATTTTTTAGCCAGGCTTTCGATCATCTGATTGGTAAAATCCTCGCCCTTTATGTAGATGATGTTAGCGAAGGGATTTTTAGTTTTTATCTCATTTGTTACCGCGTAGAGAAGGTGAGTTTTACCAAGTCCGCTGGGTCCGTAGATAAAGAGAGGATTATAGTCTTGAGCGGGACGGTCTGCAACTGCAATACACGCGGCATGAGCAAACTTATTTGAGCTTCCGACGATAAAGTTATCGAAGGTATATTCAAAATTTACCGTAGGCATCGTAGAACCCAATACAGGCTGTATTTCGGGTCTGTCATCTTTTTCTTCCCTATCTCTTTCGGGCAAAAGATCCTCGTTTGCGATCTGACTTCTGATCTTTTCTACGTTGACAGTGGGATTTTTTGATTCTACAACGATCTTTATTGGAAATCCCATAAAATCTGTGAATATTTCTTCAAGCTGAGGCACGTACTTATCCTTGATAATATTCATCTTAAACTCAGACGTAGTTGCCATAGTCAGTGTATTTTCGGAAAAAGAAATGATCTCAATGTCTCCAAACCAAAGATTCATAGCGGTGGTACTGAGCTGTTGCTTCATCCTGTCCTGAACCATGGACCAAATCTCTTTTATTTCTCTTAAAAAATCCATAAAATCAATTCCTTTCCTTAATATTTTTTGCTTATTATTATAATAATTATTATTAATTTAAATATATACGATAATTATATCACATTTTAATAACTTTTTCAAGAGATAACGACCTACAAAATAGTTATTTTTGCTTTATTTTATAAGGATTTTTTAAAGTTTACATTTTTTTTACATTTTCAGTTTTAAAAAGGATGAAAAATCGATTTTTAAGAGCATAAAAAAAGCTCAAGTTCTTTCTTGAGGTTACAAAAATTATTAAATAATTCCCTTTTTAAAGGTTTTTAAAAAAGGGGAGTTTGAGGGGGAAAACCTTTTTCCTTAAAAAGGTTTTCCCCCTCAAAATATATTGATCTTAAATTAGCCGAGCTTTGCCTGGTTAATCTTGATACCGGGGCCCATAGTAGAAGCTACTACGCAGCTCTTGATATACTGACCCTTTGCAGCAGCGGGCTTAGCCTTGATGATAGCACCGAGAAGAGTGTCGAAGTTCTCCTGGAGCTTAGCCTCACCGAAGGATGCCTTACCGATAGGACAGTGAATGATGTTGGTCTTATCAAGTCTGTACTCGATCTTACCTGCCTTAGCCTCGGTAACAGCCTTAGCAACGTCAGGAGTAACGGTACCTGCCTTAGGAGAAGGCATAAGTCCCTTAGGACCGAGAACCTTACCGAGACGACCGATAACACCCATCATATCGGGAGAAGCGATAACTACGTCGAAATCGAACCAGTTTTCGTTCTGGATCTTTTCAGCGTACTCTGCGCCGCCTGCGTAATCTGCGCCTGCGTCAAGAGCCTTCTGAACGTTGTCACCCTTTGCGAAAACGAGAACCTTTACGCTCTTACCGGTTCCGTTGGGGAGAACAACTGCGCCTCTGACCTGCTGGTCTGCGTGACGGGAGTCAACGCCGAGACGAACGTGTACTTCGATGGTTTCATCAAACTTTGCCTTAGAAGTCTGGCAAACAAGACCAAGAGCCTCAGAAGGATCGTAGAGTCTGTTCTTTTCAATAAGCTTTACGCTATCTGTATATTTCTTTCCCATTTCTACTTACCTCCTACTTAGTCTTCAACTACAACGCCCATAGAGCGTGCAGTACCTGCTACCATGCTCATTGCAGCCTCGATGGAGCCTGCGTTGAGGTCAGGCATCTTTGTCTCTGCGATCTTTCTTACCTGCTCGGAAGTGATCTTTGCGACCTTTTCCTTGTTAGGCTTGCCGGATGCAGTCTCAATTCCTGCTGCCTTCTTGATAAGAACTGCTGCAGGGGGAGTCTTTGTAATGAAAGTGAAAGAACGGTCTGCGTAAACAGTAATAACAACAGGGATAATAAGACCCATATCGTTCTTGGTTCTCTCGTTAAATTCCTTTGTGAATACGGGGATTGCTACACCGTACTGACCAAGTGCGGGACCTACGGGAGGCTGAGGAGTAGCCTTACCTGCGGGGAGCTGCAGCTTGATGTAACCCATAATTTTCTTTGCCATTTTAATTACACCTCCAATGTGGTACTTGTGCGGGAGAATTCAAAATTTTTCTCCCTCCCACTTTGCATCTTTCAGATGCGATTGTTTTCTTTTTAAGAAACAATTAAAAGAATTAGTTTTGTTTAAGCTTGAGCATATCGGCGTCGATCTCAACGGGCATGTCTCTGCGTCCGCGCTTTACAAGCACGGTAACGGTCTTAAGGTCATCGGAAATGGACTGAACCACTCCGTCGTAACCCTCAAACAAGCCACTGATAACGTTGACCTCGTCTCCAACGTTGAAGCTAAGCTGAACCTTAACCTCTTCTGCGCTCTCGAGATTGATATCGAGAACCTCCTTTTCGCTCAAAGGAGTAGGACGGGATCCGGGACCTACAAATCCCGTAACACCGGTAATGTTTCTGACGGCATGCCAGCTCTCGTCGGTCATTATCATTTTAACGAACACGTAACTGGGGAAGATCTTATTTTCAATGATCTTTTCCTTGTCACCGTTCTTTTCAATGACAGTTTCAACGGGAACCTTAACGTCGTAGATAAGATTTCCAAGACCGCGGTTTTCAACGATCTTTTCAAGGTTAACTTTAACCTTATTTTCATAGCCGGAATAGGTGTGCGCAACGTACCATCTCAGGCCTACGTTCATTCCATCAATATCACTCATACTAAGCTCCTACAATTACTTGTTGAAGAGTTTTGTAAGCTCACTGATACCAGTATTGAATGCGATATCGATCATCCAAAGCATAAGAGCAACAGCAATCGCTACCACGATAACTACGAGGAAGCTCTTACGAGTGTTCTCCTTTGACGACCAAGTGATCTTCTTAAATTCACTCTTTACGGAACGAAGAAAATTACCAAGTCTTGTACGGAACTTGATGATAAGAACTACTGCGATAAGAACGAGAACACCGATAATGATACCGTTGATTATAAGAGAATTTTTAACTCTTACAACAGCCTCATTAACTTTTTCGGTAGTTTCTTCTTTTTTAGCTTCTTCTTTTTTAGTAGTAGTTTCTTCCTTTTTGGTGGTCTCTTCCTCAGCAGCGGTAGTTTCAGAAGCAGTTGTTGTTACTTCATTTTTTTCTGTTGCAGCGGAAATTGCCACAGTAAAGAGCGATACAACCAACACAAGAGACAGGAGAAGGGCGATAAGACTTCTTTTATTTGTGATAGTCATATTAGATCCCCCTATCACTTAGACTCTTTGTGAAGAGTGTGCTTGCGGCAGAACTTACAGAATTTCTTAAGCTCAAGCCTGTCCGGATCATTCTTCTTGTTTTTCTTTGTGTCGTAATTTCTCTGCTTGCACTCTGTGCATACGAGAGTAATTT
>JAZKYL010000044.1:0-4637 GCA_045612105.1 Eubacteriales bacterium
TACAAATTGAATATCAACATTTAAATCATTAAGAAACCAACTATAAAAATCGCGAAACAATCCCTTCCCTTGATATTCTGTTGCTATTTGGATTTCTTCCATCATCATTGAACCATTAACAATATAATATTGGAAATAACCTACTACTGTATTTTCATAATACATCAACACGATTTTGCGCGGTTTCTTCTGCATAGCAGGAAAAACCGCTGCGTACCATATAGCAAAATCTTCATCAAAAGAGTTACCGGTTGGAGCTATAAAGCTCATATTAGAATGTAGTATCTTGAAACAACCGGGGAGTATTTCCTGTAACTTTGTTTTATCTGCGTATACAAAACGATATTTCATGTTCTCTTCCTTGTAATAATATTAAAAGACAAAGGACGTTTCATAAAAAACGCACATTTGTCGATAGTCAAATGCACGTTCTGCTTACTGATCCCTACGATATTTTTATAGGTAATACAAAATCGCAAAAATTATAAGGCTCCCTCCGGGAGGGAGCTCCCGCAAAGCGGGTGAAGGAGAATGCGAAAACAATAATCAGCATCTACTCTTAAGTTTCGCAGGCTCCTTCCACCACTTCGTGGTCCCCCTCCCTCTCGGAGGGGGGCTTTCGTTAGCAATCGCCTCACCCATAAATTGCAACTTGCACAAAACAAAACAGCAGGTAAACCCTGCTGTTTTGTTTTATAAGTCATTTCGACAGATATCCTCGACTGTCTCGCGCTTAACAGCGAGATAGTCGCGTCCGTCCTTCAGCATGACCACGGGGGGCTTGCCGAGGCGATTGTAGTTTGAGGACATCGAGTAATTATACGCACCCGTAGTCAGCACCGCGATCATATCGCCGCGCTTTATATCTGCGGGAAGAGTTACGTTCTCCTGCAAAATATCGCCCGACTCACAGCATCTGCCTACCACCGAGCAATTAAAGGTGGGCACACCCTCGCGCTGGGCGTTCATTCTGTTGGCAAGGCATACGGTGTAGGACGAGCCGTAAAGGGCAAACCTTGGATTATCCGCCATACCGCCGTCCACCGAAACGTAATTTTTGTAACCGGGTATGCGCTTGACCGTACCCGCGGTGTAAACGGTAAGTCCCGCGTCGGCAACGATACTTCTGCCCGGCTCCATGCGAATATCAGGCATCGTGATACCTAGGCTTTCGCAATAAGCCTTCATATGAGCGGCAACCTGATGAATGTTCGCCGCAATGTCAATATGGGGATCGCTTTCAAGGTATCTGACCCCGTAACCGCCGCCAAGATCGAGCTGCTTCGCCATAAAACCGTATTTTTTCGCCATTTCAGCGATAAAATCAAGCATGATCTCGGACGCGCGAAGAAAGACGTCAGAATCAAAGACCTGAGAGCCCACGTGACAGTGGAATCCGCAAAGCTCAATGCTCTCAAGCCCCAACGCATACTTTGTTATCTGCTCAGCCTGTCCCGTCTCAATGGCGGATCCAAACTTGGAATCCACCTTGCCCGTAGCCACAGCCGCATAAGTATGAGGATCGATACCGGGGGTCAAACGGAACAATATCTTCTGTTTCACACCCTTTTCACAAGCAATTCTCTCAATTGCGTCAAGCTCCTCAACGTTGTCAACCACAAAATAGCCAACCTTCTCGTCGATAGCATACGCTATATCGTCATCGGTCTTGTTGTTGCTGTGAAAATAAGCATTTTCAAGCGGAAATCCTACGCTTGCGGCGGTGTAAAGCTCGCCCGAGGAAACAAGATCGGTTCCCATTCCCTCCTCCATAATAATGCGATATATCTGCTTGAAGGAAGCCGCCTTGCTGGCAAAAAGAGGCAGAGCAGACTCACCGAAAGCCGATTTCATAGCGTCAACGTAGGTTCGGCAACGCTCTCTGATTCTGTTTTCGTCGTAAAGGTAAAGAGGAGTGCCGTATTTTTGAGCCATATCGACTACGTCAACGTCCGCAAGAGCAAGATGACCCCTCTCGTTTACCGATAAATTATTGCAAATCATTGTTAATTCCTTATGTTTTAATTATTCCGCGCCGATCATACTGTACATATCGTAAAGTCCCGCGCCCTTGTCCTTGATAAAGTCAGCCGCCGCAATAGCGCCCTCGGCGAAAAGCGAGCGGGAGTGCGCCTCGTGCTTCAAGGTGATGGTCTGTGTGTCGGTTCCCACGATGACCTCGTGCTCACCCACAATATTTCCCATTCTCACGGCATGAATACCGATCTCACCTTGCATTCTCTTTGCGTGCCCCTGACGTCCAAAGGTAAAGAATGCCTTTTCTCTTATCTTCTGTATCGACTGCGCCAGAAGCAGAGCCGTGCCGCTGGGAGCATCAAGCTTTCGGTTGTGGTGCTTCTCGATGATCTCGATGTCAGCGTCGGGGAAGGTCTTTGCCGCGGTTTTAGCAAGCTCGCAAAGAAGCGCAACACCAAGTGACATATTCGCCGAATGGAAAAGCGGGATCTTCTTCGCCGCAGAGGCAATATAGCCCTTTTCTGTCTCGTCGTGACCCGTCGTCGCCAAAACCACGGGAATATTTCTTTCGCAAGCGAATTCAAGCAACGCCGCAGTTCCCGCGTGATGCGAAAAATCAATTATGCAATCGGGTGTTTCAGTGACGTCTGCCCAATTCTTGTAAACGGGACACTCTGCGCTGACTTCGTTTACATCATATCCGGCGCAAAGAATTGCTCCTCGATAGCCGTCATTCACCATTTTCTTGACCTCGGCGCCCATTCTGCCACCGATGCCGCTAATAAGTATTTTCATATTTACCTTTCTTTGGAGGGACGAGGAAGCGTGCCTCCGGCGGGTCGCTTTTTGAGAAAAAGCTCCGCAAAAACTTTTAATATTTCTGGGCGCTCTTAGGGGGGCGCAGGATTTTTCGCTCCTACGGAGCTAAAAAAATCCCCCACTGTCGTTTGCCTATTGGAAGGGTGTTAAACCCAACAAATAAAGCTATTTTAGAATTCTGCTCATCTGAATAAAGCAACTAAACGTTTAAAAACTCGCAACACAGCAGCAACCGCTACCGCCACCGTTATAAAACCCAAACCGTCCTATTCCTACTATCCTTTTTAAAGTTTTTTGAAGAGGGGCTCGGGGAGAAAGCTTTTTTCTAAAAAGTTTCTCCCCGACGCATCCCATCAAATCTTATCCAAAGCCTGCTGAATGTCGGCGATAAGGTCGTCGGCATCCTCAAGACCGCAGGAAAGACGAACAAGATCGGGAGCAACACCCGAAGCGATAAGATCAGCGTCGGAAAGCTGACGGTGAGTGGTGGTCGCGGGGTGGAGACAGCAGGATCTTGCGTCGGCAACGTGTGTCTCGATAGCGATCATCTGAAGCGCGTTCATAAACTTTGAAGCCGCTTCTCTGCCGCCCTTAACTCCAAAGCTGACAACACCGCAGGTGCCGTCGGGCATATATTTCTTCGCGATCTCGTAATCCCTGCTCGACTCAAGTCCGGGGTAGTTGACCCAGGAGATCTTGTCGTTAGCCTCAAGATACTTGGCAACCGCAAGACCGTTCTCGCAATGTCTCTTCATTCTCACGTGGAGGCTCTCGAGACCGAGGTTAAGGATATATGCGCTCATAGGCGCGGGAGTCACACCAAGGTCACGCATAAGCTGAGCGGTCGCCTTGGTGATAAACGCGCCGCCAAGACCGAACTTTTCAGCGTAAGTAATTCCGTGATAGCTGTCGTCGGGAGTGCAAAGACCGGGATACTTTTCCGCGTGAGCCATCCAATCAAATCGACCCGAATCGATGATCGCGCCGCCAACCGCACTTCCGTGACCGTCCATATACTTGGTGGTGGAATGAGTTACAATATCAGCTCCCCACTCAAAGGGACGGCAGTTTACGGGTGTTGGGAAGGTGTTATCGATAACCAGCGGAACACCGTGCTTGTGCGCCATATCAGCAAAACGCTCGATATCGAGAACGTTCAGCGCGGGGTTTGCGATAGTCTCACCGAAAACAAGCTTTGTGTTGGGTCTGAAAGCCGCATCAAACTCCTCGTCGGAGCAGTCGGGAGAAATAAAGGTAACCTCAATTCCCATTCTCTTGAACGTAACGGCAAAAAGGTTGTAGGTTCCGCCGTAAATGGAAGCGGAAGAAACGATATGGTCTCCTGCGGAGGCGATATTGAAGGTAGCAAGGAAATTAGCCGCCATACCCGAAGAGGTCAGCATAGCCGCAGTTCCGCCCTCCATCTCACAGATCTTTCTCGCGACGGTGTCGCAGGTGGGGTTCTGAAGTCTGGAATAGAAATAACCCTCGGCTTCAAGGTCGAAAAGCTTTCCCATAGCCTCGCCCGTAGTATATTTAAAAGTCGTACTCTGAATTATCGGTATCTGTCTGGGCTCACCGTTACCCGCGGTGTAGCCGCCCTGAACGCACTTTGTGCCAATTTTTCTCTCGCTCATTTTAAAAGCCTCTCTTTTGCGTAGGATTTCTTCTTGCAAAAATGCAAATATTTATACATTTTAATTATATCATTTTTCCTCACAATGTCAAGACTTTTTTGCGATTTTTCGCAATATCGCGATATCATTTGAAATTTCAAATTTTGATTTATTGGTTAGATGAACTTTGTCTGTTTGAAAGTTTTTCCGTCGCTTTTTTCAAAA
>JAZKYL010000045.1:0-87794 GCA_045612105.1 Eubacteriales bacterium
TGTCTCCCGTATGAGCCGTAATGCCGATGAAGGCTTTAAGGACTATAAGATGCTTTACGAGTTAGGTGTCAACCTCATCTTTCTCAACGAACCGCTCATTAACACTTCCCTCTTTGACTCCACTAAGAACAATCTTCTCAATATCAATATAGAAACCGGTAATACTGCAGTTGATGATTTCTTCAAAGGCAACGTCCAACTTATAAATAACTTTATGATGGCGTTAGCCGAGCAACAGATCAAAGCAGCTTTTGAGCAATCAGAGAAAGAAGTTACCGACCTTCACTCACGTATCAGCCAAGGAATGAGAGAAGCTAAAAAGAACGGTGTCAAGATTGGTCTTCCGCAAGGAACTACTCTCACTACCAAAAAAGCACTTGAGTGTATGGCTATCATTAAGAAGCACTCAAAAGACTTTGGTGGCAGCCTTGACGATCCCGATGTCATCAAACTTTGTGGCTGCTCTAGAAACTCTTATTATAAATATAAAAAGGAAGCAAAGTCAAATTAAGGAGGACATTATGGAAAAGGTAAAAATCGGAGACACTATTAAAATCATCAAGATGGAAGGTGAGCCTCAATACACTAACCGAGAGGGTGTAGTTACTCACATCGACGATGCCGGTCAAATTCATGGCACGTGGGGAGGTTGTGCTATCGTTCCGGAAGTTGATGAGTTTCTAATAATATAATAAAAAGAACTTGACCAATGTGGTCAAGTTCTTTTTATTGTTCAAATAGCTTTTAACATTCTTCGTCTGGGCCAATTTCAACCAATTCATAATTAAATTCACCTTCGAAAATAGGGAGACCATTTTTAATTTTTTCAACTTGCATGACAAAATTCTGGTCTAGCCACAGTTTCTCATCCATCCACTCAAGCAAAACACCCGCCGCCGCGCCGAAATAGCCGTCAAGTTCAAGACATAATAAAACAAATCCGTCATGTGATGATAATGTGGGTGAAATTTTGTTAAAGAACGACTCCCAACATTCAACTGGATCTAAAAATTCCAGCGAAGTATAACCCTTTTCCCTTTTCTTTATTTCATTCTGTATTCCCTTAAAAGCTTTTAGCATGAGATAAGCATCAGCCTTAAACTCCTCGGAAATATCGTCTAAAATCTCAAATGAATTAACACTCAGTAGATAACTTGCAAAATGGCTATCATCCAAAAGTTCCTTGGGAATCAAATCATACATCTTATAAATATCATTCTCTATGAATGTGTCCGCGTCATAGTAACAACTAATAGCACAAATGTATCTCAACACGTTGTCTTGTTTTTTCCAAAAGCAGTCTGGAATAAAATCAATAGGATGCAGTTCAAAATGAGGATCAACCCATTCAAAAAATGTTCTCATTAGCCACTCGGAGTGGGAGCCATTTTCCCAAAGTGCTTCTGGAATATTTTCTATAGCTTCAACTAGCATTTCACGATTGTCGCACTCCGCAGCCTTTTCTATAGAGTCCAAAACATCTCTAAAATCGTATTTTTTGTCTTTCATGTTTTCTCCTATCTAGATTATATTAAGATACCACTACAATGATCTATCTCATGCTGAATGATCTGCGCAGTCCAGCCGGTGAAGTTTTTCGTGCGTGTTTGCATTTCCAAGGTCTGATACTTCACCTTGATAGTCTTATATCGCTTACACTTGCGTGGACCACCGAGAAGCGACAGACAACCTTCCTCAGTATCGTACGCGCCGTCCTTCTTGATGATCTCGGGATTGAGCATTACCGTGTAGGTAGGAGCTCGTCCACTCTCGTCAAGAAAGGCGATAATGCGCTTACGCTCACCGATCATATTCGCCGCCATACCAACACAGCTTTCTCTGTGCGCCATCAGCGTGTCCAGCAAGTCCTGCGCGACCTGCATATCTTCTTTCGTTGCGACCTCCGACTTCCCTGCGAGGAAGATGGGGTCGTGCATTAATTCTTTAACCATTTTTAGTTATTCATCCTCATCAATATTAGTAGGAAAGCTACCGATAATTTCAAACCATTCCTTCGGTACAACAAATGGCATAGAAAACGCATTAACAACTATTCCGACTGTTTCTTTTTTGCAGTTTGCATATGACATTGCCTCAAAAAAGTGTTTTTCCACTTTGCTGAAATTGTTACCGTACTCGCCCATTTCTTCAATACTTGAAAAAACAGGATAGAATTTATCTTCTCCGTTTTGAAGAATATCTGGCTCAAACTTCATGATTTCGTCTGTCGTAACAGTATCGCCCACTTGGGAATTTTGAAATTTTTCGACATCATCATCACTCATTCGTAAAGTTCCGGGAATCCAAACAAAACTATCGCGTAGACAATGTAGAACTGGAATAAGATTTTGTTTGGTTCTGTCATTCTCAAATTGTTCTATCAAAGCCTTTAAGACTCGCCCACTTTTTAACGTTTCTCTTTTTACGCCCATATAGTTTGCTCTCCTTTAAAATCCTTTTTGCTCGGATTTTGAAAATATAAATCCCTTATGAGAATTCTTCTCGATTTCTCTATTAATAAACTGTACTTCATTCAAAAGCAACCGTTTGGTAATGATTACGCTATTCCCTTTTTCGTTGATTTCAGGGCGGTCAAATACTCCCAGTCTTAACGAAAGCACATCGCGAGGAGTACCATCAACACCTACACTAGCAATAATAATTGCTCGATTAGGAGAAATAGGGCAGACGTCATAGAGAGGTAAGTTAAGGTGATCTCCGGTAAACACAAGCGGATAACAATCACCTAATATGAATCCATCTCCTTCTCTAGGCTCTACAACTATAATATACTTTCCGAAAAATGCGTTCGTATCACGCTGCGTAAAAAGTTTGATAGGAAGATCAATCTCCGGATGATTCGCCACCTCTTTCATTGAACGACATTTCACCAGATGCCCCAAATTACGTTTCCAAAAATCTTCAAGATTCTCATCCTTTTGAAAATGCTTATAAAACTCTTTGAATTCTTTAGAGCTCCCATCGCCAAATTGTTCTTTGGCATGTATGTTTCTAAAGGACATAATGGAAAAAAACAACTTAATTGAGCTCTCTTCTTCCTCAGTAAGTTCAATTTTGCGCTTATCAAGAAACTTGGCTTTGATTAATTCAGCAATTTCCCTTTCATAGACGGATAAATCATGTTCTATTTGAACGGGCTTGTCCTTACAATTTATTTCATCTCGATAAAAGTTCCGCTCCATAAACACTTCGCGTATCTCACGTTCTAAAATAGAGCGTGACTCTTTATCATAATAGCAAACATGCTTCTTGTCATTATCACAGGCAAAATTACGCAAAATGAACTGCGGAATATAATGGTGCCTTATCGGTTCTTTCAGCATAATTTCACCTCCTAATTATTAAAACAAATGCTATTTAAAAGAAATCAATTCACTTCACAAAACAAGATGATTGCTTTTGACACAAACTCCGCTGTGCCTTCGCCATACTTATCAATGTTGTTATTGAATCTCTCATCGGCAACGTACATCTTGCCAAGTCCTGCAAGAATCTCGTTGGTGCAGGAGTAGTAGTTGGCGGTGATATGCGCCTGAAGTTTGGCAACAAGTGCCTGTGCCTCGGCAGAATCTGCTCTCGCGCCACTCTCCTTGCACGCAGCAAACTCGGCAAAGATCGCCATCATGCCATCATTCGCCTCTGCCCACTTCTCTTTTGTGTAATTCTTTGTTTTCTGTTCGTGCTCACGATATGCACCAGTATTACTATAGCGTTCACGAGCTTCATTTTCATAGTTGCTCATAATGTAAATTATTTCAAAAACGGCACAAACGCTTTTCTTATCGTTAATACTAAATCAATCGACTTGTTCATTAACTCAGTTATAATTTCCTTAAAATGAATCAACGCTTCATCTTCTGACTGTGCTTCTATTGGCGATCCATCAAAATTCAAGTCGCTATCTTCGGTATACCACACGTTTTTATGTGTGCTATATACTACATAAGAAATGTCAAATTTCATGGAGGCCTCGCTTCTCTACGAAAGAATTTTAATGAGTGATTGAATAATGCAATCTACGTCGTCTATGGTATTATCCTTGCCTAAGGATATGCGTATTGTTCCCCTAGCATAATCAAAATCAGCTCCAATGGCGTTAAGAACATGAGATACTTGTGTATTTACTGTATCGCATGCAGCACCGGTCGAAACGCATATTCCCATTAAATCCAATCTATGAAGTAACGCCTCACCGTCAGCGCCATAAAAAGATAAGCTAATGTTGCCCGGAATATGAGCCGCTCTACCATTTCTAACAAACTTTATTGAAGTTGAAGAAAGACTTTCTAGCAGTTGATGTTCCAACCGCTCAATATGGCAGGTGTTTTCGGAAAGATGCTCGCAATTATTTTTTAGAGCGACTGCCATACCTACAATAGCTGGAATATTTTCGGTTCCTGCACGCAATCCGTGTTCCTGCGCTCCTCCATCTGCATATGGCAAAAGTGAAGTCCCCTTTTTTATGTAAAGGAAGCCGACGCCTTTGGGCCCATTAAATTTATGGGCCGAAGCAGACAACATGTCTACTCCCAGTTCCTTCACATCAATCTTGACATGACCAACAGCTTGAACGGCATCAGTATGAAACAAAACACCATTCCTATGGGCTATTTCACAAAGTTCCTTAATTGGCTCTATCGTGCCGATCTCATTGTTTGCAAACATAATCGACACAAGATGAGTTGAAGGAGTAATAACATCGGATAAAGCCTCTGGCATCAAAGCTCCCTCTCGATTTACAGGCAAGTACACAACAGGATAGCCCATTTTCTCAACAAATTCACACGCCCTTAAAACAGCGTGATGTTCAATTTGTGAAGTTATAATCGCCCGTTTTGTAGCATCTAAAAGAGCCACGCCTTTTATTGCCCAGTTATCACTTTCCGTTCCACCAGAGGTGAAATAGATTTCTTCTGGGTCAGCATTAATGCACCGAGCAATTATTTCTCTCGCCTTTTTCAAGGCTTTCTTGGGCTTCCGAGAAAACGCGTAGGGCTGTGAAGCGTTGCCGTACTCGTCAAGCAAGTACGGCTTCATTGCCTCAAACGCATCGATATCTAATTTTGTTGTCGCCGCATTATCGGCATATACCAAACGCTTCATATATTCCTCACTTAAAGAGAGTGCAGCCCTCTTCCTTAAACTCTTCAATTTTCTCTAACAACTCTTCCACGGTACAGCCGAGATAGTCTGCCAAACAATCCATACAATAGAATGATTTAATATCAGTACCTAGCATTTTTTTGTTAATCCCAATGGTGTCCTTATCGAGATTTCTTTTTCCACAAGCTATACAATCTTTTTTCATACTTACAGTTTCACCGTGAGCAACGGCACATCCTTACCTTTATACTCCGAATCTATCATGCCTTGTTGAAGTTTAATGATTCGGCGCATACGCATTGCCGGAATCAAACAATAGTCACTGAATTCTTGCTTGTCCACATCAAACTCGGAACGAATATGAGGAAACAACAATTTTAAATAAGCAGTTGCAATTCTCTTTATTGCTTCGGTATCACGAGTATCGGCTTTCTCTGGAACATTAACAATCTTTTCCACTATTGCACGATAACTGGTATCGTTACGCAAATCGTGCATTATGGAGCAAAAATATTCCGAATTCAATGCCCATCCAGTAATTTTTAAGCTGTCATTCATACGAGGAATGTCCCAACCTTTTACAAAACCATGAATTCTATCGAGAAGAGCTGTTTCCTGGAACAAAGTCGGCAGTTCGCCCAACATGTAACTATACTCGTCCATATTTGCTTTCATTATATTCCCCAAGAATACAACACCTGCATCCGATTCCCCATCGTAACCGTTGGAATTAAACTGACCATATTCAAGATATCCTTGTAAAATGGATCTCATTTCATTTTCATCGCCAAAATTGACCAGTTTCACTTCATCAATAGCTACATAATCAGGGCCGCAAATAAAACCGGGCTTTCTTCGTGTGGCATCATAAAACATCTTAGAGCGCGTAACTTTGCCGCCGTCCGTTAGCATACCATATTTACTGATATGCCCGAAGACATAACTCTTACCCGTTCCTTTGGGCGCAAGCTCAATAATGTTAACACGCTTTTCGATGAAAGGAAGCAATCTGGTCAACATAGAGAGCTTTTGCAATTCGGTTTCATACCCGCTGGCATTATAGTCAATTGCGCCAAGCAAAACATCAATCCACTCCGCCGTGGAGAAGTTGGCTCTCATATCCTTATAATACTCAACATCAACCGTATAGGGGCAGAAATTTTTAAAGCCTGTCAGTTTAATTTTCCCTGGAATTTTAGGTCTTGCAGTATCGTCTGGTGGACGATAACCCAATTTAATTATGCCCCACACTTCGTTACTGCTCATAAGATCATCTTTGTAAACCTCCCAGATAGAAGGCTCAATCACCGTTTCTTTTTCAGTAACGCTAAATTCCGGTAAAGCGAATGATATTTCACCAGTTTTGATATTTATATCAACTGATATCTTCGTTAAGATTTGAACATTTTCATTCTCATAGATGATTTTATTCTTGATGCTCATCCAATCTTCTTTTTTGGGAATGAATTTTTTAATAAACGCACTAACCTGCTCCATGTCAAATCGACCGTATTCATCACTGAATGTTTTCAAGAGGTAATCGCGCAAGAAGGCTGGCAATCCTAAGGATGAAAAAAAGTTGTTATTTTTCAAATCCTTATAGACAACCATTTCTTCAAAATAGTCTCTAAGTTTTTCTTCCATCTTTATCCCCCTTAATCAAACAGGTTAACTTCTCCCATGCCTTTTTTCTTTATCTCGAACACTTGTTTAGAAGCAATGACATCGTTACCATTGAGTATGTCCATAGTGTAAATGCCCTTTTTAGTTACATCAAGAAGCTCCACCACATATAAATACTCATCTGTTGTTTTCTTGACATCATAATACTTATCACCTACGCGAACCTCAAGATTATGGCTATCAATACCAACAAATATTTTTATAACCGGATATTCTTTGGCCCCAAGCATAACAACCTTAGAACCATCGGTAATAAATGCTTCAACATGTGAAGGCTTGCGAGTAATTTCGATAATGGGTACAGCCACCTCTTCAAGCGTTGCGCCACCATGAACTTCAACATTTGCCTTTCGTCCGCCCTGGAAACGGTCATAGTTAGGTAACACCCAAAAATCATCTGTTTCAATGGCAAAGTCCGGCTTAGAGTCAAGCTCATTCTTAGGACAACATCTACCAGAATGGACTCCGCTGGTTGCCATTCTCCATAAGTTTTCGGTTTCATGCAACACGGCCAATCTAGATGCTCCATGGTCAGATATGATAACAGCTTTATCAAATTGTCCGCCCAAAATACTTGCACGAATTTTCTTCAAAAGATCGTCTATTATTTCCAACTCTTTGATGAGATAAACTGGCGTTTTAACCTTCTCATAATCAAAAGTATCTTCACCGTGGTGCTTAATTTCATCTAACGATTTAATATCCGATACAGCGCAACCTTTGTCATTTAATGTCGAAACGAATTCTTTATTGCAACATGTCAAAGAAGGCAGCTCGCATCTACCACAAGTGATATTTGCAGACAACCCATATTGATGACATTTTGCTTGAATATAACCCAAATACTCAACACCTAATGCATCAAAGAAATAAGCATGTGCTTTCGACAAATTAAGCTTGTCCACTATAGCTGTTCTGGCAGGCAATACGCTCAAAAAACTCAACGCCTTAGATTGTTCGTCAACCACCAGCTCAAAGGTTGGCAATATCTTGTTAATCAGTTTCTGGTACTTATAGTTTTCAAAATAAGAATCCAAAAGTGTATTCTTGAAACGATACAAAGACAAGTAATCCGCTAAATCGGGATATACTCGGCGCAATATCTTTTCAAGTTGGCTGGGAGAAAACCTGTCTCCATATGTGCTCAGCCAATCAATGATGCGTTCTTTTTCTGGCTGTGTTAAATCAGTCAAATAATAAATCGCGTCTTCTTCCTTAACTGAAATCACTTTGCAGTAATCAACAGCTTCTTCCAAAGCGTCATCAAAAGTTCTCAAAATCTCTTTGCGTTCAGAATATAACTGCTCGAAATTGGATTGTTTATAATCCACCAACAGTATAGTTCTAAAAAGAGATTTAATGAGTTCTGAATATTTTGCAGAATTAAAAACGGATTGTCTCAAATACGTATTTTTCGGGACACCAAAAATATGCATGCAAATAAAATACAACCACTTTTTATTATCATCGAAACTATTAAATCGAGATATCAAATCAGATAGGTTATAGCTGCCACCGAATTCAGAATCTACAATCGAAGTCCAATCCCCACAGCCAATCAGCTTCAAAGCCAAATTCCATTGCGCATTGGTTCCAAAATTGCACAGAACGGTCTTTGTTCTTGAATCTTTGCCACACAAAATATCATAGCTGTTGCTTAATTGCGATATATTGAAAAAGGCCTTAGAAAAATTGTCTTTGGAAACATCCGTAGCGATATATATTGGATCACTGCCTTTTGTCTCATAAGCTCGCCCAATATGTTCAAATCCATTATAGCAATTCGGAAATGCCTCCGCCAAATCGGGATTGATGAGACATATTTCTACAGAAGAATCTGCATCGCCATCTGCAATGTATATCTGCCCCCTCTCGGAAAAACGTGAGTCAGCAAAACGCAATTGATTTTTGCATTTGTATGTTACAATTACAAGATGTCCGCTGACGGTCTTAGATAGAATGGTTTTAAGATTACTTTGCGTGTAGTCTTCACCTTGAAGTTTCAAAAACGCAGTCAAGCCTACTACGAATGTATTCCCTTCATTCTTACCGACAGAATCAATAAACTCTTCCAGTTTGAAGGTGCCGTCCTCTCTGCAGAAACTATCTGCAGAGAGAAAACTATTTTCACCTATTGAAAAGAAATCAATAAAATCCGCCAAATCATCTTTCGTCGGAAAGTCGACCACAACGGGCCACCTTTTATCAGAAGATAAAAATGCGCCTATTCTCTTTTTGATTGTATCGAGATTCATAGACTACCTCCCAATTATTTTTTCCCTTTCATGATTTCCACACCAACGACAATATTATCCTCAATCAACTGCTTCAAATACTCCTTAACTTGATCAGCGGGCATGTCATCAATAATCTTCTTAGCCTTACCATAACCGCTTTCAGTATACTTTGCTTTCGCTAAAATGCGGATTTTGGTAGAAACATCTTTGCTTTCAAGCCAATAATACGGAGCATCAGAAACATGACTACGCAGGTACTGTTTCACTTTTTCAACATCATCAAACAGAACCGTATAATCTGCCAGGAAAACTTCAGTAAAGACTTTATCTCTGGCTTCCTTACTATTGAGCTCACCCAGATAAGACATCTTCAATATGTACTCCATAGCTGTAGCAATGGCATTATCGTCCGTGCTCTTGCTATTGATAGTAGCAAACACACGTCTTGCAGTGGCGGTTTCATCCGCAGGCACCATAGCTATAATAGGCATGCTATACTGATTAGACCATGCAAACGGAGACTCAGTATTGGTCAACTCAAACCATTTCTGTCTCAACTTAACATGCTTGAGACTTCCCTTATAACTATCAACAGCAGACTGAACCTTAGCGGTATACGTGTCGGGTTCTGAAGTGTATGTGTTCTTAAACGCATATTTATCATCATCCAAAAGAACCTTAACATCTTCTTCGGTCAATTCATCCAGATAGAAGCTGCAAGCCTTCATAAACAACGTGCTCTGCGACGACATAAACTGCTTAAAATGATCAAGATTGGCATTGAGCAAGTCTAAGAATGTCTTTTTCTGAGAATCAAGCAAGTTTCCAGCTTTTTTCAATTGATAAAGCATTTCATAGAACGCTCTCGCATCTCCAAGCTCGTTCTTGATTACCGAAAAGGCAATTCTGATTTGTTCAATCTTGCTGCACCATGCTCGAATAGTCTCGAGATAAGTAACATTCTTTGTCAAAATCTTATTACTGGTTTCAATGATTTCATACTCAGTAATCAACTCGTCAATTTTGCCGTGAACAGTATCCTGATTCCAAACCCAGTTGGCCGCATCTGAGCTAAACTTGTAAGCCAAATGATTAATGAATTGTCCTCCATCACCAATAGCTTTTGCAAGGCTGGGCAGGAGTCCGCCGCGATACACCTCAAGATACTTGAGCATACCATTCTTACAGTTATCCTTGGTAAGAACCGCTTTCAAATCATCAACAACACCAGGATGATCAAGGCAAATTCTGCCTATTGCAAGAGCGATATCTGTATCAGACATTTCACCTGGCATATTTTTGTTATTTGCTATGCCACAATAATTGTCAATCAGCGAACATACAATATCCTTACTTGTCTTGAACGTCACACCATCGATAGTATACTTAATCAGCCAAATCGGGAAAGAGAATCCCTTCATTTGCTCACGAATTCGAGAACGAGTTTCAGTAACAGATACGCAGTACTTCTCCTCAATGTCAAATGCGGTGGAAGTGGCACCATTGAAGGCGCGTTCCTCTTCAGTCAATGTAACGATATATTTATCCTTATATCTTCTATCCGGCGTATTCTCCTGTTTAATGATTTCGGAGATCATGGAAGCAAGCTTATCTGCATCCAAGGGAACTGTGGTTAAGTTGTCACTGTATGAATAAACACCAGATGTAGCGTATTCCTTCAGGACGAAGCCAAGAATAAACGCAGTAAGATTACACGGCATAAATCCATACGGCTCTGCCTTCAAAGCGCTGTAGATTTTTCCAATAGAGATGCGGTCACTCTTTTCATATTCTTTGCTGATAATTTCGTCAACAGCAACCTTCAAGGAGGCAATATAGGTGTGTGACTGCGTCCAATAACTCGGAACCTTCCAAGCACCCTTGAGCGCATTTTCAAGTTTTGTTGCCTCGTTACCTGAGCGGAAAGTTCCTTTGGTTTCCTCTATAATACCACAAGTAGCACCTGCAGCTAACGAATTGGCATCGAACATAGTATTTAGCACGCTGGTAAACGAGGACTCAAGGCACTGAGGATAATGGAACTTGTTAATTTCCATCAACTTAGTCATCAAATCGTTGATATTGGTTACTCTTTCACCGTCGGGAACATACCTAGAATAGACATAAAAATCCCCGTTTTTAATTCGCTTAGACCAGTTCTTTAGAACTTCAATAGCGTAGCCTTCATACGTCTTTCTTTGGTCAATATCACTCTGTCCTATTGCCAATGCCATAGCATAATTTTCAACGAACTCATTATACTCGCCCTCTCCCAATATACAATTAGAAGAATCGATAACCACAACATTCGACTCTGCGTTGCTTTCAAAGAATCCCTTGATTTTTCGCTGCAAAGCAGCGCCCTCTGCGGAATCTCGCGCAATGGTTGCAATGGTATAAAGCTTGTTAGTTACCTCGGTAGGATTATTAGCTTTTCTGATTTCTGCATCAAAATCGGAAAGTGTAGCATAAGCCAATGAATATCTAAGTCGCAGAGCACCATTCAACTCGATGGTAGTTCTCAAATCGCTACCAGCCATAAATGACATGTCCTTCGTGGATTTAGTTTTTGCATCCTTTATAAAAGGAGCGGGGTCAACCGAAGGTCCAACATTCTTGCAGCAATACGAGAAAACCTCACCTGTAAGAGGTGTTCTTGTTACAACATGAGCATTCAAAAGATTGCGAGCAATATTCTGTGCGGTAAATTCAAGATCAGTTCCTTCAAATGCAAGCGTGAGATTTCGATTGTTGGGTAAGAATATTTCTCTATTTCCCGACATTCTATCCGATACCGCTTGTAACAGCAATATTGTTTTCAAAACACGGCGCTGGTCTTCAAGCAGCTCTTTTTCAAGTCTTGAGGTATAGCAATTCAAAACTTCCTTGATACCAGATGCCAATTTATCCTGACCATTCTCGTAAAAGTAGCTCCAAAGCATATCAATAGTAATGAACGGGTTTTGTGAAGTAAAATCAAAATTATCGATAAACCATTGGAAAGCTTTTACATCATCACCCTCATCGTTCTTGATGAAGTTAAACATGCTTCTCGCTGTAGAAGTATAATAAATAGAAATATGTTGAAGCAGCAACGCCGCATAAGGATGGATCGGCAACACATTAGAAAGATCTTTATCCGTCAGGTTAATCTTATTCTTCACTGCTGTTCTACTCTGCTGTGTTCTCTTATCAAGGCTTGCCTTGTTTCTTGTCCATCTCGCAGAAAGATCCGCATCATCAGTAACTTTCATGGCCTGTGCCATCAATTCAAAAGCTATGTTTTCAGGCAACGAAATATGAATAGGCGGCACAAAACGGTCGAGAATTTTCCTCTTATCCGGGTCGCTATCAGAGAAATATGCCTCTGCCTTATGCGTAACAATCATCAAACAGAACGGAGCCGTCGCCGAAAGCTCGGCGATCTGCTGAAATCCTGTTAAGTGATGCATATTATTGATAAAATATTCGGAGAACTCGTCCCAAATGAAGAGGAGATTGTAAAGATTATTCTTTTCAATTACCTCACGAATCCATTCACAGAGCTCGCCTGTATTCATTTTGAAGTGACCTTTTACAATGTCAACCTTGAACACCTTTGCAATGAGTGCTCGAAGAGCATCATCTTTGTATGTACGGAGCTTCTCAAGAATATCATCAGCTTTGTCACCGCCGAGAATATCCTTGTAAGAACCAGTAGCAAAAACATCAAAACTCTGTTTATTTTCGGCATTCTCAAAGTAACGAATAAGAGAATTTCTCAAAGAAGTACTTGCTGAGTTGACAATACCGTTTTCAGATAAAGCTTTCTCAATACCCTCTTGGATAGCCACAATCAAATCTGTATCGCTAGAAATGTCCGACGAACCATATCTATGGCAAACGAGAATCTTACCAGAATTCTTCTCGGCTGTTAAACTCTTACAAAGAAAAGTATCTAGATTGTATTTTTCAAAATATGCTACGGTATCTTCTTCGCTAGCTTCCAGCAACTTTTTAAGTGTAAGCACCGCATGAGACTTACCGGTACCATAAGCACCATCCACCCAAATAGATAGGCGCTGCTTTCTCTTTAAAACATCAACCGTTGCTTTCAGCATTGTCACGAAAGAAGGGTGCGGATAGAATTTTTTCCACAGGTCGGGCTGTGTGTCAATTATCTTTTTATCAACTTGCGGAAAATACTCAGGATCTATATCGAAATAATCACGATAACTCATTTCACTTCCTCCTTAGAACAACTCGTTTAATATCTCTTCGGCGCTCATATCACTCTTCAAAGTAATATTGTCCAACCCAAGCGTAAATCGCGCTTCAATGAGATCCGGATAATTAAAAGTTAATCCGTTTAATACTTTTTCCATTGTTTCACGGTTCAAGCCGAACATTTGAGTAGGGCTGATACCATCACTGTCGATTGAATGATCGAGCAATCTAGTCAAAGTAAACTGTTTATAATTGCCACATGCCTCTGCGAATCGATACAAAGCATATAAAACAATTCTTTCGTCGGGGTTATTCCAAGGAAATCTTATGATGGAATTCAATGTGCGACCGCTTGCCTTTTCTTCATAATCACAAATTCCGAATCCAAGGTCATTACCCAAAGGTCTAATGGAAATAAAAATGTTCTTAAAAGCTGAAACAATATGCTCTCGAACTGTAGCGCTCGTTGTATCGTCAAGCATTGCATAGATTGCATCTGGGGTATATGTATTATTCAAATCAATATTTTTAACCCACCAACCAAATTGGCTAGAGTAGGACCAGTTTACAGCTATCAATGCCCAAGCAAGAGAGGAGTCGATTCCAATATCGCAAACAATTTCACCGAATCTTGTCAGCTGAGGTTTCTTATCACCCTTACCTTTTACTGCAATGCCTGTGTCCTGCAAGAAGCTCTGAAGATACTTAACTTTGTTGGTTCCCAACGAGTGGCTAGATGTCCAGAAATCATAGTTTCCTTCTATCGCCTTGAAATATTGTTCTAACCAATCATATTCAACGCCCATATTTCCATATCTGTTTATACTTCCCATTTTTCCTTCTCCTTTAGGTAATCTCATTGAATTTGCCAGCAGACAACCATAAAAAACATCATGACATTTTCGACATTTTACACATTTATCATCAATTGTAACTTTTCCATCCGCCATTTTTATATATCCGTGGGGGCAATTGGCTTCACACACTTGACATAACACACAGTAAGCCGTTTTTCGCATAACGATCTTAAAAGCAGACATAAAGTCGATATCCACTTTGGTATTGGAGCCAATATTGAAAGAAAACTGTACTTCGTCATGAGATTCTGTATACTCACCAACATATTTTTTATTAGCAAAGAAAATCTCCAATTCACTGTCGGACACATAGGAAATCTTCCCGATGGTTTTGATCCATTCTCGCCAATCAGAACTTATGTGATCAATTTTGATTTGGAAAACGCCTTTTTCAAAACTATCGGAACAGTAACTTTTGGCGATCGATAACTCACGTCCGCTTCTACGCGCCTTCCACCCTCCAATTTCCATAAATTCATTGACCTGTTTTTCGGTATTAAGATTTTTCGAAGACGTTTCTAAGATGATATTGTTAAAATCAGTTGTGCTTAATGCCCCGCCGATAGATTCGCTATAGCATACTTCCTTAAAGTACATATTCTTGTACGCGGCCATGGGACAAACCAAGCATCCTGCTCGGCTGTTACCCTTTTTATATGCTTCGTTTATTATTAATCCCTCTGCATATATATAATTAAACAATTCAGCAGAATTCCATTCGAGTATGGGATGACAACTATACTGTCCTCTTATCTTTTCTCCTAAGCTAACATCATCGTACTCACTTCTAGAAACACTCTCATCGCCTCTTATTCCGGTGAAAGCCATACCCCTAAAACGAGGATTTCCAGTATATTCTCGAAGAGTAACTATCTGTGGCGTTGTTTTATGCACGCTGCAACACCATCTCATAGTTTGAGCTGGGGGACCAAAAATTCTCCATGATTCCAATGGTGACATTTTAGAGCGAGCTTCCAAAAAGTCTATTTTCTCTTGTGCACAGAAAAATTTAATTTTCTCAACCACATCATAGGTATCGGAAAACTCCATTCCGGTATCGCCAAACAGAACTTTGAATTCATTGTGAGGTAATGCGCGCTGAACCAAGTCAAGCGCTACAACACTGTCCTTTCCACCGGAGAAAGCCACATAAAAAACATCTACCTTATTACGGTATTCAACAAACGTATTATAAATTTTCTTTATAGTGTCTTGTACTAATTGGGCCATCAAATCGCGATTTTTCTCAACCATAGCGGGGATATCTACGAATCGCAATGGAAATCCTTCCGGCTCGGGATCTTCAATTAAAACTATTTCAGGGGCTGTATAACATGATCCGCCTTTTGTTTTTGCAACCAATCTCCCACGATAAAAATAGTTGTTCGCCTCAGCCCACATATACGGATATGTATCGTTTTTATCATATACCCAATGCTTGTCAAAACCCAGGATGTCCAGCTCTTGATAGTATACTGGTCTAGGTTCTTTTGAAAAAGTAAGTGGCATCGGCGTTAATATAAACCCGCCTGTTGATGCGTCCCATTCGTATGTATACATAATTTATCCCTTCCGATTACGGATCTGTCTTGCCTTTGCTATAGCAATCTCAATTTCCCTATAGCTTCGTCTGGTAATCAAGTTAATTTCAGCAAGATAATCCAGTGCAATTGTCTTTTTGAGTTCTACACCGCTATTAGCGAGAGCATGAGCACAAATATCTACAAATTCTGAATACTCGCCACCTTTCAAGGCAACAGCTCCTGCGACATTATTTAATGATGTTCCATTATTCACCAAGCTGAATTTCTTGCTGTAGCATAAAAGAAAACTTTCAAGCAAATATTCATTCCATTCGTATCCAACATTCGGGAATACCAAGAACGAATCAACATCTTTAACCAGGATATACCCACTGGTCAAGTATGTAGACAGAGCCTTATCAACAGCTTCAATATCAAATTCAACGTGATTTTTTGAAACAAAAAGTGTTTTACTTACTCGGACAGTAGCTTCCGCCACTGCTCCAAAATAGATTGTGGTATCTGTTTCTTTAGAGAAGTTGTAAAGATCAATGTCTGTAAACGGCGCATTGTGTTTAGCATAGAGCCTAAACACATCTGCCATAGCAAGTTTTGCGCCATAAGCACTGATAACTTCGCCATCAAAATCAAAACGGTTTGACATCACCTTGGAAAGTGCATTGCGAATTCCCAAAGGTGAGAGATACAAGTTATTCTCAAGGAATACTGCCATTTGTTCCTGGACGTTTGCAAACACATTAGACCAAATGGCATAGCCATTCTCTTCGATTTCTCTATCCAAGATTTCAGCAATAGTTTCCCCATCGCTTTCAGAAAACTCAAAAATATTAATATGGAAATAATTCTCTTTTCCATTCATCACATAATTCGAGCCACTTCTGATTTCACGATATATGATATCTTTGGATATATGCGATAAGCCTTCGTACACATCGTCATACGAGAGAGGCTTTCCTGCAGAAAGCATAAACTCCACTATCTCGGCCGAATGGTCAATTTTCACATTCTTCTCTGTAGACATATAATTCTCAAAGAAATAATATTTACCTTTATCAGCCATAAACTCAATATAAGCGCGTAACATTCTTTCGTCAGTTAAGCTAAAACAGTATGCGAATGCATCAGAGAGATCGCTGAAAATCGCCTTATAGTATAGCACCTTGCTTCCAGAAGCAAATTGAGTTTCAATATACTCGAACAATCTTTCACTCGTAGAGCTATCGATTATTCCCTCGGCCGGGAACAATCTATCCATATAATAGACACCACAATATTTAAGGCGTTCTTCTAGCTCTTCATCCGTGAAATTAAGCGGGGCATCATTGTAATCTGCATATGTATCTCTAAAGATTTCGAAATCTATAGAGTCGAATTGCATTCCATTACGATATCTCGCCATTAAAACTCGAACGAATGCTTCCTTATCAAAATCATTAGGAATTGTTACGATAGGTTCGGTAGACTCTCCGCCAAACGAGAAATCATCAGGAACAACACGCTGTGCAAAAGAATAGAGTTCTTCGGACAACTTTGTAGCCCACGAAATTCTATCCAAAAATTCAATGACCTCAAGCTTTGTAACGCCACTTCCTATTATGGAAACGATATGATCTACAGTCATTCCATCAGGATTATCATAAATCTTAGAAACGGAATAGAGCTTGTGATACAACTCTGGATATTTCACTTCAAGTTCAGTATCAGATGTTCTTCGGATATCTCGACGGTGGATTTCAGCAATATAATCTCTTAACTTTCTAAAAGCAACCGAGAACCTATTATGTTGGCGCTTATTGTGCTCTATAAAATCACGATTCTCCAAAAGAATATCGATGGATCGAAGAACGAGTCCACAGTCGTTAGATGTCAAAGAAACACCCGCAATACCGGTTTCTTTGGCATATGTTTCTGCAGAATTAATAGATGATGCATAGCTCCGCACGGTAGCTTCAGCCATTCCCTTGTTTCTGAGCCATTTAACAAAGCCGCTCTCTAACTCTACAGAAGCAATATCATGCGTACTGGTTGTCACTAACGGAGCATCGTCGTTGCTTACTAGCTCTCGCGTAAGATCTAACTTTGGAATCAAAAATTCAATCAGTTCATTACGATAAGCAAACTTTCTCATGATTTTGCCACGTGTTTCAGTTGTCTTATCCCAAGATTCCACTGATTCTTGATATTCTTCATTCGTTAAGAGAGATCGTTTAATATATAAATCAAAGCACCCCTCATTAGCAAGATGCCATATTTCGAACAAAACATTGCCTCGTCTATTAACCCCCACGGGGAGAATATAAACGGCACGATTCACCACTTCGTCCTTGGCATTAAGATTGGTAAAGACTAAATCCGAGTATTTTGATTTAACCAGGTCGAAATACCCCAGCAAATTATCACCAATACGAACGGGCTCTAAAACCGGTACAGAATCAACCGGCGCGATATCTTCCGTATGCTCGTCCTGCATCGAAGAAACTCGCTGTTCTGCAAGAAACCTCACAAAAGCCAAATAGCGATTGGCAGAATCTACAATCACTTGATACTGCTTCTTGTTTCTGATTCGAAATATCTTGTTACCTGTTACAGTTTTAACAAATTTTCTAACTGTATCTATATCTGTTGTTTCAAACAACGGAGCCTTGAGCACTTTAATGCGTGTGCAGAAATCTTCACCAACAGCCAAAGCTTGACAAGCAATGTCAGCCCTTAATTTAGGCGCGTTTTCTTGCAACCACTCGCAAAATTGCGAGCGCACATTGTTCACGCTAGTTGTCATAGTTTTTGCCTCCAAAATCAATAAAGTTCAGCACATACATTAATCTTCGTTAACAATTTCCATAATATCGCCAATGTCACAGTTCAAGGCGATACATACCTTTCGCAGCACATCGGTATTAACATTTTCATTTTTAGCTAATTTAGTAACTGACGCTGAACTTATCCCTGCAGCCACTTGCAAGTCTTTCTTCTTCATGTCTTTGTCAATAAGTAATTTCCACAATTTCTTATAACTAATAGCCACGTCTACACCTCTAAAAATAAAGTATATTTTTATTATAACACGCCGTTCGACAGTTGTCAACATAAAATTCCTGCGAACGCAAGATTTTTTCTTTTGTTTGTGAGTAAATTCTTTTCAATCGCTTTAAGTATAAAGGCATTTAAAGGCATTTTATACCCTTAATCATAGGTATCACCTACTCTATCCATGTAGAAATGATTGGTACATTAGGATATGCAAACCGAACCATAATTTACTGTTACGCAATCACTCAAGTTTTGTTACGCAGAGTGCTACGCAAGGCTATTTTACGTAAACAAAAAGCGTCGTAAGTGTTATATAGAAACACATTACAACGCTGCTTATAAAGTTGTGCGCTTCGTCTAAAAATACGTTATCTGGGTGTGGCGTAGCTGGTAGCGCGCTACCTTGGGGTAGTAGAGACCCCAAGTGCAAGTGTTGACCAGCTGCGCCCACCCTAAAGCTCCTATCAATGATATAGGAACCAACTCGTCTGCTCACCTAGAAATCATCTCTCCGTCCGGCATACCAAATGGAGAGATAATTTCTGCTACGCAATTCACCTCAATTTGCTACGCGACCTGCTACGCAAATAGGCCTTTGAATCGTTTTTGAGGTTGATATTGTCCGTATAGCACGCACAGATTTGAGGTCAAATAATGAACTTAATGCCTCTACTCGCTGTGTGTAATGACCGAAAGTTCAATAATTGACTAGTTGGGGTAGTAGAGTCCGCAAGTTCAACTATTTACCGGCTGCGCCACACCTTTGGCAACAGATTTTATCATGCATTCAAGATCTCATATATATTATTAACAACAAAGCGCTGTGCTTGGGCATCAAATAAAACCGCTATGTACTCGCCCTCGCGTCCCATTTTAGTTTCTGCAGAAATTCCCATAGATTTACCTTGTTCTGTAGGAATTTTTCGTAGTTTTCCCAATGGATCCGTGGTTTCACACAAAAGGCCTTTTTGTATTAACCATTGATTTAATTTTGGCACAGAAAATGATTTCATAAGAGGATTCTTAACAAGAGCAGCTAGTTTTTTTGAAATCTCACTTCCGGAAATTGAATACGGAGAAGCCTCAAAATTGGCCAGTTGTGCTGGTGTAATTGAAAAAGGGATCGTCTTATCCACCTTGCCGACACCACCATTTTCATACACTTGTCCAAGAATATCAGACACGTAGAAAAAGCAACGAGACAAACGAACGTTATTGGCAATATCGTCATCGGGAATAGGAGTATCGTCCAGCGGATTGATACCATTTGCCAACTTATCAATAAATGATTTCGCATAAGCAATTTTTTCAAGTTCTGTCATAGGTTCTGTTTCCTTTCATTTCAAAGTTACTCTTGGATAGTTGCAAAAGGACAGCGATAAGCATCTTTGATTCTAAAATTTATATGTTTCAAATCTGAAGAGTGCCACTCAGTCGCGCCAAGCCATCCTACGATATTATCATACTCAGAATGATTAGGTTCAATGAGTATTTTCATAAGTTCATCAAAGCCATAAGCCCCTCCGCAATCTTCCATAGGGGCATCTCCAACAAGTTCTACGCAACGAGCATAGGGATCGTTACAATTTTCTATGAACCGGTTCAATTGGATCGTATGCATCCAACCATCGCCAAAATCGTATTCATATTCAATTAAATTCTGTTTTTGAAACACTTCACGAACAGTAATTTTTTCACTATCTATCGCTTGAGTTTCAAAAATTTCTTCTTGCATAAACAATGGTTGAACTATAGTTGTCGGAATTCCATTTGCATCCTTCTTCAATATGAAATGATGGTAATGATAATCTTCCCATTCAAATATATTTTGTAAAACCATATGCAATTGATAAAAGTTAAAATTGCTTGGAATAATAACGGTCCTCTTGCAAGGAGTCAGCAAATCAAGAGTAACTTCAAGCTCCGCCATATGTGCAGACTGAACAGGTTCACCATATTTTTCTTTAAGAGACGACACTAGAATTTCACAAGGCAAACAAAATCCATTCGAAGCTATCAAATTATCATTTATCCAAGGTAAAAGCTTCCTTTGATACATATCATTTGCCTCAAACAAATTGCTAAATAGCACTACTCTTTCACACGTCTTATTACAGTGGGTTATCACAGAACGAGAAGCTGTTTTGCAAAACGTAATATTCTTCGAGCAATCAATAATATATTTTTCTATGATTTCATCGGAAATATATTCGCTCTCCATCATCGAACGAATGCCATCCAATATTAATTTCTGAATTTGCGTAATGTTTTTCAACGTAATTCCATAAAGAATGAAACAACATTTGGCTTTATCGTTCATAACAACCAATGTTTTGCGACGATTCACAATCATAAGATTTGCTGTCCATGAAAACAAAGGATCTGTCTGTCCCTTCTCTTCAACAACACCAATACCAATATAATCAAGTGCCTTTTTTGTACATCCTATAATCATAATATTCTTTCCTCAATACTTTCTAATTTCCGGTCTTTTTGCCACCCACTCGCTCTATCCATCTGTTTTATTATACCACAAAAACATACAAAGTGCAATTGTTAAAGTGCAAACTTTTGATTTGTTACACTTTATCTTGCACATTAATTTGTGATATTGATAAAGTTATAAAGACCACTATCTCATATTTTAACACTTTTGGTCTTTTTGACCGCTGGGTCAAAAGTTGACTAACTGAGATATAACACCTATTTCACGTAAAAATAATTTCCAAATAGCCTTGACTTTCGCTCTCGGTTGTGATACAATGACAATGTACTGACAGGTCATTAAAAGGAGCATATAATGAGTCAAAAATCAATTAAAGGAACCATTGCATTGGGTAAAGCCATCAAAAGCAGACGTCAAGAGCTTGGGTTAACTATAGAGGAAGCAGCATCTAAAGCGGGTGTTGGAATAAAAAGCTGGTGTCGTTATGAGTCGGGAGAATCAATAAGAAGCGACAAAGTAAAAGGCATTTGCAAAGCACTGAACTGGCATGCATTCCCCAACGAAGGCGGCAAAGACGAAATCACTTTTGATATTGAATATTATAAAAATCATGAATCTTGGTCGCCGTATCTTTGCGAACAATTCGGCGAAGCTGTAGCGATTTCTTTCATAATTGGTAGCGAAATAGTGTTAGATCATATAAAAGATGATTTAAGTGAACTTTCAACTCTTCCAAGAGGTAGCCACATTGGTCAGCTTCCCTTTTCAATGTTAAAAGATTCTCTTCCACAACAGTTTCTTATGAGATATGATTACGATTATCTCTATCAATTAAAGGCTACCGTATTACAACTTATAAAAAATGCAACAAATCCAAAAGTCTTCGTTGCACATAGTGTTATGGAAGAATTAGCTATATATCTATTTATGGAAGAAGCATCCGCATTTATGGAATGCATGTCTGCTGAGATGGAAGCTATCGGAATTGATGATTTAGATGAACTGAACGATTGGGCTTTTGATTTATTCGACGATATGGATATCGTTACTTTTCTATATTCAAATAGATTTCTGACCGAAGACAATATATATCATTTTGATCACTGGAGCGAGGATCAGTTTTATAACGAAAACTAATGATTGAAAATGGAGGAAATAATGGGTGAGTTATTTGATCGTTATGATGAAGAGCCAATAAGAGGCAAAGACATTACTATAGGTGATAGCTTTTTCCAGGTTTTTATTTCTCTATCAGATGAAATATTTTGTTATACAGGAGTATGCAAGAATAACAAAGATGAATACGAGCAATCGTTATTTGTTCATCCATACTATATGACAGGAAAACATAGCACGGAGAAAGAAATATCTGAAAAAGTAAAAGGATTCTATCGTATTATTAATGGCTATGTTACTTTAGATGATTATGTTGATTCGGGAAAGCACGGCACTCGTTTATACAAAAGACTCGATTGTAGCATCAAATTTCCTTATCCTGATAATTACTATGCTGTTTTTGTAAATAATGAAGAAGACTGTGATGTAACACGAAAAGTATTTGGATTGACTCACGAAGAAATTACTTCACTTTTAGATGCATATGCATTAACTATGGGAACATATCATGAATACGGCTCTTATCCACGACTAACCAGGTCGCCGAGATCTGTAAATTACTGCGACATAACCGAGACTTGGATTCCTGAAGGATTCCCATATATCGCATTCAAAGATAGCGGTTATGATTTTTCCCATGTTTCTCTTTTTGGATTTTATCGTCATATACAACTACTTACCGGTTATAAAATAGATTCAGTTATTAGTAAAGCACTTTTGAAACACGGTGCTAGCGAGGAAGTATTAGAAAGAATTTTCAATTTGAATATTAGCAATTCATATCTAACAAAAGTCATCAAAAAATAACCCAAATTATGATTGAACATATAAAATTATAATTGTAAATATTGTTTGAGACTTTGAATTTGGAGCTGCAAGTTCGTGCCACGCAATCACTCAGCCTTTGCCACGCAAGGTGCTACGCAAATAGACTTTTGAATCGTTTTTGAGACGAATCTCTGTCGTATTGCGTGCACAGATTTGAGGTCAAATAATGAACTTAATGCCTCTACTCGCTGTGTGTAATGACCGAAAGTTCAACAATTGACCAGTTGGGGTGGTAGAGGTCGCAAGTTCAAGTCTTGTCACTCAGACCAAATAAAGCCTTGAAAACGTTGAGTTTTCAAGGCTTTATTTTTTGCTTGTTACGCAGCTTTTTCAGGGGTGTTACGCAATTTGCTACGCAGATTTGTGTAACACCTTTGTGTTTTGTTTACTTTTCAACGACAAAATATCCCATACTCATCTTGGGGACGATAGCTTTTCCGTCTTTCAATTCACCGTGACCGCCAAAGGCAATTATCGGCTTTTCAACGTCAAAGCTCTTTTCTTCATCTGAATTGTTAAAGAGATGAATTATCTCATATTTGTCGCTCTGAAGCCGCTTTTCATAGATTCCGCCGAGAGTTTTGGAAAGTTTATTCTTGCAAGCTCCCGCCTCAGTAATAATTTTCTCGGCAAAGTCGGCAAGATGCTTATCGTTGGTTTCGTAATAGCTATATCCAATGGAAAATCCAAAAAGATATATTTTGCCCTTGCCAAGCTCAAATTTTTGTACCGCAGAGCTTCCATCGCGCCAGGTAGCCACCGTTTCGCCGCCCTCGTGGCGGTAATGGGTGCGGTAGGGACGGATTCGCACAAGAGAGCCGTCGATCTGGGCAAAATCCTCGGCAACAAAGCGACGGCAACGCATTCTCGAGGTGAAAAGCGCCTTGCAATCGATATCGTAAGGCTGCATCCAGGTGTTCATCTGCCGCATGCCGAAGCCCTCGTCTGCTATGATCGTACCGCCGTTTTTGACGAACTCTTCAAGATAAGCAACCACATCCGGTTCGATCATCGTATAATATGGGAAATAAAGCACCTTATATTTTGCAAATTCCTCGGGACGCGTCACTCCAACATAATCAACGGCATAATCGGAGTTGCGAAGCAATCTGTACATGCCCGCGTGAGCGTTTCTGTAATAAAACTGAGGATTTGCCCAATCAAACGAGAAATCGGTGCCCAAAACATCTTCAATTTCCGACATAAGCATCGAATTGAAATCGAAAACTATGGCAACGTCTGCTTCCTTTACCTCGGCTCCCACAAGGTATTTCATATTTCTCTTTATATCCGCGCCGAAATCTCCCACCGTATAGGCCACTTCTCTGGGACTTCCGTCCATATACGTCAGACCCGAGCAATCCTGCTCGTGCCCAACTCTTTCCGCCCTATACTGCCAATAGACTATTCCCTTAACGCCCCCTGCCAAAGACGCATATATCTTGAAGTCCATATCAAAGGGAGTATCATATTTTTTGAACATTCCCAATCCGGGATATATCTCGTGAATAAAATAGTTTTTATCCACCGAGCGCAAAAAGTCATGAAGCATCATAAAATCCAGACGCTTTTCGTGGGTATCCATATCGGTGTCGCACGGCACACTCGTTCCCCAGAAATCTACCGCCTTTGCCACGCTGTAATCGTCACAAACATCGCTGATAGAAAGCTGGAACGCACTTGTAAATCCGACGTGAGCCATTATGGGACGAACCTTGTCATATTTGCGTATCCCGTCATAAACAAAGCGAAGCCAATCGTAAAGATCGTCACTTCCCTTATATTTTTTAAATTCAAAAATATCCCAAAATCCGTGGGGAGTGGATGGAAGATTAATGCTCTCGAAGCTTTCCTCCGCAGCACCGTAAAACGCGTTCAATGCCTCAACCGTTCCGAATTTTTTCTCAAGATACTTTCCGAATCCCGCGCGGCAATGCTTACAGAAGCAATCCTCAATAGGTCTGTTTCGTATCTCATTCCACGCATTCCACAAAATAATATTCTTTCTGTCCGCGTATCTCTCGGCTACCTTTTCCACGAAACGCCTCGCCGCCGCCTGAACGTGGGGATTGGTAAAGCAGGGACGCCAGCCGCCGTAAAACGCACCGTGAGAGCCGCCTCTGAGCTGCTCTCCGCGAGGACCTATTCTCGTGCCCTCGTACTTATCAAAAACGTATTGAGGTGCGCATTCCAGCAAAAATTTGATTATCACCTTACGGTTATATTTCTCGGCAAGCTCCATAAGTCTGTCCACATCGCTGAAATCATACACGCCCTCCACTCTTTCATTCCAACGCCAATTTATGCGTATTTGAAAGGTATCAAGGTTATATTCACCAATTTTTGCGATATCGCCCTCCCATTCCTCGGGCAGAGGGGTGGGAGATCTGTAATATTGAGTTCCGTGAATTATCTCATCAAAAAACATTTGGCACCTCGTTTTGTAAAAATTATAAAAATCTGCGATTAAATAAGTTTTTTATTTTAGGTCTTATGATTCCGATTTGACTTTATCAACTCATTTTACATTATACCACAGATTTCTAAATAAGTCAAGCAATAATCGAGCTATATATAAATTTTTCAGATAATCTTCAGATGATCAATTGATATCATTAGAAGATTAACTAATTGAACTTCCAGAAAAATACTAAAAGCCATTACTAACCACCGATAAAGGCCGCAAGTTCAGGTCGTATCTTATTTGTAATTACACAAGGATTCTTTGAATATACTTTTTACAAGTATGTATTCGAGGTGGACTATGAAACGAACAATTAGGCTTTGGCAACTGATGGGCTTTGCGGTAACATCACTTTGCGGCACGCTATTACATTTTCTATACGACTGGACGGGCAGATCTTTAATTGTCGCTCCCTTTTCCGGTGTTAACGAATCTACGTGGGAGCACATGAAGCTGCTCTTTTGGCCAATGTTTATTTTTGCCATCGTACAGAGCATTTTCTTCAAAGATCGTAAGGATTTTTGGTGTGTCAAGCTCCGCGGAATACTTCTCGGAATCATTCTTATCCCCATAATATTCTACACCTATAACGGAGCTATAGGAAAATCGCCCGATTGGCTCAATATCGCCATTTTCTTTATTTCCGCCGCGATTTCCTATATCTACGAAACAAAGCTCTTTAATGAAAACAGAATAAGCTGCAAATCGCAAAAATGGGCAATTATTACGCTTTCCGTGATTGCGATTCTCTTTGTAATTTTCACTTTTTCGACCCCCGAGCTCGGCATCTTCAAGGATCCGTTAACCGGGACTTACGGTATATAAAAACAGCCGCTGAGGAGATTTTCCTCAGCGGCTGTTTTTATCAGGTTAATGCAAGTATACCAATAACACACTTCCTAAGCTCGTTCATTTATCAAATGTTAAAAACGTGCTTATTCATTCTTTGGAATGCTTCTTTAACTCTCGACAGCGGCAGAGCAAGATTTACACGAATATGCTCGTCACCGCCGTGCTGTCTGCCATCCTGCCAGGCAACACCCACGTCCCATCCCAATTTCAGAAGCTCGTCAAGGGTCTTGCCGTGACTCTTCAGCCACTCAGAGCAATCAAGGAATACCATATAAGTTCCCTGGGGCTTTGCGGCAAATACGCCGTCAAAATGCTTTTCAATATAGTCGCAGGCAAAATTAACGTTGCCAGTGATCGTCTCGCAAAGCTGATCTACCCACTCATGTCCCTCGTCACGGTAAGCACCGATAAGCGCGTGCATCGAAAGCACGTTCATAGAGTTGTAGTGTGAAAGCGAGCTTTCCTTCAATACCCTGTCGCGGAGTCTCTTGTTGTAAATTATGTGATACGAACCGATAAGACCCGCCAAATTAAAGGTCTTTGACGGCGCGTACATAGCAACCGTCCTATTCCTTGCGTCCTCACTGACCGACTGCGTGGGAATATGCTTGTTTCCCTCAAGAATGATGTCCGACCATATCTCGTCGGAGACCACGTAAACGTCGTGCTTACGGTAAAGCTCCATAGCACTCTCGATCTCAAACCTCTCCCAAACGCGCCCCGTAGGGTTGTGGGGCGAGCAAAATATCGCCGCATGAATATTATTCTCCACGATCTTCCGCTCCATATCGGCAAGATCGAGCCGCCAGATGCCATTTTCGTCAAGCTTCAAGGGACTTGTGACGATATTGTAGCCGTTGTTCTTGAGACACATTGAAAATCCCATATAAACAGGAGAATTCACCAAAATATTGTCTCCCTTTGAGCAGAAGGTCGCCATAGCGGACAAAAGACCGCCAAGAACCCCGTTTTCATAGCCGATATGCTCCCTTTCAAGACCCGTGACTCCGTTTCTCGTATTTTGCCATCTGATTATCGAATCAAAATACTCATCTCTGGGATCAAAATATCCGAACGCGGGGTGGTCGATCCTTTCGTGAAGCGCGGAGATCACCGTTGGGCAGGTGGGAAAGTTCATATCCGCCACCCACATAGGTATCACGTCAAAGCCCTCCCCCGGAGCCCCAGGCGCCCAGCCCTGACCGACGGCATCAATGGCAAGAGCATCTCTGCCGTGACGATCCATTATAGATTCAAAATCGTATTTCATCACTTTTTACCTAACTCCTTCATAGCCTTTTCTACCTCCTCAACTCGACGGTCAAGGGGCGGATGGCTGTATTCAAGCACCACGTTGATCTTAGAAGGTGACAGATGTGAGAAATTATCCTTCGCCAACTTCTTAAGGGCGGTCACCATAGCCTCGCCGTAGCCCTCGATCACTGTCTGACGGTCTGCTCTGTATTCGTGCGCGCGACTTATTGCATTAGAGACCAAACCGATAAGAGGCTGCAACACTCCAAGCCCTACACCAAGTAAAATATAAGTAAATCCGTAGTTTATACCATCAAAGCCAAACGCAGTGTAAAACTCGGGAACGCTCAAAGCACCCAAAGCCATAGCACCTATAAGAACCATCTGGAAAATGTTCAGAACCTGACCCTTCAGAACGTCCTTGTGTAGTCCGTGACCCATTTCGTGAGCAAAAACAGCGCAGATCTCATCATCGGACATAGCATTCAAAAGATTATCGTAAAGCACGATAGTCTTCATCTTGCCAAAGCCCGTGAAATACGCGTTGAGCTTGGTGGTACGGCGAGACGCGTCCATAACCTCAATAGCCTTTACCTTGTAGCCGTACTTGTTAAGAAGTGCCATCAGCTTATCCTTCAATTCTCCGTCCTCAAGAGGGGTAAATTTGTTGCCGATGCGGCTGAATACGGGATAAAGGAAGGTCATAAGTAAGCTCATGGCAAACATAGCCGCCGCAAAGATAAGAACCATCCACGCGCCCACGTTTTCGTAGATCACGGCAATAAGCATAGCAAGAGAGCCGGACAGGAGCAGACCCAAGAGCAGCGAGCGAACTCTGTCGAAAATAAAGGTCTTGATGCTTGTTCGGTTAAAGCCGTATTTCTGCTCGATGATCATATTGGAAACGTAGCTTTCAACGATTCCCGCAACGGTGCTTACAGCCACCTCAAGCAGTACAACCGAAAAGATCTGCATAAACCAGGT
The DNA here is from genome assembly GCA_045612105.1 of Eubacteriales bacterium. Lineage (GTDB taxonomy): Bacteria > Bacillota > Clostridia > Oscillospirales > CAG-272 > SVTX01. Next base: position 28,626 of record JAZKYL010000045.1, read on the forward strand.
GTCGGGAAATATTGACGCAAAATGAGCGTATGCGTCGCTGAGCAGTAAAGCGACAGTAACCACAGCGGCGATAATATTTGACACGATAGAAAGGCGCGAATGCTCCGCGCTGTATTTTTTCCATTTCTCATAGGTCTCGGCATCGTACACGTCAGAAAGATTCTCAGGCGTGGGATTGTTAGCCGAGCGACGCTGAACTATACTCAGAGCCAAGGTGTAAGCACTACCAAGTAAGGCAAGTAAAACAATTAAGATTTTCATATTCTTGTCCTCCAAAAATCTACTGATTACATTTTATCACAAAAGAAACTCAAATGCAAGTAAAATATAAAAATACGTCAAAAACGACCGACTCGGAGAAACCCGAATCGATCGTCTTTTGTTTTTTATCAAAGAATAAGATAAACCAGCAAAAACGCGATAGCAATTATCAACAGCGTCACCAGCATCGGCATAAGCATAGCCTTCTGCGCGTCGGTAAAGGTCTTGAACTGATCCCGAAATCCGCCTCTATAAGAGGTTTTCTCCTTTTTGGGCTGATTTTTCGAGGCCTTTTTTCCGTCAACTCCCGACATATCGGCAATAGTAGAGCCGTCGTCAACGTAGATTATCTTTTCTTTCTTTTTCTTATTTTTTCCCATATCAATCTCCATCATCAAGCAGGTGACATGCCGCAAAATGACCCGGGCGATGCTCCTTATACTCGGGAGCTACCTGCTTGCACTTCTCCGTCGCGTAAGGGCAACGGGTGTGGAATCGGCATCCCGCAGGGGGATTTGTGGGAGACGGAATGTCGCCCTTCAGCACGATTCTGTTCATCTTCACGTCGGGATTGGGATTTGGGATCGCCGAGAAAAGTGCCTTGGTATAAGGATGAAGGGGCTCGTCGAAGATATCCTTCTTGTCGCCGAATTCCATCATCTTTCCAAGATACATAACACCAACCTTATCGGAAATGAACTTGACCACCGACAAATCGTGAGAAATGAAGAGATAGGTCAGATTCATCGATCTCTGCAGATCCTTCAAAAGGTTTATTATCTGCGCCTGAATAGACACGTCAAGAGCGGACACGGGCTCGTCGCAGATAACAAGCTTGGGCTTTACCGACAAAGCTCTCGCTATGCAGATTCTCTGTCTCTGACCGCCCGAAAATTCGTGAGGGTATCTCTCGTAATAATAGTCCCTGAGTCCGCACTTCTCCATAAGATCCATAACGTAATCCTTAACCTCGCCGGGAGGAACGATACCGTGAACCTTTACAGGCTCGGAAAGAATATCGCCAACCGTCGCTCTGGGAGGCAACGAAGAATAGGGATCCTGGAAAATGATCTGCATATCGGTGCGGAGATGTCTCATTTTCGCGTTGCTGTAACCCGTAATATCCTCGCCGTTAAAGATTATCTCACCGCCGTTTGGCTGATGAAGCTTGAGAATGGTTCTACCGAGCGTGGTCTTACCGCAACCCGACTCACCGACGATTCCAAGGGTCTCGCCCGCTTTAAGAGTAAAGGAAACGTCGTCAACCGCCACAAGCTCCTTCTCGACCTTGCCGAGAAGATTTTTCTGTACGGGAAAGCACTTACGGAGCTTTCTGACCTCAAGTATCACGTCGTTTTTCTCATTTTCGACGTTATTTTGCAGCTCTTTATCAGTCATTCTTCTCCTCCTCTCCGTAAAGGTGACAAGCAACGAAATGAGTGGGGCTTACCTGCACCATACCGGGATAATCACCGGAGCACTTTTTCGTGCACTTGGAACATCTTTCCTTGAAATAACAGTGGTTGGGCATATTTACGGGGTTGGGAACGTTACCGGGAATATTGAAAAGTGTATCGCTGTCCGAATCCATAGTAGGCTTGGACTTCTGAAGACCAACCGTGTAAGGATGCATAGGATTGTGGAATATCTCGCTGACCGTTCCCTGCTCGATAACTCTGCCCGCGTACATGACCACCACGTAATCCGCCATCTCTGCCACAACGCCCAGGTCGTGAGTGATAAGCAGTATTGAGCCGTTGATCTTAGTCTTAAGATCGCGGAAAAGGTCAAGTATCTGCGCCTGAATAGTCACGTCAAGAGCAGTCGTAGGCTCGTCGGCAATAATAAGACGAGGATTGCAGGCAAGAGCCATAGCGATCATAACTCTCTGCCTCATACCGCCCGACAGCTCGTGAGGATAAGCCTTGTAAACTCTCTCGGGAGCGGCGATGCCCACAAGATCAAGCATCTCCATAGTCTTCGCTTTTGCCTGCTCCTTGGTAGCGCCGGGAACGTGGATAAAGGTAACCTCGTCAAGCTGATTTCCAATAGTGAAGACCGGATTCAGCGAAGTCATAGGCTCCTGGAAGATCATCGCGATCTGCCTGCCTCTGATACGGAATATCTCGTGAGTAGGCATATTAGCGATATCGTAGACCTTCTCCTCGGTCTCAAAGCTCTCGCTGCCGTCCTCACTCTTCACGGGAACGGGATTCCCCTTCTTATCGCGCTTGTAATCCTGGGATTTGAAGCGGATATGACCCGAAACGATCTGTCCAGCGGGTCCCTGGATAAGCTGCATCACCGACATACTGGTAACACTCTTACCGCAACCCGATTCACCGACGATACCTACCGTAGCGTTCTGCGGAACGTTGAAGGAAACGCCGTTTACCGCCTTAACAACACCCTGATCGGTGAAAAAGTAGGTGTGAAGGTCTTCGATCTCAAGGATATTGTTATTATCCTTCATTTCGGTGACAAATTCGCTCTCAGCGGCTCTTCTGTGCTTTTTCTTTTCAAGAGCGCGAGTGATTTTGCGGTTTTCTTTGGCAATTTCACGGATCTCCTTGCCACTGAGATAATGACCGTTCTTTTTATTCTCTGCCATGTCAATTACCTCCTTGCCTTGGGATCAAGCGCGTCACGAAGACCGTCGCCTACGAAGTTGAAGCCGAGAACGGCTATTACGATACAAATACCGGGAGGAGCCCAGATATTGATATAATTTTCAAGAATATTGAGGTCGCTTGTAGCATTGATCATAGTTCCCCAAGCTGCGTAAGGAGGCTGAACTCCCATATTAAGGAAGGACAAGGATGCCTCGTAAAGAATCATACTGCCAAGGCTCAGCGTCATAGAAACGATAAGCTGAGGCATTACGTTGGGAACAAGATGCTTGAATATCTTTCTCGCGGTGGAATAACCCATAGCCTCCGCAGCCACCATATACTCCTGCTCTCTGAGCGAAAGTATCTGTCCGCGGACAAGTCTCGCCGTTCCTGGCCAGGAAAAGAGGGTCAGGAATGCCATAAGGAAGTAGATACGGTATCTTGGGTCACCCATTACCGATTGCAGAGCCGAAGGGTTATCCATCTCTCCGAACGCGGTCAACACAGTACCGAAGACCAGCATAATGGGGAATCCGGGAATACACATAAGAACGTCGCATATTCTCATTATGATATTGTCAACAACACCGCCGAAATATCCCGCGATACCGCCAAGGATAACTCCAAGCACCGTAATGATAAACACAGAAATAAATCCGATAATAAGCGAAATACGTCCGCCATACATAAGACGTGCCAGAACGTCGTATCCCGTCTCATCGGTGCCGAGAGGGTGGGCAGAGCTCATAGGCGCCAGTGCATTTTCCTTCTCTACCTTCTCTGTTACCTGATATACGGTATAGGTTTTACCGTCCTTGGTATATTCAATAACCTTGGAGGTATACTCCACCATAGGAGTGTCGTCAACTTCTATCTCGCCCCACTGGGTGTAAAATACAGGCCCCAGGAAGCAAAACAGAAAGAGAACGGCAAGCATAATAAGACCTACTACACTAAGCTTTGAACGGAAGAAGCGTCGAACCACCATCTGCGTGGGCGACATAAGCCTTACGTTTTTGTCAAGAGGGGTATCTATCTCCTCAACGTTATTATTTTCGGGAGAGACAGCTTCATCAATTACGTTTTTTTCGTCTTTCATAGCTTCCCTCCTTTACTGTAGCTTGACACGGGGGTCAACTATTGCGTACATAAGGTCCGCAAGCAATACACCGATTATACTTAAAAGAGCCAAGAACATATTATATCCCATAATTACGGGCACGTCACCCACGATCATCGCCTTGTAAGCGGTGTTTCCGATACCGGGCAGGTCAAATATCTGCTCGGTAATAATAGCACCGGAGAAAAGCGACGGTAAAAGTCCCGCAAGGCTCGTAACAAGAGGTATCATAGTGTTTCTGAAGGCGTGCTTGTAGATAACCACCTTCTCCTTAAGACCCTTTGCTCGTGCGGTACGGATATAGTCGGAACCAAGCACCTCAAGCATATTGGTTCTGGTCATTCTCATTCTTCCGCCTATACTGAGTATAACAACGGTAAGAATAGGCAGAACGAGATATCTTGCATATTCAATGATATAGGCGAGGCCTGTGGTCGATTGCGTGGCGTCTCCAAGTCCCGACGATGGGAACCACCCAAGCTCGATGGAGAAGAACCCTTTTAGCATCTGCCCGAAGAAAAAGGCGGGCAGAGATATACCTATCATAACAAGGATAGTTACAAGGTAATCACGGAATGAATACTGGTGAGTGGACGCGGTGATTCCGAGAGGAATAGCTATCATAAACTCAAAAACCGTCGCGATAGCCGCCACAAGGAATGACACCAGCATATCTCTCTTGATAACGTCAACGACAGGCATCATCTGAGTAAAGCTCTCACCAAAATCGAGAGTTACTATTCTTTTCAGCCACTCGCCGTAGCTCATATCGTACATCTCCATAATAGCGTCCTTGGTCGCCTGATCTACGATAGCGCCTCCGGCATTCATCTCGTTGATCTTGTTCTCCGCAAAGCTGGACGGCATATTCTGAATAAGCACAAAAAGTATCAGAGAGACTCCAAGCAGTATCAAAACCGATAGAAAAAGTCTTTTCAGTATGTATTTTAACATATTAATATCCATTCTGCCATCAAAAGACGGCACAAATATTTATATAAACTAACGGGCATTTGCCCGTTAGTTATATTTAAATCCTAAAGATATCAGTCAACAAACTCAATATCCCAGATGTGATCGAGAGGCGAGGTGTAGGGATTGATCTCGGAGGGCATAGACGAGCTCTTGATAACGGTGGAGTCGTACGCATAGAGTACGTCTCTCTGGTATACGGGAAGCTCGACTGCGAGGTCAAGCACGTAGCCCATAGCTTCCTTGTAAAGCTCAGTACGCTCTTCTCTGTCCTCGGTCTCTCTTGCCTCGTCGATAACCGCGCTGAGGTCGTTGAGTATCTTGTTCTCCTCAACGTAGGTTGCGGGAGAAGCAAGGATCTCACGGTAGCCCCACGCGAGAACGCTTGTCGCGGTAGAATTCTTGTGGTAAACCTGATACATATCGGGGTCAACAGTGCTTCCCCATGCCGCAGCCCAAACTGCAAGCGAGCCTGTGGTCAGCTTGGTAAGAGCCTGAGTATCGGGAACTACCTCGATATCCCAACCCATAGAGTTGAGTATCTCGGCAGCCTTACGGAATACGAGATAGGTGGGGTGATCGGTAAGGTCTGCGCCCGCGATCGTAAACTTAAGCTTAAGCTTGGAGTCGCCTGCGGAAACGCCTGCCTCATCCATGTAATATTGGATCTTATCCTTGGCAGAAGCCTCGGAGAAATTAAGTGCGGGATAATCGTGATCGTTGATACGGTCGTTGTTTCCAAGCTCGTCCTTGGGGTAAGCCCAGCTAACGGTAGACATAGGCCAGGAAATATTCTCGGCAGTACCTACGCTGTAGTAGCTGAGAGCGAGGGATGTATCCATAGCGCACATAATAGCCTTACGGATATTGATGTTGGGTACCTTGCCCGCGTTTATACCGATGTAACCGTAACCCAGCTGATCGGTGCTTACCTTCTTGATTCCCTTTTCTGCAAGAGAATCGAGCTTGTTGATATTGTACTGAGTGTACTGGGGAGAGATGTAATGTACAGAGCCCTCCTCAAGCGCGGAGATCGCGTTAGAGGTGCTGACAACTCTGTAACGGAGCTTCTCGATCTTGGGCTGACCCATGATAAAGCTGTCGTTTCTCTTGAAATAAACTACGTTGTTGGTGAAGAATTCATCTTCCTTGGGATTGTCGCTGTTGTTTCTGTCGGTTGCCTTGTAAGGACCTGCGCCCATGGGAACCTTAATGTTTCTGGTGGACTGAATAACGTCTCTCATAAAGTCGAAGGAGGCGTAATCAACACCGAACTTGTTATTTTCGATATCAACGGTGTATCCCTCTGCGTAGTAATGCTGAGGAGCTACCGAGAACGCGAAGTTCCAGATCGCCTTAGGGTCAACACCGTTAATGGTAACCTCAAGCACGTCGTATTCGTCAGCATTCTTGGGAGTGCCGTCGGTGTTGTGCTCCTGTGCTACCTTATAGGTGTTGTTACCGATAACTACCTCGGTCTCGCTTGTAGTATGACCGAGAGAAACGATACCCGAGATATTGGGGATAGCAAGCTGACCGCCTGCAGTGTTTTCCTTAAGAATTACTTCTCTTGCCTGAGCGGTGTACTGAGTGCGAAGCTCGGTAGCAGTAGCCCAATAAAGAAGGATCTCGTTAAGCGCGTTCTCAACCTTGTGATTGAAAACGTAGTTTATAGCAGAAGCCTTGTCCTTTACAACGTCCTTGTTGTACTGAGGTGTAAGAGTCTCGATCTTGGTCTTGTCCTCTTTGCCGTTTGCATCCTTGGCATACTTGACTTCAACGTATCCCTCGGTGAACATAAAGCAGAAAACTTCATTCTGGAACTCGGCATGAGACTTGTAAGGCTCCTGAGTATAGTTCTCCTTAGCCGAAGCAAAGTCTCTCTCAAGCTCCTCGCGGAAGAGCTTCAAAGTAAGCTCGTAGTCTGCAAGAAGCTGTGCGTTGGTAACGCTTGCAACGTTCGCAGAAACAGCCTTTTTATAGCCCTGAGAAAGGGTGTGCTTGGCAATAGCCGCAACCATCTGGTCGTAGTTTGCGCTGTAAGAGCCCTGAGTCTGGGTCTTACCGACCTGCTGATATAGGTTGAGAAGCTCCTTGATACGGTCATTTGCTCTGTTCTGCGCCGCGGTAGCGATAGCGTCGTCTGTTCCGGTATTACCCGAACCGAGAGTCTGAGTTCTGTAATCCTTAAGACCCACGATATCGGTAGAATACATAGTGGACGAACCGGTGTAAACGGGATCAAGATAAACGTACATATTGAAGAGCACGTCCTCCATAGTCAGGGGATGACCGTCGGAGAACTTGATACCGTTCTTCAATACAAAGGTGTAGACCGTCGTGTCGTTGCCGTTGTTGTGAACGATAGAATAGTCCTTAACGACAACAGCCTCGTTATCTCCGCAAGCAACAGTGACCTCACCGTTCTCATAACCCGTGGTAAGCATACCGATCTGAGTCATAGCAACGATAGTGCTGTCGTTTGCGCTGGTAGCGAAGAAGGGGTTGAACAAGCCGTCAAGGTTTTCTGTCATAACGACAAAAGCGTCGGGCTTGACTGTCTCCTCTTTGTCGCAGCTAATGAGCGCAACAGTACCCAAAAGCATTACGGCAGAGAGAATGACGCATAAAATTCTCTTTTTCATAATTTCCTCCAAAAATTTATATGCAAAAATTATTTTCTATCCTAAAACTTCAAAAAAGCCTTATTCAGCCCATTTGACGTATATCTTAACGGCAGTTTCAAGAGCTATTCCCTTTTCGTAATCAACGAAAAACTCTCTTCCGTCAAGATCCTTCGTAATTTCCTCGGTCATATTCTCGTCAAGATACGCGCCTGCGAAGATCTTGCCGTCAACCTTGGGAAAATCCTTCATATTATACTCGCCCTTGCGATCGTTCCATTGAGGGAGAGTCAAAGTAAGCTTATTTTTCGAGCCGAGAAGTTCAAGCTGACCGTTTTCCCCCTCCGAGTAAAACTCGTAAGTGAAGAATGGCACCCATGCGGCATAAAGAGTCAATTCACCGTCCTTGAGCGTATCAAGCTCAATAACGTCTTTATCAAAATCCCATTTTCCGCTGAAAACGTATCCCTGCTCCCTGCCCGAGACAGATGTGGGAATACCGTAAGCATCAAGAGCATTACCGTCAGCGTCAACACGAGGTGTGCGCTCTCTGTACCAACCCGCAAGAAGATAGTTGTTCTTACCGTCGGTCTTGGCAAGCTTGAAAACACCGTCAACCCCTCTTTTGGTGTCCTCGGGAGCAAGAATGGAAATACCCGTCTTGCCGTTTACCGTGACTTTATCATTTGAACTGTAAACCTCAACGATAGTCACGTTCTGTGTCTCGTTGACCACGGCTCCGTCCGACTCAAACCTTACCTTGACGTCATATCCGTCCTTGGCAAGCGAATCGTAAACGTTGCCGCCTGAACAAGCCACCATACTTACGGCAAAAGCCGCAAGTATGATGAAAGAAATCATTTTAACGATTGTTTTTTTCATATTGATCTCCAATGATTATTTCAGATCTCTTCGGACTCTTCTCTTTTGCGTCTGACAAAAAGGATCGCCAAAGGAGCGATAGCCGCGAATATCAAAGCTCCGCCGCTTATCTGTCCGCCGCAACCAAACAACTTCTGATCAACGGCTTCGGTACCGCTCTCGGTCTCCTCGGTCTCATTTCCGCCCTGGTTTTCGTTCTGAACGAACTCAAGGTCACGGATCCTCTGCTCTGCCTGAACAAGCTTATCAAGATTTGTTACAAGAGACTTCTGAACCATAGACGCGATCTTGTCGTAAGCCGCTCTCGCCGCCTCAACAAGTGCCTTGTCGCCAAGAGAAAGCTTGGAGGATTCGGGAAGCGAGTCGATAGCTGCAATAGCCGCAACCGTAGTGTCGTCTGCAGCAGCCGCACCATCGATCACAGTATCGAAATAGTTGCCGTAAATAAAGGACTCGTAGTGCTGACCGTTTACGGGTCTGATCATAGTTACCTTGTTCTCAACGCGGCCTACGTAATCCACGAAATTTGCGCCGTAGTAAATAACGTTGGGCATATCGGTAGCGTTCCACATAAAGTAAGGAACGATCTCAAGACCCTCATATACCACGATCTCACCGGTATAAGCATCCTGATACTGGTATTCACCGGTAGCGGGAAGATTTTCAGCCGAGAGCCAGTAGCTGTAATCGTATTCCTCTTCAAGCACGGGAGCTTCAAAGCTTGCGAAGGTCACGACGGAAAGATTTCTGCAATCGTAGAAAGCCTTGTGACCTATTGACTTCAGAGTCGCAGGCAATATAACCTGACTTATATCCGATCCCGCAAATGCACTTGCAGAGATTCTAACAGTGCCGTCAGCAACCGCAACAGTAGTCTTATCGCCCGCATAGCTTATCAATTCAAGACCGTCGGGAACGACTCTGTAAAGCATACCGTCGATGACCTTGACGCTTTCGCTTATATCAAAGGTGTAGATCACCTTACTAAAGCTCTCTCCGTTGAAATCCTCACTCTCCTTCGATTCAAATGCCGCAAGAGCGCACATAGCGAAGGGATTATCGCCGAGAGTCTTAAGAGACGCGCCCAATCTGACTTCAAAGGCGGTCAGTTCTTCCTTCATAAAGGCACCGTCACCGATATTCTTCGCACCCGAAAGGTCGATCGACTCAATAGCGGTGTAAGCAAACGCATAATTGCCCACGTCGGCAATATTTTCGGAGCCTGAAACCTTGGAAAGTGCCTCACAGTAAGAGAACGCACCCTCAAGAAGCTCTACCGAGCTCTTGCCGAAGCTTACGGAGGTGAGATAATCGTTGTAAACGAAAGCATACTTGCCGACAGTCTTGATCGAATCAAGCTTAACGTTATCAAGAGACGTTTCGGCAAATGCGTTCTCACCTATGCTCTCAATACCCGAAAGGTCGATAGCATTAAGCTTTTCGCACATATTGAATGCACGTGTGGGAATCTGTGTAATTCCCTTTCCAAGCTTAACAGACTTAAGAGTTTTACAGAATTCAAATGCACCCTCTCCAAGCTTTTCAGCCGAAGAAAGATCAACCGAAATAAGCGTGGGAGCGTAATAACGGTAAACGTATTCTCTGTTCTCATCGATCTGAGGTTCAGACATACTCTGATCCGCGAACTCATAAAGCACGTCACCCGAGAATGCCGAGCTACCGATACTCTTTGCCTTGGAAAGATCGATATTCTTAAGCATTACCGCATTGTAGAACGCGCTGTCACCAATGATCGCGCCCTTGCCGAGAGTAACCGTCTCAAGCTCCGCCGCGCCCATAAACGCACCGCTGCCGATCTGAACGTTCTCTCCGATAGTAAGACTGCGGAGAGGCGATGTATAAATGTAATAGTAGACAAGCTTACCGTTCTCTCCTCTGTAAGAGCCGTGAACGTCGCTGAAGTTGGTCTCTCTGTCAAGACGGAAAGCATCCTTTCCAATAATAACCTTGTTGCCGATAACAACCTTTTCAAGAGCCTTGCACTCTCTGAACGCGCCCTCGCCAATCGTCATACCGTCTCTGACGGTCAATTCCTTAACAGAGGTGTAAGCAAACGCATAGTCACCGATCTTATTTACTTTTTCAAGAGAAGGTACGGATGTGATGGCGGTTCTGTAGAACGCGTAGTCACCGATCTCGGTAAGAGTACCAAGCTTTACGGAAGCAAGCTTTTCGCAGTACGCGAAAGCATAGTTACCAACCTTGGTAACGCTGGGAATGTTGACCGCCGTGATACGGAGGTTGCCCGAAAGCGCACCGTTGGCAATGCTCTTGATCTTGCTGTCACCAACGCTGAACTCACCGCTAATACCGGGAGCTATCAGCATAAGAGTATCGCCCGCCTTGTTGATAAGATAATCCCCTGCCGCAGATGCCGCAAAGGTTGTGTTGGCACTGTCAATCACAAACTTGGTCGCCGCCGCGTTACTGAAAGCATACTCTCCAATAACCGAAACGTCCTTGCCAAGCTTGATCGTCTTAAGTGACTTGCACTCGTTGAACGCCGCCGTAGGAATAACCGCCGCATTAATGCTTATCTCTTCAAGAGACTCGCAATTATCGAATGCGTACTGACCGAGCTTAATGATCTCAGCCTCGACAGTCACCTTTTCAAGAGCTTTATTGCCCGCGAACGCGTATGCGCCCACAGACTGAACGTTCTTGCCAAGTATCAGCTCATTTAAGCCAACGTTACCGGCAAAGGCCCTGTCCGCGATCGCAACCGCACCGTCAAGCTTAACAGTCTTGCGAAGCGCGCAATTCTCAAAGGCACTTCTGTTGATAAACTTAACGTTCTCGATTCCCTCGATCACAGTAAGCGAGGTACAGCCGTAGAACGCGCCGAAGTCGATGCGCTCAAGAGTTGAGGGCAATACAACTTTAGTCAGCTTTGTAAGATTTGCGAAAGCATAAGAACCGATGGTCTCAACGCCCTCGGGAATAACTACCTCCTCAATAGAGTCGTCACCAAGGAACCACTGCTTTGTAGTGGTGGGATCATCCTCGCTGATCTCGTCGCCGGGACCCTTGTCAACGTAGTCAAAGTTTGAGAACGCAAACTGACCGATCTCGGTGATAGCCAGCGTCTTAGGGATCTCTACCCTACCGCCAAGACCGAAATAGTGGGTCAGCGAAGGACCGGTGGTAATATAGGGATCCTTTATTTCAATGTTGATAGATTGCGAATAGTATGTGCTCTTGCCGTCCATAAGAACGTCAACAGATACCGAGGCATAACCCTCTGCCTGAGCGATTATCTGCCATTCTCCGTTCACCTTCTCGACCTTAACCAGATTTTCGTTACCCGAAGTAACCACAACCTCGGTGTCATTGGGGAAATAAGCCTCAAGTCTGTAACGGAGAGTCACTGTCTCCGACGGGAACATCGCTATCGAGTAATTGTTACCGATAAACTTCATCTCGTCACCGGTGCTTCCTATGTCTCTATCCTCGGTAGAAAGCTGATAATATGCCTTGTTGGTAAGATAACCCGTAAGAGTAAAGTTGTCAGTAACGGGCTTATCATATCTGACGTAGCCCTCGTCGCCCTCACCAAGAACAGTAAGATTTATCATAGTCTGCTTCTTGGTAACGGGATCCTTCGCGATAATAACCGTCTGACCCGCAGATACGGGAACTACCTTGTTGTTCACAATATGAGCAACCTTCTGATTGGTGGAGGTGTATTCAAGCAGCTCTGTCCACTCGGTACCGGGATAAGCCTTGGGAGTGAGAGTGTATACCTGATTTTCGCTGAGAGTCAGAGTCTCTTCCTCAAAATAGAAGGACTCAAAATCATCGGGAAGCTGAATTTCATAAGTAGCGGTATTCAGCGCGTAGTCGTACGTAGCAACCGTAAAGCTATTCTTATTGACCGCTCCGCGTCTGATATCGTCAATATAATCGGTAAGCTCGTATACTACGTAAGAAGTGGAATTACCCTCGGAATATACGGGGGTAAGATACTGATCAAATGTCTCAAGCATATAGCTTGTTCCGCTTAAATCAAGCTTGACGTAACCTACCTGAAGCGCCATCGCATAGTGGTTATCGTATACCGCGATCTTTGCAAAGAGTCTTGTCTTTTCCTCACTGCGGTCGTACTCTGTGTAAAACTCACAGTCGGTAACCGCGGGTGCCTCGAAGTCAGTGACCAGCGGGAACTCAAAGGTGTTGTTAACGTTAGTATCGATACCGCCGTCGCCGTAATCAAGATAGCCCTGAAGCTTGACGGTGTACTTTGTGTTATTCTTAAGATTCTGCTCGTAAGCGTCGAATCCGATCTTAACGTCTGCGGGATAGATCGAGCCACCGTCACCGTAGGACTTACGGATGTCGGTCTCAACCTTCTCAAATACCACCTCGCCCGTCGCGTCGTCGGTAATTGTGATAACGATCTTCGCGGCATTACGAAGAAGTCCTGCCCAGACGTTGCTCAGCTCGTGTACGCTTCCCTCCTGATTTGAAAGAGACACGTACTTCCTGTCAGCCGCGATCTTGGTGGTAGAAGGATCCTGAACGAAATAGAAGGAACCGAGGAAGCTTACGTAGTCGCCCTGAACACTACCGATAGGTCGGGTCGCGTAAGCATCGGGAAGAGTCTTGTCAAGAAGATCAATGGAGTCGTCAAGCTCGTCCTTGTTTGTGGCAAAATAGTCAAGGTCGAAGAGAGGAGCCTTGGTCCAATCTCCATAGAAAGCAAGATAAGGAACACTAAGGTCAACCGCCTTCTCTTCCTTTGCGTCAAGAACCACAAAGCCCTCAACGTACATACCGTTCTCAAAGGACTCATCAAGATACTTTTTGTCAGCGTCGGACAGCGTGATCTTTACCGTAACGTCAGCAATCTTGCCGGCGTCAACGGTAATATTCATTCCGTCAGCCGTTGCATTCTTCACCGAAGCAAGCTCGACCTTCGCGCCGCCGAGAATATATCCAAGCTCATCGACAGTGGTCTCACCCTGCTGTGTCTTCGTCTCGCTGACACCCTCGGTCATAACGTATGCAGATACGTCATAAGAAAGTGCCGTAGTACCGAAATTCTTCACCGAGAATGAAAGCGTGTAAACACCCGTCTTTGTGGGATCGTCGCCAAGCTCTATCTTGGTCTTGTCCATTTCGCTTCCATCCTCGTTGTATGTGATTATATAAGCGGTAGTTTTACCGACGTTGTCAAGATTCGCAAGACCCGCACCCTGCTTTCTTACGGCATAGGGCAGACCGTTGATGTTTTTAACGATGTCAGCAGTTGACATCATAAGCTGGTTGACGAAGGCCGTTACCTTTACGGAATCGTCCGCAATCTCGGGGAATTTTTCAAATACGTACTGACGGATAAGAGCCGTCACACCGGCAATATTGGGGCTCGCCATAGAAGTACCCGATTGACGGTCGTAGCTCTGACCGGGTACTGCCGAATAGATCTCACCGCCGTGAGCGGTGATCTCGGGCTTTATGCCAAGATCGGGAGTAGGACCCCAAGACGAGAAGTCCGACATGAAAGGACCCGAGGTCTGAGAGCGACTCAGCTTCAGCTTACCGGAGCCTGTCGCCGCAAGCAGCTCTCCGTCGTCCTGTCCGATAGAGCAAACGCCAAGAGTCGCGTCGCCGACGTTCATCTTGATGTCACCCGAAACGTTGTTATAGATAATGATTCCGGCGGCACCCTTGCTCTGCGCCACGTTAGCCTTTTCCTCAAAAGTAGTGGCTCCGCGTCTTACGAGAACGATCTTGCCCGTAACGTCAAGACCGGTATAGTCAGCCGAACGTCCCGCACCGGGAATAGTGATATATTCTATCTCCATATCATCAACGCCCTCGGGAAGAATATCGTCGTAGAAGTTCTTCTCTTCCGCTACTCTGTCGGTGGACTCGGTGAAATAGATGATCTTGTTGTTAAACAAAATGTAAGGGGTCTTCTTTCCGCTGATAGACGCTACCGACATAGCTCCCTCATACGTAGAAGGAGAACCGACCGTCGCGCTGTCGGGGTTGGAGGTAAGACCTAAGTTTCCGTTCTTCTCGGAACCGTATGTGGAGTTAAAGCTGTTGGATGCCGCAACCACCATACTGATTCCGGTCTCGCGTATGCGGTCGTAAACGCCCGATACCGCTTCCTTGTCCATTTCCCTGCTGAAACCGCAGCTTGTACCGATAGACATATTGATAACGTCAACACCAAGCACTACGCAATCCTCAAGAGCGCTGAGAATCCAGGAGGTTCTGGCGGTGGAAAGCACGTCGGAGAATATCTTCATTATAGCAAGCTGAGCGTTGGGAGCTACACCGGTGATAACGTCGTCCTTACCGGCGATAACACCCGCAACGTGAGTTCCGTGCTCCGCCGCCTGAGGGGTCATAGGATAAACGTCGGGATCGTAGTCTGCGTAGTCAAAGGCAAAAGGCACCTTTTCGTTAAGATAAACGTCGGCAGCAGTCAGTCCGGAGTGAAGCTTGCTCGCCTTGGTGTCGGAGATAAAGCCCTCAACGTCGGAAAGTGTCATACCAAGCTTGCTTCTGTCCGCGGTAAAGTTATTTACCGAGAAAGCCGAGTGATTGTAGTCAAGACCGGTATCAAGCACCGCTACTACCGTTCCCGTACCGTCGTATCCGAAAGAAGAACTGTTGAAGATACCGGTATCGTAAACGTTAACGTAGTTTTCAACAAGCTTTGTCTCAGCGGGCTTGTATTCATCACCCACAATAGCTGTCGCGCGGTCTCCTAATGTGTTACAGAGGACCTTGAAATCTCCCGCCTCGATAACCACCTCAAAGCCACCGAAAATAGCCTTATAGTCGGCACCTGTCTCATACTTAATGCTCTGCTCGTCGAATGCGGCAAGTATCTCACTCTTTTCCGAAAGAATACCCTCCTCTATTTCATCCGCCTTCGCCGAATAAACAAACTCGGTAAAGGAAAGCGATTTGTCACTGTCCTCGTAAGCGTCAAGGAGAGATTCCTTGTTTGTCTGAACTATGACCGATATCTTATCGGTATCTCTCACGCTTTCGGGCAACTCGTACATTGCCGATTTATCGATAAATTTATCAAGATTCTTATCGATATCGCCCTCCATAAGGCTTATGAGAGGCTGCCCCGATGCAGTCTCCTCGCCAAGGAACGCAAACGCGGATACGATCATCGCAATAACCACCGTAAGTACTATTGCGACGTTGACCGCGCGCACCCATTTTCTCTGTTTTGCCATTGTTTTTTACCTTTCACAGAATAAATATTTAATAATAATGTTATATGATAAAGTCACACAAGTATTTTTTATTATATCACAATTAAGGCAATATTTCAAGTCTTTTTTTTAAATCTCCGTGCGAAATATGCTTCAAATTGTAAATTTTTATTTAATTCGGTCAAAATCTTGATTCCCTATTGATTTTTAAAATAAATTATGGTATTCTATTAAAAGGTATTTGCTTTTTTAGATAAGACAAATTCAAAAAATCAAAATAAATTCAGGAGAAACTCTATGAAAAGATCTCTTCGCGGAATAGCATTGGCTTTAGCAATGCTTATGATGCTGACAACCGCTCTTTTCGCCTGCGATAAAGTCGGAGACGAAACGACAAATTCTACCACCGAGGCAACAGAAAACAAGCCATCCGGTGAACAATCTGAGCAAACGACTCAAAAACCCGAATCTGACGGTAAGGTGGAATACACCGTAAACGTTAAAACCATCGGCGGACTCCCCGTAACCGAAAACATCTTCCATATATACGAGGAAGATAACCTCATATCTTACGGAAAGACCGACGAAAACGGCGTGGGCACCGTCACTCTGAAACCTTCTAACAATTACACCATTGAATTGTCGGATTCAGGTCTTGAAGGATACACCATTGAGGAAAGATACTCCTTTGACGGCAGAACCGCCAATATCGTACTTACCTCCGCTGTAATTCCCGAAAGCGATCTTACCGGTGTTACCTATAAGCTTGGCGATATTATGAGAGATTTCACCGTTACTACCACTAACGGCGAAAAATTCATCCTTTCCGAAGCACTTAAGACCAAGAAAGGCGTGCTTATCAACTTCTGGTTCTCTACCTGCTCACCCTGTATTACCGAATTCCCTTATATGCAATCCGCATATGAGAAATTCAGTGACGATATCGAGGTCATAGCACTCAACAACTATGCCGCGGATAACGACGCAGCCGTAAAGAACTTTAAGGAATCTATGGGACTTACCTTCCCCGTAGCAAAGGACTACTCCAAGCTTGGTACTTGCTTTGGAATTACAGGCTATCCCACATCAATATTTGTTGACCGCTACGGAACTATCTGCCTTATCGAAGTAGGCGGTCTTACCAGTGAAAAGCCCTTCGTAGCGGCATTTGAGCATTTCTCTGCCGAGAATTATGAACAGAAGCTCTTCACAAGCATAAACGAGCTTACTCCTACCGAAAAGCCCAACGTACAAATGCCTTCCTCCGAGGAGATCGGTGCAATACTTAACGGCAACGGCTTTTCGGCAACCTACACCCCAGAAACCGATTCTCTCGATGCCGAATATTCATGGCCCTTCCTCATCGGTGAGCTTGATGACGGTACGAAATGCATCTATAACTCTAACTCCTATAAAGACTCCTCCTACGCTATCCTCCACGCAACCGTTAATATGAAGGCCGGAGACGCTCTGGCTATTGATTGGTATGCAAATACAGAGCTTGGCGCAGACATACTTTACATCCTTGTAAACGACAAAGATATTTACCGCCTCTCGGGAATCAGCGAAAACTGGGCGACTTGCTATCCTTACGTAGCACTTGAGGACGGCGAATACAAGGTGTCCTTCATTTACCTCAAGGATGGCGACACCGACACTGCCGAAGATAAGATCTATCTGAAAAACTTCCGCATTGTAAATAAAGACGCCGTTGACGTTGCAACCTATATTCCCCGCCAGGCCGCAACTAAGCCCAACTCAAACGGATTGGGATATCAGCAGTATATAACCCCCGTATTCAATGAAAAGGACGGTTATTATCACGTTGGAACTGCCGACGGTCCTATCCTTCTCGTAAACCTTATGTCTGCAACTCAGCTGAACGAGGAATCTCTCAATCAGCTTGGCTACGACGGCAAGCTTATCGACAATGATGGCGATGTTTACGAAAAACTTGTTGAATATTGTAACTACTCCATAAACGGAACACTTTACGGTTATTGTCCCGTTACCGAAGAGCTTAAGGGACTTATCGTAAGAGCGGCAGATATGATCGGCTTCGAACCCGAAAATTCCAATCAGTGGCTCCAGGCCTGCTCCTATTACGACGCTTACGGCACCGATAAGCAGCTTGAGGATCCCGTTAAGGGAATTGCCTTCTTTGCAGCATTCGATACCATTCTCTCCACCGAAACCGAGGAAAAGTTCAACACCGTTACCTACGACGGCAGAGTGATAATGCCCCGCGGACTCAAATATAAGTTTGTTCCCGAAAAATCGGGCGTTTACTTTATAAAATCTCAGAGCGAAGAGCCCCTTGACGGTTGGGTATTCAACGCAAATCAGGAGATAATCCACGAAAGTGCCGTAGTCGACCGTCCCTTCGGTGAGTATAAGCTCGATACTGTCAACGTATCTATGATCGTCTACCTCGAAGCCGGCGAGACCTACTATATCGACATCGCATATTACGACATCTATGCCGTAGGAACCTTCACCTTCACCGTAAACTATATCGGCGAAAGCTATAAGCATTTCCATCTGGCATCCCCCGGATACTTCACCTTCAATGAAAGTACCACAGGACAGATCAACGAGACCATCGCCGGCGGTATCAACGTAGCTCTTGGCGACGACGGCTACTTCCACGAGCTTCGTGATGACGGAACTCTCGGCTCCATCATCTATGCCGACTTCTCTACCGCAACGGCTATATTCTCTCACTCCATCCTCAAAATAATCGAGATGGGAGGATTCAACTTCTCTCTCAACGAGACCGATAACGAGGTGCTGACCAAACTCAAAGAGCTTGGCGGCGACAAGGATGCTTGCCTTAAATATTATAAGGACCTTTGGGGCGAGACCTACGATGAAAATGCAGAGCTTTATAAGCTTGAAGAGGTGCTTGCAGGCAAGTATCACGGTACTTACCATAACGGAAAGCCCGGTGCCGACCTGACCGAGGATATCTCAGCATATATCGAAAAAATGCTTCCCAAGACCGATGCTCATCCCGAGCTTGAGGGTTGTGTTCCCGTAGACGAAGCTCTTGCAGATCTTCTCCAGAAGCTTATGGATAAGTATTCCTTCGCTGGAGTCGATCACTCCTGGACTAAGCTCTGCTATTATTACAAACAGCTTGGTCCCGAAACCACCGAAAGCGAGGATGAATCCGAGTCCGAAAGCAGCACCGACGACACCGAGATCTTAGAGACCGAAACTCAAAGTGAGACCGAAATTGATACAGAGATCGAGACCGAGACTCAAATTGAAACCGAAACAGAGGCAGAAACTTTCGCTGAATCAACTACCGATACCGAGATCGTGACCGAATCGGAATCTCTTACCGAGACATAATCTCACATAGAATCCTTATAGAATCAATAAAATTATAGGGCTGTCGTATATAACGGCAGCCCATCTACCATAATCCACGAAATTGGAGGCAAAAAAATGACCAATATAAAAAAAATCGGCAGAATAACCCTGTTCTCCCTTCTTGTAATGCTATCCATTATCCTTGCAGTGGGTTGCGACGTCAACGAAAACGTTACCACCGATCCTCACACTAAAGATACAAGCGAAGAGACTACTCAAGCAGCTTGTGCCCACACGGCAACCGAGTGGGCAGTAGATACACCCGCCACCTGCACGTCCGAAGGCTCCACCAAGAAGACCTGCAAAACCTGTAAGCAAGTGCTTGAAAGCGTTGCACTTGAAAAACTTGCTCACACAGAGACAAAGCTGGATGGCAGAGCCTCCACTTGTACCGAAAAAGGTCTCACAGAAGGCAAAAAATGTTCTGTTTGCGATACGATCCTGGTCGAACAGAAAGAGATCGCTCTTCTGCCCCACACAGAAGCTCTGATAGAAAGCAAAAATCCTACCTGCATTGAAAAAGGTCTCACAGAAGGCAAAAAATGTTCTGTTTGCAATACAATCCTGGTTGAGCAGAAAGAGATCGCACTTATTCCCCACACCGAAGCTCTGATAGCAAGTAAGAATCCTACCTGCATCGAAAAAGGTCTTACAGAAGGCAAAAAATGTTCTGTTTGTAACACAGTTCTCGTTGAGCAGAACGAGATCCCGACGATTCCCCACACCGAAGCTTTGATAGAAAGCAAGACACCCACTTGCGATGAAAAAGGTCTTACGGAAGGCAAGAAATGTTCCTCCTGTAACACAGTTATCGTTGCGCAAACCGAATTAGATGCCCTCGGTCACAGTGAAAGCGATTGGATAATAGATAAAGCGGCCGAGCTTGGGATCGAAGGCTCAAGACATAAGGAATGTATAAGATGCGGCAAGATCTCAATTAGCGAAAAGATCGCCGCACTCACAGAAGAACACGTCCACGCAAGCGCAGGCTGGATCGAATCCAAACCCGCTACCTGCTCCGAAGAGGGAGAAAAACAGGCTGTCTGCTCTTGCGGAGCAATAATGGAAACCGTATCAATTCCAATGCTCGAACATACTCCCGAAAACACACTCAGCATAGCCTCCACCTGTATTTCCGAAGGTGTTACCGCAGGAAAAAAATGCTCTCACTGTGGCAAAATTATCGAAGGATGTGAACCGATCCCCAAATCTGATCATATAGCAGAGACCGTATTGAGCAAGGCTCCCTCTTGCATCGAAACAGGATTTACCTCCGGCAAAAAATGCTCACACTGTGGCATAATTATCGAAGGATGCGAGCCTATCCCCAAATCCGACCATATAGAAGAGACCGTATTAGGCAAAGCGCCTACCTGTGTTGAAATGGGACAGACAGACGGCAAAAAATGCTCGGTTTGCGGCACTGTTACAGTTGAACCTTCTCCGATCGCAACCACCTCCCATACCGTGGTCACGGTTTTGGGAACTTCCCCCACATGTACCGTTTGGGGCACCTCCGATTCACAAAAATGCTCGATCTGCTCCATCGAAATCGTCGCCCCCGGACTTATCCCTCCGAAAGGTCACTCGTTTGCATCGGGAGGCTGTACCGATTGCGGTATGGCGGAGTCCCACGGCATCTGGATCGTAGACGGTCTTGGAATACCTGTTACCGACGTTATAGTCAAGATCATGAAGGACGGTGAGACCGTAAAAATGTACCCCTATAAAGGCGAGTTCCTTCCCTTCGATATAGAAACAGGAAGCTATACCATCGAGCTTGACCTTGAAGGCACGGGCGAGAACTACATATACGACGAATCCGCCCTCACCATCTCCCCCGACAAGCTCTCCGCCAAGATCCGACTCTTCAAAACACTCCCCGATGATACGACCTCACTCTTCGTTGGCTCCCCCGTCGAAAAGGATTATGACGCTTATTACATCGCCGAAGGCTCTTATAAGGTATCACTCACTCCAAATGACTATACCTTCTTCATCTTCGCCCCCACTTCCCCGGCAATCTATGCCCTTACCTACGAGTGCGATACCGAGCTTAAAATAAGCTATCACGGCGGATCGTTTTTTGTCCAAGGAACCGATCTTTCTGAAAACTCATCAGAGTTTGCAGAATATAAAAACGGACTCGCAGCAAGTGTCTATGCAGGTAATATCGGCTGCGAAATGGTGTTTGCCATTAAGTCTACCACCGCAACCGAATGTATTTTTAATATTGAAAATGTAGGTGACCCAGGAACAAGACTCGTAGATCAACCCTGGACTCCCTGCCTTGAAGATGAAAACAGGGTCCAAGAACATCTTAATTTAAAACCCGAAGGCACATACACCCAGATCAACGTGACTGATATGACTATCTCGGCAGTATTCAACAAAGAAGACGGATACTACCACCTAAACTCCGCTGACGGACCCATTATTTTTATTGATATAACCTCCGACTCAAAATTTGTCAGCAGTATCCAAAAGATCTGTGGAAACCAGAGAATGGGCGCGTATATCTATGATATTAACGGTAACGTCGTCGAAAAACGAAGCTATAACGAGCTCTTTTGGCAGTACGGCATGCCTAATAATGCCGATGAAAAAGTTAAAGATCCCATTAGAATCCCCCTGACCGAAAAGCTCGCCGAAGCAGTCAAGACATTTGGAGACAGAAACGGTTGGTGGTCTGATAATGACGATACGAACATCTTCACCTCGGTTCTTCTCGGTACCCCTTATAACCAAGATATCGCATGGCTGCTCTACTGCGGCTATTATGTAGAATAATCCCTTATTTGAGACCGCCTCGGCGGTCTCATTTTTGTGCAATATGACACAAATAAAACAATCGTCATTGTCAATTTTGTGTAAATAAATGCTTGAACTTTGCCCCAAAAAATGATATAATATTTTAAATTGTTTGTGTACATTGTTTACTACAAACAAAATTTAATAACTTCTATCATGGAGGCAATTTATGAAGAAGATGAGCATCCGCAATTATATTGCGATTATCTGCATCATCGTCAGCGTAATGCTGATCGCTTGTGCCTGCACAAAAGAACCTGCAGAGACCACAAGTGAAACCACCGCAGCTAACACTACTGTTGCAACTACCGAGGAAACCACCGAGGAAAAAACAGAAGCTGCTGAAAAGGTTACTTACAAGGTAACCGTTGTAGACGAGAACGGCGCACCTCTCGCAGGCGCAAACGTTCAGCTCTGCAGTGACACCTGCGTTCCCGGCGCTACCGACGCAAACGGCGTAGCAACCTTCACCCTCGAAGAAGCTGATTACACCGTTAAGGTAGTACTCGAAGGCTACAACGCAGCAGAGGCAACCTTCGCTGAAGGCAAGACCGAGGTTACGGTAACCCTTACCAAGGTAGCATCTGAGACCACTGAGGATGAGACAACCAAGTCCGAGACCACCGAGTCTGAGGTTGAGACCACCGAGTCCGAGACCGAGACCACCGAGTCCGAGTCCGAGACCACTGAGACCGAAACCGAGGCTCCCCTTGGTTCTCTTGAGAACCCCATCATAGTTGACTTTGCATGGAGCGACGAGGATGCTGCCGCAAAGGCAACTGTAAAGGTTCCCGCAAACACCACTTACTACTTCAGCTCCTACAGCAACATCGGCGGCATGCTTCTCAGCATCAACAAGGGTGAGGCTACTCTCCTCGAGGGCAGCATGTTTAACCCCCCCGTATTCTCTATTGAGAATGCAACCGACGCTGAGGCTGAGTACGCTCTTGTTCTTACTTATCCTATAGGTTCTTATATGAACCCCGAAGCTATCTTCAACGCTTCTTCCATCGTTGTTGACCTCGCTGAAGGCAATAATCAGGGATACTACTACAGATGGTTTACCCGCACCGAGGGTACTCTTGTCTTCACTTGCCCCGCAATCGAGGGTGTTGAGTATGATGTAATCCTTATCAACACTAACTCTTTCGCTATGGCATATCTCTCCGATAGCAATGATAGAACCGTTTCTATTGAAGTTGCTGCCGGCGACCAGGTTATCATCCAGGTAGTTACTCTTCCCGATGCTGAGTGGAACTATCCCGCACTCGAGACCACCCTTGAAGGTGAATTTATTGACCCCGTAGGTTCTCAGATGAACCCCGTGATTGTTTACAATCCTCAGAACATTGTTGTTGATATCGCTGAAGGCAACAACCAGGGTGTCTACTATAGCTGGACTACTCGCAAAGCAGGTACCTTTACCGTTACCTGCCCCGCAGTTGACGGTGTTAATTACGAAGTTATTCTTCAGAATTTGACCACTCTGAAATACGCTTGGCTCTCCGAGAGCGATAATGAAACCGTTTCCCTCGACGTAGCTGCCGGCGACACGGTTATTATCCAGGTAGTTGCTATTCCCGTAAGTGTTTCCGAAACCGAGTGGAACTATCCCGCACTCAAGGCAACACTTAACGGTGTGTTTGCTGCTCCCGTAGGTACTGAGTTGAACCCCGAAGCTATTTTCAATGCAGAAAACGTTATTGTTAACGTTCCTGCAGGTCAGGGCAACTACTTCTACAGCTGGTATTCTCGCGCAGAAGGTGTTCTTACCTTTACCTGCCCCACTGTTGAAGGCGTTGCTTACGACGTTGAGCTTAAGAATATGACCACCTCCAGAAAGGCTTGGCTCTCCGAGAGCGAGGATGGAACCGTTTCCATCGACGTTGCTGCCGGTGATGAAGTTGTCATCAAGATAGCTGTTGTTCCCGTTAAGGTTTCCGATACCGAGTATAGCTACCCCGCACTTGAGACTGCTCTTACAGGTTCCTTCATCTACCCCTTGAGAACTATGAACAACCCCATCGTTATCGAGAACATCGCAGATGCGATCACTGCTAACGTTCCCGCTAACACCGAAGTATACTACAAGTGGTACAACACCGAAGGTGATGGCGTTATCGCAGTAACAACTGCTACTGAAAACGCTTGCCTTACCGTAAACAACCTTACTCAGAACATCTACGGCGATCTCGTTGAAGGTGCAGGCACAGCTTACACCACCGGCGCATATGGCGATGAGATCCAGATCGTAGTAAGCACCATTAAGGATATGGAGACCTGGACTTCTCCCGCAGGCGAAGTTGCATTCTCTATCGCAGTAACCCCCGCTACGAATGTTATGTCCGAGTCTCTTGAGATCACCGTTGAACCCGGCGTTCCTCAGATGTTCACAGGCTTTATGCTCGGCGGTAAGCAGATCAACATCGCTAACGCAAGCGGTCTTATCGTAAGACACAACGGCGAAGTATTCTTCTGCGACGCAGAAAGCAATATCACCGGTCTTCTCACAGGTGGCAGAATGGGAGCTACTTTCGCTATTTATAACAACAGCGACGCTGCTGTTACCGTTACCGTTACCTTCACCGATCCCGTAGGCTCTTGGAATAACCCCGCAGAGCTTGTTATCGGTGAGAACTCCGCTAATATCGGCGAAAATGCTCAGGGTTACATCTACACCTACACCGCAACCGAGGCAGGTACTCTTAGCATTACTATGCCTACCGATTCTCAGTGGAGTTATGCCATCAATAACTTGACTGCAGGCACATACGGCGATACTCAGTGGTCCGACAGCGATCCCGTTGTTAACCCCGGTACCGTAACCGTTAATGCAGGCGACGAGATTCAGGTCATCATAAACACTTATGATGCAGAGAATATGTTCGGTACTCCCGCAGGCACTATCACCTTCACTGCTGAGTTCGTTGCAGCTTCTGCTCAGGAATAATTTCCTGCAAAACAATAAATAAAACATTACATTTTCTCCCAACGGGCAACCGTTGGGAGTTTTTTGTTCACTGCTCTTCAAAGTTTCAAAAAGCTATTGATTTTAGCACAGATCTATGGTACAATATATAGTGGATTTGTATTGCTAAATATCATCCGAAAGGACTATGTAAATGACGAATAAAACTTTGAAAAAAATATATTTCGCATACGGTATATTGCTCTCTGCCCTCTTGATCATATCGGGAGTGCTTTTGATAATTTCCTGCGTAAGTATATATAATATCGGCGACGAGCCCTTCACCCCCGAAAATATCTCCGCGGCATTTGAGAAAATCAATGTCCCCGTGTATATCACCCTCGGCGCGGTCTTGCTCGGCGCACTTTTAAAGATTGCCCTTCCCCCGGAAAAAGAAAAAGCAAAAGCCAAAATGAGCGAAAAAGCCACCCTCGCCCGTCTTGAAAAAAAGCTTGATAAAGAGACCTGCGATAAAGAACTTTCGGAAACGCTTGCAAAAAGCAAAAAGCTGTTAGCTGTTATTAAGATCGCCATAGCCGCATTAACCGCAGCATTGGCTATTCCCTCTCTGCTATTTGTTTTCAACCTCAATAACTTTACACTCAAGACTAACGAAAGCGTTATGGCGGCTTGCACTTACATCCTCCCCTGGGCATTTATAGCAGCAGGACTTCTCGTGGGATATTCTTACATCGAAAAAGCTATCCTGAACAGACAGATCGCACTCTTGAAGCCCGAGGTGGCAAAGCACAACTTGAAAATAACCGAACAAACCGAATGTAAATGCTGCAAGAAAAAGCGAGAGACAAATCTCCTTATAGCAAGACTTGTGATCCTCTTCTTGGCAGTAGGACTTATAATCGCAGGTATATTCAACGGCGGTATGGCAGACGTGCTTGCGAAAGCGGTCAATATCTGCACCGAGTGCATCGGTTTAGGTTAAAGAGAGGTATAGCGATATGAATAAAATAAAAGCTTGGTTTAAAAACCGCCTACCCTCAAAGCGCAGACTTATACAGATCTACGCCATGCTCCTGTTCAACGCAAACCTCAAGGGCTTCAAAACGGGTAAGATCTACACTGGTTCGCTGAAAAATATGTGTACCCCGGGACTTAACTGCTACTCCTGTCCCGGTGCTTCGGGCGCGTGTCCTCTGGGAGCACTTCAAAACTCCCTCGCCAGCAGCGGAAAGACTGCCCCCTACTTCGTTTTCGGCATTATTATGCTCTACGGACTCCTTTTCGGTCGTTGGATCTGCGGATTTCTCTGCCCCTTCGGTCTTATTCAGGAGCTTTTACATAAGATTCCGACTCCCAAACTGAAAAAAGGCAGGATTACACGGGTATTATCCTATTTTAAGTACGTAATTTTTGTATTTTTCGTTGTTATATTGCCAATAGCCTACGCATTCAGAAACTTCCCGCTTCCGGGCTTCTGTAAGTATATTTGCCCCGCAGGAACTCTTGAGGGTGCTATGGGTCTGCTCTCAAATAGCGTAAACGAAGGCTATCTCGCTATGTTAGGTCCCCTTTTCACCTGGAAATTCCTGCTTATGGTCTCCTTTTTGGTGGCTTGCGTCTTTGTCTACCGACTTTTCTGCCGTTTCATATGCCCCCTCGGCGCGATCTACGGATTCTTCAATAAAATATCCTTTGTCGGCGTTAAGGTAGACGAAAAAAGCTGTACCGATTGCGGTATCTGTGTAAATAAATGTAAAATGGATATAGCGCACGTGGGTGACCACGAGTGTATCTTCTGCGGCGAATGTATCGACGTCTGCCCTACGAAGGCTATCAGCTGGAAGGGCTCGAAATTCGTTATGTCCACAGGTCTCGATGAGCTTGACGACAAGGACAGCGAGAAAAACAAGGCACTTATGAAGGAAAGAAACGCAAGGATCAAAAAGCGCAACGGAATTATAAAGACCGTTACCGCGATCATTATGGTAGCCGTCCTTGCTACAGCCTTGATCTACTATAATTTCATCGACGGCAAAGACCAAACTCCCCCCATTATTACCGAGGAAAGTGAGTCTGAAACTCAAGGTGAAAGCACTCCCGATAAGCCCCAAAAGCCTGCCGTTGGCACGTCTGTAGGTAATCTCTTCCCCGATACCGACGTAGAGATCTTCGGCAGAGACGAAAAGCTTCCCATAGACTCGCTTCGCGGCAAGACCGTAGTGCTGAACTTCTGGTTCACTACCTGCGGCCCCTGTATCGAGGAATTGCCTCACTTCTACGACGTGGCGGCTGAATATTCCGACGACGTAACGGTGATCGCCGTTCATATCGAGCAAAGAAACGTAAACGTCACCAAATGGATAGCCGAGTCCGATCACCCCGAGTGGAGCGACGGAACTATGCTTATCGGCTGGGATAGCGGCGAAGAATATAAAAAGCTCTTCTCGCTCCAGGTATTCCCCACCACTATCATAATCGACAGAAACGGTGTCATCACCGACAAATTCTTCAAGCCTTTGAAGAAAGACCAGCTTGTTGATGCCATTGAAAAGGCTATGGCTAACGGCTACGAGGAAGAAATCGAAACGGAAGAATAAATTGCAAATTAGCGGTGAGTTTGTTTTTTGTTCATTTTCTTTCCGCGTCGAAAGAAAACGAACCAAAAGAACGCCGCATAAGGGAAAGAGGGTCTTGAAAAATCAAAAGCAGCAAGCCGCATTTGATTTTTCTGCGACATCCTCTCTCCCCTATGAACCCCACTCACTTGTCGGCTTAGCCGACTTTTCCGTAAAGAAAACTTCTTTAAATATAAGAAAAACTCTGCCGTTGCAAGTTATATGCTCATCAACCAACAGCAGGGGTTGGGATTTTTAAGGGGGGGATATGCAGAAAATTCGGGCATTCATTATAGATAATTAAGTATCTTATTGCCGAATTTTCCAATCTCCCCAGCCCTTAAACGGCGTTTCTTTTGTAACTTTTCTTGTCGCTGATGACAAGAAAAGTTAGTACAACACACCGATAAATCAAAATTTGAAAATTAAGAAAGGAGGAAAATCAATGAAAAAGAAGCTGACCATAGGCATTTTAGCCCACGTTGACGCGGGTAAGACTACCCTTTCAGAAGCTCTGCTCTATATTTCGGGCAGAATACGAACTCTCGGCAGAGTAGATCATAAAAACACATATCTTGATACAAATGCCGTGGAACGTGAACGCGGAATAACGATTTTTTCAAAGCAAGCGCGCTTTTCAAGCGAAAACTGCGATTTTATCCTCCTTGACACCCCGGGTCACGTGGATTTTTCTGCCGAAGCCGAGCGCGTGCTTTCTCTTCTTGACTATGCCATTCTTGTAGTCAGCGCGCCCGATGGAGTGCAGAATCATACGAGGACTCTCTGGCAGTTGCTAGAAATATATAACGTACCCACGTTTATCTTCGTAAATAAGACCGACGTTTCAATAAAGCTCACCGAGGATATTGAATCCGAGCTGTCGAAGATCCTATCCCCTTTTTGCGTAGGATTCTACGAAAAACAGACCAAGAGCGAGCTTGACGAAAAGCTTGCTATGGCAAACGAGGACTTTTTAGAAGCCTTTCTCGCAGGCGAGGAGATAGACGACAGCGATATCGCCTCTCTCATATCCACAAGACGGCTCTTCCCCGTCCTCTTCGGCTCGGCTCTCCGAATGAACGGCATCGACTTCCTCCTTGACACCATCGATAAATATACCCTCGCCCCGATCTACGATACGGAAAGGTTCGGTGCCAGAGTATTCAAGATAGCAAGAGTAGGCTCGACTCGCCTGACCTATATGAAGATCACGGGTGGAACCCTCTCTGCACGAGATGAATTAACCTACACTTGTGAAAATAAACGATATGTTGAGAAGGTCTCTCAAATTCGACTGTATTCAGGCGAAAAGTTTGAACAATCAGAGCAGGTTTGCGCGGGTGAAATATGCGCCGTTTTAGGACTATCTGCTACTTTTTCGGGCCTCGGACTCGGTATCGAAAGCGACGGAGACCGCCCGATCCTGGAACCGGTTTTGTCTTATAGAATAAGCCTCCCCGAAGGGTGCGATCCCATGCTCTATTATCCTAAGCTCAAAGAGCTTGAAGAAGAAGAGCCTTCCCTTCATTTAAGCTGGAATTCAGAGCTTGCGGAGATCGAAGCAAGGCTTATGGGCGAGATACAGATCGACCTCTTGAAAAGGCTCATAGCAGAAAGGTTTTCCATCGATTGTACCCTTGATGCGGGCAGGATTTTGTACAAAGAAAAGATAGAAAAAAAGGCAATCGGAGTAGGACATTTTGAGCCTCTGCGCCACTATGCCGAGGTCCAACTCCTCCTCGAACCCCAACCCAAAGGCACAGGCCTTATCTTCGATACAAGGCTTCCCGAAAACCTTCTCGACCTGAATTGGCAAAGGCTAATTTTATCTCATCTCTATGAAAAAGATCACCGCGGCACGCAGATAGGCGCACTTTTGACCGACACAAAAATCACTTTAGTCGCAGGGAAAGCACATTTAAAGCATACCGAAGGCGGCGACTTCCGCGAAGCAACTCTCCGCGCTGTCCGTCACGGGCTTATGAAAGGCGGATGTACCCTACTTGAGCCATATTATAAATTCCGTCTTGAGATACCGCAAAGCCTTGTGGGAAAAGCGATGTCAGATCTTCAGGCAAGGTGCGCGGATTTTGAGATCGAGTCCTCAAGTGCCGCCTCGGACACGTCTTTTGGCAGGCTCTCAGGCGAGGCTTTCGTGACAATTTCCGGAAGAGGCCCCGTCTCGACGCTTCACGACTACACCCGCGAGGTCATCTCCTACACTCGCGGCGAAGGCAAGCTTTCTTGCGTGAGCGACGGATATGAGCCTTGCCACAATGCCGAGGAAGTGATCGCAAGCGTTGGCTACGATCCCGAGGGAGACCTTGCAAATACTCCGCATTCGGTCTTTTGCGACCACGGCGCGGGATTTGTGGTAAACTGGCGCGAGGTGGACGGCTACAAGCACCTTGATCCCGGTATTTCCCTTTCGGATAAAGGCGAAACTGTAATCCCAAGAGTGACTACACTAGCAAGAAAATACCGCATCAGCGACGAGGAGCTTGAGGCTATAATGCTCCGTGAGTTCGGTCCCATTAAGCGCAGACAATATAAAGAGCCCAAGAGCATTTCAGCAAAGGAAGAAAAAAAACAGCACCGCCCCAAGGTGATAAAGCCTATGCGGAATATGGTGATAATAGACGGCTACAATCTGATATATTCCTGGGAAAGTCTCAAAAAAACCGCCGATTTCAGTCTTGAAAAAGCACGTGACGAGCTTATGGACATTCTCTCAAGCTACGTGGCATATACAAAAATCGAGCTTTTGCTTGTTTTCGACGCATATCTCGTCAAGGACGGCGAGGGCTCGGAATTTATGCGCGACGGCTTCAAGGTGGTCTACACCAAGGCTGACCAGACCGCCGACGCTTATATTGAAAAGGTAATGCACGATCTGGGACCCGATTACAGTATCAGAATGGTAACGGGTGACAGACTGCTTCAATTCTCTGCCGTTCATTCGGGTATTTTGCGTATGACTGCACAGGAATTCATCGACGAGCTGACGAAGGTCGGCAACGAGATCACCGCATTCATAAAAAAGCTGACCGAGAGTCAGGACTGACGGAAAAGCACTCCACCGTGGGAGCTTTATTGTCAATAACATCAACAAGTCACTATTTTAGTGATATAATCAATCTAAACAAAATTCCCTTTAAGGAGAAAGAACAAATGAAAAGCACTAAAATTTTAGCCCTCTTACTCTCGCTTTGTCTTATTTTGTCGGTGTTCGTCGCCTGCGGAGAAACTCCCCAAATAACAACAGGAGCGGAGACTAAAGATAAGGTTGAGACCGACGAAATAAATGCTCCGAATGTCGAAACTACGATTTCCGATACCGAGAACAATGCCCCGAATGTCGAAACTACGGGTTCCGATACCGAGAACAATGTTCCAGATTCCGAACCAACTGTAACAAATGCCGAAACCACCGATTTTGAGGATAAAACTGCGACTTTTGAGAGCGAAGCCGCGACTTCTGAGATTGAAACCGCTTCTCCCGAAACCGAAACTACTGTTGCTGAGACTGAAACCACGTCTCCCGAAACCGAAACTACCATTGCTGAGACTGAAACTACGTCTCCCGAAACCGAAACTACCGTTGCTGAGACTGAAACCGAGACCGAAACCTATCCTATACCCAGCAAAGGCCTCATATTCATCTCAAACGGCGACCAAACCTGCTATGTTAGCAGAATCGGAACTTGTAAAGATACCGATATTGTAATTCCTCATACATCACCCGATGGAGACAGTGTCACAAGCATTGGTAATTCTGCATTCTTTGGTTGCACAAGCCTTACAAGCATTACTATCCCCGACAGTGTTACAAGCATTGGCGGTGATACGTTCTCCGGTTGCTCAAGCCTAACAAAAATTACTATTCCCAACAGTGTCGCAAGCATTGGTTGGGAGGCGTTTGAGGATTGCTCAAGCCTAACAAACATTACTATCCCCAACAGTGTCACAAGCATTGGTTGGGGGGCATTCCGGCATTGCTCAAGCCTTACAAGTATAACTATCCCCGACGGCATCACGAGTATTAGTGAAGATGTGTTCTACGGTTGCGGGGGCCTTACGAGCGTTATTTTCGGAGAAAACAGCCAGCTTACAAGCATTGGCGAAGGTGCGTTTTTAGGTTGCGGCGGTCTTACAAGCATTACTATCCCAAACAGTGTCACAAGCATTGGTGATAATGCGTTCGATCTTTGCTCAGGACTTACCAACATAACCATCCCCGACGGTGTCACAAGCATTGGTGATGAGGCATTCTCCTATTGCTCAAGCCTTACGAGCGTTGTTTTCGGAGAAAACAGCCAGCTTGCAAGCATTAGTTCGGGTGTGTTCTGGCGTTGCACAAGTCTTACAAGCATTACTATCCCAAACAGTGTCACAAGTATTGGTGCTGAAGCATTCGAAGTATGCTCACGCCTTACGAGCATAACCATCCCTGACAGCGTCACAAGCATTGGTAATAGTGCGTTTCGGGATTGCTCAAGCCTTACAAGCGTTATTTTCGGGAAAAACAGCCAGCTTACAAGCATTGGTTGGTTTGCGTTCTACGGTTGCTCAAGCCTTACAAGCCTAACTATTCCCGATAGCGTCACAAGCATTGGTTGGGGTGTGCTCATAGTTTGCTCAAGCCTGGAGAGCATAACCGTTGATGAAAATAATGCTATATATCATAGCGCAGGTAATTGTTTGATAGAAACTGAAAGCAAAATGTTAATTGCGGGATGTAAAAGCAGTATTGTTCCCGATGACGGAAGTGTAACAAGCATTGGCAATTATGCGTTCGACAGCTGCTCAAGCCTTACGAACATAATTATCCCCGACAGTGTAACAAGCATTGGAGACTTTGCATTCTCCGGTTGCTACAGCCTTGAAACTGTATATTATATGGGAACCGAAGAAGAGTGGGCAGCAATCAGCATTGGTTCAGACAATAGTTGTCTCACAGATGCCACAATAATTTACAACTACGTTCCCACAGAATAATAACATCCATTTTACGGCACTCACGAAGGTGGGTGCCGTTTTTTGCTTATTATTTGTTATTTATGGGAGATTTTATAGTAAAAAACGGCTTTGAAAATCACGAAAGTTGCATAAATATTCACATAAATATCTAATCGGTCAAAAAAGTGAAATTTTAGCCTTCTAAATCGCTAAATTTTATCGAAAAATGTCAATTAGTTATTGACAAATCATGCTCTCTGTGATATAATATTTTTATTCTTTTTTTAATACAATCGCACACAAAAAAGGAGACTTTATCATGTTTTGGGACTATATAATTCTGGCGATATACGCGCTATCTATGGTAGGCGTGGCAATATACACCAAAAATCGCTCGGGATCGGTTGACGACTTCCTTCTTGCGGGTAAAAAGGGCCTTAACGGCTGGATGACAGCCTTCGCATACGGCACCACCTACTTCTCGGCAGTTATCTTCATCGGATACGCAGGTCAGTTTGGCAGACAATTCGGTCTTGCGGCTATCTGGATAGGCGTTGGAAACGCTATAATCGGCACTCTTTTCGCGTGGCTCGTTCTTGCAAAGAGAACAAAAAATATGACTCGCCGTCTTGAGGCGAAAACAATGCCCGAGTTCTTTGAAAAGCGTTACGGAAGCAAAAATCTCAAGCTTTTTTCCGCAATCGTTATCTTTATTTTCCTGATCCCCTACTCCGCATCGGTCTACAACGGACTCAGCGCGCTTTTTGAGACAGTATTTGGCATCGACGGCTGGATCGTAATGATCGCTCTTGCGGCTCTCACCGCTCTCTATCTCTTCTTCGGCGGCTATTTCGCAACCGCTCTCTCGGATTTCATTCAGGGAATCATAATGATCGTTGGCGTGGCTCTAATGGTCTTCTGCTTCATGAATCACGAAAACATAAACTGGAATATTTCGGAGCTTGTAAACGACAAAAATCTCACCTGGTTCACATTCGGAAATGAAAATGCATCGGGAATCTACGGCACCACCGTCTCGCTGATCTCACTTACTCTGCTGACGTCTCTCGGCGTTTGGGCACTTCCCCAGACCATACATAAGTATTACGCCATCCGCGACAAGAAGGCGATCACTCAAGGAATAGTAGTCAGCACGATATTTGCTCTTATCATAGGCTTTGTTGCTTACTTCACAGGCGCGCTCAGCATTTTCTTCCCCGAGACGCAGGGTGTTTCGGATTCCTTCGTGATACCCACAATGTTAAAGTTAGTTATCCCCGCGGGACTTATGGGCGTTATCGCCGTACTGATACTTTCGGCGAGTATGTCAACGCTCTCGTCGGTCTCCCTTGCCAGCGCATCGGTCATCGCGGTTGACATCTACAAGGGCACCGTCAACAAGGAGGCAAGCGACAAAAAGACCAACACGGTTATGAGAATTCTTTGCCTCGTTTTCGTTGTGATATCGGTCGTTCTTGCAATTCTCAACGAGAAATTCGGCATCGCCGCCATCGCTTATATGACGGGAATCAGCTGGGGAACTCTTGCGGGCTGCTTTATGGGTCCCTTCGTCCTCGGCGTCATATGGAAGAAAGTCACAAGACCTGCGGTCTGGACGTCGATAATCAGCTCCCTCGTGCTTACGGCGACCCTTATAGTCGTCTTCGGATTTGACAAAAACAGCTGGAGCTGTGACTTCGGCACGGCGCTTCAAAGCGGTGTAGGCTGCTCACCCCTTATCGGCGTAATATGTATGGTATTCTCGCTGATAATCACAGTCATTGTCAGCCTCTGCACCAAGAAGCCCGACGACGAAACACTTTACAACGCATTCGACAAGCCTATTGAAGGCGAAATCAAATAAAAAAGGTATAGGAAAATGATCTGGTCAAAAGAAGAAACACTTCCAAGAGAAGAAATAGAAAAAATACAGCTTGAGCGCTTGCAAGAGACCGTCGCTCGCGTTTACGAGAAGGTCGAGCCCTACAGAAAAAAGATGGATGAGGCGGGTGTTAAGCCCGAGGACATCAAGACACTCAAGGATCTTGCAAAGCTGCCCTTCGTCACAAAGCAGGATATGAGAGACAACTACCCCTTCGGACTTTTCGCGGTTCCCAAGGACGAGCTTGTCAGGATACACGCTTCCAGTGGAACCACGGGCAAACCTACCGTTGTAGGCTACACTCAGGGCGACCTTGAGACCTGGACAGAGTGTGTATCGCGTATCGCTTGCATGGGCGGTGCGACTCGTCGTGACGTAGCGCAGATCTGCTTTGGCTATGGTATGTTTACGGGAGCTCTGGGACTTCACTACGGTCTTGAGAATATCGGCGCGGCTATCGTTCCCTCCTCCACAGGCAACTCCGAAAAGCAGATAATGTATATGCAGGATTTCGAGACCTCGCTGCTTGTGGCGACCCCCTCTTACGCTCTCCGCCTTGCCGAGGTAGCGAGAGAAATGGGTATCGATCCTGCGAAGGATCTTAAAGTTAAAATCGCTCTCGTTGGAAGCGAGCTTCTCACCGACGCTATGCGCGAGGAGATGCACAAATACTGGGGCGAGGACATCAAGATAACCTCTAACTACGGAATGAGCGAGCTTATGGGTCCCGGTGTTTCGGGCGAGTGCCTTGAGACCTGCGGAATGCACATCAATGAGGATTTCTTCATTCCCGAGATCATTGATTCCCAAACTGGCGAAGTTCTCCCCGCAGGCGAGCAGGGTGAGCTTGTCATCACCTGCATAAAGAAGGAAGGACTTCCTCTTATCCGTTACAGAACAAAGGATATAACAAGACTCTTCTACGAAAAGTGCAAGTGCGGACGAACCTTCTGCCGCATGGAAAACCTTTCGGGAAGAAGCGACGACATGCTGAAGATCCGCGGAGTCAACGTATTCCCCAGCCAGATCGAGGAAGTCATTCTCAGCATCGACGAGCTTGGTCCTCACTACGAAATTGTGCTTGAACGTGAGGGATATCTCGACAAGCTGACTGTCAAGGTTGAGCTCTCTCAGATCACCGACTCCTTTGCAACTCTCGAAAAGATCTCCAAGACCTTGAAGAACAAGCTGAAGATAGTTCTCGGTCTTGACGCCAAGATCATGCTCGAATCTCCCAACACTCTCCAGCGTTTTGAGGGCAAGGCAAAGAGAGGCAAGGACCTCAGAAACATTAAGTAAGAAACCGAAAGGACGTACATAAAAATGGCAAACAAGACTATTATGCTGGGTAACGAGGCGATCGCCCGCGGCGCATACGAGGCAGGAGTTAAGGTCTCCAGCGCGTATCCCGGAACCCCCAGCACCGAAATAAGCGAATATCTCGCAAAATACGAGGAGGTCTACACCGAGTGGGCTCCCAACGAAAAGGTAGCGGCTGAGGTTGCTATCGGCGCGTCTATCGCGGGTGTGAGATCTCTCGCGTGCATGAAGCACGTGGGACTCAACGTGGCAAGCGACCCTCTCTACACCTTTGCATACACCGGTGTTAACGGCGGCTCGGTCATCATCGTTGCCGACGACCCCGGTATGGCAAGCTCCCAGAACGAGCAGGACACCAGAATGATCGCACGTGCGGCACACGTTCCGGTGCTTGAGCCCGCGGACAGCCAGGAGGCAAAGGATTTCATTAAATACGCTTACGAGCTCAGCGAGGAATACGATACACCCGTAATCCTCCGCACCACCACAAAGCTTGCTCACTCTCAAAGCGCGGTGGAGCTCTGCGACAGAGTTGAGGTCGAGGACAAGAAATACGAACGCCAGGTACCCAAGTACGTTATGATGCCTGCAAGCGCTATCGGCAGACATATTGCCGTTGAGGCAAGAGAAAACAGAATGGCTGCCGACGCGGCTGATTTCCCCGTAAACAAGCTTGAAATAAACGACAAGAAGCTTGGCTTTATCACCTGCGGAATCGCTTATCAGTACGTCAAGGAAGCATTCCCGAATGCCAGCGTTCTGAAATTCGGTCTTGTTAATCCTATTTCCAAGAAGCTGGTTGACGACTTTATGGCAGAGGTTGAAAACGTGTACGTTTTCGAGGAGCTTGAGTCTGTTATTGAAGATCAGGTTCGCGCTTGGGGATATAATAACGTCAAGGGCAAGGACGTATTCACCCGTCAGGGCGAATACAGTGTAAATCTTCTCAAGAAGGTAATTCTCGGAGAGAGCGACGCTATCTTTGAAAAGCAGGATGCTCCCGCCCGCCCACCCATTCTCTGCCCCGGATGCCCTCACAGAAGCGTGTTCTCTGTGCTTAACAAGCTGAAGATCCACGCGTCCGGCGACATCGGCTGCTACACTCTCGGCGCAGTTGCTCCTCTCGGTGTAGTTGACACCACCATCTGCATGGGTGCCAGTATTTCGGCTCTACACGGAATGGAAAAGGCGAAAGGCAAGGATTACATAAAGAATTGGGTTGCGGTCATCGGTGACTCGACCTTCCTTCATACCGGCATCAATTCCCTTGTAAATATGGCATACAACAAGTCCACGGGTACTGTTATGATCCTTGACAACCGCACCACGGGTATGACCGGTCACCAGGATCATGCGGCTACGGGCAAGACGCTGAAGGGCGAGGAGACCAACGCTATTGATTTCGTAGAGCTTTGTCACGCTATCGGCGTCAAGAACGTCATCGAGGTCAACGCTTTCGACGTCGAAAGGCTTACCGCTGTTGTAAAAGAGAGTGTCGCAAGCGACGAGCTGACTGTTATTATCACCAAATCTCCCTGCGTTCTTCTGAAGGGTCAGAAATTCCCCAATAAGTGCGTAGTTGACTCCGATAAGTGCCGCAAGTGCGGTATGTGCTTGAAGATCGGATGCCCCGCTATTACCAAGCAGGCTGACGGCAAGGTCAAGATCGACGAAACTATGTGCAACGGTTGCGGTCTTTGCAAGAATTACTGCAAATTCGGCGCAATAGAAACGGTGGTGAAATAATATGGTTAAGAATATTATGATAGTGGGAGTTGGCGGTCAGGGCACACTCCTTACAAGCAGAATTATAGGTAAGACCGCTCTTGAGCAGGGTCTTGACGTAAAGATTTCCGAGGTTCACGGCATGGCGCAAAGAGGCGGCAGCGTTGTTACCTTCGTCCGCTTTGGAGAAAAGGTTTACGAGCCCGTGGTCGAGGAGGGTCAGGCTGACGTTATCATCGCTTTTGAGAGACTTGAAGCTCTTCGCTATTCTCACTTTTTGAAGAAGGACGGTGTGTTGGTGGTCAACGATTGCCGAATTGATCCCATGACCGTCGTTATCGGTGCCAAGACCTATCCCGAGGGAATAATTGAGTGTCTTGAAAAGGATCACAAGGTGCTCTCAATCGACGGAATGGAGATCGCAAAATCTCTCGGCAACAGCAAGGTGCTCAACAGCGTGGTTCTCGGCTTTGCCGCAAGACACATCGGATTTGACAAGGAGATCTGGCTCAGCGTAATAGAAAAGACAGTCCCTGCAAAAACCATTGATATTAACAAGGAAGCCTTCATAAAGGGCTATGAAGCGTGAAAAGAGGTTGATTTTAAGTGATCTGGAATGAAACAAAAGAATGCATGAGCCGTGACGAAATGTCGAATCTGCAGAGCGCAAGACTCGTTAAGCTCGTTGACTACGTTTACCACAACGTAGAATTCTACCGCAAGAAGATGCAGTCTATCGACCTTATGCCCGGCGACATCAAGTGCATTGAGGATATAGTCAAGCTTCCCTTCACCACCAAGGACGACCTCAGAGACAACTACCCCTTCGGTCTTTTTGCTGTACCCAATTCGCAAATTGTCAGAATTCACGCATCCAGCGGAACGACGGGCAAGGCTACCGTCGTCGGCTACACCCGCCATGACCTTGACGTCTGGGCAGAGTGCGTTGCGCGTTGCTTTTCTATGGCAGGCATTGACAAAAACGATATTATTCAGGTAGCATACGGCTATGGGCTTTTCACGGGCGGTCTTGGCGCTCACGGCGGCGCAGAAAAGATCGGTGCGACCGTCGTTCCTATGAGCGTTGGTAACTCCAAAAAGCTGACTACTATGATGGTAGACTTCGGCGCGACTGCTATCGCTTGTACGCCCTCTTACTTGCTCCATATTTCGGAAGTCCTTGAAGCAGAAGGACTTCTTGACCAGATCAAGCTGAAGGCGGCGGTCTGCGGCGCTGAGCCCTGGACCGAAAAAATGCGCCACGAAATCGAAGAAAGGCTCCACGTCAAGGCTTATGACATCTACGGTCTCAGCGAGGTCATGGGTCCCGGTGTTGCCTGCGACTGCGAATTCCATAAGGGACTTCACGTCTGCGAGGATCACTTCTACCCCGAAATTCTTGACAGCGCGACCCTTACCCCTGTCGCTGAAGGTGTGACCGGCGAGCTTGCCTTCACAACTCTTACCAAAGAAGGCATTCCGCTCATCCGTTACAGAACCAAGGATCTGACCAGCATCGACCGCTCTACTTGCGAATGCGGCAGAACAAGCGCGCGCATTTCCCGTTTCAAGGGTAGAGTTGACGATATGCTTATCATCCGCGGTGTCAACGTATTCCCCAGCCAGGTCGAGGCGGCTCTCATTAACGTCGAGGAGGTCACTCCCCACTATATGATGATCGTTGACCGCGTTAACAACCTTGATACACTTGAAATTCAGGTTGAGGTCGACCAGAAGTATTACACCGACGAGGTAAGAGCTATTGAGGCGCTTACCAAGAAGATTGGTCACATCATTCAGCAGGCTCTCGGAATCAACGCAAAGATCAAGATAGTTGAACCTCAGACCCTTGTTCGAAGCGAGGGCAAGGCGGTTCACGTAATCGACAAGCGTAAATTGGTATAAATATATTGAACTATAAAGGAGATTTACAATGTTTGCAAAGCAGTTAACCGTATTTATCGAAAACAGAACGGGCAGACTCTGCGAGGTTCTTAACGTTCTGAGAAACAATCACGTCAACATTCTCTCTCTGAGCCTTGCCGACACCACTGAGTTCGGTCTGCTCCGTCTTATAGTCGACCGCCCCGAGGTTGGCAAGGAAAAGCTTGCTGAAAACGGATTTTCCTCTCTGCTCTCCAACGTTTCTATTATCAAAATACCTCACCAGGTAGGCAGCCTTCAGGAGCTTCTCAGAGCTATCGATGAAAGCGGTGTAAATATCGAGTATATGTACGGCCTTTCGGTTGAGGACAGCGAGGCTTACGTAGTCCTCAAAGCTTCCGACGTGCAGAAGGTTGACACTATCCTTGCCGAAAACGGAATCGAGACCGTATCTTGCGACCACATCGCAAAGAAATGATAATAGATTTTCACACCCACGTCTTTCCCGATAAAATAGCAGCAAAAACCATCGACGCTTTGTCAAAAAAGGCATCGATACAGCCGTTTTCTGACGGCACGGCTTCGGGAATCATCGAAAAAATGTCAAAAGCGAACGTAAATATCGCTATCAACCTGCCGGTGTTGACCAGTCCCACAAGCTTTGAGAGTCTAAACCGCTATGCCCTTGGCTTGAATGCGGAATTTGCCGATAAAGAGCGACGGATCATATCCTTTGCCGGAATTCACCCCCGCCTTGACAACATCGAGGGCAAAATGGAGTGGATCAAGGCTCAGGGCTTTCTGGGAGTCAAGCTGCATCCCGATTATCAGGGCGCATACTTCGACGACGAGGGCTACATCAGGATCATCGAGTGCGCAAAGGTTCTCGACCTTATAGTTCTCACTCACGCGGGACTCGACGTGGGATATCTCGACTGCCCCATACACTGCACGCCCAAAAGGATATTGAGAGTGATCGAAAAGGTGGGGCACAAAAAGTTGGTATTAGCTCACCTCGCAGGAATAGACGCTTTTGAAAATATGATGAATTACGTCTGCGGAAGCAACGTTTATCTCGACACCGCTTACGTGCTCCGCTTTGTTGGCAAAGAGAATTTTATGAAAATTCTTGAAAAGCACGGCTCTGACAGAATTCTTTTTGGAAGTGACTCGCCTTGGAGCGATATGGCGGCAGATGCGGACATTCTGCGCTCTTACAATTTAGGAAAAGAGACCGAGGAAAAGATCTTTTGCTCGAATGCTAAAGCTTTACTCGGGATAGGATAAAAATTATGGGAATCAATCAAAAAACACTTGCGCTTGGCTCTAAGCGCTCAATAATCAGAGAAATTTTTGAATACAGCAAGACGAGAGCCGCGGAGATTGGCGCGAACAATGTTTTTGACTTCAGCTTGGGCAACCCCAGCGTGCCCGCTCCCGCAGAGGTCAATGACACAATACGCGAGCTGCTTGACAGCGAAAGCTCGGTTTTGCTTCACGGCTACACCTCGGCACAGGGTGACGCTAACGTTCGCAAAGTTATTGCCGAAAGCATAAAAGAACGTTTCGGAGTTAATATCACGCCCAATCATATCTATATGACCTGCGGCGCGGCGGCTTCCCTTTCTATTTGCTTAAAAGCAGTTATTGAGGAAGGTATGGGCGACGAATGCATCGTTTTCGCCCCTTTCTTTACCGAATACCGCGTATTTATCGAGAATGCCGGCGGCAAGGTCGTGGTCAGCAAGCCTCGCGAGAGTGATTTGCAGATAGATATTGCCGATTTTGAGAGCCGAATTACGAAGAATACCAAGTGCGTCATCATTAATTCGCCCAACAACCCCAGCGGTGTGGTATATCCCGAGGAGATAATCGCGGCGGTCTGTGAGATTCTGAAGAAGAAATCCGAGGAATATGGCAGAGACATTTACCTTATTGCCGATGAGCCCTACCGTGAGCTTGTCTACACCGAGGTAACCGTTCCCTACCTTATGAACTACTATAAAAACACGCTGGTTTGCTATTCTTACTCCAAGTCTCTTTCCCTGCCCGGCGAGAGAATCGGATACATCGCTGTCTGCCCCGAAATGATCGAAGCTCAGAGCGTCTACCTTTCGGTCTGCGGTGCGGGAAGATCTCTCGGGTACGTTTGCGCGCCCAGCCTCTTCCAGCAGGTTATAGCGAGATGTTCCAATGCTAAGGTGGACATTGAGGTATACCGAGAGAACCGCGACTTGCTTTACAACAGTTTGACCGAATACGGCTACGATTGTGTCAAGCCCGACGGAGCATTTTATCTATTCGTCAAAGCTCTTGAATCCGACGCTTATGCTTTCTATGAAAAGGCAAAGGCACATGAGATCCTCGTTGTTCCCTGCGACGATTTCGGAGTTTCGGGTTACGTCAGAATCGCATATTGCGTAGATAAAGCGAGAGTTGAAAATGCCCTGCCCGCGTTTAAGAAGCTGGCTGAGGAATACGGAAAATAATATTTTATAGCACAAAAGCGGCGAAATTCGCCGCTTTTGTGCTGTTTAAGTTTTAATTTGTCTGAGTATTGTAAATCTAAACAGTGCATCCCGATAAATTGCATTTTATTACTCAATAAACTCCAAAATATCTCCTTTGACCTCGTCATAGCAGAAATCGTTGAGAATTTCGTGTCTTGCGCCTTTATAGAGGCTGCATTTTACGTCGTGACCGCATTTTTTCAGCTTGGTCTCGACCTCGCGGACGCCCTTGCCGTAATTTCCCACGGGGTCGTTCTCACCCGCAACCAAAAGCACGGGAATCTTAGGTAGCTTTTTGAACCAAGCACCGCGGTTTGAATATTTCAGGAGACGCATAAGGTCGCCCATTGCGCTGACGGTGAACTTGAAGGTGCAATAATCGTCCTCCATATACTTTTTCCGAATCTCAAGGTCGGTGGAGAGCCAGGACTGGGAGCTTGCGTTCTCGTCGCTCTTGAATTTATTGTTATAGCCGCCGAAAGCAAGGTCATAGATAAGCTTGGAAATATGCTTTTCGCCCTTGAAGAGCTTGATGATCTCAATAAGCGCAATTCCCATGCCTGCCGCAGGGTTTGAGCCGCCCGTACCCATAACTATCAGCTTATCGGGGTGAGCATATTTTTCGGTTGCAAGACGGACAACAAAGGATCCCATACTGTGTCCCATAAGGTAATAGGGCAGCTTATTTTCAGCATCAAATTCGCCTCTTACCGCATCGGAAAAGACTTTTACGTCGCGGCATAGCAGATCGTAACCCTTCTTTTTGGCAATAAAACCAAGCTCGCTTTTGTCATTGACCGTCTTTCCGTGACCCAAGTGATCGTATCCGAAGCAGACATAGCCCGATTCGGCAAGGTCGCTCATAATGCGGTCGTATCTTGTGATATGCTCGGTCATTCCGTGGACTATATGGAAAAATCCCTTCGCCTCTCCCTCGGGGATATAAACCATTCCCGCGAGAGTGTGGATGCCGTCGCTTGAGGGAGCTTTAAATTCTCTTTTAATATAAGACATATTAATCCTCCATTTCGGTAAATACTCTGCAAGCTCTGACCGCTCTTCTCCAGCCGTCAAGGGCTTTTTTTCTTTCCTCTTCATCAATTCGTGACATAAAGATCTTTCCAGTGGACGCGAGAGATCTGACCTCTTCTCTGCTCGCAAAGAAACCTACGGCAAGCCCCGCAAGGTAAGCCGCGCCCGCCGCCGTTGCCTCGGGGTTTGATGCACGGATGACGTCGATATCCGAAATATCGCTCTGCATCTGCATCAGCAGGTCGTTTGCCGACGCGCCGCCGTCTACCTTCAGACACTTGATGCCCTCGCCGTCGCCCACTGCGCTCATATCGTGATCCATAGCCGAGATAACGTCCTCGGTCTGATATGCTATCGACTCAAGAGCGGCACGGATGATATGATTCTTGCCCGTACCCGCAGTAAGACCGACGATAGTACCTCTTGCGTGCATATCCCAATGGGGCGCGCCAAGGCCCGCAAATGCGGGCACAAGGTAGACTCCACCGCTGTTTTCAACCTTTCGCGCGAAATACTCACTGTCCTTTGAATCGTGGATAAGCTTCATCTCATCTCTGAGCCACCTGACGACAGCACCGCCTACGAACACACTTCCCTCAAGGGCATATTCGATAGGTCTGCCTGATTCACCTGCGGCAATAGTTGTCAAAAGCCCTCTGTCGCTGAGAATAGCACGCTCTCCCGTGTGAGCTAAGAGGAAGCAACCCGTTCCGTATGTGTTCTTCGCCTCTCCCACACCAAAGCAGCATTGACCGAAAAGCGCCGCCTGCTGGTCGCCCGCAATTCCCGAAATGGGAAGAGTTGCGCCCATACAGTCGAAATAGCCGTAGATCTCGCTGCTGCTCTTTATCTCGGGAAGGATATTTCTCGGAATGCCGAGAATTTCAAGCATCCTCACGTCCCATTCACCCGTGTGGATATTACAAAGCATAGTTCTCGACGCATTTGTTCTGTCGGTGACGAAAACCTTTCCTTCGGTCAACTTCCAAGTCAACCAAGTATCTACCGTGCCTACCAAAAGCTCGCCCGCCTCGGCACTCTCTCTCGCGCCCTCAACGTTATCAAGTATCCACTTGATCTTCGTGCCGCTGAAATAGGGGTCGATGCGAAGACCCGTGGTCTCTTTTATGTAATCAGCAAGTCCTTGCTCCTCAAGGTTTTTGCAGATATCGGCGGTTCTGCGGCATTGCCAAACGATAGCACGACAGACAGGTCTTCCCGTGGTCTTGTTCCACGCTACCACCGTCTCGCGCTGATTTGTAATGCCCACCGCCGCGATCTCGGAGGGGTCGATTCCGCTCTTTGCGATGCACTCGGTCAGCGCGGCATATTGATTAGCATAGATCTCCATAGGCTCCTGCTCCACCCATCCCGCGTGAGGGTAATACTGAGGAAACTCATGCTGTGCCATAGAAACTATATTTGAATTTTTGTCAAAAAGTATGGCTCTCGCGCTAGTTGTTCCCTCGTCGAGGGAAAGTACGTATTTCTTATCCATATTATTTCACCATTCCGTATCCGCCAGCGTATTTGCTGACCTCACTTGCAACCACGAAGACCTTATTGTCACAGACTGCTCTTATCTCTTTCAAAGTTTTGGGAGTTTCCTTTCTGGGAAGTACGATGAAGATCATATTCATCTTGTCCTTGGAGCCCTGACCCGCAAAAACGGTATAGCCCATTCCTCTTTCCTTGAGGTATGCAGTTATTTTCTCGGTGCTGTCGTCACTTGCGATAAGCTCAAGGTTGGAGGTGCCGAGAGCGATCTTATTTTCAATGGTGGAGCCCAGGAAAAGTCCCGTTGCGTAGCCTACGCAGTAAAACGCGAGGAGCAGAAGATCGTTTCCAAGGGTGCCAATGAGGGTGGAGATAACGAGTCCCCAGATGGTGCACTCAATAAAGCCAAGTCCCGCGGCTTTGAGTCTCTGTCCCTTTACCATCATACAGGTCTTGAGAGATTGGATGGTAATCTCAACTATCTTTGCAGCGCAGACGAGCAGGCAGACGAGAATGGGGCTTATTCCTCTTAAAATATTCAAAAAATCAGTCATTTTTGGTTCTCCTTATTTACGTTATAATTAATTCTAACATATTTCAATCGAAAAATCAATATCTGCCACAGTATTCTTGACACAAAAATCTTTTTGTGG
This sequence comes from Eubacteriales bacterium, assembly GCA_045612105.1. Lineage (GTDB taxonomy): Bacteria > Bacillota > Clostridia > Oscillospirales > CAG-272 > SVTX01. The sequence goes on from JAZKYL010000045.1 coordinate 73,500, forward strand.
TAAAATAAGATATACCCCTTATTAAGGAGGACAAAAATGAGCTTAAATTACGAACAGCTGTCGCCCGAGCTTGTCGAGCGAATAATCAATGACAGAAAAGAGGGCAACCTTCCCGATTTCGGCTTTGGCGAGGACAATGTTATTCGCAGAACACCGTCGGAAAAGGATACCGCCAACGTCTGGCGCACCGCTTTCGTCCGCGATATAGATAAAATTCTGCACTGTCCATATTATAACCGCTATGCCGACAAAACCCAGGTCTTTTCATTCTACAGAAACGATGATATAACTAGGCGAGCCCTTCACGTTCAGTTAGTTTCGAGAATAGCGAGAACTATCGGTAAGACTCTGAATCTCAACCTCGACCTTATCGAGGCAATCGCGCTGGGGCACGATATCGGTCACACCCCCTTCGGTCACGCGGGCGAGCATCATCTTGATGAAATATACAGAGAAAAGACCGGCAGACGTTTTTCTCACAACATCCACTCGGTAAGAGTGCTTGACGGCATTTATCCTTACAACGTAAGCCTTCAGACCCTTTCGGGAATCGCCAGTCACGACGGCGAGCTTGAGCTTGCGGAATACCGCCCCAAGGCTCTTGAATCCTTTGAGGAATTCGACACGATGATCGAGGGCTGCTATCTCGACAAGGCTAACGTAAAAAAGCTTATTCCCTCCACCCTTGAGGGCTGCGTTATGCGAATTTCCGACATAATCGCATATCTTGGCAAGGACCGTCAGGACGCTATGCGCGCGAGAATTATTGACTCCGAGGATTTCGACAACTGCGAGATCGGTAACAAAAATGCCGAGATAATAAACAATCTTGTGGTCAATATCATCGAAAACAGCTACGGAAAGCCCTACATAATGCTTGACGAAAAGCATTTCAACGCTCTGCAAAAGCTGAAGCAAGAGAACTACGGAAAGATATATCTGCTTGACGCGGTTCAAGAAAAGTACAGGACCTCCATCAAGCCGATGATGACAGAGCTTTACGAAAAGCTACTCACCGATCTTCTCGCAGGCAAGACCGATTCGCCGATATTTACACAGCACATCGATTACGTAAACGAGGCTCATTACACAAGAAAAATGCCTTACGAGGAGACCGAGCCCAACCAGATAGTTGTGGACTACATAGCAAGCATGACCGACGATTATTTCATCGATCTGTACGACTATTTCTTCCCGAAGAGCACTCACAACATACCCTACAAGGGATATTTCGATAAGCTTGGAAAATAAAAAGGAGAACCAAAAATGAACACTACAGAAAGATTTTTAAAATACGTTTCCTTCCCCACCATGTCCGACGAGACAAGCGAGACCTGTCCGTCAAGCGCAAAGCAACTGGCTCTCAGCCGCTATCTTGCAGAAGAGTTGACGGCACTGGGACTTCAGAACGTTGAGCTTGACGAAAAGGGATATCTTTACGCAACCCTCCCCGCTAACTGCGATTGCAAAACAACTATCGGTCTTATCGCTCACGTGGACACCTCCGATGCCTGCGCGGACGAGCCCATCAAGACGAAAATCGTTAAATATGAGGGTGGCGCGGTCTGTCTCAACGAGGAAAAAGGCATATACCTTACTCCCGAAGAGTATCCCTCAATGAATCGATACGTTGGCAATCATCTTATCGTCACAGACGGTACCACTTTGCTGGGAGCCGACGACAAGGCAGGTGTCTGCGCCATTGTTTCGGCGGTTGAGAGAATTATCAAAAGCGGCGCAAAGCACGGAACCGTAAAAATCGGCTTTACCCCCGACGAGGAGATCGGTCGCGGTGCGGATCATTTCAACGTAGAAAAATTCGGCGCTGACTATGCTTACACAGTTGACGGCGGCGGTCTTGGCGAGCTTGAATATGAAAATTTCAACGCGGCAAGCGCAAAAGCCGAGTTCTTCGGAGTTTCAATTCATCCCGGTAGTGCCAAGGACAAGATGAAGAACGCGGCACTTATGGCTATGGACTTCAATTCTCTGCTCCCTGCCGACGAAATTCCCGCAAAGACCGAGGGATACGAGGGCTTTTTCCACCTGATCGATATGAGCGGCGAATGTGAAAAGGCAGAGCTTGTCTACATCATCCGCGACCACGACAGAGCAAAATTTGAAGAAAAAAAGGCTCGTTTTGCCTCGGTTTGCGATAAGATCAACAAAAAATACGGCGAGGGCTCTTGCGCCGTCACCGTAAAGGACTCCTACTTTAACATGAAGGAGATCATAGACAATCATATGTACACTATCGACCGCGCCATTGCCGCAATGAAGACTGTGGGAGTCGAACCCGAGATCGTACCCATCAGAGGAGGAACCGACGGAGCGAGACTTTCCTTTATGGGTCTGCCCTGCCCCAACATTTGCACAGGCGGTGAGAATTTCCATTCGAGATTTGAGTATCTGCCCGTGGAATCCCTTGAAAAGGTCGTCGATATCGTTGAGAGAATAGTTATTGACGTTGCCAAGGCTTAAACAAAAATCAATTTTATCTATAAAATTAAGAGATCCGCCGGTTCGGGCGGATCTCTTAATTGTTTTCAATTATTCCAAGTTCTGAATAATGTTCTTAATAGTTGTACTTGTACGGTTGCCCGCATCGTTCAGAAGTCTCCAGTTGTCGGTATCGAATGAACCACTTCCCGGACGACCGCTATACTGCTTGATCTCAGCAGAACCAAGATACATATCTCCAACCTGCATCCAACGGATAGTTCCGTCATCAAGAGTGACCTTACGGAATACTGCCGCGTATACGGGTGCGTATTCTGTGGGAGCAAACCAACCTGTATTCTGCTTTTGCAGGTTGTGAGTGGTCATGTAGATCGTCATCTCATTACCATTAGCGGTATTTCCGTCAATCTCCTCATTCTTGATCATTAGCTTAACGGGAGTATCTGTACCGTTAATATTAAGTGAGAGCTGACCTTGGAACAGATCGGCAAGAAGATTTATGTCTTCTCCTGATGCACCTGAAACGTTACCAATATAAGAGGAGTTGTAACGGTCGTTACCGGAGGCATCTTGCATCTGTGTCAAAAGGTCAGTGCTGGAATCGGGATTTCCTACGACCTCGTCGTTCAATATCTTCTTGAACTGATCAAGAACTCCGCTGACCGCAATCTCTGCTTCATCCTCGGGAATATCATCGAGAGGCAGAAATTCGTATGTAATAACAGAATTAAGCTCCTTATCAGATGCCTGCTTTCCGTCTTTATAGGAAACCACAACATCGAAGGAAAGATACCCCTTGGACTCAACTACCGTTCTTCTCTCGATCTGAGGAGTAACAACTATGCTCTCGTTGTCGTAGGTGTTTTCTCCTACAGTATAGATCATAGCGTTATAGCCGTAATCAATGCTTGTATTGTTGAACACCGTAATGGTGTAAGTTACTGTAGCACTACCGTTGTTACCAAGTACCGTCTTACTGTTAAGCACTGTCATCGAGTATCCGTTTACAGTACCGGTAGAGCCGTTAGTGCCGCTCTGGGTCACGTTTGTAATGTATACCGCTTCGGGAGGAGTCACAGATACCGATCCCTCGATTAACAGATCATCACTTAATTGAGCATAACCGACACAGGTAAACAGACACATCAAGGAGAGCGCCATACTGCATATAATTTTTAACCAAAGCTTCATACAGCACCCTCCTTTCTATGTAGATCTGCTTATTTTTCTGAATTTTCGGTTTCTTCATCAGGGGTTATCATAGCCACAAAAACCTTTTCGGCTCTGCGTCTGACAACACCGATGATCTTTTTAAGAGGAGAATCAAGCTCTGCGGGGTCTACCTTGTAGTTACCCTTCAAAACCTCTGCCTCTCGAACGATATCTTTATCGTTCTCATCGTCTCTGGTTGGAACGAGAACTACGTCGCCCTCTTCTACGGCATTTCCGTCGGGATCGTAACGGTAGCTCTTATCCTTTTTTCCATCCCAAAATACGTCGATAGCGTCAACACCGGGAGCATCTACTATAAGCTCCTCCTCGATCTCTTCCTCTACCATAGGGATAGCGTCGAGTATATCAAGGTCCTCGTCGGTAACGATCTCTTCATCGATTACTTCGACAACCTCGTCTCCTCTCTCTTCCTCAAGCACCTCAATATCCACGTCAGCACTATCGCCTTCTGTCTCAACCTCGGCATCTTCAATAACGGTGGCTATCTCGGCCTCGGGTTCAGTCGCCTTGGGGGTAACTACAACCTTGACTACGGGACGGACTACGTTAGTTATCTGAGGCTTGCAGATGGTAGTGGGGCCGGGCTCCTTCTTGGGTGCGGGCTCGGGCTCGGTGTAGCCATCTATCTTTATCTCGTACAGATAAAGCAGCTTGTTATCAGTAGGAATAATAAACTTCGCGCAGGTCTTATCCTCGTTTTCATGCATAAGGATAGGAGCCTGAATGGTATCTCGGATCTCGAGCATCTCGTCGAAGGTATCGACTATTATAACCTGATATGCGGACATATCAAATACGTTCTTGATCCTCTGAATGTAAGACTTATACTGAGAAACGATCTTCTTTACACGTGCTGTGTAAGTAATATCGTCGGTTCTCGTAAGGTAAATAAACGCTACGAGAACAAGCAACAAAATGACGTCAACAACACCAAGCACGATCGCTGTGGTCTTGAAGACTTCGCTTCCCGCTCCTCTGGTGCACGCGATCATCTTCGCTTCCGCATCGGGAACGGTGGAGGTCATCTTAATATTGACAGTCTTTGTTGTAAGAGGTATACGCAATTCGGAAAAATATGTATCGGTGCTGCTTCCTGAAAACGCGTTGCAGTCACTGAGAACATCGACCTTGAGAGTAACAACGATATTACTTGTGGTACGGTCAAGATCATAGGTTGCAAGGAACTCGCCCGCCAAAGAATTATAATCATCATAATTCAATACGACGATCTCATTGATCACAAGTCTGCTTGAGCTGCTTTGCGATTTGTTCTGAGCTTTGACAAGTTCATACTCAGGCTGGAAAATCGCAACACCCGAGGTGTCGTCGATTATCTCAAGTCTTGCCGTGATATCGTAAGAATAGCGGTAATTCACGTCTTCTGTATCCATATCGATCTCATACGTGAAGTTGGCAACTATCTTATCGATAAGCGACGCGACGTAGGATTGATCCTTTCCAAGATGATCTTCTTCAAAGAAGTCGTTTTCCTTCAGAAAAATATTATAATCAATGTTTCCACCCTCGCGATAGCCTATATAGTAGGTCTTCTCAAGCTGATAAGCAACGAGAGCAGAGATCAATATTGCCAAAGTCAAAACAATTACTATGACTGTTTGGGTAAATATCCATTTTTCTCGGTTTTTTCGGTAGCCTTGACGCCTTTTTTGTTCCTTTTCCGACATCTATCATAACCTCCTTTCTTTAGTGTTTAATTAGTTCTCTCAGCCACAGAGTCGGATAACCGATATATGCGATCTTCACGTCGGTCAAACCGACTATGTCAGCCTCGGTTCTATATCCCGCGTCGAGAGCCTCGTTGGCATCACCTTTAGTGTAATACCGCATCTCGCCACCAATATTTTCAATTTTAACTACTCTGTGTACTATTCTTGAGTTATTCTCTCGAAAAACAATTACTTGTCCTTCTTTGATGTTTTGATCGTCATACTGTTCGTAAACGATCATGTCTCCCTTATTTATCTCTCCCGTCATACTTCCCGTAGCTATTACGATAGCACCGAAACGGAACTGGCAGGAGATGAGCATTGCGACCGATACGATAATAACAGTCGCAAGCACAACGCTTATTCGTGACAACGCTTTTCCCTTGTTTTTTGCAAAGGTTTTCTTCTTTTCAAACATTGCCGAAACGAACGCGAGCATAATTATCGGGAAGACAATATTGATGCACGAAGAAAGCGAATCAGACATTCTCGTGACTCTGGGTATAAAATAAACGTAAAGTGTCGTTATCAATCTGAAGGCTATATTCGGAATTGCTCCGTAACGCTTCGAGATATAATGATAATAAACGTTTGCGCACAATGCCGGGAAAAGTGTTAACCCGACAAGGTCCATAAATTTGTTAAAGGTAGTAATGCTTTTTAAATTTGAGAACATCAGTATCTCGGCTATAACGCAAGAAAGATAGATAATAAAATCAACAAACTTATTCTTTTGCAACAGAAATACGTATCTGACGATCTCAACTGCTATGATGATAACGGTTATTGGCAGGACAAATTTGAGAAACCTATCAAGATTTATAAAATAGGGATTTTTATAAGTTCCGAAGTATATTCCCGTCATTTGAACAAGGACCACGTAAATTACCGCTACGACCGTTGAAAGCAGCAAAACTTCTCTTTTGTTTATCGACAGCGAGCCTCTTTTTTTAATAATGAGGCAGACTGCTACGGTTATGGGAAGCAGCAAGCAAGCCGCAACTATTTTGCTGCTTCCTATATCCACAAAGAGAGCGATAAGGAGAACCGCAAATATTATTAAAGGCGATATGTATAGGATCCTTTTATCTTTATTCATTTGCGATCCTCCTTTCTTAGGTTTGTTTTACTCGTAAATAAGAATAAATACGTACTGATCGATCTTATTCAACAACAGTTGCAAGAAGCTCAATTCGGAAAGTCTCCCCATTGATAGCATCTGTCAAAACATCCTTAGGTGTAATTGTTACTTTTACAGTTCCGGTCTCTCCGGAAGCAATACCGGTAGCACCGGTTACGTCGACTACAACGTCATACTTTGCATGAAGAGCACCGAGATCACAATTTATAGCAACGTTAACTGTAGCCTCATAGTTGTTTTCAACAACGAAGGTAGCCTCTGCATACTGAATGGGGGTTGCAAGCTCGTAAGGAACATCCTCACCACCGATGTGAATGTATCCGGTATCTCCGGAAGCATCATTGCCGGAAACACCTGCTGTACAATAATCGTTGTGAGTAGCGGAAAGGAACTTTACGTCAACGTCAAGTTCGTCTTCTGCCACAGTGGGATCGAAGCTTACGGTAGCATCGATAAACAAATCATCGGAAAGTGCCGCATAACCGATACCAAGCGCGAGAGCTGCGATGAGAAGCAGCGAGATAATGAGTGTTCTGTTCTTTTTCATTTTTCTTTCTCCTTTGTAGAAAAATTTTTAAATTAAAGCCCTCCCTATTAGGCTTTTTTGTGTTTTGAAAGCATATTTTTCCAGCTTTCTAAGCGTATTCTATCACCAAATGACTACACGGTGACTACAAATTTTTCACTTTTTTCAAAAAATTCAAAAAAATTTCGGCATTTTTTCGAAAAATTGCTCGAAAAATGCCGAAATCTTAAATATTCACATATTTTTTGTCATTTTCTCTTATTAGCTTGGCTTTCAAGATAGCCCACGGTAAATTCCGCCCAGGAATATGCGCTCATATACTGTCCCGTGAAGGAATTTATGGCTCTTACGTCACCCTCAAGGAATCTGTAATAGTCGCAATCTATCTTCGCCGTATTTACAAGTATTCCCTGTCTGTTTCGAAGGATCAGATCATTTTCACCAAGAGAATTGAGGGTCTTTACAAGGCTTGCCACGTAGACCTGAAGATTCTTCTGCTTGGTTCTGTCGTAATCTCCGTCCTCCCAGATGATCGAGGCAAGCTCGGGATAGGTTACCGAGGTTCCTCTTTTATCTATAAGGTAGGCAAATATCTCCTTGGACTGTTTTCTCTCGAATTTTACGGGCACTCCGTCCACCAGGACCTCAAAGTTGCCGAAGCAAAGCACCTTTACTCGCTTCTCCACGCTCCACTCTACGGGGTGACGGAGATTTTCCATTTCCACTTTAACGGCGGCTGCTGTTACAGGCTTCATCAAGTATCCGCTTGTACGCAGGTCGATAGCCTCCTTCATATGCTCGGTAAATCCCGTGGCAAATATTATATTGATCTGAGGATTTATGTCCTTCAACTTTTTTGCAAGCTGAACTCCCGTCATTTCAGGCATATGTATATCAAGAAAAGCAACGTCTATTCTGATTTTTTCAGCTGTCTCGATAGCCAGAGTCGGATTCGGGCAAAGATACAGATTTGCTCCCGACACGGTCTCACCTATAGCCGATTCGATCATTTTCAATGCGTAATATTCATCGTCAACCGCTAATATATTCATTCTTCAACCGTCCTTTCATTTAAGGCTCGGTGCATCACACCTCAAGTCTTTTTCTTCTTTTTTGTGGGATCTTTACGATTATTCGTGTTCCCACACCTACCATACTCTTTATTTCAACACTTCCGCTGCACATATCCTTCAAGCGATTGCGAACGTTATTAATTCCAACGTGCTCAGAGCCGCTTGATGAAAGTACTTCCACGTCGAAACCCACTCCGTCATCCTTGATCTCTACGACATAGTACTTTTCGGTCTGATAGGTGGTAATTCTTACCGTTCCTCCCTTTGCCTTTTTAGTTATTCCGTGCTTGACGGCATTTTCGACCAAAGGTTGAAGGCTTAACGAAGGGACTGAAAAATTCTTGGCTTTAATGTCATAGACCACGTTTACTCTTTCATTAAATCTTGCCTTTTCTATCTTTAAATAACAACCGATATGTCTCAGCTCCTGCTCAAAGGGTACAAGCTCGGAGGAAGTCAGGGTGTTCAGGTTTTGTCTGAGAAAAGTTGAAAATTCTATGGTCAATGCCTTTGCCTGCTTTGGATCTATTTCGCAAAGCGAGGCAATAGTGGTCAAGGTATTATACATAAAATGAGGATTTATCTGCGACATCATAAGCGCGGCCCTCTGCTCTTGGATGAGTCTGCGCTTTTGCAGATAAATATTTGTATAGATTATAAGTGTTCCGATAACCAGCCCTACGTATGTCAGCGACCAGCCATGAACCAAATAATCAAATACTACACCGATGGTAGGAAAGACCGCGTAAAAAAGATAAAAAATACAATCCCGAATACTTATTTCACGAGAAATAAATATCATCATAGTGGAAACAAGAAAAGCGAATACGGGAAAAGCAAAATGAGTCATCATAACGTCTATGTCGCTGCTGTGAACGTAATGACCCTCGCTGTCAATATAATAATCCAATCCGAGAGAAGCGTTTACCGATATATAAACAATTGATATAAGACACAGCAAGCCGAATATCACAACTATTACTGTCACGCATTTGCTTGTTTTGAAAAGGTTTTCCTTAAGATAAACCAGGAAGAAAAATATCGCAAGATATCCCGAACAGTACGCTACGGTATTCCCGATTATTGTCATAAGTGAGAGAGATATATTTCCCTCGCCCATCCAACCCAAGATATCGGCTATAAGGGCGATGATGATACATCCCATCAGAAAAAGGAATGAATTGGAACGCGTTTCCTTCTTGGCTCTTTCTTCAAGACAGCTGAAAAATATTATCAAAGTAACGATAAGACCGAAAAGATTTATCAAAATATTAGCCTGGGGCATAACCTCACCTCCTTATTATATTAATGATACCAAATTTTTCGTTTTTCGTCAAGGTAAAAGCTGAATTTTTGTTCTTTTTACAGAGCTTTACTGATAATTTTCGAAAACTCCTCAAGACCCACTTTATCTGTTTCGTCAAATCTTGAAAAGATCGGACTGTCGATATCAAGCACACCCACCACTTCTCCGCTTTGGTCGAAAAGCGGGATGACTATCTCACTGTTTGACGCGCCGTCGCAGGCGATATGTCCGGGGAACGAGTGAACGTCCTTGACAAGCTGAGTCTTCTTCTCCGCAACCGCTGTGCCGCAGACACCGCGGCCGACTTCTATTTCTATGCAGGCAGGCTTGCCCTGAAAAGCGTTCAGCACCAATCTGCCGTCCTCCATAAGATAAAATCCCGCCCAATTCAGGTCTTCAAGAGTATTGAAGATAAGCGCGGAGGCATTAGCGAGGTTCGCGGTTCTGTGCGGTATGCCATCAATAAGTGCGTGAAGCTGAGAACAAAGTTCACTGTAATCGGTCATATCTGCTCCTTTTCATAGACAACTTTACCGTCGATAACGGTCACGTATGCCGACGCGCCAACGGTAGTTATGGGGTCTGCTGTCCAGATGACCAAGTCACCGTCCTTGCCAACCTCAAGGCTTCCGACTCTGTCACCGATTCCCGTCTGTGTTGCGGGATTTATAGTGATAGCTTTCCAAGCCTCGTCCTCGGGCAGACCTGCGTTGACCGCAAGTCCCGCGCACATAGGAAGATACTGAAGCGGAATTACGGGAGCATCGGTGATGATACTGATCGGCACACCGGCTTCGTGAAGTGCCTTTGGTGTTGTAAAGCTCTTATTCTGAAGCTCGATCTTGCTCTTGCCTCCGAGAGTAGGACCCACGAATGCGGGATATCCCTCCTCTGCAAGCTCGTCGGCAATTACCGCGCCGTCGGTACAATGGTCAAGAGTCAGCTTAACTCCAAATTCCTTGGCGATACGGATCGAGGTCAAAATATCATCTGCTCTGTGCGCGTGAGCCTTCAAGGGCAACTCACCCTTGATTACGGGGATCATTGCCTCAAGCTTCATATCAAAGGCGGGGTTTTTGCCCTCTTCCTTATCCTGAAGGTATCTTTGTGTCTTGAAAAGCAACTCGCGGAGCAGTGCCGCAGTGCCCATTCTGGTCATCGGGCTCTTTTTAGTTGCCTGACCGTAGCAACGCTTGGGATTCTCACCAAAGGCGCACTTCATGGCAACCGCTTCCTTAATAAGCATTTTATCTACTCTCTTGCCACAGAGCTTGATTGCCGCAAATGTACCGCCAACCACATTTGCGCTGCCGGGACCGGTGCAAGCCGAGGTCACACCGTTCATAACCGCGTTTGCAAATGCTTCATCCTGGGGATAGATCGAGTCGATAGCTCTCATCTGAGGTGTCAGGGGGTCGACTATCTCGTTGTAGTCGTGCCCTTCCCAGCCAACCGCTTCGTTATCAAGTCCGATATGACAGTGCGCCTCAACGCAACCGGGGGTCACAAGTCTGCCACCCGCGTCGATGATCTCACAATTTGCGCTTGCTTCGTAACACTCTCCGATTGCCGCGATCTTGCCGTTGTCGTCGATAAGAACGTATCCGTTCTTGATATCGTCGCCCGCCATAGTTTTTATATAACCGTTTTTGATAAGTAACATAAAAAAAGCCCTCCAAAAGAATATTTATACTTTATTTTATCACGATAAAATCAAATTGTCAATACAAACTCTTGACAAGAGGTGTTATTTTAATGTATAATTGTATTACTGAATGATAGAATTCAAAAAAAGAGGTAGAAAATGACTGTTTTTGAAAAGATAAAGAAGAATTTTGGTTTTGGATGTATGCGTTTTCCTATGAAGGACGGCGAGGTTGACACGGCTGAGGTCTGCCGTATGGTAGATGCCTTCCTTGATGCAGGATTTAACTATTTTGACACCGCCCACGGTTATCTCGGAGGAAAAAGCGAGACCGCGCTCCGTGAATGTCTGACGTCCCGTCACCCACGTGAAACTTTCGTACTGACAAACAAGCTGACCGCTCCATATTTTAACTCAAACGAGGATATCCGTCCTTTTTTCCAGTCACAGCTGGAGGCTTGCGGCGTTGACTACTTCGATTTTTACTTTATGCACGCGCAAAACCGCACTAATTTTCAAAAATACAAGGATTGCAGAGCTTACGAGACTGCACTTGAGCTGATCGCGGAGGGCAAGGTGCGTCATCTCGGCATTTCTTTCCACGACACTGCCGACGTGCTCGATCATATACTTACCGAGTACCCTCAGATCGAGGTGGTGCAGATTCAGTTCAATTATCTCGACTACAACGATGCGTCGGTTCAATCCCGTCTCTGCCTCGAGACCTGCAAGAAGCATGGAAAGCCCGTGATCGTTATGGAGCCTGTTAAGGGCGGCAGTCTCGTCAACCTTCCCGACGACGCGGCAGAGGTTCTCGACGCGCTTAACGGCGGAAGTCACGCAAGCTACGCTATCCGCTTCGCGGCGGGCCATGACGGCATAATGATGGTGCTTTCGGGCATGGGTAACATGGATATGATGCGCGACAACCTTTCCTATATGACCGATTTCAAGCCCCTTGACGAGTGCGAGACCGAGGCGGTTTTCAAGGTTGCCGAAATCATCAAGAGCAAAAATCTTATTTCCTGCACCTCCTGTCGCTATTGCGTTGACGGTTGCCCCAAAAATATTGTAATTCCCCGTCTTTTCGCTTGCATGAACGAGAAAAACAAGTGGAAGAATTGGAATTCGGGCTATTATTACGGAATTTTCACAAAGGAGCGTGGCAAGGCAAGCGATTGCATAGAATGCGGTCAGTGTGAGGACATATGCCCCCAGAAGCTGCCTATACGAGAGCTGCTCAAGCAGGTTGCCGAAGAATTTGAAAAGGAATAAGGGCATTTTTTGAGAAGTTGTTTTCTTCGCTCGTTTTTCTCTTGACTTAATTCTGCGAATATGATAGAATTAATTACAGAATAAAATCTAAAAATTTAAGGAGCAAATAATATGGATTTCACCGTTGAACTTTTGAAATACCCCACCGAAGAGGATTGGATGCTTTGTAAGCTCTGCACCCTCAACACCGTCGGCAAGACCAGCACCAAGCTCCCCACCGCCGAGTGGAGGCACAAGCTGCTGCTTAGCGAGCACAGCCCCATAAGAACCCTTAATTTCTGTATTAAAATGGTGATTCCCTATTACGTTTCGGTTCACTTCTGCCGTCACTTTATTGGTGTTACCCACTTCGTTCAGAGCCAGAGAAACGACCGTCAGGAGAACTACGACAGAACCAAGGCTCCCCAGGATTCTCCCGTTTCTCATATGATGTACATAAACGCACAAGAGCTTATGTTCATGTCTCGCCGCCGCCTTTGTATGCAGGCTGACCCCTACACCCGTAAGGTAATGGCGGAGATCGTGCGACTTGTTGAGGAACAGTGCCCCGAATTCGTCGGCACTCTTGAGCCTATGTGCTCCTATCGCGGAGGCAGATGCACCGAGTTCACCCCCTGCGGACTTTACAAGAAGTATCTGACGGGTAAGGAAGAATAAATGCAGAGTGCTGAATGCAGAGTTACTTTTGAAAACCGCATTAATCATTGAATAAAATCACAAAAGGGCGACCTCGGTCGCCCATATTTATGACTATGAAAAAATCAAAACAAACAACAGGAATATTTTTAGCAATACTTGCTGCCGCTCTATATGCTATCAATTCCCCATTTTCAAAGCTTTTGCTTGACTATATGCCCTCAACACTGATGGCAGGCTTTCTCTATATCGGCGCGGGAGTTGGAATGGGCATAATTGCCGTTATTCGCAAGACCGCGAAGATAAATCAAGGAGAGGAAAAGCTGACGAAAAGCGATCTTCCCTATACTATCGCAATGATAGTGCTTGACATCGCCGCGCCCATATTTTTGCTTCTCGGTCTCTCATACACCACGGCGGCAAACGCGTCTCTTCTCAACAATTTTGAGATCGTTGCCACCTCGCTGATCGCACTTATGGTCTTCAAAGAAAAGATAAGTCCAAGGCTTTGGTTTGGAATCGGATTTGTGACCCTCTCCTGCGCTTTACTCTCTTTTGAGGACATTTCAAGCCTCAAATTTTCCTACGGCTCGCTGTTTATTCTTCTCGCCTGCCTCTGTTGGGGTATTGAGAACAACTGCACGCGAAAGCTTTCGGATAAAGACCCTCTTGAGATCGTTGTAGTCAAGGGACTTTGCTCGGGCGCGGGGTCTGTAATAATCGGACTTATTCTCGGTGAGCGTATCACAGTATGGTGGAGCGTACTTGCCGTCCTCGGAGTAGGCTTCGTGGCTTACGGACTTAGCATCTTCTTCTACGTCTACGCGCAAAGGAATCTCGGCGCGGCAAGAACAAGCGCATATTACGCTATTGCGCCCTTTATCGGTACTCTGCTCTCGCTTATCATCTTCAGAGATATGCCACCCTACACCTATTTCGCCGCCCTCGCCCTTATGATCGTCGGCGCGTGGCTCTGCTCGTCGGATAAGCCATTATTTAAAAAGAAGTAACGAAAAACCGTTACTTCTTTTTTGATGTTCAAATTTTGATTTGTCGGCCGAAGGGGACGCGGGGGAGGCGCGTTCGAGAAACTTTTTGAAAAAAGTTTCTCGAGCTCTTCAAAAACTTCCCCAAAAAATGGTTGGAAGTGTAGCCATTTCATCTTATGAAATCGTGAGGATTTTTATCAAAGCCTCACTGCTATCGTGTTTCGAGTGTATTGTAAACTCTTTTGTTTAAAAGGTTTCAAATAAACTTGCAACACGATAGAAGA